>NZ_HE978567.1:120734-126670 GCF_000311825.1 Peptoniphilus grossensis ph5 | reverse complement strand
GCCTTTTATTTTGTATTTAAAATCAAAGGAATTTTATTGACATAGCAAAACAATGATGATAAAATTCTATTTAGACAATAATCTAAATAGAAAGAGGTTTTAATTGTGAAAAAATTCTTAAAATTATTTTTGCTAGGAATGATATGTTTTGTATTGTCACAGCTATGCCTTCGATTACCTATTTTGAAATTATTAAACAACAACTTATGGCTCAACAACTTTCAGAGTCTTTATCCACTATTATATGGATTTTTAATCACACTGAGTGCTGGACTTTTTGAAGAGGGTGGAAGATTTATTTTTAAGGATAAATTTTTAAAAGAAAGTAATAGCAAGTCAGATGCAATTATTTTTGGGTTAGGTCATGGACTTGTAGAAGTAATATTTGTTCTTATTGTGAGTTCTAGCAGTCTAAACCTAATGACTAGGTCTGATATTTTTTTAGGATTATATGAAAGATTGTTAGCGGTGATTTTTCATATTGGTATGACTTTATTAATATGGCTTGGATTTAATAGAATGGAAAAATACAGATATTTAATTCTAGCGATTTTTTTACATGGTTTTTTTGATTATTTTATAATATTAAAGAATATTTTTGGATTTAGTAATTTGATTTTGTACGGAAGTTGGACTTTACTTTGTATATTTATCTTAATTTTCATTTTTAAAATTAATTTAGGAGGGAATAGAAATGAAAAAATTTAAAATTATAACTTTAACAGCTATTGTATTACTTTTGGTTGCCTGCGGTTCTAAGACTAAAAAAATGTCAGATGAGGATTTTAATAAGTATCAAAAAAAATCTCAAGCTGCCATAAGTTTAGTCAATGAGAGAAAAACAGATGAATTTATTGATTTAACAGAAAAATCACTGGGATTTAAAAAAGAAATTTTGGAAGAAGCCTATAAAAATCTTGATGAAAATGGGAAATTTGTAGAATTCGGTGACGCTAAGGGGATCTATGAAGAGGATAAAAATTCAGGCTCAACTTATTCGACTATTTTACAAAAGGTCAAGTATGAAAAGAAGGATGTTCTTTTTAGGGTAAGTTTTGATAAGGATGATAAAATAGTTGGAATATTTTTCAAGTAAATGTAATAAAATTATTAATTAACGCTCAGTCATGGGCGTTTTTTTAAATGTTAAAATAGTTAGATTTTGATATAATAGCATCAGGTGATATTATGGCTTTTATTGAAGTTAAAAATCTTTCCAAGGTCTACAACATTGGCGAGAGATCTGTAATGGCTAATGATAAATTAAATTTTGAAATAGAAAAAAATGAATTTGCAATAATTCTCGGCGCATCTGGTGCTGGAAAGTCAACTTTTTTAAATATTCTTGGCGGCATGGACACTGCTTCTGGTGGCGAACTCTTTGTTGATGGCAAAAACATTGTCTCCTTTAATGAGAGGGAACTCACAGATTACAGAAGGTATGACATGGGCTTTGTATTTCAATTTTACAATCTCATTCCAAACTTGACGGCTCTTGAAAATGTTGAGCTTGCCACACAAATTGTAAAGAAGGCAAAGGATCCAGTGGAAGTTTTAAAATCTGTGGGACTTGGTGAGAGAATGGATAACTTCCCATCACAATTATCTGGTGGCGAACAGCAGAGGGTTTCCATTGCTCGTGCAATTGCAAAGAATCCAAAACTTCTCTTGTGCGACGAGCCAACGGGAGCTCTTGACTATAACACAGGCAAGCAAATTTTAAAGCTCTTGCAAGATTTAACTAGGACAACAGACACTACAGTGGTTTTAATTACTCACAATTCGGCAATAAAAAATTCTGCAGACAGATTAATTGAAATTTCTGATGCAAGGGTAAAGGATGTTTTTATCAACAAAAATCCAAGGGATATTATGGAAATAGAATGGTAGGTGCAGGGTGAAAGCTTGCGATAAAGATAATTTTAGAGAGATAAAAAATTCTCTTCCGAGATTTATATCTATTTTAATAATTGTCTTTCTAGGTGTTTTTGTATTAATTGGCTTGCTCTCTACGGGGCAAGTTATGCGAAACACCCTTGATAATAAAATCACACAACTAAATCAAGAGGACCTAAAAATTTCTGTGCTATTGGTCTGGAAGATAAAGACAAGGCTATTATCGAGGACCAAGAGGACATCTCTGAGCTTGAATACGGCTATGACAAGGATGTCTTCTTATTGGGAGATTCTATTGTCATAAAAGTCTTGAATATCCCCTATGAAATTTCTAAGCCAGAAATTGTTGAGGGAAGAAGTATAAAGAGCCCTGATGAAATTGTACTGGACTCCAGAATGAAAAATGATGGCAAAAAAATTGGCGACATCATTTCCTTTAAGGAGGACAATGACGACGATGATGACAATGACTTAAAGAGGCTTTCCTACAAGGTGGTAGGCTTTGCAAATTCTCTTGACTTCATTTAAGACAAGAACGGAACTTATTCTGAAAGGGGTTATGGAAAAATTTCTTTCTTCGCCTACATTGACGATGGAAACTTTTCTGGAGAGCCAACTCTTGCCAAGCTAAAATTTTTGGGCACAGAGGGTCTTGTGACTGCTGACAAGGAATATGTGGACTACATGGACAAGAAGACTCGCGCCCTAAAGATCGATTTAAAAAATAGACCTAAGGAGAGACTTGCTTCTATCCAAGATGAAATTTCTGACAAGATAGTAGATGCTGAGGACAAGATTACTGATGCAGAGGACAAGCTCACTGATGCAAAGGATAAACTTGTCAAGGGTCGTAAGGACTTAAACGAGGGCAAAAAGGATTATCAAGAGGGTCTAGACAAGTACAACAAGGAAAAAAGTGATGCAGAGTCTGAAATTTCAAAAAATAGAGACAAACTTTACAAGGCATCTGTGGAAATTGATGACGGCGAGAGAAAACTCATTGACGGCTACGAAAAGTTAAGCGATGGAAAGAAAAAGCTTGATGATGCAAAAGTTGAATTGGATTCTGGCAGGGAACAACTGGCTGATGGTAAGGAAAAGTACCAAAAGGGTCTTGGTCAGGCTGAAGCATCAGAAAAGGCACTAAAAGAAGGGGAAGACAAGCTCCTTGAAGGCAGAAAAAAATTAGACGATGGCTGGCAAAAAATTGAAGATTCCAAGGTCAAGCTTGCTGAAGGAATGAAAAAATATGAGGAAGGCGAAAGGGAATACGACAGCGGCAAAAAGCAGCTTGAAGCAGGCAAAGAGGAGCTAGTCACTAAAATGGGAGCCACTTCCTATGAAGATGCAGTGGAAAAAATTTATGCCCTAGATAAAATTTTGGACACAGCCAGTGAAATTTTAAATAAACTTCCCACTATTGAAAGTGAGATTGCAAGTACAAAGGCACAGATAGACCAAGTTGATGGTGGACTTGGGCAAGTTGAGGCTGAAATTGCAAGTACAAATGCGGCTCTTAATGATCCAAATTTATCAGATGAGGACAGAATAAAACTTGAGGCTAAACTTCAAGGCTTAGAGGGGCAAAGGGCAGAACTTCAAAAAAATAAGGAAGCCCTAAATAAAAAGTTAGAATTTTTAAATAATTCCAAGGCTGAAATTGACAAGGCTCTTGAGGAAATAAATAAGGAAGTGCCAGGGGGAATCACTGGAAGCTTAGATGACTTAAAAGCCAAGGTCAAGGTTGGCAAGGCTGGCATTGAAAAAATAAATGAAAGCGAGAAAAAACTTGTAGCAGCAAGGGCGACTCTTGATGCAAGTAAGCTACAACTTGAAGAGGGAAAAAAGCAGCTTGAAGAGGGAATTGCTGAAGCCGAAAAGGGCGAAGAGGAATACGCAAAAAATAAGGATGAAATAGAAAAAAATAAGAGGAAACTTCAAGAAGCCAAGGAAGAACTCAATAAGGCTAAGAAGAAACTTGATGAGTCTCAAGAAAAGCTTGACCAGGGGAGCGCCGACTACGAAAGTGGCAAGAAGGAGTACGAGGAAAAGTACGACGAATATGTAGAGGGCAGAGAGAAGCTATCAAGAGCCAAGGAAAAATATTTGTCTGGCACTGATGAACTCCAAAGAGGAGAGGAAAGGCTTGATAAGGAGCTAAAGACTGGCAAGGACAAGTTAGACGATGCCAAGGGCAAGCTCTACAAGGGAGAGTTGGACCTTAAAAAAGGTGAAAGAGAATTCAGCGACAAGTCCAAGGAGGCTGAAGAAAAAATTTCTGACGCAAGAGAAAAAATTGCCGACGGAAGAAAGTATCTTAGCCTAATAAAACAACCTCGCTACAAGATCACGCCTAGACACCTTTCAGGCGACATCAACACCTACTTGGACTATGCAAAGAGAGTGGACGGACTATCCTTTATCTTCCCAATATTTTTCTTTGCCATAGCACTTTTAGTTTGCTTCACGACAATGACAAGAATGGTAGACGAAAATAGAGTGGTAATTGGAACCTACAAGGCTCTGGGCTACACCAATAGAGAAATTGGAAGAAAATTTTTCCTATATGGCACGCTGACATCAATAATTGGTGGCACTCTTGGCGCCATAACTGGGTCTTATCTATTGACCTACATCATAGGCAATGCCTATTCAACAAAGACGATTTTCCAAGACCACTTGATTATAAATGCCTTTCCACTTAGGATAATTTTTGCCATAGCCATTGGATTTATATTTACAACAGTGGCGGCAATAATCACTGTCAACAAAAACCTAAAGGAAAAGACAGCCTATCTTCTTCGTGGAAAAGCACCATCCAAAGGCAACAGAATAATGCCGGAAAAAATTCCTTTCATCTGGAACAGGATGAGCTTTTTGTCCAAGGTAACGGCAAGAAATTTATTCTTGTCAAAGAAGAGAATGTTCATGACAGTAGTTGGCGTCATGGGCTGCGCGGCGCTACTTGTTTTGGGCTTTGGAATATCAGAATCCGTAAAAGATGTAGAAACTTTGCAGTTTAAAGAAATTTTAAAATACGACCTTTCAGTTTTATACGATAGCAAGTTTGACGAAGATGCCTATGGAGATTACAGAAGGGAAATTGACGGTAAAAATTTAGAGTACACAAAGACCTATGAAGAATTATTCACAGTAGACTACGATGAGATCGACCAAGTTGTAAATGTAATTGTGCCAGAGGACAGGGAAGAATTTAAAAACTATGTGGCTCTTAGGGACAAGGACGGGGGCGAAGAACTTGAGCTTTCCAAGAGAGGGGTAATAATAACAGAAAAACTTTCCAAGCTTAAAAAATTAAAGGTTGGGGACCCACTTGAAATTCGCGATGTCTATGGCAACGAATTTGAAGTTGAAGTAGCTGGCATAACAGAATTTTACATCGGTCACAATGTCTACATGGATAAAGACTACTTTGAAAAAGTGACGGGCTCAGACTTTGTGGCAAACACAGACCTAATAAAGGCGCCTCAAAACTTTGACAAGGATGAGTTTACAAAGACCACAATAGAAAACAAGGCAGTCTTTAACATTACCAACATCGACGACCTAAAGGATGTCTTGAATAAATTCTTATTCTCAATAACAAAGGTTGAAATAATAATTTTAATGGTGACGACAATATTAGAAGTTGTAGTCCTCTACAACCTTACAAATATAAACATCGAAGAGAGAATAAGAGAAGTCTCAACTATAAAAGTTTTGGGCTTTTATCCAAAGGAGACCACATCTTACATCTATAAGGAAACTCACATCCTTGCCCTTATTGGAATATTAATAGGACTTGTAGTTGGAAAAATTTTGCACTACTCAGTCTTACAAATAGTAGTGCCCTTTATGGCAATGTTGCCAGAAGACTTGACGGCAAGACCTTTTATACTGGCAGGCATAATCACAGCCTTTATAAACACACTAATAATGATAATATTCCATTTTAGGATAAAAAAGATTAACGCACTTGATGCTCTAAAATCAAATGAATAAAATTTGACCGAAGGATAAAATCTTCGGTCTTTTTTTTA
>NZ_HE978567.1:114327-119396 GCF_000311825.1 Peptoniphilus grossensis ph5 | reverse complement strand
GCCTTTTTTTACTTCAATTATAAAAGGACCTGATAAAAATTAAAAAGAAAATTTTTGTCTTTAAATTATAGTAAATTAAAAAATAAAGAGGTCACTTTACCTCACAAGTGTATATACACTTGACTTGTCTCATCATCTTTTTTGTAATATAATTTTATTTAAAATTTATTAGGAGATTGGATAGAATTGGAAAATTTAGAAAAACTAAACTTTGATGAAAAAGTGAAAATCTTAAAAAAATTAAAGGAAGAAAAGGATGCAGTTATTCTTGCTCATTATTATGTAAATGAGGATATACAAGCTATAGCTGATTACATAGGAGATTCTTTTTTCCTAGCTCAAAAGGCAACTGAGTTAAAGGAAAAGACAATAGTCATGGCTGGGGTTTACTTCATGGGCGAAAGTGTAAAAATTTTAAATCCAAGCAAAAATGTATTGATGCCAGATCTTGGATCAGATTGTCCTATGGCACACATGGTAAGTGTAGAAAAGATTAAAGAGATGAGAGCAAAGTATGATGATTTAGCAGTTGTAACCTATATAAATTCTACTGCTGAAATAAAAGCTTATTCAGATATTTGCGTTACATCTTCAAATGCTGCAAAAATTGTAAATAAATTAAAAGAAAAAAATATATTTTTTGTTCCAGATAAAAATCTTGGCGACTACATAAAAAAATCACTTCCAAATAAAAATGTTATTTTAAATGATGGTTACTGCCCAGTTCACGATGAAATTGACCTTGATGATGTTAAATCTTTTAAGGGCAAGGTAAAAATTTTAGCTCATCCTGAATGTAGAAAAGAAGTCTTAGACCTTGCTGACTTTATAGGTTCTACAAAGGCTATTATTAAAGAAGCTGGAAAATATGACGATGTACTAGTTGTTACAGAGGAAGGAATTTTTACTGAGCTAAAGAAAAAATATCCAAATATTAATTTTAGAAAATTGAGAAAAAGTCCAATTTGTAATGACATGAAAAAATTAAATATTGATAAAGTCATTAGGGTAATTGAAAACAATGAAAATCAAGTTGAGGTAGATAAAGAAATTAGAGAGAAAGCTTTAATTCCTCTAAAGAGAATGTTGGAGCTAGGTGCTTAAGATGAAAAAATATGATATTTTAATAATTGGCTCTGGACTAGCAGGCGTTAGCACAGCCTTAGAGTTAAGTAAAAATTATAAAATTGCCCTAGTAACTAAGAAAAAGTTAGAAGATTCAAATTCATATCTGGCTCAAGGTGGCATAAATGTCCTAAAGGATAAGTCTGACAGAAAAACTTTTATTGAAGACACATTAAAAGCAGGTCACTACAAAAATAATTTGCAAGCTGTGGAAAAAATGGTAGATATGTCCCAAGATGCAATAAATTTTTTACTTGACCTTGGAGTTGAATTTACAAAGAAGAATGGAGACTTTGATTATGCAAGAGAAGGCGGTCATTCGATAGCCAGAGGTCTTCACATAGATGATGAAATTGGCAAGGGGATTTTAGATGTCCTTTATAAAAGGCTTAGGGAAAGAGCTAATATAGAAATATTTGAAGACACTCCTATTGTTGATTTAATTGTAAATAAGGGCAAGTGCTATGGCGCAAGGTCTTTAGATAAAATTTTTATTTCTACAAATGTTGTTCTTGCAACTGGTGGACTAGGTGGACTTTTTGATAGGAGCACAAATTTCCCTCATATATGTGGTGATGGATATGCCATGGCTATAAAAAATGGTGTCAAGTTAAAGGATATTTCCTACATTCAGTTTCATCCAACTTCCCTATATGAAGAAGGGGCAGAGAGACAATTTTTGATTTCTGAATCTGCAAGAGGTGAGGGCGCTCTCTTATTAAACCACAAAAAGGAGAGATTCACCGACGAAATGAAGCCTAGAGATATTGTGGCAAAGGCAATATTAAGGGAAATGAAAAAAGAAAAGGTAGACTTTGAATACTTGTCCATGAAACCACTAGGTGAAGACAAAATTCCAAAGAGATTTCCAATGATATTTAAGGAATTAAAAGATAGGCAAATAGATGCAAGATATGAAAATATTCCCGTTGTTCCATGTCAACACTATACTATGGGCGGCATAGAATGTGATATTAAGGGAAGGACTAATATAGAGGGACTCTTCGCAGTTGGAGAAGCAGGAAATGTTGGTATTCATGGTTCCAATAGACTTGCCTGCAACTCACTTTTAGAGTGTGTAGTTTTTGGAAGACTTTTGGCAGATTACTTAAATGAAAATAAACTTGAAGATAGAAAAATAGATTTTCAAATTGATGCTGGAAAGATTGATAAAGAAAAAGATCGTGTTATTATTTTTGAAAGGATAAGAGAAGATGAGAGAGCTAAAGCCAATAGTAATTGATAAGTATATTATTTCTGCTCTAAGAGAAGACATGACTAGTGGCGACATCACTACAGATGCAATTTTAAAAGATGAAAAGGGAGAAGTAAGTTTAATCTCAAAGGATAGGGGAATTATTGCAGGCCTTGATGTATTTAAGCGAGTCTTTGAAATATTAGATGAAGATGCAACTTTTGAATTTAATTTTTCTGATGGCGATGAGGTAAATAATTCTGACTTAGTGGGTATAGTAAAGGCAAAAGCCAGGGCAATCTTAGAAGGCGAAAGGACTGCCCTAAATTATTTGCAAAGGATGAGCGGTATTGCCACTTATACTAAAAAAATGGTAGCTTCCCTTAATAGTGACTCTGTAAAAATTTTAGACACTAGAAAGACTACACCAGGCATGAGAATTTTGGAAAAATATGCAGTAACTCTTGGCGGCGCCTACAATCACAGATATAACTTATCTGACGGAATTATGATAAAGGACAATCACATAGATGCTGCTGGTGGAATAAAAAATGCCATAGAAAAAGTAAGAAGCCTAAATCCCTTTGTCAAAAAAATTGAAGTTGAAGTAGAAAATTTAGATGAAGTGAAAGAAGCATTAGAAGCTAAAGCTGATATAATTATGTTAGACAACATGAATATAGAAGAAATAAAAGAAGCCACTAAGCTTATTGATAAGAGGGCAATAATCGAGTGCTCAGGAAATATTAGCCTTGAAAATATTAATGACTATAAAGATTTAGACATTGATTATATTTCATCTGGTGCCATAACTTACCAGGCAGGAGTCCTAGACTTATCCATGAAAAATTTAAAAATCTATTGAGGAAGATATGAAGGAACCAAAAACACGAAGAGATGACCTATTAAAATTTTTATATGACAATCAAAAGCCAATATCAGGAGAAAAGTTGGCAGAAAATTTTGATGTAACTAGGCAAGTAATAGTGCAAGATATAGCCATACTTCGAGCTAGTGGAAAGGATATTGTTTCAACTAATAGGGGTTACTATATAAACGAAGAGAGAACTCAAAAAGTTTTCAAAGTTAAACACAGCGATAAAGATATAAATAAAGAATTAAATGCTATTGTTGACCTTGGTGGAAGAGTGAAAGATGTAATAGTTCACCACAAGGTTTATGGAGAAATAAAAAAGGATTTAAACTGCTCCTCTAGGCGAGATGTAAAAATATTTTTAGAAAAAATGAAGGAAGAAAAGTCAAAGCCCTTAGATGTACTTACTGGTGGAGTTCACTTCCACACAGTTGTTACTGAAAATGAAGAAGTAATTGAAGAAATTGAACTTGTCTTGAAGGAACTTGGATTTTTAATAGAGGAATAAAAATATGCTTTTCTCTCAGTAAAGGCAATATAAAAAATTTAAAAGCTAAACTTATTAAGAAAGCGCAAGATATATGTCTTGTGCTTTT
This sequence comes from Peptoniphilus grossensis ph5, assembly GCF_000311825.1. GTDB lineage: Bacteria > Bacillota > Clostridia > Tissierellales > Peptoniphilaceae > Peptoniphilus_A > Peptoniphilus_A hominis. The sequence continues at coordinate 115,606 of NZ_HE978567.1, read as the reverse complement.
TTGTTTTTAAAAAACTTTTGAGGGTATATTAGGGGTGAGAGATTTATTTTTGTAACGTGATAAAGGAAAGTGATTTTATGAAAAATGATGTATTAAGAAGAAAAGAACACGAAGCTGTTAGAAATGGCGTTGGTTATTATGATTTCACTCACCAAGTTTTAGATGTCAAGGGTAAGGATGCAGCAACTTTTTTAGACAAAGTTTTTGTAAATGACATAAAAAATATGAAAAAGGGTCACGCACTTTACACTACAATGCTAAATGAAGAGGGAAAAATTATTGACGATGTTATTGTTTTTAGGTTGGAAGAAGACAAGTATTTGATTTCAACTTTATACATTGACAAGATGATTAATTGGTTTGACAAATTTAAGGGCGGCTGCGATATAGACTACAAGGACATTACTGCAAAGCTAACTATGTTTGCTCTTCAAGGTCCAAAGTCAAGAGATCTTGTAAATAGAATTGTGGATAAAGATGTTTCTTCTATGAAATTTTTCACTATTGAAGACAATACTGTTGGCGACTTAGACATTATGGTTGCAAGGGCAGGCTTCACAGGCGAACTTGGCTACGAACTTTATGTTGAAAGCGGCAAGAAGGAAGTTCTCGAAGAAAAAATTAAGGAATGCGGCAAGGAATTTGGCTTAGTTAATATTACCACTGATGTAATTATTGGAAGTTTGCCAGGAGAAAAGGGCTATGTTTTAATGAGCGACCTTGAAGGCACAAATCCTCTTGAAGTTGGCTATGGCTGGACAGTTCACTGGGATAGTGACTTCATTGGCAAGGATGAACTTCTAAAGGCAAAGGGAAACATTAAGAGAGATCTTTTCGGCTTTGAACTTTTAGAAGAAGGTCAAGTTGAAGCAGGAGATCTTGTTCTTTGTGATGGCAAGGAAATCGGCAAGGTTACTAAATTCACTTACGGCTACACTCTAGAAAAATTCATTGGCTACTGCTTAATTGAAAAGGAATGTGCAGTGGAAGGAAAAGAAGTTGAAATTAAAACTAAGGCAGGCAGCCTAAAGGCAAAATTATGCGACAGAGTTTTCTATGACAAAGAAAATGAAAGAGTAAGAGGATAAGATAAGGATAAAAGGAGTCTATGGGCTCCTTTTTTATGTTAAGTTATAATAAATTTTAAATAAAAATTTTGCACTTATGTCTTTGTTTATTTAAGAATGAATCAAAGATATGGGTGCAATTTTTTTTACGAAATATTTTTTAGAGATTTAATCCAAAAATAATTATAGAGCCATTTTTTTGCAAAAAAACC
>NZ_HE978567.1:105990-113218 GCF_000311825.1 Peptoniphilus grossensis ph5 | reverse complement strand
TCTGTTGGAGATTTACCCTCCAACAGATAATATAAAATTTTTAAAGTTATTTTATTAATTAAGATTAAGCAGCAGCTGCTGGTTTATTCTTATTTAATATTTTTTGAGTTACATAGATAAGTGCTAGAGCAGCAAGTCCAATTGCATCAGTAAGAAGCTTTGGATCAAGTAGTGCGAAAGCAGCTAAAAGAAGTATAATTCTTTGCCAGATTCTTAGGTTGCCAAATAGGTAAGATTCAACTGTACCTGCCAAGCAAACTGTACCAATAAGAGCTGTTACAATTGTTGGAAGTGCAGCTGTTACTGGAAGCCAATTTACTGTTGTTCCTACTATGGAATCCACCATTATTAAGTGTGGATTAATAACAAAGATGTAAGGTATTATGAAGGCACCTATGGCAAGCTTGAAGGCTTGGAAACCAGTCTTCATTGAGTTGGCACCTGCGATACCTGCTCCTGCGTAAGCAGCTAGGGCTACTGGAGGAGTAACGTCGGCAACTACACCAAAGTATAGGATAAATAAGTGGGCTGACATTAGGTTTACACCAAGTTTTGTTATTGCTGGAACAGCCATTGTTGCAAGTACGATGTACTTTGCAGTAGTTGGAAGTCCCATTCCAAGGATAATTGAAGATATCATTGTAAGAAGTAGTGTAGGGATAAGTCTACCTTGAGCTATTTGTACGATTACTTCTGCAATCTTTAGACCGAAACCAGTAAGTGTTACAACACCTACGATCATACCAGCACAAGCACAGGCACAAGCTACACCAACGGCACCCTTAGCACCTGCTTCCATTGCTCCAAGAATATCTTTAGGAGTAAAGGAATTATCTTTTTTAATAAGAGATACTGTCATGGCAACTATAACGCCAATTACTATACCAGTTAAAGCAGCCATTGTTGGTGGATATTGTTTAACCAACATGAAGATGATTGCAATAAGAGGTAGAGTTAAATAACCTTGTTTTCTTAAAATACTTGAAACCTTTGGAAGTGATTCTCTTGGCATACCTTTAAGGCCAAGTTTACAAGCTTCCAAGTGAACCATTGTACCAACAGCTATATAGTATAGAACAGCTGGGATAATGGCAGCCTTAACAATTGAAATGTAAGGGAAACCAGTGAAGTCTGCCATGATAAAGGCAGCAGCACCCATTACTGGAGGCATGATTTGTCCACCAGTAGATGCAGTAGCTTCTACGGCACCTGCATAGTGAGGTTTGTAACCAACTGATTTCATTAGTGGAATTGTGAAGGCACCAGTAGTAACTGTGTTAGCTACAGATGAACCTGAGATTGAACCCATAAGTCCAGAAGAAAGAACTGATGTCATAGCTGGACCTGATCTTGTAGAACCAGTTAAAGCGTAAGCAAAGTCTATAAAGAATTCACCAACACCAGTTTTGTCTAGGAAGGATCCAAATAGTATAAACATAAATACGAAAGTAGAAGATACTCCAAGAGGTGTACCCATAATACCTTCAGTAGTCATATACATGTGTGAAACAATTCTAGTAACATTAAATCCTCTGTGGGCAAATATACCTGGCATATGTCTGCCGAAGTAAGCAAATAGTAGGAATATTATAGTAACGATAGGAAGTTCTGGTCCTACAACTCTTCTTGTAACTTCAAGAGTAAGAAGAACTGCAAGAACACCAAGAACCATATCTGTAGTGGACATTTGACCACCCTTAAGGGCAATTGCTTCTACATTGAAGAATATGTATCCCCATACTCCTACTGATAAAATAATAAGTAGCCAATCAGTGATATCAATTTTATCTTTTGATGACTTTTTAAATCCTGGATAAAGTGCAAATCCAATAGTAAAGGCAAAGATTAAGTGAAGAGATCTTTGCTTCATAGCTAAAAGTGTACCATGCCATGCTGTAAATAAGTGGAAAGCAGACATTAAAATTGCAACGATTGTAATGAATAGGGCAACCTTACCAGATAACTTACGAAGCTTACTAGTTTCAAGGTCGTATTGTTCCATTAATTCATCAACATTCATTGCACCAAGTTCTTCAGCGGTCTTAGTAAAACTAGCTTCAGAAGACGCATCTTGTGAATCTAGTTTTGAATCCTCTGTTTTTATTTCTTCAGATTCTATATTTTCATTTAATTTTTTATCTTCGCTCAATTTGGCACCTCCTTAGTGCGTATTGTAAAAGTGAGATGTGTTCAGTAGAAAATTCTAAAGCTTCTCTCGGTTCAGAAAAATCTAAAAAGGGAGTGGTCCTTCCATTGATAACAAGTTTGTGATTTGCTATGACAGCCCCAGTCCTATAAACAACAGTTTCAAAGGGAACATTCATATCATATAGGCAAAAACTACCGTCATCGGCGTATTTAAACTTGTATATTAAATTTACAGGAAGACCTGCACCTTGGTCGCGATATCTTTGTTCCATAAGTATTAATTTGCCATCGCGAACTTCATACCATTCACTAGTCTCTGACCTTTCAACGGAATGGGTATAGACTATGCCGAACCTTTCCTTATCCTTTAAGTGTTCTATCTTTAATAGGTCTCCATTAAAGTAAGATTTTATTATTATTGCGTCGATTTTCACAAAGGATAAAATAAAAAAAACTATTATAATAAAGAGAATTGGAAAGAAAAACTTCTTTCCAATGCCCTCTTTATTTCTACCATTCATTATTTTTTAACTTCATCGAAATATTTTTGTGCACCTGGGTGAACTTCAATACTCATACCGTCAAGAGCTTTTTCAAGAGCGATGTCGCCACCTCTTGCGTGAGATTCTTTCATAGTATCAAGGTTTTCAAATAATAATTTAACAATATTATAAGCGTCTTCTTCAGCCATTTTTTCGTCAACAGCTAGCATTGATTGTACTGCTACTACAGAGATTTCTTGGTCTTGTCCCTTGTATTCAGATGGAGTGATGTGTAGGTTAACATAGAAAGGATATTTTGCGATAAGAGCTTCAGCTTTATCTTCTGCAATTGGAACTAGGTGAACATCGTGAGTTGTTGCAAGTTCAGTAATAGCTGAAGATGGAATAGCTGCAGTTAAGAAAGTTGCATCAATTTGACCAGATTTAATTTGGTCAGCAGCTTCTGCGAAAGATAAGTAATCTACTTTTCCTAAGTCATCGTAAGTAATTCCGTGAATATCAAGAATTTGTTTTACGTTAACTTCAACACCAGATCCTGGAGAACCAACAGCCACTCTCTTGCCTTTAAGATCGTCAATAGTTTTAATTCCTGATTCATCAGAAGCAACTATTTGTACGATTTCTGGATATAGACAGCAAAGTCCTCTAAGACTAGGTTTTTCTTCTCCTTCAAAAGTATCAGTACCATTTACTGCATAGTAAGCAACGTCGTTTTGGATAAATGCGATTTCTGCGTCTCCCCTAGTAACAAGTTCAACATTTTCTTTAGAAGCACCAGTAGCTTGTGCAGTAGCTGTGTAGTTAACACCTGCATTATTAAGAATGTTAGATAGAGCTCCACCTAGTGGGTAGTATGTACCACCAGTACCGCCAGTAGCAACTGACATGAATCCGCCTTTAGTTTCCATTAAACCTTCAGCTGTGATTGCGCCACCGTCTTCCTTGCCTTCTTCTGTCTTTGCGTTTTCTTCAGTTTTAGTAGCATTGTTAGCAGGTTCTTCTTTTTTGTTTCCGCCACCGCCACAAGCAGTTAAAGTAACTGCAACCAAAGCAATAAGCATCATGAGTGTCATAAATTTTTTCTTAGTCATAATAATCCTCCTTGACATTATTCAAATAAACTAAAAATTTTATGAAAATGTTTATCTGATAGTTTTATATTACAATAATTAATATTAAATGTCAATTAAATAAAAAAGGATATTGGGGCGAAAAATTGTATAATATTTATACAAAACTATAAATTTGAAAACGGTTTAAAAGAAAGAAACTGCAATAAAGTGATGAAATTTGCTTTTAGGGTAAGTATAAAATGTAAATTTAAAAATAAAATATCGAAAGATTTATAAAATTTATCAATCTTAAAAGATAAAAAATTTATAAGTTTTGGAGGTAAAAATGAAAATTTCCCATCTATTAAATATTAAGTATCCAATTTTGCAGGGAGCCATGGCAAATATTTCTACATCAGAACTTGCAGGTCCAGTATCTGAAGCTGGTGGTCTTGGCATGATAGCCACTGGAGGCTTTAGTCCAGAGGTCGTTAGAGAAGAAATAAGAAAAATAAAAAAGATGACAGACAAGCCCTTTGGAGTCAATATGGTAATGATTCACCCAGCCATTGACGAGCTCAATAAAATTGTTGTGGAAGAGGGAGTAAAAATTATAACTTGTGGTGCAGGCAATCCAGAAAAATATTTTGATTATTGGTTAAAAAATGGTTTAAAAGTAATTCCTATTATTGCCAACAAAAAGATGGCGCAAAAAGTTGAGAGTCTCGGTGCCATTGCCTGTGTCTTTGAAGGGGCAGAAGCAGGAGGACACATAGGAAAGCTCAATACCTTCCCAGCTCTACCAGAAATTTGTGATTCTGTAAAAATTCCAGTGATTTCTGCTGGAGGAATTTACACGGCAAGGCATATCTTGGCTGCAGAAATTTTGGGGGCAAGTGGAGTGCAAATGGGCACGAGATTTTTGGTGTCAGAAGAAGCGCCAGTCCACGAAAACTTTAAAAAGACTCTGCTTGAAGCCACAGATAGGGACATAATTGTCACAGGAATTACCACGCCTCATCCAATAAGGTGCTATAAAAATAAGTTGGCTGATAAACTTTTGGAGATCGAATTAAATAAGCTTGGTCAAGAAGAATTTGAAAAGTACGCTGAAGGCTCTAGCTATAAAGCTGTAAGAGATGGAGATGTGGAATGGGGCTCTGTCATGGCAGGAGAAGGCTACGAGTATTTAAATAAAGTGGAAAGTGTAAGGGATATAATAGAAAATATTATGAGGGACTACCAAGACCTAAAAGAAAATTTTAGGAAGATTTAAAATTTTTCCTTGGTTACTTCATAAATTTTATAGTAAAATATTTTTGCGAAAATTTTGGAGTAAAGTATGGAAAGATTTAATAATGAAAAATTAAAAAGGATTCAATTCTTAAATGGAGCACAGTTAAAATACATGGCCTTTACATCTATGTTAATTGATCATGTCAACAAGGTCATAATTTTGCCCTACCTTGAAGTAGGAAGCACGCTCTCAAAGATTTCCACAGTCTTTGATGTCTTAGGCCGCATTGCCTTTCCCCTCTTTTCATTTTTTATAGTGGAGGGATTTTTTAGGACTCATTCAAGGAAAAAATATTTACTAAATTTACTTTTCTTTGCAGTGATTTCAGAAGTGCCCTATGATATGTTTTCTTCAAAAGTTTTTTTGGAGTTTAGATTAAATAATGTCTTATTTTCTCTGGCTCTCTCCCTAATTTTTATTTGGATCCTAGATGAAATTAGAAATAAATTTGAAGATAAAATTGGAAGGAAATGGCTTTTATTTTCTATACCACTTTTAATGGTCATGTACTTTGCAAGCATTTTTGTGTCAGGTGATTATGATTTTCACGCAATACTGACAGCTTTTTTCTTTTATATATTTTACAATAGACCTATCCTTTCAGCAGCCTTTGCCTACTTGACTATAATAAAAGAAGTTTGGTCAATACTTGGCTTTGGACTAACTATAATGTATAATGGCGAAAAGGGAAAGCAAAACAAATTATTTAATTATCTATTTTATCCAGTCCACCTTTTTATATTGGGACTACTTAGGTTTTACCTAAATATATAAAATTAAACAGAAATTTTTATATAAACAATGAGATGCCTTTGAGAGAACTATTAACTTAAAGTAAATATAGAATAGTTTTCCAAGGGCTTTTTTAAAGAAAAGTGTTAATTATATTAAGGAGATAAATGAACTTGAAAAAGATTTCATTTTCAACTAAAATAGAAATGTAACGATGTACATAAAATTTTAAGGAGGATGTAAATGAAAGCGTTAATGGTAGACTATATGTCAGATGTAATTGACAAAGGACTTGAAGAAAGAGGTATTGAACTTGATAAAGTTATGCTTCCAACTTCTGAAAAATTAGCAGAAATTATTGAACCTTATGATTTCTTATTCATGAGAGTTGACCCATTCATCAACAAGGAAGTTCTTGATGCTGCTAAAAACTTAAAGGCAATTTTCGTTGGTTCAACAGGAACTAACCATATTGACCTTGAATATGCAAAGGAAAAAAATATTCCAGTTAAAAACTCTCCAGGACAAAATGCAAACGCAGTTGCTGAACTTGTTTTTGCAAAAATGTTAGACCTTTACAGAAACTCTGTACAAGCTCAAAACGAAGTTAAGGGTGGAATTTGGAACAAATATAGATGGATTGGTAGAGAACTTAGAAATAAGACTCTAGGAATTTGTGGTTTTGGTGCAATTGGTAGAAGAGTTGGCGAAATCGCCAATGTATTCCACATGAGCGTTCTTGCTTATGACCCATTCTTAAAACCAGAAGACATCAAAGTTGACTATGCTAAACTTGTTGACTTCGATACTCTTGTAAAAGAATCTGACATCGTAACTCTTCACATGCCACTAACTCCTGACACTAAGGACTTATTTGCTAAAGAAGAATTTGAAAAGATGAAAGACGGAGCTTGTATAATAAATGCTGCTCGTGGCGGAATTGTTAACGAAGATGACCTTTACGACTACATCAAGAATGGCAAACTAGGCGGAGCAAACTTAGATACACTTTCTAACGAACTTGGCTCTGGCGGACTTGACACTCAAGATGTTCCAGTAGAAAACAAATTATTTGAACTTGATAGACTTTATGTAACACCACACATTGGTGGATCAACTATCGACGCTCAAGACGACATTGGACATGTAATTCTTAAAAACTTTGACGAATTATTTCCAAACTGTAAATAATTAAATAAATTTTTAGGGCTGTTTGTTTTTAGTAAAATGAACAGCCTTTTACATAATATTTTAAGTTTTAAGACTTAAGCACTTAATAGTGATGGGTGAAATAAGATGAAAAAGCAAAAATTTTTTAAATTTATAGAGTATTTGTTTTTTGCAATAACAACTTTCATGACAGGTGTCTTTTTGTATTATCTTTATGAAAAAAGGGAACTGGATTTTTTAAAAACTTTAATGCCATATTTTGGGGTACTTGTTTTTGCATCTTTTGTTAGTGCCGTAAAACACAAAAAGAAATAAAATAATTTTTA
>NZ_HE978567.1:88996-104715 GCF_000311825.1 Peptoniphilus grossensis ph5 | reverse complement strand
GCCAATTTTTAAGGCTGCTCACAAGTGTGAGCAGTTCTTTTTTTGCCTAGTCTTTATACATTGTAATGACAATCTCTTTGTAATAAAATAATGAAAGAGATTAAGAGGAGGATGACATGAAGGACTATTACGCACCAATTATTTTATTATTAGCTTTTACTGGAGTGGTTTTTTTATACAACTACTATGTGAAAATTAAAAACGAAAGAATTTTGAGAGTTGAAATAAGAAAAAACTTTGGCAAAATTCACTCCAAAAAATTCAAGGGAAAAATTGACGGCATACACAAAAGGCTTGGGGGAAATTTATCTGAAATCACAGCAGCTGATTTAAACTTCGACAAAATAATTGAGAAGATGAACCACAACATGACTAGGCTGGGCTTGGAATACTTTTATTACAGGCTGAGAGATTTGATTTTAGATGAAGACCAAATTAAAAAGACTCAGAACAACATAAAGCTTTACGCTGATAGAGAAGATGAGCTTCTAGACATGCAGTTTCAGCTAGGAAAGATTGGTTATTTCAAGGAAGATGTCCTAAATCTTATTGAAGAAGAAGTTAAAGTAGATAGAGAACTTGACATTGCAGCGAAAATTTTTTCCTTCACAGCACTTTATATTATCCTTCTCTTTATTTTCTTAAGGGCAAAGGCGGTCCTATTTATCTTTGTCCTCCTTGGCGTCAACACTTTGATCTACAAAAAATTTAATGAAATAACTTTGGGCAAGTTAGAAAGCTTAGTTAGGCTCAAAAGTATTTTATTTGTATCAGAAAGTTTGATGAAAAATAAAGACCAAGTCTTCACAGAAGAAGTCCAAGAAGTAGAAAATATTTTAAGAGAACTTGGGCCCCTAAAGAAAACTTTAAGGTCCTTTGGATTTTTGACGGGCAATGCAGAAATGGACTTCGCAGAAACCTACAAGAATGTATTATTTTTATCAGAAGCCAGGAGTTTTTCCAAGGCACAAAAATATTTCAAAAAATATGGAGAAGAAATCTTTAGACTTTACTACTTGCTGGGAAAAATCGACTGCCAAATTGGAATTATTTCAATCATAAAGGCCTATGGCACAAACTTTGCAGACTTTGGAGAAAAAATTTCTGGCAAAAACTTATACACTCCACTCTTAAAGGACCCAGTAGCAAATGATTTAGATTTAGAAAAATCCATGATCCTTACAGGTTCAAATGCATCAGGCAAGTCAACTTATCTTAGGACAATTGGCATCAACGCAGTCTTTGCCCTTAGCTTTGGAATTTTCTTTGGCGAAAAATTTGAGATAAAGCCAATGAAATTAAGATCAGCCATTGACATATCTGACTCAATAATGGAAAACCTATCCTATTTTATGGCAGAGTCCAAGGCAATTGGAGCCATGATAGAAGATGGAGAAGAAAAAATAATTTTGCTTGACGAAATATTTAGGGGGACAAACACCATTGACAGAATAGCAGCAGCCACTGCGACCCTAAAATATTTGGCAAGAAATAACCATGTAGTGGCAGCAACTCACGACATCGAACTTACAATTTTGTTAAAGGACCTCTACAAAAATATGCACTTTGAAGAAAAAATAGAAGATGGGGACATAAAATTCGACTACCTATTAAAAGAAGGACCAGCCACAAGCCGTAACGCCATTGCAATCTTAGACAACCTAAACTACCCAAGAGAAATAATATGTGAAGCAAGAGCCTTATCAAAGGACTTAGAAGAAAGATAAAAATAGTAAATTTTCCACTGGACCCACCAGTGGTTTTTTATTGAAAGCTTTTCTTACTTTAATTGTTTTTTCTTATAATATATAATATCAGTAGGAATGAAATTTTTTTATATAGATTGTGCATATAGATTGTGAGGGAAGTATGAGGATTTATTTTACAAGGCATGGGGAGACTGAGTGGAACAGGGCTGGCATTATTCAAGGGCAAGATGATTCGCCACTTACTGAAGAAGGTATTGAAATGGGCAAGATTCTTCGCGAAAAGTGTAAGGACATTCACTTTGATGCAGTTTATTCTTCTGATCTTGGTCGCGCCTATGACACTGCAAAAATTATTTGTCCCGACAGACATATTGTGAAGACTGCTCTTCTTCGCGAAATAGATGTGGGCTATTGGTCTGGCAAAAATATTAAGGATGTGAGAAGGAGCGACAGGTGGCTTCACAGTCTTTATTTTGACAATCCTCACAAATACAATAGAATTGACGGTGAAAGTCTCTACGACCTTAGGAAGCGAGTTGAGAAATTTTTTGAGTATGCTGTCTATCCTGAGCTTGACGAAAATATTTTGATTGTCACTCACGGTGTCACTATTGTTGCCATGTATTCTATTATGGAAAATGTGCCCATGGAAAATTTTTGGATAAATAGGGTAAGGCGCAACGCCGAGTTTAATATTGCTGACTATCATGATGGCAAGTTTAAGATTATTAAAAAGGCTCCACAAAATCCTGTGGATTCTATTTGAGGTGATTAGATGAAAAAGTATGATTTGATTATTATTGGTGCAGGGGCAGCTGGTTTAAGTGCTGCCATTTATGCTGGCAGGTCTCTTTTAAATACTCTTGTCATAGAGAAGTTTTCCTTTGGCGGAAGGGTTAACGACACGCCAAAAATTATCAACTACCCTGGCTTTAAGGAGATTGCTGGAAGAGATCTCATAAATGAGTTTAGAAAGCAAGCTGAAAATTTTACTACCAATGAGTTTATTTATGGCACTGTTTCTAAAATCGAAAAAGTTGATGATGGTTTTAAGCTTACTACTGCTAGGCGAAAGGAATTTTATTCTAAGGCAATTATTATTGCTACGGGAACCTATGCCAAGATGATAAATGTGCCTGGCGAAACGGAATTTGCTGGTCGTGGTGTGTCCTACTGTTCAACTTGTGATGCCGATTATTTTAAGGACAAGGACATACATATTTTAGGTTCTGGGGACCTTGCTTTAGAGGAGGCTGATTATCTCTCTAATTTTGCCAACTCCATTAACATGATTATTATTCACGACGAGGGAAATTTTGATGGAAATGAACTTGAAGTTGAGAGGATAAAAAAGAATCCAAAAGTTTCTTACACTTGGCACTCAAAGCTTCAGGGAATTTATGGGGGCGAAAGAGTTAACAGTCTTGATATTTTAGATCTTTCTGACAATACAAAGACTAGGGTCACTTCTGATGGGATTTTTATCTTTGCAGGTATGAGTCCCAACTCCGACTTTGTAAAAGACCTTGTGGAAGTAGATAGTTTTGGCTTTATAAAAACTGACGACTGCATGAGGACATCTGTGGAAGGAATTTTTGCTGCAGGAGACATAAGAGAGAAGCCCCTTAGGCAAATTGTCACAGCGGCAAATGATGGGGCAGTGGCAACAGTTTATGCAGAAAAGTTTATTAGAAATAGAGGTGTATAATGAGAGTCTATCCAAGAGGAACTGTAGTCTACAAGAGAGAAAAGGCCTACAATGGCATAAATTTAATTTCAACTGCCAAGGACGGAGCTCTTATAACAAAAATGGACGGCACAGAGCTCAAAAGGTATTCTGTAAACCCAATGCCTGCCAAGATGCTGCCCAACAAAAATATTATGAGCATTTCTTCTTTTAGGTCATCAGACTTTGGCGTCAGCGACGGTATAAAACTCATTGAGTTTGACAAGGAGGGCAGGGTTCAATTTGACTTCGACAAGTTTAAGTTTACAGAGGACAGGGGCTACAGGCCTAAGTGGATGGCTAGGGCTCACTCTGACTTCCAAAGGGAGGGCAACTCTCTTGGCTATTATTATCCTGGTGAAAAAATTGTGGAAGGGGGCAAAACTCTCCTACTCGTTCACGATGCCATTAAGGACAACAGAATTTCTGATAAGACTTTGCTTGATGATGTGATTTTAGAAGTGGACGAAGAGGGAAATATTGTTTGGAAATTTTCCTTTAGCGAGCACTTTGACCAGCTGGGATTTTCTGAAGAGGCGAAAAATGTTCTCTACAGAAATCCAAATCTGAGAATGACAGAGAGACCTCTGGGCAATTATTTAGATGTTACATCAATTTCTACAATTGGCGAGAACAAGTGGTATGACCAAGGAGATCCACGCTTTCATCCAGACAATATTTTATTTACGGCGAGAGCTGCAAATATAATTGGCATCATTGACAAAAAGAGGTCGCGCATTTGCTACAAGCTGGGACCAAATTTTTCTGACTTCAAAAAGGTTGACCCTGTAGTAGGCTCTGCCTTTGCAAGTATTATTCCCAAGGGCTTAACTGGCGAGGGCAATCTTTTAATTTTTGATAATGGGGGAAGATGTGGCTACGGTTCACCAACTCTTACATCTCCATCGGGACTATTGCCTTTTGTGAGAAATTATTCAAGAATTCTTGAAATAAATCCAGTGACTCTATCTCTTAACTGGTCAGTGGATCCTAGGGATTTTGGTTTTTCCATTCCCATGAATGGCTACAAATTTTATTCGCCCTATGGTGGAAACCTTCAAAGACTTCCCAATGGCAACACACTAATAGCTCTTGCCACAGAAGGTCTTGTCTTAGAGATTACTCACTCCAAGGAAATAGTTTGGCAGTGGACCTGCCCTTACAGGACGACGACGGAAAATCTTTTGAAGAACAATATGATCTACAGAGTTTATAGGTATCCCTACGATTATCTAGGCGTAGATGAAAGTGAAAATGAAATTGAAGAGATTGAAGATGCATCCTACTACAAGCTAAAGGGGGCAGGCAGTTTCAAGTCTGTGGAAGTTACTAATGTAAATAGAAGTTCACTTAATAATGACATTGACCCACTTTCACAAGAATCTGAATCTGTAAAAGACCTTGAAGAAAATAAAAAGGTAATTAAGAGAAATGAATCTGTAATAAAATATGTGACAGAAAATTATTTTGACGAAACAATAAAATCTCAAAAGGCGGCTCTTGTCATCTTTGGTGCAGAGAGATGTTCTCACTGCGAGCCACTTATGGAAGTTATGCAAGTTCTTCTTGAAGAAGAGTTTAAGGAAGTCTCCTGCTACTACATGGATCTTGACAAAAATAAGGACTTTGCAGAAAAACACGAAATCTTTCAATTGCCGCGAGTTTCCTTCTACAAGGAGGGCGAAAAAGTTTATGAGTTCATTGGAGAAAAATCCTATGACGAAATTGCTGAATTAATTGAAAAATATATTTTAGGAATTTAAATAATAAAAGAAATTAAAATTAAATACAAAACCCCATGCTCGAATATCTCATTACAAAAATTGGTGCTTTCTAAATCTCGAGCTTCTAAAATCGCAAACTCGCTTCGCTCAAACAGTGCGATTTTGGACGAAGCTCTTCGATTTGAAAGACACACAATTTTTTCCATAGGATATTCTTAGCAAGGGGTTTTAATTTAGACAAAAATAAACTGAGAACAATATGTGCCTCAGTTTATTTTTTTGAATTTATTTATTTGTATGCCAGGATAAATTTACATATCCCCTTTTATTCACCCTTGAATTAATTAAAAACCTATTTTTTATCATGCGAAGCATATACTTGTCGTCCTTGTAGGAGTCGGAGTAGGCTAGGGAATTTTCGTAGTCGATTTCAATCCCATCTCTCTCTAAAATTTCCTGGATATTTTTTACCTTGACATCCTTCTTGTTGTTGCCGCGACACAATTTATAGTCCTCGTCTAAGTCTGTGCCAATAATATAGTCGAAAGAAAATAATTCGCCAACATAAATTAAATAATTTGTGGCAGAGGCAGAGCAGAGGATTTTTATGGTGTCCTCATCATAGGAAGAAAATTCATCTTCAAATTCACTGAAGAAAAATTTTGGATAGAGATAGTTTGTGACAAAGTCCTGGAGGTCATCTTCCGTCAAATATTTTATAATAGAGACCATCTGATTTTTCATAATATCAAAATCAGAATTTAGCTTTGATTTTATGTAAGCCACAGCTAATTTCCAAAGATTTTTAAAAATATTTATTTTTTTGTTTTTGTAGGCATATTTATAAAGCTCAACTATGGACTCACAATTCACCACAGTTTTGTCAAAATCGTAGAGCGCAACTTTTCTTTTCAAAATCTCACCTCTCTAGAATTATATCAAATTGTCTTCTTTATAAAAAGCTCTTGTGATATACTAAAGTCGTGATATTTATGGGAATTATTATACATGTTGATATAGACGCCTTTTACGCATCAGTTGAAGAGCTTGACGATAGGAGCATAATAGGAAAACCAGTGGTCGTAGGTGGCAGATCCAATCATGGAGTTGTCACTACGGCTAATTATATTGCCAGAAATTATGGCATCCACTCTGCCATGCCCATGTATATGGCGAAAAATCTCTGCGACCACCTGATCATCAAGCCCATGAGAAGGGAAAGATACCTGGAAAAGTCTCGTGAAGTTTTTGATGTCTTAAAGAAATATACAAATAAGATCGAAAAAGTTTCTATTGATGAGTCTTATCTCGACCTGACGGGACTTGGCTACCATGAAAGTATTGTTTATGATCTTCAAAAAGATGTCTACGATAAAACTGGTCTAAGCGTAAGTGTTGGCCTTAGCTACAACAAATTTTTGGCAAAACTTTCAAGCGACTGGAATAAGCCCAGGGGAGTTATGATTATTAGAGAGTCCGATATGCCAGAGATTTTATTTCCCCTGGACATAAGAAAGGTTCATGGCATTGGCAGTAAGTCTGAGAAAAAACTTAGAAATATTGGCATAAATAAGGTTGAGGACCTTTACAACCTGTCCTATGATTTTTTGACAAGTATGTTCAAAAAAAGTGGAGAAGAAATTTATTACAGGATCAGGGGCATTGACAGGAGAGAAGTGACTCCAAATGCTGTGAGAAAAAGTCTTGGCACAGAGTCAACCTTTGAGGCAACAAAAAATAAGGATGAGATGATAAATTACTTAAGGGACTTTGCCAGGGAAGTGTCAGAAGATTTAATCGTAAAGGAAATTTCTGGCTACACCTTGACTTTAAAGATGAAAAATGAAAATTTTAAGCTTAAGACCAGGTCCAGGACCTATGATTCAGCAATTTATGAGGAAGAAGATATTTTTAATAAGAGCCTGGAAATTTTTGATGAGGCCTATGAGGGCGAAAAGCTAAGGCTTATTGGCATCACTGTTTCCAATTTAGTAGACTTAAATATTAGACAGCTTTCTTTTTTTAATAGGGGGAGAAATGGAGAAAATTAATTTTAAAAAATTATTTGAAGAAGATGAATATGTAAAGAGAAGTCATATAGAATTACTTGACCTTAGTGGCGACAACTTAGTTTTAAAGATGAAGCCAGAGAAAAATCAATTTAATGCCTATAACATTCTTCACGGAGCAGAAATTTTTGCCCTCATGGATACAGCAGCAGGCTGCCTTTCCATTGCCATGGGTAGAAAGGGCGTGACCTTAGACTCTAGTGTGAACTTTATTTCCAGCGTAAAACTTGGAGAAGAAATTTACTCCACAACGAAGATAATTCACTCAGGCAAAAGCACAGAGGTTATAGAAGTCTTGGCAAAGAAGGGCGACAAAATAGTTGCCAAGGGGACCTTTACACTTTTTATTGTGGGCGAAATTGAAATTAGTGGAAAGGAATTTTAAAATAAGGGTGAAAATAATTTTAAAAGAAAAAAATTTTAACGATTCTATGTTAAAATATTTGAAGAAAAAAGATAAAGGATTTTAATTAGAAATGAGAAATTTTTGGGATTTAGATTATGGCGAGGTTGGATTTAATTTTTTCGGAGCCTATCACTTTGCCTGCCTATTTATTATTTTTATTTTTGCGATTTTTTTATACAAGCCCTGGAAGAATAAAAAATTTAGAAAAGTTCTTGCCCTCCTGCCCATTAGCCTGGAAATTATTAGGCTTATAGCAGTTTTAATTGACGGTCACTATGACTCTTCTTACTTGCCCTTTCACCTCTGCCTCATTGGGGCGCAGTTTATGGCTCTGGATGCCTTCTATGACAGCAAGATTATAAAGTCATGTCTTTACTATTTATTTATGCCAGCTGCAATTTTAAGTTTACTTACGCCAGGTTGGGACCAAGTAAATAAATATTCCTATGTGGCAATAATTTCTTGGATAATCCACGGCATCAATGCCTTTTATCCAATCTATCTTGTGATTTCAAAGGAATACCTGCCAAGGCTAAGAGACATTATTTATCCTATAATTTTTATACTTGTAACTCTTCCTATAATAAAAGTTTTAAACAAAAAGCTAGAGGCAAATTATTATTTTATAGAGGAGCCCTATGAAGGCTCGCCCCTTGCTACTATAAAAAATGTCTTTCCAAATTATATTTTGGGACTTTTTATAGTGACAGTATTTGTCATGGTCCTTATATTTTTTATTTACAAGTTAATAGTAAGTTTACGAAAAAAATAAGACGAGGCTCCTTGACCTCGTCTCTTTTACTTTTCTGAAGCTATAGTATTATAAGTTAGGGCAACTAAAGCGCCACCTATAATATTTCCAATAGTTACAGGTATTAAATTTTTAAGAATTAATGCAAAAGTAAAATCTGAATTTAACATTTTTGCCAAGGCAAAGCAAGTCATATTTGCAACACTATGCTCGAAGCCAAGGCTTACAAAGGCAAGTATGCACCAAAAAATTAAAATTAATTTTGCTGAATCAGAAATTTTTCTTGAGCAAATTAAAACTGCAAGGCAGACTAAAATGTTACACATAATTCCCTTGAAAAGCAGTGGAAGGAAGTCAAAGCTCGTCTTTCCAGTGGCAAGTTTTAATAGGGCTTCATTATATTCAGGGGAAACGCCAGTCATTTTAAATAAAAATGAAATTAAAACTGAGCCCAAAATATTTCCAAGATAAGAAAAAATTAAAATCTTTAAAAGACTTCCAGTGTCAATTTTTTTATTTAGTCTTCCAACTGTTGTCACAAGGACATTTCCTGTGAAGAGTTCTCCGCCTGCAAAGACCACAAAGGATAGGGCAAGGGAGAAGACAAAGCCGTTAATAAATTTTACGACAGGTATGGGCAGAGGAGAAAAGACACTAGCTGATAGAGTCATTATGAGCATGCCCATGCCAATAAAAAATCCTGCAAGTATGGAAGCAACCATGTACTTAAAAAGAGAGCCTTCAAGTAAATTTTTCTTCGTGTTTGCAGAATTTGTAAGTCCACTTATTATATCTTTATACATAACACACCTCTTTTTTTATTCCACTAAACATTATACCAAAAAGAGGCGGTTTTTCAATTGGTGAAAGCATCTTTATCTTGGTCTAAGATAAATTTTTTCGAATCAAGGGCAGTAATTATTATTTGCACAAGGGGCATTAGAAGGTTAAAGAATAAAAATGGAAGGTAGTGAACAGTGGAAACTCCAAGGACTGATGTCATATAAGCACCACAAGTGTTCCAAGGGACCATAGCTGATGTAACTGTTCCACCTGACTCAAGTGTTGAGGACAAAAGTTTTGAATCCAAATTCCTATCTCTATATTCATTTTTAAACATTCTGCCAGGTACAACTATGGAGATGTACTGCTCAGGCATAGTTGCATTTGTGAAAAAGCAAGTGAGAATTGTGGCAGTGACAAGACCAACAGTGGACTGAACCTTGCCAAGGAATTTTTTTACTATGGCTTCAAGTATTCCCGTCTCTTCTGCAATTCCACCAAACATCATGGCGATAATTGTAAGGGAAATGGAAGACATCATGTTGTTAAGTCCGCCAGTAGTTAAAAGTTTATCCACTGATTCAAGGCCAGTTTCAGACACAAAACCATTTAAGGCAGCAGATAAGATGTCGCCAAAATTTACTTTTTGATAAAGAGGTCCCATAATGGCAGCTACAATTATGCCAAGGCTAATGCCAGGCACTGCAGGAACTTTTTTTGCAATAGAAAGTATTACAATAAGGGGCGGAATCAAAAGAACTGGAGAAATATTAAAATTATTTTTTAAGCCTTCAGTAATCATAGTTACGCTAGACAAATCTGCAGAGCTTCCCCTGTACTTCAGTGATAAAAAGCCAAAGATGAGTAGGGTCAAGATATAAGTAATAATTGTTGGCTTAACCATTGCTTTGATGTGAGTGAAGACATCAGTGCCTGCCATTGCCGGTGCAAGGTTTGTTGTATCAGATAGGGGGCTCATCTTGTCGCCAAAGTAGGCGCCAGATAAAACTGCACCTGCTGTTATTGGTGCAGGTATGCCAAGACCACTTGCTATGCCCATGAGGGCTATACCCATAGTGCCAGCAGTGCCCCAACTTGTTCCCGTAGCAAGAGAAGTTATTGAAGTGATTAAAACTGTTGCTACAAGAAAAATTGATGGCTTTAAAATCATAAGTCCGTAGTAGATCATAGTTGGCACAACGCCAGCTAAAATCCAAACGCCAATTAAAACTCCAATGATGGCGAGAATTATTATGGACTGCATGGCTTGTGATATCCCCTTTATCATGGAGTTCTCAATAAATTCCCAGGAGTAGCCAATTTTTAGGGCGACAAGAGAAGCTATTAAGACCCCAATGAGCATGGGTATGTGGGGACTTTCTTCGTACTTTATAATACTTATAAACATAATTACAACTAGAGAGAGGAAGGTAAATAGAGCTTCAGAAAAATTTGCCTTTCTTATTTCTCTGTCATATTTTTTTATATTTTTATTCATTTAACACCTCGTGAATAAATAGAAAAATTTAACATATTATATCATTAAAAGAATGATAATAAAAGTTTTAGTTAGCTGACAAAGATGTTATACTATAAGGGAATGGAGGAAGTTATGGAATTAAAAGATACAATTCGTGCAATAAAAGATTATCCAAAGGAAGGAGTCATCTTTAGAGACATTACCACTCTCTTAAAGGACAAGGATGCCTTCCAAAAAGCTGTAGACCAAATGGCAGAAAAAATTGATGATGATGTAGATAAGATCATTGGCATTGAAGCAAGGGGATTTATTTTTGCTTCAGCCCTTGCCTATAAACTCGACAAGGGTTTTGTGCCAGTGAGAAAACCAGGCAAGCTTCCTTGGGATAAGGAAAGAGAATCCTATGAGCTTGAATACGGCGAAGACTCAATTGAAATTCACAAGGACGCCCTAGAGCCTGGCGAAAAAGTTGTAATAGTTGATGACCTTCTTGCCACTGGCGGCACAGCCAAGGCCTCTGTAAATCTTGTGGAAAAGCTAAAGGGAGAAGTGTCTTCCATAATCTTTTTAGTTGAACTTGAAGATTTAAAGGGAAGGGAAGTTTTAAATGGCACAAGGGTAGAATCAATTATAAAATATTAAGAGATAAAAATTTATTATCTCTATTAAAGAGACTTAAAATATTTTATGAATTAGTATTATATTTTTTCTTGTTTTAAAAGATTTGATATTATAAAATCAATAAATGAATAAATAAACTTATGGGAGCAATTTGCTGAGAGGAGTTAAGACTCGACCATCTTACCTGCTAGGATAATGCCTTGGCAGGGAAAAGTAAGATTACTCCTATAATTTTATAGGAGGTTTTTTTATATGAAATATGCTACTCAAATGGAGGCAGCGAAACATGGTTTTGTCACAGAAGAGATGAAAATTGTGGCAGAAAAGGAAAATGTATCTTGTGAGTATCTACTGGAGAAAATGGCTTGTGGAGAAATTGTCATTCCAAAAAACAAAAATCACAAATCAATTTCACCTGAAGGCATTGGCACGGGGCTTAGGACCAAGATTAATGTAAACTTAGGAATTTCCAAGGACTTAAATGACATGGTCATGGAAATGGAAAAAGTTGACATGGCACTAAAAATGGGTGCAGAAGCCATAATGGATTTATCAAATTATGGCAAGACTCAAGAATTTAGGAAAAAATTAATTGAAAAATCTACAGCCATGATAGGCACAGTGCCCATGTATGATGCAGTTGGTTTTTTGGACAAGGGACTTTCTTACATAAAGGCAGAGGAATTTTTAGATGTAGTTAGAAATCATGCCGAAAATGGAGTGGACTTTGTGACAATTCACGCAGGCATAAATAGGGCAAATGCTGAAATATTTATGAGGAATAGGCGTGTAAATGAAATTGTATCTCGAGGAGGCTCTCTACTCTTTGGTTGGATGATGATGAATGACGCAGAAAATCCCTTTTACCAATACTATGATGAGCTCTTGGATATTTGCAGAGAATATGATGTGACTCTTTCTCTTGGAGATTCTCTGAGACCTGGTGGCATTCATGATGCCACAGACCCTGCACAAATTTCAGAACTTATTACACTTGGCGAGCTTACAAAGAGAGCTTGGGATAAGGATGTGCAAGTAATTATTGAAGGACCTGGTCATGTGCCAATTGGTGACATTGAAATGAATGTCAAACTTCAAAAGAAACTTTGTCACAAGGCACCTTTCTATGTCTTGGGACCTCTTGTTACAGATGTGGCACCTGGTTATGACCATATTACATCGGCAATTGGCGGTGCAATTGCAGCGGCTCATGGTGCAGATTTCTTGTGTTATGTAACGCCTGCTGAACATTTGAGACTGCCAAATGTAGAAGATGTTCGCGAAGGAATTGTAGCTTGCAAAATTGCAGCTCATGCAGGTGACATTAATAAATTAAGGGACGCAAGAAATTGGGATTTAGAAATGAGCAAGAGACGCCAAAAGATTGACTGGGAAGGAATGTTTGAGCTTGCTCTTGACAAGGTTAAGCCAAGAGAGTACAGAGATTCATCCATGCCTGAAGAAGAAAATACCTGCACAATGTGCGGCTCAATGTGCTCTGCAAAAAATATGAATTTAATACTTGAAGGCAAAGATATTAAAATAGAAGCTTAATCTAAGTGAACTAATATTAAAATTTAAATAAATTTAGTTCAGTGTAAAAATTTAATTAAATAAAAAAGGGAGCTTGTTGACAGGCTGAGAGGAAATTGTTAATTTCGACCGTTACCTGATTTGGATAATGCCAACGTAGGGAATAGTTTTAGTTTTTATGTCAGCACTCTCTAGGAGGTAAATATGAAATCTAATACTAAGAAGTTAACTGTGGCAGCTCTTTTTGTTGCCATAGGCGTTGTTTTTTCCTT
This sequence comes from Peptoniphilus grossensis ph5, assembly GCF_000311825.1. Classification (GTDB taxonomy): domain Bacteria; phylum Bacillota; class Clostridia; order Tissierellales; family Peptoniphilaceae; genus Peptoniphilus_A; species Peptoniphilus_A hominis. The sequence continues at coordinate 91,641 of NZ_HE978567.1, read as the reverse complement.
TGTAAACTTTCCAGTGGGACTTTCAAAGTGTTATCCAATTCAGCACATGGTAAATGTACTTTCTGCAGTAATATTGGGGCCCATCTATTCAGTCCTTGTTGCCTTTTGCATTTCACTTATTAGAAATTTATCAGGAACAGGTTCTTTAATGGCCTTTCCTGGTTCAATGGTTGGTGCCTTTTTAGCAGGCATTTTATATTACAAGACAAGAAAGCTTTCCCTTGCCTTTTTGGGAGAAGTTTTTGGCACAGGAGTTATAGGTGCCCTATTAGCCTATCCAGTAGCCAAGTTTATTCTTGGAAAGGAAATGGCATTTTTTGGACTAATTATTCCTTTTTCTGTAAGTACCCTTGGCGGTTCGATAATAGCTATAATAATTATTTTGAGCCTTAAAAAGACAGCTCTTAATGATTATCTTAATTTAGAGGGAAATAAACATGGAAATTAAAAAGATTTTAAGCATAGCTGGGTCTGACTCTAGCGGTGGCGCAGGTATCCAAGCCGACTTAAAAACCATAACTTCATATAAGTTTTATGGCATGACTGCCATTACAGCAATAACTGCACAAAATACTATGGGTGTTCAGGCTTCCTCACCTATAAGTGAAGAAATGCTTAAGGGTCAGCTTTTGTCAATTTGCCAAGATATTATGCCCCATGCTGTAAAAATTGGCATGGTGGCAAGTCCAGGACAAGTAGAAGTTATATCTGAAATAGCTGAAAAATATTTTAAAGATCTGCCCATAGTTTTAGACCCAGTTATTACATCAACTAGCGGCTTTACCCTTGTGCCTGATGATACTCTTGAGAAGATGAAGGAAATTTTATTTCAAAAGGCAACTTTAATCACCCCAAATCTCATTGAAGCTGGAATTATTTACGGCAAAAAAATTGAAAGCCTTGAAGAGATGAAGGAGGCAGCAGAATTTTTATATAACAAATATAAAGTAGCCTTTCTAATAAAGGGAGGTCACCTAAAAGACTCAAAGGATGATGTGCTTTGTGGAAGAGAGGGGCTCTTTGTAATAGAGGGAAAAAACATAGACAACAAAAACACCCATGGCACAGGTTGCACCTTATCCAGTGCCCTAGCTTGTGAACTTGCAAAGGGTAAAAGTCTTTATGATGCACTTGTAGCTGCAAAAAAATATTTAAGTGGTGCCATAGCTTATGGCTTTGATATAGGAAGGGGCAGGGGACCCCTATATCACATGTATAATTTGAGTGATAAAAATGAAAATTAAGGCAAATTTAAATAATCTAAGGGACAAGGCTCCCTTAGTACATATTATTTCAAATAGCGTCACAAGAGCTAGACTTGCTGACTTTGTTTTATCTCTTGGAGCAAGTCCAATGATGGCAGAATATTCCAAGGAAGTTGCTGAAATTACAAAAAAATCTTCTGCCCTCCTCTTGAATATGGGAATGTTAAATGAAGATAAAATTGAAGCAATTAAAATTTCTGCAAAAGTTGCAGAGGAAAATAATATTCCTCTGGTCTTTGACCCAGTTGGAGTTGCTTCTAGTAGCCTAAGAAGAGACTTGGCAAAAGACCTTATCAGTAATTTTAAATTTAATGTCATAAGAGGAAATTTTAACGAAATTAATTACTTGGCAAGGGGCAAGACCTTCACTGGCGTGGATTCAAGGGATGAAAATTTATCTCGAGAAGATTTCATAGATATTGCCTTAGAACTTCAAGAAAAAAGTAAAGCTACAGTTGTAGTTAGCGGCAAGTATGAAGTGATAGCCAACTCTCATTTGTTAATTTCTATTCCTGGTGGCGATGAAAATTTAAAAAAAATCACAGGCTTAGGAGACATGGAATCTGCCATGATAACTTCTCTTTTGGCAGCCCCCATGTCAAATTTAAAAGCCTGCGCTCTTGCTGCAATATTTTTAAGACAGCTTGGGAAAAATGTAATAAGAGATAATGGAGTAAATGCCCAAGATATTATAAGTAAAATGCAAGGCATAGATGAAATAAGAGGAGATCTTGAAATTTTATCTCCTTCACAGAAATTTATTAAGCCAATTTTATATGGAATTTCTGAAGGCGATGATTTATGGAAAATAAAAAATGCAGTCAAGGCTGGAATGGGGATTTATCAGCTTAGAGACAAGTTTGCAGATGAAGATGAGCTTGGAGAAAAAATCTTAAATATAAAAAGTGAAATTGATGGTAAGTGCCTTTTTATCTTAAATGATAACTTAAAGCTTGCGAAAAAATATGGCACTGCACTTCATCTTGGTCAAGAGGACGAAAAAATTTCTCGGGCAAGAGAAGTCTTGGGAAGAGATGAGATAATTGGTGCAACGGCAAAAACTGTAAAGCTTGGTATTGAGGCAGAAAATATGGGAGCATCTTATATTGGGACGGGAGCTTTTTTTGAAACAAAAACCAAGAAAGATGCCTCAAGGATTACACTAGAAAGCTTTAAAGAAATAAGAGAAGCTCTCTTAATTCCAGTCTTTCCCATAGGAGGAATAAGTAAGGATAGGTTAGACTTTTTCACTGGCCTAGACTTAGATGGTCTGTGCATGTCAAGAGCCATCTTTTCAGTGAGGGAAGATGAAGTAGAAAAAAATGTGCGAGAAATAATAGAGAAATTAAACAATTTATAATATAAAAATCTGCTAGAATT
>NZ_HE978567.1:86511-87596 GCF_000311825.1 Peptoniphilus grossensis ph5 | reverse complement strand
CATTTAATTTTTAGCAGATTTTTATTTTTTACTTTAAATTTTCTTGTATTATTTATATTTTTAGCCAGCAGAATTAGATCTTGCTCTAGCAGTGTCCTTTATATTATTTAGGCAAAGGGTGAGGGCAAGGAGGGCTTCTGTATAATTTTCGTCGTGAACTGTGAGCCTATAGGTGTCAGTCATGGCAAAGAAAGTCTTTTCGATTTCGCCAATTAAGTCAGAGTCCCTATAAATGTCAAAGTTTAAATCTATAAAATTTCCATTTAGGTTGAAAGTTTCTCCATTGTAGTCAACTTCAACTTTTCTCGTCAAAAAACTTAACTTTGACTCAACTCTCATATACCTTCCGTCAGTAAAGTTTACATTAAATTTTTGAAAGAGACTAAAAATTTCCTTGTCAATTTCTAAAATTGGATTTCTATTAGCATCAGATATAGTGGAAGAATAGCCGATGAGTTTAAAGTCTTGGTCCACAAAATAGGCGTTATTGCCATCGTCATCTAGGATTGCATAGTGGTCTGTAATTTTAAAAAATTTTTCCTTGAAATAATAATTTTTCATTCTACACCTCTTTATAAGTAAATTATACCATGAAGTCACTCTTTTTATTAATTGTAAAAAAAGAAGGCTCTATGTCAAATATTGGGGAGGCTCGTTAGCTCGAGTCTCTCTTTTCATTTAAAAATCAACACATAGAAGCTAATAAAGTTAAAAACTTAAAATATTAAAAATCTACTAAAAATAAACATAGCAAACAAACCCCTAGGGGTTTTGCAAATTTTCTCCAATTTCCTATCACTACTTACAAGCAAACATAATTCTCTTTCTAAACAAATTGAAATTTTTCATACCAAAACAATTTCTCTTTAACGTCTTTATCTTAGTATGAGTTCCTTCAAGTGGACCATTAGACCAAGGATAATCAAAAGAATTACATATCTCGTCAAACCAGTTATTAAAAGCAGTGATGCAAGCTTTAAATTCTTTTAAATTAGATTCCTCGGCTCTTTTTATCCATTCTCTTAAAGATTTCGCTGCTCTAACTCTATTGGGTTGACTGAGAACATATTGGTAAAATAATTCCT
>NZ_HE978567.1:61451-85428 GCF_000311825.1 Peptoniphilus grossensis ph5 | reverse complement strand
GCCAAAAAGAAAGAGAGCATAAAAAAGCCCCACAGTTTCCTGCAGGGCAATTTAAGATTATTTATTAGTCGATATTAAGTGAATCAACAGCATTGTCAATTAGTTCATCTTTTACAAGATAAGGAATTGTAATGTGTCCGTATTCATTGTCTTCGTTAAATTCTTTAGTTACTTCTATAGCGTGATCATTTCTAGCCCAGTTACGTCTAGCAACACCACTCATAACGTCCCAAGTAAGTGAAAGTTTGATAATTTCGTCAACCATTTCAGATCCGTCAAGTACTAGACCAAATCCACCGTTGATTGATTTACCAATACCAACTCCACCACCGTTGTGAAGAGCAACAAGAGACATACCTCTTGCACAGTTACCTGCGAAACATTGAGTAGCCATGTCAGCCATTACATTAGAACCGTCTTTGATGTTAGAAGTTTCTCTAAATGGAGAGTCTGTACCAGATACATCGTGGTGGTCACGACCCATCATAACAGGACCAATCTTTCCTTCTCTAACAAGTTCGTTGAATTTAAGAGCAATGTCAACTCTACCCTTAGCATCTTGGTAAAGAATTCTTGCTTGAGTTCCAACTACTAATTGGTTCTTTTCAGCGTCTCTGATCCAGATATAGTTATCCATATCTTGGTATCTTCTGTCTTTATCTATACATTCCATTGCAGCGTGGTCAGTTGCAATTAAGTCTTCGTGTTTACCACTTAGGCAAACCCATCTGAATGGTCCATATCCATAGTCAAATAGAAGTGGTCCCATGATGTCTTCTACATAAGAAGGCCAAATGAATCCGTCTTTGTCGTCTTTACCGTTCTTAGAAACTTCTTTAACTCCAGCATCGTAGATAGCCTTTAAGAAAGAGTTACCATAGTCGAAGAAGTAAGTTCCCTTAGCAGTAAGGTTCTTAATAACTTCAAAGTGTTGTTTAAGAGTTTCATCAACAAGTTCATGGAATTTCTTGATGTCAGTTCTTAGTAGTTCAGTTCTTTCTTCGAAAGTGATTCCTACTGGACAGTATCCACCATTGTATGCGTTGTGGCAAGAAGTTTGGTCAGAAAGTAGGTCAATGTGAACATCGTTCTTGTCCATGTAGTGAAGAAGATCAACAATGTTACCGTGGAAGGCAATTGAAAGAGCTTCTTTCTTTGCAAGAGCGTCTTGAGCAAGTTTAACTGCTTCTTCAGGAGTTTCAGCAAGTTTCTTGATCCATCCTTGTTCAAGTCTAGTTTCAATTCTTGAAATATCAACTTCAGCAATGATAGAAACAGCGCCTGCAATGTCTCCAGCCTTACCTTGAGCACCAGACATTCCACCTAGTCCAGATGAAACGAATAATTTTCCAGCTAAGTTATCTTTTTCGCTAAGACCAAGTTTTAATCTACCAGCGTTAAGAATAGTGTTGTAAGTTCCGTGAACAATACCTTGTGGTCCAATGTACATCCAACCACCAGCAGTCATTTGTCCGTAGTTAGCAACTCCCATTTCTTCTGCGATTTCCCAGTCTTCAAGGTTGTCGTATTCACCAACCATAAGTCCGTTAGTGATTATAACTCTTGGAGAATTTTTTCTTGACTTAAATAGTCCAAGTGGGTGACCAGATTCCATTACAAGAGTTTCGTCATCGTGCATAATTTCAAGATATTGTTTGATTAAGTTGTATTGCATCCAGTCGTGACAAACTGAACCAGTTTCTCCATAAGTTACAAGTTCGTATGGATAAAGAGCAACATCAAAGTCTAGGTTGTTGTCGATCATTACTTGGAAAGCTTTTCCAGCTAAGCAATTTCCTTTGTATTCGTCAATTGGCTTGCCGTAAATTCTTCCTTCTGGTCTGAATCTGTATCCGTAGATTCTTCCTCTAGTTGTAAGTTCTTCTAAAAATTCAGGAATTAATTCTTCATGATATTCTTCTGGGATATATCTTAGAGCATTTCTAAGGGCAACCTTAGTTTGGTCCTTTGAAAGTCTAAATCCTCTATCAGGAGCTCTTCTAATTCCTTGTTCAAAAGATTTTTTTTCTGGTAAGTTTTTGATTTGTACCTTCATAATCTTTTGAACATCTGCGTTATGATTATTAATCACTTTTATCAACCTCCATTTACTTGCTATTATAAATTAAAATATTTAAAAAGTAAATACAAAGGGAAATTAATTTCCTAAAAAATTAAAAAAATTTTAGAATTTTATAGAAAATGCGAAAATCTCGTGGGAATTGTGGTTATCAGTAATACTGGACTATCTGTTGATTTATTTACCATGGTAAATTAAAGAAACGAATCGTTTTCAAATTAAAAAAAGAGACTAATATATAGGATTTAATTTATAAAAATTTTTCTAAAATATGCAAAAAATTTTTTCTCCTTAATTCCTATAATATAGAATAAATTTCCCAGAAAAAATTTTGATATAAAATAGAAATAATAATTTATTATTTAATGGGTATAAAATATGTGTTAAGATAAGGACAGATAAAAGGAGGAATTATGAAAGCGGATAAAATATTAATTAATCTTGAACAAGTTTTTTCACCAAAAGACATTGGTAGACCACTAAGAGGTGAAGAAATGAATGAAGCCGACATCTTAGAAAATGCTTACATCGCTATTAAGGATGGAAAGATCTTAGAAGTTGGTGAAGGCAAGGCTTACGAAGAATTAAAGGACGACAATACAGAAATAGTTGACCTTACAGGAAAGGTTGCAACACCAGGTCTTATTGACGCTCACACTCACTTAGTATATGGCGGAAGTCGTGAAAATGAATTTGCAATGAAGCTTAATGGTATGGAATACCTTGAAATTCTTGAAGCAGGTGGAGGAATTCTCTCTACACTAAAGGCAACTGACGCAGCAAGCTTTGATGAACTTTACGACAAGACTAGAGACCTATTGGAACACATGCTAGTTCATGGCGTAACAGCTGTTGAAGCTAAGAGTGGTTATGGAATAACTCTTGAAACTGAACTTAAGGAACTTGAAGTCCTTGAAAAGTTAAACAAGGATTTTCCAACAGAATTAATTAGAACTTTCATGGCAGCTCATGTAATTCATGAAAAATATAAGGACAATTCAGACGAATATGTTGACATAGTAATTGACATGATGCCAGAAGTTGCCAAGAGAAACTTGGCAGAATTCTGTGATGTCTTCTGTGAAAAGGGAGTATTCACTGCTGAACAATCAGAAAGAATCCTTGAAGCTGCAAAGGAACATGGCTTTAAATTAAGAATCCACTCTGATGAAATTGAAAACATTGGTGGCGTAGATGTTGCTGCAAAAGTTGGAGCAGTTTCTGCAGAACACTTAATGGTAGTAGATGAAGGTGAAATTGAAACTCTAGCAAAGGCAAATGTTATTGGAAATTTACTTCCAGGAACAACTTTCTCCCTAATGCTTGACACTTATGCACCAGCAAGGAAAATGCTTGACAAGGGAATGGCAATTACACTTTGTACAGATTCAAACCCAGGATCTTGTCCAACAGCAAATCTTCAATTCATCATGCAACTTGGATGTCTTGAAATGAAATTGACTCCAATAGAAGTATTTAACGCAGTAACTATTAACGCTGCTTACTCAGTTGACAGAGCAAAGACTATGGGATCCTTTGACAAGGGCAAGAGAGCAAACATTACAATTTTCGATGCTCACAACATTGACTACACACTTTACTTCTTTGGAACAAACCTATGTAAGCAAGTTTATGTAGATGGAGAACTTGTAGTTGAAGATAGAAAACTGGTTAAATAATGTTTTTAATTTAATAATTTTAATTGAGTGCAGGTGAAGTTCACTTGCACTTTTTATTTTATTGAAAATAAAATTTTGCATAGAAGTTAATTTTAATAAAAACATTTCTATAAAAAACAATGATTTAATGCTGTTAATTAAAAAGTTAGAGAATTTTTATAAAACAATTTTACACAAAAAAATTGTAAGACATAGTAATATGTTATCATGTAACGAGACTAACGGATTGTATTTTTTCTTGTAATTGTGCCATTTTTTAAATTAATTGATTGACTTGTAGGTCAATCTAGGTTAGAATTTACTTAGAAAACATTTTCAGCGATACAAAATTCTTTTTAAATTGTATCGCAAGCATATTAAAAATTTTTTATGCAAAATTAATATGCTAAATGAAAAGTTTAGGAGGTAATTATATGAAGAACGACGGTCAAAGAACTGTTAGAATGCCTAGCATTATTGAAGCTTTCTTGCCAATAATCGCAATGGTTTGTTTAATGGTTTATGTTTTCAACTTTAGTGATGAAAAATATAGCGCAGCTCATATGCCACTAGTTGTTGCAATTACTATTGCATGTATCGTTGGTGGAATTTGTGGACACACTTTTTTCTGACATGTTGGAAGGTATAATCGAAAGACTTACAGCTACTCTTGAAGCAATTTTAATTTTACTTACAGTAGGTCTATTGATTTCATCTTTCATGATTTCAGGAACTATCCCAGCAGTTATTTATTACGGATTAAAATTACTTACACCACAATTATTCTTGCCAGTAGGTTGTATGCTTATTGCAGTTGTATCACTTGCATGTGGTTCATCTTGGACAGCAACAGGTACAATTGGTATCGCTTTTATGACAATAGGTGTTGGTCTTGGAATTAGCCCTGCACTAACAGCAGGTATGGTAATTTCTGGAGCATATGTTGGAGATAAATTCTCTCCACTATCTGATACTACAAACCTAGCAGCTGGTGTATCTGGAACTGGTCTATTTGATCACGTAACAGCAATGGTTTCTACAACAGGTCCAGTATTCTTATTTTCACTTATTATTTATGGAATTCTTGGATCAAAAATCAATGTTGTAAACTATGACCCTACAATTGCACAAGGTATTGAAGATGCAATCGCAGCTAACTTTAACCTTAACCCACTTGTACTTCTACCAATCGTAGTTATAGTAGTAGTATGTATCTTAAGAGTTCCTGGACTTCCTGGAGTTCTTATTTCAGTAGCAACTGGTGTATTATTTGCAGTTATTTTCCAAGGTCAAAACAATGTGGCAGATATATTTAGTATCCTTCACTATGGACCATCTGTTGAAACTGGAAACGAATTTGTAGATGCAGCACTTGCTAAGGGCGGTATGGATAATCAAATGTGGACAGTTAACTTAATTTTACTTGCAGTATCCTTTGGTGGTGCTCTTGAAAAATGTGGTTCTGTTGAAAGAATTTTCGGTAATGTAAAACACAAAATCAACTCAGTTGGTGGACTTGTTTTTGCTACAATGCTTACATCAATATTCTGTGACGCAGCAATGTGTGACCAATTCCTAGGAATCGGTGTTCCTGCTCCTCTATATGACGACAAGTATGATGAACTTGGACTTGCAAGAAATATGCTTTCAAGAACACTTGAAGATGCTGGTACACTTTGGGCATGTATGTTCCCATGGACAGCTTGTGGAGCTTACCAATCTGGTATACTTGGAATGAATCCGTTTGTATACTTCCCATTTGCTTTTGTAAACTTACTAAACCCAATCTACGCTTGCATAACTGCTTTCATGGGAAGAAATATCTTCTGGGCTGACGGAGCTTACACAAATGTATTTGGCAAAACTAAGATGAAGAAAGTTGCTGGCGCTCCTGAAGAAGCACACAAATATGCTGTTGCTCAACTTGAAAAATTAAGAGCAGAAGGTAAAGCACCAAATGTTAATGCTTAATTTAAAGGCTTAATTAAGCAAAGACTAAAAATTAAAAATAATTGAATTAGAAAGAAGTGATTATGTGTCAGATATAAAATTACCTTGGGATGATGACAGCGAAGCAATTAAATACGTATATGTTAATCCTAGAAAAAAGTTTTCTGAAAAATATGCCTACGTAATCACTTCTATTTTGATTATTTTAGGCATAACTACAAAGTATAAGCTCACTATAGTTCTTGCACTTTTACTATTATTGTCCTTATTATCTAAAAAATATGTGGCAGTAAGTGGTAAGGGACTTGAAATGTATTCTGACATGAAAATTACTCACACTTATAATGTGTGGGAATGGTCAGACATTGAAGCTATTACCTATGAAAAGAAGGCTGAGGAGCCAAAGTTGACGCTTTTATATTTCACAAAGGGAGATGTAACTAAGAGATTTTTCTTTGATGAAAAGGACAAGGAAAGTGTCTTTGAATTGGCTCACAAGCACAACAAAAAAATAAAAATTTACGATGCTTGGGAATATAAACAAGATCTCAAAAGATTTAAAAAAGAGATGAAAAATATGAACAAGAAAAATCGTAAAAAATAATAATTTTAATTTTGAGAGAGACTTCAATTTGAAGTTTCTCTTTTTTTCTTTGGATTTTTTTGGCACTGTTTAGTCTTGCCCCTATATAATAATTTTTTGCTGAAAAATTTTAAAGATATGAAATAGTTTTAGAGTAAAAAGTTTTTTGGGGTTAATAAAATTTTTAAGTTAAGGAAAATTTTAAGCTAAGAATTTTTCGCCAGGGACCAGTAAAAGTTGAATTATTTGCCTTTTAATTATAGAATTATCTTTAGCTGATAAAGCTTTTAATGAAATTTTTTAGAAACAAGAAAAAATATTTTTTTATAAAATTTGAGGATGATTATATGAATTTTGATTACAATAAATATCCCTATCCTTCTACAAGAAGGGCCATCTTTGGAAAAAAGGGAATGGTGGCAACTTCTTCACCCTATGCAACAAGTGCTGGCGGGAAAATTTTACTTGAAGGGGGCAATGCAATTGATGCTGCCCTTGCCGCATCTATGACCCTACCAGTTGTTGAACCCACAGGCAATGGACTTGGCTCAGATATGTTTGCTCTCATTTATTTTGAAGGAAAACTCTATGGCATTAATGCCAGTGGAAGAAGTCCAAAATCTATTTCCATTGATGCCTTAAAGAAAAAGGGCTATGACAAGATGCCTTCTTGTGGGGTAAATGTAATAAACACGCCGGGACTTATTGGCGGCGCCATGAAAGTTCATGAGGACTTTGCCACAATGAGCCTTGATGAAATTTTTGAGCCTGCAATTTCTTATGCAGAAGAGGGCTTCCCAGTGACGCCACAAATTGCAAAGCTTTGGAGGGAAAGTGTAGAAAAATACAGAAAATTTAATAGAAAAGAATTTGATGAATTTTTTAAAACTTTTACAATAGAAGGAAGAGCACCGAGAGCTGGAGAAGTTTTTTCCTGCAAAGACATGGCAGAGACCCTAAAAGAAATTCGTGACACTAGGGGTGAGTCCTTCTATAAGGGTAGGCTGGCAGAAAAAATTTCAGCTGAAGTAGAAAGACTTGGCGGATTTTTAAGTGGAGATGATTTAAAAAATTTCACTCCAAAATATGTTGATCCAATTTCAACAAATTATAGGGGCGTAGACATTTGGGAGATACCGCCTAACGGCCATGGTATTTCTGTCTTAATGGCCCTAAATATTTTAAATAAAATGGAAATAAAGGATAGATCTGACATAGGAACTATGCATAAAATTATAGAGGCCATAAAATTATCCTTAACTGATGCAAAGGCTTTTGTGGCAGATCCTGATTCAATGAAGATAAAAATCGAAGAGCTTTTGTCAGAAGAATATGCTGAAAAGAGAAGGGCTGACATAAAAGATTTTGCTGAAATGCCAAAGTCTTATCCTATAAAATCTTCAGACACAGTTTATTTTGCCACTGCAGATAAGTATGGCAACATGGTTTCCATGATTCAGTCAAACTACGCTGGCTTTGGATCAGGCATTGTTGTGCCAGGGACAGGCATTGCTCTTAACAATAGAGTTGAAAATTTTTATTTTCAAGAGGGGCTGGCAAATTCACTTGCAGGAGGAAAGCTTCCCTACCACACAATAATTCCTGGCTTTATGACAAAGAAGGGCGAGGCCCTTGGAGCCTTTGGCATAATGGGAGCCTTTATGCAGCCACAAGCTCATGTACAGGTCCTTATGAATATGCTTGACTTTAATTTAAACCCACAGGCTGCTCTTGATGCACCGAGACTTATGTGGACTGGAGACAAAAATATTGACCTTGAGTGTGACTTTGATGATGATATAATTGATGATCTAAAGAAACTTGGTCACCATGTCAATGTAATAAGTGACTTTAAAAACATGGGTCGTGGACAAGTTATTTTGAAGAAAGATGATGTATATATTGGTGGAACTGAAAAGAGGACGGACTCCAATATTTTTGCTTTTTAGAAGGTGATTAAGTGAAATTTAAAATTCATTCAGACTACAAGCCTACTGGCGACCAACCTCAGGCAATTGATAAATTAGCTGAGGGCATAAAAAAGGGCTACAAGCACCAAAATCTTTTAGGTGTAACAGGGTCTGGCAAGACCTTTACCATGGCAAATGTAATAGAGAGAGTGCAAAAGCCAACTCTTGTAATTGCCCACAACAAGACTCTTGCCTACCAACTTTGCTCTGAGTTAAAGGAATTTTTCCCAGAAAATGCAGTGGAATTTTTTGTGTCCTACTATGATTATTATCAACCAGAGGCTTATGTGCCTGGGACGGACACTTTTATTGAGAAGGATTCTTCTATAAATGATGAAATAGATAAGCTTCGTCACTCTGCCACTATGGCTCTCTTTGAGAGAAAGGATGTAATTATTGTTGCATCTGTTTCCTGCATCTATGGTTTGGGAGACCCAATTGACTACGAACAATTGGCGATTTCTCTTAGGCCAGGCATGATTAAGGACAGAAATGAAGTCATGAGTAAGCTCGTGGACATTCAATATGTTAGAAATGATTATGAATTTAAGCGTGGAACTTTTAGGGTTCGTGGAGATATTTTGGAAATTTTCCCTGCATCTTCATCTGAAAATTCCATTAGAGTTGAATTTTTTGGCGATGAAATAGATAGGATTACAGAAGTAAATGCCTTGACTGGGGAGGTCTTGCACTACCTAAATCACGCCTACATCACGCCGGCATCTCACTTTGCAACTTCAGAAGAAAAGGTGAAGAGGGCAATAGTTACCATAGAAGAAGAACTTGAAGAAAGGCTAAAGGTCTTAAAGGACCAAGAAAAACTTTTGGAAGCACAAAGGTTGGAGCAAAGGACTAGATACGATTTAGAAATGCTTTCTGAAATGGGATTTTGCTCTGGCATAGAAAATTATTCCAGACACTTATCTGGCAGGGCGCCAGGTTCAAGACCCTATACATTAATAGATTATTTTCCAAAGGATTTTCTCACTATAATAGATGAATCTCACCAGACAATTCCACAAATTAGGGGAATGTTTAACGGAGACAGATCTCGTAAGGAAACCTTAGTTGAATATGGATTTAGACTTCCTTCTGCCCTTGACAACAGACCACTAAGGTTTAATGAGTTTGAAGAAATGATGAACCAATGCGTCTATGTTTCTGCAACTCCAGGTCCCTATGAACTTGAGCATACAGAGCAACAAGTGGAACAAATTATTAGGCCTACGGGACTTCTGGACCCAATAATAGAAGTTAGACCAATAAAAAATCAAATTGACGACATAATAAATGAAATAAATGGAGCTATTGATAGAGGGGAAAGAGTTTTAATTACTACTCTTACTAAGAGAATGTCTGAAGATTTATCAAGACATTTAAAAGAAATTGGGTATAAAGTAACCTACATGCACTCCGATGTGGATACCTTGGAGAGAATGAAAATTATAAGAGACTTGCGTCTGGGAGAGGTGGATGTCCTCGTTGGCATTAACCTTTTGAGAGAAGGACTTGACCTTCCAGAAGTTTCAAGAGTTTGCATACTTGATGCAGACAAAGAGGGCTTCCTTCGTTCTGTTACATCACTTATCCAAACTGCTGGTCGTGCTGCGAGAAATGCCGAGGGAAAGGTTATAATGTACGCCGATACCATAACTCCATCAATGCAAGTTGCCCTTGATGAAACTTCTAGGAGAAGAAAAATTCAAGAAGCCTACAATAAGGACCATGGCATCACTCCAAAGACAATAGTCAAGGGTGTGCGTGAAGTCATTAACACTGCCATTGCAGCAGAAGACAGCCTTGACTTTAAAGAACTTGTAGATACGGAAAATGAATTTACAAAAGATGAAATAAATGAAATGATTGATGCTCTAAAACCTGAAATGTACAGGGCAGCAGAGGAACTTGACTTTGAAAGAGCTGCTGAAATTAGAGATAAGATAAAGGACTTAAGAGAGAAGAAAAAATCTGCCCTTTTATAAAGAGGTGTTAAATTGAAAGATGAAATAATAGTAAAGGGAGCCAGAGTCAACAATTTAAAGAATGTTGATTTAAAAATCCCAAGAAATAAATTTGTAGTTTTCACTGGACTTTCTGGTTCAGGAAAGTCATCCCTTGCCTTTGACACAATTTATGCCGAAGGTCAAAGGAGATATGTTGAAAGTTTGTCTTCCTATGCCAGACAATTTTTGGGACAAATGGATAAGCCAGAGGTGGACTACATTGAAGGCATGAGTCCCTCAATTTCCATTGACCAAAAGACTACATCAAAAAATCCAAGGTCAACTGTGGGCACAGTTACAGAAATTTATGACTACTTGAGACTCTTATATGCAAGAGTTGGTCATGCCTTTTGCCCAGAATGTGGCAAGGAAATTTCTTCCTACACAATTGACCAAATGGTTGATGAAGTTATGAAATTGGAAGAGAGAACTAGAATCCAAATACTTTCTCCAGTGGTAAGGCACAGGAAGGGTCAACACAAAAAAATTTTTGAAAAGATAAAAAAAGAAGGCTTTTTAAGAGTTTTTGTTGACGGAGAGATGCATGACATTTCTGAAGAAATTGAACTAGATAAAAATAAAAATCACGACATAGACATTGTCGTTGACAGAATTATTGTAAAGGAAAAAATTGAATCAAGACTTGCAGATTCTCTTGAAATTGCCACAAATTTAAGTGACGGAATTGCCAAGGTAAATGTTATTGATGGTGAAGATTTAATTTTTTCAACAAAATTTGCCTGCCCTCACTGTAATATTATAATAGAAGAAGTTACGCCAAGATCCTTTTCCTTTAACTCACCCCTTGGTGCCTGCCATGAGTGTAAGGGGCTAGGCTTCTCCAAGGAAGTTTCCAGGGACTTAGTAATTCCCAACAAAGACCTTTCCATAGACCAGGGAGCCATTGCCTGCTACTCCAACTCCAAGGGTACTTATTATTATGAAATAATTTCTGAAATTGCAAAGAAGTTTAACTTTAGCACAAAAGAGCCAATAAAAAATGCACCAGAAGAATTTATGGAGTCAATTTTTGAGGGCTACAAGGGAAAACTTAACTTCTCCTTCAATTCCTTCTTCTCTGGAGAAAAAAAATATTCTGGTGGCTTTGAGGGAATTTTAAAAAATTTAAAGAGAAGATATACTGAATCCAGCTCCGACAGAATGCTTGACAAAATTGACGAGTTTATGGAAGAAGTTCCCTGTCCAAAATGTCACGGTTCAAGGCTTAAAGATTCTTCTCTTGCCATAAAAGTTGGCGGCCTAAATATTTTTGAGCTGACAGAACTTTCCATAGATAAAGCCTTGGAATTTTTCAAAAATTTAGAGTTAACAAAAAATGAAATGATTATAGCTGAAGAACTTTTAAAGGAAATAAAATCTCGTCTTGAATTTTTGGTAAATGTGGGACTAGAATACCTTTCTCTATCAAGAATGGCAGGAACTCTTTCTGGTGGAGAAGCACAGAGAATTAGATTGGCAACGCAAATTGGCTCACAACTTGTGGGTGTAATTTATGTCTTAGACGAGCCCAGCATAGGACTTCACCAAAGGGACAATGCAAAACTTTTAGAATCCCTAAGAAATTTAACGGACATAGGAAACACTCTAATCGTCGTAGAACATGACGAGGACACCATGTTTGCAGCCGACCAAATTGTGGACATTGGTCCTCTAGCTGGTGTAAATGGGGGAAGAATAGTTGCACAGGGAACTGCTGAAGAAATTATGGAAGTTCAAGAGTCAATTACTGGTGCCTATTTAAGTGGCAGAAAGAAAATTGAAGTGCCAAAGGAAAGAAGAAAGTCCAATGGCAAGTCAATAAAGGTCATAGGAGCCAGTGAAAATAATTTAAAAAATATTGATGTAGAATTTCCTTTAGGCGACTTTATATGCGTAACTGGTGTTTCTGGTTCGGGCAAGTCCTCTCTAGTAAACGAAATTTTATATAAAAGTCTTGCACAAAAAATAAATAAGTCGAGAATAAAACCTGGCAAGCACAAAAGTGTAGAAGGACTAGAAAATATTGACAAAATCGTGGATATTGACCAATCACCAATTGGAAGAACTCCAAGATCAAATCCTGCCACATATACTGGCGCTTTTGATATAATAAGAGATATATTTGCATCTACTAACGAGGCAAAAATGCGTGGCTACAAGAAGGGAAGATTTTCCTTTAATGTAAAGGGCGGAAGGTGCGAAGCCTGCAAGGGCGACGGAATTTTAAAGGTTGAAATGCACTTTTTGTCTGATGTCTATGTGCCTTGCGAAGTTTGCCATGGCAAGAGATACAATCGTGAAACTCTTGAAGTTAAGTACAAGGGCAAAAATATTTACGATGTCCTAGACATGACAGTGGAAGAGGCAATTGACTTTTTCCAAAATCACGAGAGAGTTTTGCGAAAGCTTGAAACCCTAAGAGATGTTGGCTTGTCCTACATCAAGCTTGGACAATCTTCTACCCTTTTATCAGGGGGAGAGGCACAGAGAATAAAACTTGCCACAGAACTTTCTAAGAGGGCAACTGGCAGGACTCTCTACATTTTAGATGAACCTACAACGGGACTTCACTCTGAAGATGTAAATAAACTCATAAAGGTTTTGGAAGAGCTAGTAGATAGAGGCAACACTGTCATTACTATTGAGCACAACCTAGATGTCATAAAGTGTGCCGATTATATAATAGATTTAGGACCTGAAGGCGGCGATGGTGGAGGAGAGGTTCTCTTCACTGGCACTCCTGAGGAAATTGTTAAGTGCAAAAATTCTTACACTGGAGAATTTTTAAGGGATAAATTGGAGGATTAATTTGAAGAAAATTAAAAAAATTGGAATTTTTATTTTAGCTGCAAGTCTCTTGCCAAATTTTGTTTTTGCCAAGGGCTTTGTCAGAGAAAATAATTTTATGGATAAAAGCGGCGTTGAAAAGAGAGATGAAATCAAAAGATGGCAAGCTCGCATGAATTTGCCAGTGACGGGAACTCTAAACGACAAGACTAAAGAGGCTCTACACACTGAAAACTATGAAGTTTACGACATGGTGACAAATCCACCAACAAAAGGCAAGTGGATAGTGGTAAACAAGTCAAGAAGAACTCTTACTATGTATGAGGGAAATCAGTCTATTGGCAAGTATCCAGTGACACTGGGTACCAATGCCACACCAACACCATCTGCAAAGGGAAAAATTCAAAATATGCATAAAAACCCTGCCTGGGGCGGAATGAATGGAAAGTACAAACCAGCTAAGGCTGACGACCCCAACAATCCTCTTGGGGAAAGATGGATGGGCCTAAGACTGCCTGGAGCAAGCGGATATGGCATTCATGGAAATATTAAGCCTCATCAAATTGGCGGTTACTATTCCAACGGCTGCATAAGACTATTTAATTATGATGTGGAAAATTATGTATTTCCAAATATGTCTGTGGGTTCACCAGTTTGGATAGGTACAGATAATGAACTTGAATCTTGGGGAGTTTACCAATATTCAAGAGTTAAAAAGGAAGAAGCAAAAGCACCTGTAGAAGAAAAACCTTCAGAAGTGCAAGAAGAGACAAAAGCCCAAGAGACTATAGAGAGTGTTCCAGCAGGAGATCTTTTAGAATTTTAATTAAATAAAGTAATAAAAATCGTTGAAATTCAATTTGTTTTGAGTTATAATGTTTTTTAAAATTAAAGAAGACGTGGAAATACTATTTAAAAGGAACTAGGAGGGTATTATGAAAAAGAAGATTTTTAATATTGCAATTATAGCAATGGCAGCCTTATTTTTATTTGGCTGTGGGAAAAAAGATGATGAAAAAGAAGAAGCAAAGGAAGCAGTTAAGTTTGAAATAACAACTACTGGACCAACTATTGACGCTATAAAGGAAAAGGGCAAAATTGTTCTTGGAACTTCAGCAGACTTCCCACCAATGGAATGGACATCCTTCCAAAATGGCAAGGAAGAATTTACAGGTATTGACCTTGCAATTGCAAAATCAATTGCCGATTCTCTTGGAGTTGAACTTGAAGTTAAGAACATGGCCTTCGAAGGACTTCTAGCTTCCCTAAATGCAGGCGATGTTGACATGGTTCTTGCAGGCATGGGTGCTGACGAAGAAAGAAAGAAACAAGTTGACTTCTCTGAAGAATATTCAAAGGGAGCACAAGTGTTACTAGTAACTGAAGAAAATAAAGATAAGTATAAAACTTTTGATGACCTTGAAGGAAAAATTATTGGTACACAACTTGGTTCACTTCAACAAAAATTTGCAACTGAAAAATTTGGAGATAAGTGCAAGGGATTTGATCTTAACAATGTAATCATTGAGCAATTAAAGAACAAATCCATTGATGCAGCTTTCCTATCAGAACTTCCAGCAAAGCAATTTGCATCAATAACTGATGGGCTTGTTATCATAGACAATTTAGGAATCCCAGATGAAAGTGGATTTGCAGTAGCAATTAAAAAGGGAAATGACGATTTAACAGGAGCTGTTAATGAAGTTGTTAAAGGATTAAAAGATTCAGGCCAAGTTGAAAAATGGTTTGATGAGTATATTGAACTATCTAACAAAGAAGCTAACAATTAGTAATTAAATATTCCCTACTTTATGTGGGGAATTTTTATTTTGTAAATTAGATAATTTAGAAAGGAATAATATGGGAATCATATCGAGACAAATTGCCTTCGCAAGTAAATATCTTCCAACCTATTTAAATGGAGCCTTGACCACTATTGAGCTTTCAATAATTGGAGTCCTTTTAGGTTTTACCCTTGGAATTTTACTTGCTCTAATGAAGACATCAAAAATAAAATTACTAAATATACTTTCAAATATTTACATCGAAGTGGTGAGAGGTACACCAATGCTTGTGCAAATAATGATTGTTTATTTTGGACTAAAAAAAATAATACCAGAACAATTTACACTTTTGACTGCTCCAATGTTTTTGTGTGCACTTTCAATAAGTTTAAACTCAGCAGCCTATGTTGCAGAAATTATAAGATCAGGTATTGCATCAGTTGATCCTGGACAAATGGAAGCAGCGAGATCTCTTGGACTTAACAAAAAGCAAGCCATGGCTAAGGTAATAATGCCACAAGCAATAAAAAATATACTTCCTGCCCTTGTAAATGAATTTATTACACTTATAAAGGAATCTTCCATCACCTATACAGTTGGAGTTGGAGAACTCATGTATGCCGGAAAAACTATTTCTTCAGGTACTTATCAACTAGTAAAACCATTCATATTTGTAGCTGTAATTTATTTCATTATGACCTTTAGCCTTTCAAAGGCTTTGGGACTTCTAGAAAGGAGACTTGCAAATGATTAAGGTAGAAAATTTGACTAAATCCTTTGGAGAACTTGAAGTCCTAAAGGGAATAAATCAAGAAATAAAAGATGGAGAAGTAGTAGTTGTCATTGGACCATCGGGTTCAGGCAAATCAACTTTTTTAAGGTGCTTAAATCTTTTAGAAGAGCCAACAAGTGGCAAAATTTTTGTAGACGATGAAGAGATCACTTCAAAGGACATTGATATAAATAAAGTTCGTGAAGAAATGGGCATGGTATTCCAATCCTTTAACCTCTTCAACAACTTAAATATAATAGATAACATTACACTTGCTCCAACTCTTGTGAAGAAAATGGAAAAAGATCAGGCAGAAAAAAAGGCAATGGAACTTTTAGAAAGAGTTGGTCTACCAGATAAGAGAGATTCCTTTCCCAAGTCCTTATCAGGTGGACAAAAGCAAAGAATTGCCATAGCAAGAGCCCTAGCAATGAATCCTAAGGTAATGCTCTTCGATGAACCAACATCTGCCCTTGATCCAGAAATGGTAGGAGAAGTTTTAGATATAATGAAGGACCTTGCCAAGGAAGGCATGACAATGGTTGTCGTTACTCACGAAATGGGCTTTGCAAGAGAAGTTGGCGACAGGATTTTATTTATGGACGGTGGCTACATTGTAGAAGAGGGAAGCCCAGAAGAAGTTTTTGGCAATCCGAAGAATGAAAGAACACAAAACTTTTTAGCAAAGGTGCTTTAAATAATTTTTGTAAATATTAGATAGAGATGACTTAGGTAACTAAGTCATTTTTTCTTGCTTTTTCATAGAAAAAATTTTTTTCAGATGATATAATCCTCTTAAGGAGAGTGTTTGATGAAGTCATCAGTGAAGAAGATAATTATTTTTCTTGCAATAATCTTTTTGCTTTTCATCTATGCTGGACTTAGGACCTATAATTCACATAATAAGGATCAGGTAATTTCAAGTGAAGACCAAAAAAATATAAGCGGGGAAAAAAGTGAGGTCAAGAAAAACTTTGAAATAGAAGAAGTATCTAATGAAGAGAAAAAACAAATTGAAGATAGTCTTGGTTATGAGATTTCAGAAATAAAGCACATAAAATTTTTTGAAGATGAAGCTTATATTAAGCAAGAAGTAAAAAATAAAGAAGGCTATATAATTGAAGATATTTCAGAAGTTAAAAATGCAACAGAATTTAATGGAGACTATTATCAGTCAATATGCGACAACAAGGAAGATGAAGAAGTCACTATAAAACTTGGAGAGAAAAAATTTAAAAATGATTATATGGCAGACCTGCCTATAGATGAAAAAATAATTTCCAATGCCTTGGGCTTTGATGTGAAAAGAGAGATTTTAATTGATTTAGATCTTGATATAAAAGTTGAAGGAAAAACTTTTGTCACTGCCAGCCTTTATCCTGAAATTAATTCTTATGACTTTAAAATTATTAATAAGGATGGAGAAGTAAGAAAAGGCAGTGCAAAAAAAGTTGTGGGAGTATATTTAATTGTAAGAAAGGAGCAAATAAATGAAAGCTAGAGACAAGTACATTATAACTGGTGTGGCACTGACAGTTTTATTAATAGTATTTTTGCACTTCATGCCACTTTTTGATCTGAAGATGACATCGTCTTATCAAAATAATTTAATTAATTACCTTAAAGATGACAGCACTTTAATAATTGCCTTTATTCTTTCTGTAGGACTTATTGTTTATGGATTAATAAAAAAAGATTAAGATAAATTTTATGACTTAGGGGACTAAGTCATTTTTTATTGGAAATATTTTTTCTAAGATACAAAGATGTAAAAATACATAGATTAATATAAATGATATATTTTTTTTAAAAGTTTTTATAATAATTTTTTATAAAAAGGAAGGATTACTAATCATGTAGACTAAGTTTTGTTTAAAACACAAAAATCAAGAATCAAATTACTAAAAAAAAGAGATAAAATATTGTACTTTTTTTAGTAAAAGAGTTTAATTTTATTGAAAATTATTGACAATAATTTATATTTGGAATAGAATCATTGTAGAAAACATTTGCAAACAATTAAAGTTTAGCAAGTGCTGGTAAATTTTTATAGTTACTACTTTTCAAAGGATGACATAATTTTTCATCTTTATATTTTCTTTTGAATTAGTAAGTAAAATGTAATCAATTAAAGGAAAGGGAGTACAATTATGAACAAAGTAGTATTAACAGGTAATGATCTAACACTAGAAGAATTAGTAGAAGTTACTAGAAACCATGTAAAGGCAGTAATCGACGAAAAGGCTATTGCTGATGTAAACAAATCAAGAGAATATGTTGAAGAAATCGTTGAAGAAGAAAGAGTAGTTTATGGAATCAACACTGGATTTGGTTCTCTATCAAGAGTTTCAATTTCTAAAGAAGATTCAGCTCAACTTCAAGAAAACATCATTAGAACTCACGCTTCTGGATTTGGCAACCCACTTCCTGAAGACGAAACAAGAGCAGTTATGCTTATTAGAATTAACTCATTATTAAAGGGAGTTTCTGGAATCAGACTTTCTACTATTGAATTACTTCTTGAAATGTTAAATAGAAATGTTGTTCCATTTATTCCAGAAAAGGGATCTCTTGGAGCATCTGGAGACTTAGCACCACTTGCACATATGGTTCTTCCAATGCTTGGTCTTGGAAAAGCTTACTATGAAGGCGAACTTCTTCCAGGAAAAGAAGCTATGGAAAAAGCAGGACTTAAACCAATTGCACTTGCAGCTAAAGAAGGTCTTGCACTAATTAACGGTACTACAGTTCTTACTGCAACTGGAGCACTTGCACTATATGATGCACTTCAACTTTCTAAGATTGCTGATATCGCAGGAGCTATGGCTTGTGAATCTTCAAGAGGAATCATCGACGCATTCTGGGAAGAACTTCACACAATTAGACCACACGCAGGATCACTTAAGACTGCTGAAAACTTAAGAAATATTCTTGAAGGTTCAACTTATGTAACTCACACTGCTGAACTTAGAGTTCAAGATGCTTATACATTCAGATGTATGCCACAAATTCACGGAGCTTCTAAGGATACTCTTGAATATGTTAAAGAAAAAGTTGAAATCGAACTTAACTCTGCAACTGATAACCCAATCATCACTCATGATGGTAAGGTAATTTCTGGTGGTAACTTCCACGGAGAATTAATGGCTCAACCATTTGACTTCTTAGCAATTGCAGTTTCTGAACTAGGTAATGTTTCTGAAAGAAGAATTGAAAGAATGGTTAACACTACACTTTCTGGAATGCCTTCTTTCCTAGTTAAGCACCCAGGACTTAACTCTGGATTTATGATCACTCAATATGCTGCAGCTGCTTTAGCATCTGAAAATAAAACACTATCTCACCCAGCAAGTGTTGACTCAATAACATCTTGTGAAAACCAAGAAGACTTCGTATCAATGGGTAACTGGGCTTCAAGAAAAGTTAGAGAAGTTGTTAAGAACACTGCAAGAATTTTAACTACTGAACTTATGATAGCTGCTCAAGCCCTTGATTTCAGAATGGAAATGGAAGACAACAAGTATGAACTTGGTAAGGGTACTAAAGTTGCTCACGATGTAATCAGAAAGCAAGTTGCATTTATCGAAGAAGATAAGAAGATCGAAATGTACGAAGAACTTGAAAAAGCTCAAGAATTAATCACAAGCGGAAAACTTCTTGAAGAAGTTGAAAAAGTAGTAGAACTTTAATATTTAGTTTAAATACTATATAATATATCGGTAAGAAAAAAGTATTAGATAACCTATAGGAGGAAATTAATTGAAAAGAGTAATGTGTATTCCAAACTATTCTGAAGGTAGAGACCTAAAGAAAGTTGAACAAATCACAGAATGCTTTAGAGCAAAAGAAAACATTAAATTAATCGATTATCAACCAGACGCTGACCACAACAGACTTGTTGTTGAAGTTATTGGTGAACCAGAAGCTGTTATAAATGCAGTTATTGAATCTGTAAAAGTAGCAACTGAAATAATCGATATGTCACAACACAAGGGAGCTCACCCAAGAATGGGAGCTGTTGACGTTGTACCTTTCGTTCCAGTAACTGAATGTACTACTGAAGACTGTGTTGAATATGCTAAAAAAGTTGGTAAAGCAATTGGTGATATGGGAATTCCTGTTTATCTATATGAAGATGCAGCTTCCACTCCAGATAGAAAGAATCTTGCAAAAGTAAGAAAAGGACAATATGAAGGATTCTTCGACAAAATCAAGGAACCTGAATGGAAACCAGATTTTGGTCCTCAAGAAATGAATGTTAAATCAGGAGCTACTGCTGTTGCAGCAAGATTCCACCTTATTGCATTTAATGTTAACCTAAACACAAGCGATCTAACTGTTGCTGATACAATTGCAAAGAAAGTTCGTCACATTGGTGGAGGACTTAGATTTGTTAAGGCTATTGGTCTTGAACTTGAAGAAAAAGGTCAAACTCAAGTATCAATGAACCTTGTAAACTTTGAAAAAACTGCAATTTACCAAGCTCTTGAAATGATTAAATCAGAAGCTAAGAGATATGGTGTTACAGTTGTAAATACTGAACTTATTGGACTTCTTCCACTTCAAGCCCTAGTAGATTCAGCAGCTTATTATATGCAAATCGAAGGCTTAAAATCAGAACAAGTTCTTGAAACATTATTAATTGAGGAGTAATTAAATATATGGCATTTAAAACAGATATACAAATAGCTGATGAAGCTACAATGCTTCCTATTGAAGAAGTTGCTGCTAAAATCGGTCTTGAAAAAGACGATCTTGAACAATATGGCAAGTATAAGGCAAAAATTTCTTGGGACGCAATTAAAAGAATTGATGAAAACAACGAATACGGAAAACTAATTTTAGTTTCTGCAATTAGCCCTACACCAGCAGGTGAAGGTAAATCTACAGTTTCTATTGGACTTACTCAAGGTCTTAATAGAATTGGCAAAAAATCTGCAGTAGCACTTCGTGAACCATCTCTTGGACCAGTTTTTGGTGTTAAGGGTGGAGCTGCAGGTGGCGGATACTCACAAGTAGTTCCAATGGAAGATATTAATCTTCACTTCACTGGAGACCTTCACGCAATGACAGCTGCAAATAACCTTATTTCAGCTTGTATAGATAACCACATTCACCAAGGAAATGCTCTAAGAATTGACTGTAGACAAATTACTTGGAAGAGAGTTATCGATATGAATGACAGATCTTTAAGAAATGTTGTTATCTCTCTTGGTAAAAAAGCTGATGGTTTCCCTAGAGAAGACCACTTCATGATAACTGTTGCATCTGAAATCATGGCTGTTCTATGTCTTTCTGAAAATATCGAAGACTTAAAAAATAGATTGGCAAGAATGGTTATAGGATACAATCTTGATGGTGATCCAGTAACAGTTGCTGACCTTGAAATCCAAGGTGCAGTTGCAATGCTTCTTAAAGATGCATTAAAACCAAATATGGTACAAACACTTGAAAATACACCTGCCTTTATTCACGGTGGACCTTTTGCAAATATTGCTCATGGATGTAACTCAATCTTAGCTACAAAACTTGCACTTAACACTAGCGATTACGCTGTTACAGAAGCAGGTTTCGGTGCTGACCTTGGTGCAGAAAAATTCATGGACATTAAATGTAGAAAAGCTGGTCTATCTCCAGATGCTGTAGTAATTGTTGCTACAATCAAAGCTCTTAAGATGCACGGTGGAGTAGATAAAAAAGAACTAAAGACCGAAAATGTTGAAGCTCTTGAAAAAGGATTTGCTAACTTAAGACGTCACGTTGAAAATATTAAGAAATTTGGAGTTCCAGCTATTATTGCTATCAACAGATTTGCTGATGATACTGAAGCTGAAATTGCAAAATTACAAGAACTTTGTGCAGAACTTGGCGTAAGAATTTCACTTTGTGAATGTTTCGCAAAGGGTGGCGAAGGTGCAGAAGATTTAGCTAAACAAGTTGTTGAACTAATCGACGAAGAAAAATCTAACTTCAAACCACTTTACGACGAAAATGACAGCATAGTAAATAAAGTTAACACAATTGTTACTGAAATTTACAGAGGTAGAAAGGCTAACTTCACTAAGGCTGCAATGAATCAAGTTAAGAAACTTGAAGAAATGGGTCTTGACAAACTTCCTATCTGTGTTGCTAAGACACAATTCTCATTTACTGACGACCAAAAAGTAATGGGAGCACCTACTGACTTTGACATCGAAATTCAAGATGTAAGAGTTTCTGCAGGAGCAGGATTTATTGTTGTTCAAACTTCAAACATCATGGTAATGCCTGGACTTCCAAAGGTACCAGCTGCCAACAAGATGGATATTGACAACAACGGAGTTATCACTGGATTATTCTAGGAGGAAAAATGCTTAAAGATTTAACTATAGTAGAATTCGCAGACGAAACTGCTTCAAATTCACCAGCACCAGGTGGCGGATCTATTGCTGCACTTAACGCATCAATGGCTGCTTCACTTCTTGCAATGGTTGCAGCACTAACTATTGGCAAGAAAAAATATATGGATGTTTCTGAAAGAATGGAAGAAATCCATGCTGAACTTGTAAAATATAAAAAAGATTTTGTTGATGGAATTGACAAGGACGCTAACTCTTTTAACGGAGTTATGGATGCTATGCAACTTCCAAAGGAAACTGAAGAAGAAAAGAAAATCAGATCTGAAAAAATTCAAGAAGGTTACAGAAATGCAATTGAAGTACCTCTTGGACTTGGTATGAAGGTTACAGAACTTTATGACTTTGCAAGGGAACTTGCTGAAAAGGGAAATTCAAATGCCATCACTGATGTTGCAGTTGCTCTATTAAATATTGAAGCTGCAGTTAATGGTGCTTTCTTAAATGTAATCATCAACCTAAACTCACTTAAAGACCAAGACTACAGACATGAACTTGAAGATAAAATGGCTGCTACAAGAAAAATTGTAGAAAAAAATCACGCTGAAATCATGAAAGTTGTAGATGAAAAATTAGCATGATTTACCTTTTAGTCGATGTTGGGTCAACTTATACTAAACTTAATTTAGTGGATACTGACAAAAATGAAATTCTAGGTAGTGCATCAAGCTACACCACTGTAGAAACTGATGTTAGAGAAGGCTTTAACAATGCCTATAAAAAATTAAGGGAAGTTACTGAAGTCAAATATGACAAAGTTTTAGGTTGCTCTTCAGCATCAGGAGGACTAAAGGTTGTAGCAATAGGTTTTTCAAAGAATCTTACTACTGACGCTGCAAGGCTTGCGTCACTATCTGCTGGTGCCAGAATTTTAAAGGTTTATTCCTATGAACTTACAGATGAAAATGTAGACGAAATAAAAAATTCTGGTGCCGATATTATAGTACTATGTGGTGGGACTGACCACGGCAACAAGGATAATATCATCTTCAATGCAAAAAAACTTGCTAAGGGTCAGCTTAAGACTCCCGTTGTTGTGGCAGGTAACATTGACACTCATGAAGAAATAAGGGAAATTTTTGAAAAAAATAGTGTTCCTTGTGACTTCACAGAAAATGTCATGCCAACTACTAACACTATAAATTACAGACCACTTAGAAAGACAATTGGAGACCTTTTTATAAGGACAATTGCTCACGCTAAGGGCATTGATTTATTGAGTAAGGATTTTGAAATTCTTTTGCCAACGCCCGTTGCAGTTCAAAAGGCAATGTCTGTCTATGCAAAACATTTAGATAAAGTTATTTTATCTGTGGATATTGGTGGAGCAACTACAGACATCCATTCTATAGGCAAAACTTATTACGGAGAAGAAAATGTAATTTCACCTCCCATTGATGAGCCCTTTGAAAAGAGAACTGTGGAAGGCGACATGGGCATGAGGTATTCAGCCACTGCTCTTTACGAGTCAGTAGGTGAAGAACCCTTCCTAAAATTTGGCATAAAGGATGCAAGGGAAAAGACGGAGTATCGTTTCAATCACACAAATTATATTCCAGACAATGACGAAGATTTATTCTTTGATAATGTCCTTTGCTATATTGCTACTCACACTTCACTTATGAGACATATTGGTCACATAAAAAAAATTAAAACTCCGACTAGGACGATTTACGAACAATACGGAAAAGATTTGAGACCGGCTGAAATGTTTATCGGAACTGGTGGATCGCTTATTAATTCTAATGAGCCGAAAAAAATTCTCTCAGCTATAGAGGATTTAGACGATAAATATTTAATCAATAGGAAGATAAAATATTATTTAGATAAAAATTATATTTTATCATCAGCTGGACTGATCTCTACTGTAGATGAAGAAGCTTCCTACAAATTATTAAATAAATATTTAAAAGAATTATAAAATACTTTGAGAAGTTGTCATTATGGCAACTTCTTTTTTTGCAATAAAAAATTTTTGAAAGAATAAAATTTTCT
>NZ_HE978567.1:40180-60321 GCF_000311825.1 Peptoniphilus grossensis ph5 | reverse complement strand
GCCAATTTTCTTGAAAAATTTATTTTTTACTGAAATAATTATTTTGGGTATAAAAAAAATGGGAGGTTTTTATGAAATTTAGAAAAATTTTTGCTTTGGCACTTTTGCTTTTCTTTATGCCAGCTTTTGTATTTGCAGAAGATTTTAAAGAAATTAGACTTGATGTAAGTATAGATAAAAATGGGTTAGGTCAAGTTAAGGAAGTTTGGAAAATTGATGAAGACAATGAAGATTACACAGAGAGATATAAAGCCATAAACAATTTGCAGGGAATTAAAATTGAAGATTTTTCTGTTAATGCTCTTGGAAGAGATTTTACTGAGCTCATGCCCTGGAATATTGATGCAAGTTTTGAGGACAAGGCATACCACTATGGAAGGATCGATGGAGATGATGAGGTTGAACTAACTTGGGGCATCAGTGAATTTAGTGACAACACTTATAACTTGTCCTACAAGATAAATCCTCTTGTAGTGGGACTTAATGACAGCGACATGTTGTTTTTTAAATTCGTGGGAGAAAATTTTGACCCAAAACCTAAAAGCGTGAAAATAAAAATTAAAGGCTTTGAACCCTTTAAGGATGTAAAAATGTGGGGCTTTGGCATGGAAGGTGAAATTCATAATGTTGATGGAGAAATTCTTATGACTTCATCAGGCTATGTTGACTATGCAACAGTTATGCTAAAATTCCCAAAGGGATACTTTAACACTGCCTATAAAATTGACAAGGACTTTCAGGACTATGCCAACCAGGCAGCAAAAGGAACTGAATGGGAAAATAGAGAAGGGGAAGCTTACCAAAAGCCAATGTCAAATGTGGCAAAGACAAGTCTTGTTATAGTTGGCTTAGCTGTACTTGGCGTGATTTATTTTGTAGGGCGTTTGATTGCTCTTGGCTTTAGCAAGAAGAGAATTGAAAATAAAAAAGAACTTGCAAGTATAAAAGACTTAAAGGGAGAATATTATAAGGACTTGCCCTACCATGGTCCCCTTGAAGATTTAGCATTTTTCATCAGTCAATCCTCTTTAGAGATAAGTGACTTAGTGGGAAATTATATAAACGCCTTTATCTTAAAGTGGAGTCTAAATGGAGCCATTGAATTTATTGAAGATGATGAAATTTTTTCTAAAAATAAAATAAAAATTATTTCTAGACCAAAGGACATGGGTCCCCTTGAAGAAGAACTTTTTGACATGATTGCTGCAGCCAATGAAGAAAATGGCAAGGACTATATGACAGCCAAGGACTTCAAAAAATATGTAAAGGCAAACAAGGACGACATGGAAAATTATTACGATGAATTTGAAGATAAGTCCATTGAAGCCCTAAAGGCTGGAGGATATTTAGAAAACTACACTTATGAAAAGAAGTTTTTATTCTCCAAGAAAAGAGGAACAGAGCTTAGGGTAACTGAAAAGGGAAAAGAACTTTGGGAAAATCTCATAAAATTCAAAAATTATTTGAAGGATTATAAAGACCAAGTTACAGATGAAGTTGAATTTGAAAAGTGGCAGGACTTTTTAATATACTCATCAATATTTTTCCTAGATGAAGAATTTGCAAGAGGAGCGTCAGCCTACCCAGCTTATATTAATAATTATGCCCTCTACAACACTCACATAATGACTTCAAGGAAGTTTTCAAAGGACATCAATACTTCTTACCAAGCTGCAACTGGCTTTAATAGTGCAGGTTTTGGTGGCGCAACTTCTGTTGGAGGTGGAGGAGGATCCTTCGGCGGAGGCGGCGGTGGCGGTCGCTAAAGGAAAATTAAACTCTTTGCTGTTAAAATTTGCAGCGAAGAGTTTTTTATTGTTTAAAAAAATTTTTATGGAAAAATATTTTTAACTGATAAAAATTGTTAGGCTTAAATTTTTTAGCATAATTTTTTATGGATAATATTTTACTTAAATAAAGTCTTCTTAATCTTTTAAAAACTTGTTAAATGGTGTAAAATAACTATAAGGAGTTTTGTCGTGGAATATTGGGATGTATATGATAAAAAGGGAAAATGGAAGAGGCGCGCCATAAGAAAGGGCGAAAGGCTAAAAAATGATGAATACCATATTATTGTAGAAGGATGGATTTTGCGAGATGACGGAAATTTTATAATCCAAAGAAGGGCTCTCGATAAAAAATCCTTTGCTGGCATGTGGTACTGTTCTGCTGGTGGTTCTGTTATTTCAAGAGAGACGCCAAAGGAAGGCATGGTGCGTGAGTTCAAGGAAGAACTTGGCATTGACATCAGTGAAGAAGAGCTTCGTTTAAAGAGGATCATCACAGAAAAAAATACAATTTTTTATATTTTTCTAGTTCGCAAAAATATTTCCCTTGATGAGATTAAACTGCAAGAGGAAGAAGTCATGGACGTTGACCTTGCAGATCCAAATAAGATAAGAAAAATGGTGGAAGACAAAACTTTTATAGGACTTGATTACTACGAAAAATTTTTCAAAGGTATATAATCGTCTCACAGGAGGCGTTTTTTTATAGGAGGATTTATGAAATTATACAATACTCTAAGTAGAACAAAGGAAGATTTTGTGCCAATTAAAGAGGGAGAAGTTGGAATTTACAACTGTGGTCCAACTGTTTATAACTTTATTCATGTTGGAAATGCAAGACCCCTTGTTGTCTTCGATACCCTAAGAAGATATTTTACTTACAAGGGAATGAAGGTGAAATTTGTTGTAAACTTCACTGACATTGACGACAAGATGATAAATAAGGCTAATGATGAAGGCGTAAAAGTATCTGATATTGCTGAAAGATACATCAAGGAGTTTAAACAAGATGCCAATGGCCTTCACCTTTACGATTATGAAACCCTAAACCCTAGAGCAACAGAGCACATTGATGAAATTATTTCTTTTATTCAAACTTTGATAGACAAGGGCGCTGCCTATGTTTCCAATGGCGATGTTTACTTTGACATTAATTATGCCAAGGACTACGGCAAGCTTTCCAAGAAAAATATTGAAGATTTAATTTCTGGCCACAGAGTTGACATAAACGACAACAAAAAGAATCCAAGCGACTTTGCCCTTTGGAAAAATAAAAAGGAAGGGGAACCTTTCTGGCAAGCGCCTTGGGGAGAAGGTAGACCTGGTTGGCACATTGAATGTTCTGTTATGGCAAAGACATTAATTGGCGACAACATAGATATTCACACTGGCGGCGAAGACTTACAATTCCCTCACCACGAAAATGAAATTGCCCAATCAGAAGCTTGCAATGGAGTTCCCTTTGCAAATTATTGGCTCCACAATGGCATGATAACCGTTGACAACGAAAAAATGTCTAAGTCCAAGGGCAACTTCTTTACTGTAAGAGAAATTGCAGATGAATTTGACCTTGAAGTCTTGAGATTTTTCCTTTTGACTACTCAGTACCGTTCACCAATTAATTTCTCAAGAGAAGTAATGGAACAAACTAAAAATTCCAGTAAGAGACTTTACAATGCAAAATATAAACTTGAAGATGCAATAGAAAAGTCTAGTGCAGATAAAATCACTGATGAAGAAGAAAAATTATATAAGTCTTTTGACAGGCACATTGAAAAGTTTGAAAATGCCATGGATGACGACTTAAATACAGCTGATGCCATTACTGCAATCTTTGACTTAGTTAAGGACATAAACTTAAACCTTGATGAAAGTAATTCTAAGGAAATGTTAGAAAAGACTTTTGAACTTTTAAAGAAACTTACAAGGGTTCTTGGCATCATGGAAGGTGAAAGAGAAGAAATTTCTGAAGACATAGAAGGTCTTATTGCTGAGAGAAATGCTGCTAGAAAGAACAAGGACTTTGCCAAGGCTGACGAAATTAGAGACAAGCTTAAGGAAATGGGCATTGAAATAGAAGATACGAGAAGTGGAACAACTTGGAAGAGAATTTAAATTTTTTAGAAGTTAAAAACTACACAGAGGCAGAGGTTAGGGAGCTAAGCCCCCTTGCCCTTGCCTACATAGGTGATGCCTGCTTTGAAATTTTAGTGCGAAGTGAAATTTTAGATGTAAGGAAAAATCCCAACAAGCTTCACAGAGAAAGCATAAGATTTGTCCGTGCAAAATCCCAGAGAGAACTTTTTGAAAAAATAGAAGAAAATCTTACAGAGGAAGAGATTAAAATTTTTAAGAGGGGGAGAAATGCCAAGTCCCACACAGTTCCCAAAAACGCAGATCCCATTGACTATAGGATTGCAACGGGAGTGGAGGCCCTCTTTGGCTACCTCTATCTTTTGAAAAGGTATAATAGAATTAGAGAAATATTTAAGGAGATGATCAGATGAAGGTAAAAATTATTTCACACACAATGGATCCAGATAAGACCATTGCTGCAGCTGCAAAACTTTGCTATTCAAGAGTTGGTGTTGAAGAAATCACAGAGAATTTGACAGAAGAATCTACAGAAAAGTTTTTAAATAGACTTATGTCCTTTTCCCACCTTTCACCTCTTGAGCATGTGAGCTTTACCTTTGCCATTGAAGGTGTTTCTAGGACACTTACTCATCAACTTGTGAGACACAGAATTGCCTCTTACTCACAACAATCACAAAGATATGTAAAACTTGACAGCTTTGAATACATTATTCCACCTCAAATCGAAAGAAATGAGGAAGCCAAGAAAGTTTTCCTTGAAGCTATGAGAAGAGACCAAGAAGATTACGACAAATTAGTAGAAATTCTTGTAAGGGAAAATGCAAGACCTCTAATAGAAAGTGGAATGGAAGAAGAAAAGGCAAAAAAGGCAGTGGAAAAAATGTCCATAGAAGATGCAAGATATGTCTTTCCTAATGCCTGCGAGACAAAAATTGTTGTCACAATGAATGTCAGAACTCTTCAGCATTTCTTCACAGTTAGATGTTGCGAAAGGGCTCAATGGGAAATAAGAGAGCTGGCAACAGAGATGCTAAGAGAGGTTAAGGAAGTCGCTCCCCTTTTATTTAGAGATGAAGGTCCAGCTTGCGTGACAGGTCCATGCCCAGAAGGCAAGATGACTTGTGGCAAGGTAGCAGAAATTAGAGAGAAGTTTAAAAATCTAAAATGAAATATATATATGGAAGGGGCCCAGTTATTGAGGCCCTAAAAAATGAAGAAGTAGAAAAAATTTATGTGGGGAAAAATGCCACAGGTTCCATAAAAAAAATTATTGGTATGGCGAGAGACGCAAAAATTCCCGCAGTTACTAGCGACAATGAAAAGTTGGAAGAACTTGCTGGCACAAAAAACCACCAGGCAGTTGTGGCTCTTGTAAGTGACTTTGTCTACCTTGAACTTGAAGACCTTATAAATAAACTAAGGGACAAGGAAGATGCGAAAATTTTTATCTTAGATAGAATTGAAGACCCCCACAATTTTGGTGCCATAGCAAGAAGTTCAAACTTTTTTGGCGTAGATGGAATTATTTTTCCAAATAGGAGGGCGGCTACTGTTAACGACACAGTTGTAAAGTCCTCTGCTGGTGCAATTTACGACATTGATGTGTCAAAGGTTACAAATATTTCTCAGGCAATAGAAAAATTAAAGGAAGCTGGATTTTGGATTTATGCCACAGACCTTGAAGGAGAAGACATAAGAAAGTGTGACTTCTCTGGCAAAGTTGCAGTAATTATTGGCAACGAAGGCAAGGGAGTTTCAAAAAATGTTTTGAAAAACTCTGACAAGATCATAACTATTCCAAATTTTTCTGACTTTGATTCCCTCAATGCCTCAGTTGCAGCTGCAATAGTAATGTACGAAATTTTTAGATAGTTTTTTAAAATGAAGAGACAAAGAAGTAGGTATAGAAGAGATGTGTCCTATCTCTTTGTAGATGGATACAATATTATAAATTCCTGGCAAAATTTAATAAAATTAAAAAATATTTCTCTTGAAGATGCAAGAAATGAACTCATAGATACTATGATTGAATTTTCTCACAGCACCAAAGAGCACATAATACTTGTCTTCGATGCCTACTTGGTGAAAAAATCTGGCGGAAAGAATTACATGAGGGATGGAATCGACATAATCTTTACTAAGGAGTTTGAGACGGCAGATCACTACATTGAGAGGCAACTTGACGAAATAGGAAAGCTTACAAATGTGCGGGTGGCAACAAGTGACAACATTGAGCAGCAAATTATTTTGTCTCGGGGAGGCACGAGAATTTCTGCAAGAGAACTTGAAGCTGAAGTAGAAAATTCAAAAAATAAAGTTTCTCATGTTGCAAAAAAGTTAAAGGAAGAGAAGGTTACTGCTCTCGACGAAGAAATTATTCATAAGCTAAAAATTTTTCGAAGAGATATTTCTAATAAAAACAAAAATAAAAAATAGTGAGGAGGCTTATAAATGAGATGTAAGAATTGCGGAAAAGAAAATGCAGAGGGTGCCCTATTTTGTATGGAATGTGGTCAGCCTTTGAGGGAGGACATGGATTTTTCCAAGACTCAAAAAATAAACAGAGATTATGACTATGAAGACGAAGAAAAAATCATAAAAAACAATTCCTTTAAAGATGATTCCATGGGAACAAAGCAAAAGGGTCTAGTCTTTGGATTTGTCATCCTTGGCTTAATAGCCTTTTCTCTCTTATTTAATTTTGGCTTTGGGAAATATAAATTTAACAAATTGGAAAGTTCTGCAAGGGCAAATTTAGAAGCCAAGAACTATAAGGAAGCTAGAGAAAAATTCAGCCAGCTTTACGAAAAATCTTCTGACAAAAAATACTTAGATGAAATAAATAAAATCGACAAGAACCTTGAAGCCAAAGATACTTTTAACAAGGCCAATCAAAAATTTGAAGGCAGAGACTATGAGGCCTCTCTTGCTTATTTAAAGGACTTAGAAAGTGACGACGATGAATTAAAAGAAAAGAAGAACTCCCTTATAGAGAAAAACTATTCTGCAATTAAGGCTGAAATTTCACAGCTAACGAGCAGCAATAATTATGAGGGTGCAATTAAGAGGCTCAACTCTTATTTGGCAGTGGACCCAGAAAATGCTGACTTCAAAAAAATGTTAGAAGACATAAATGCGCAAAAGTTAGACAGTGAAAAGAAGGCAGAAGAGGAAAGCGAAGCCTTAAAGGAAAAGGCAAGGGCTGACGAATTAGAAGAGCAAATTGCAAAATTAAAAAATGTAGAGGCATCAAACTTAATTGGCACTTATCAATTTGTAACTTCAGGCAGAGCCAATGTAAGAAGTGGACCAGGATTTTCTTATGGAGTTGAATTTAGCCTCTTCAAGGGTGACCCTGTCTATGTCTATGACACTAGAAGAGCTGATGGAAGAACTTGGTGTAATATAGGAAATGGTTGGATTAGTTATAGAACACTTAATGGTGAAAGTAAATAAATATTTTAAGACAGCTTTTAGGCTGTCTTTTTTTGTTTAGAACTTATTATATTTAAAATTACTTTAACGAAATAAAAATTTTCTAAAAATCGAAGAGTTAAAAATATTATATCTATGAAAAAATTTTATAATTTTTTTTAATAAAATTAATTTAAAAATATTATCAAATTTATGTTATTTTTCAATTAGCTGTGTTATAATTGTTTAAGAAATTGATAATCAAATTCAAATATAAAAAATTATTTCTTATTAAATAAGTAGGTGTAAAGATGCTTAGTTTGATAATGGCGCCATTAAATATAAATTTTAAAATTTTAAAAGTTAAAAGTTTAAAAAATAGTAGCGTCACTGAATCTCACCTTGCAAATCTTGGCTTTGTAAAGGGTGCAGTAATAAAAGTTGTAAGTGAAAATGATGGTAATCTAATTGTTTCTATTAAGGATGCAAGAGTTGCAATAGGCAAAGATATTGCAAAGAAGATTTTAGTTGAGGAGATGTAAATTTGCAAACATTAAGAGGTGCAGTTGTTGGTAAATACTACATAGTAAAAAAGATAAATGGTTCAGGTCCATTAAAGAGAAGAATAATGGACATGGGCATCACAAAAAATGCTGAGATATATATAAGAAAGGTGGCACCTCTAGGGGACCCCGTACAAATTAATATTAGAAATTATGAACTTAGCATAAGAAAGGCTGATGCTGAACTTATTTCAATTGAAGAGATAGAAAAGAAGGAGGAATAAGATGGCTATTACTATTGCACTTGCCGGAAACCCCAACAGTGGTAAGTCCACTCTTTTCAACAATTTAACAGGCTCAAACCAATATGTTGGTAACTGGCCTGGTGTAACTGTTGAAAAAAAGACTGGCAAGTATAAAAAGGATAAGGAAGTTCACTTCACAGATTTGCCTGGCATTTATTCTCTTTCGCCTTACACTTTGGAAGAAGTTGTTTCAAGAGATTATTTGGTAAATGAGAGACCAGATGCAATTATTGATGTTGTGGACGCTACTAATATTGAGAGAAATTTATTTTTGGCGACTCAGCTTGTGGAACTTGGCATTCCTGTTGTCATTGCTCTTAATATGATGGATGTTGTAAGAAAAAATAATGACTTCATAGATATTAAGATGCTAGAGGAAAAGCTTGGCTGCAAGGTTGTTGAGATTTCTGCTTTAAAAAATGAAAACATTGATAAGTTAATTGAGACGGCAAAGGAAGCTGCTCACACAAAAAATACTCATTATCACGAATTTGACCCTGATATTGAAAACTACATCAAGGAAATTGAAAACTTCAGCGTCATAAAAGACAATCCAGCTAAGAGATGGCTTGCTGTTAAATTTTTTGAAGAAGACGAAAAAATTATCGAAGAATATCCTCTCTATGGCAAGGAAACTAGAAGACTTAATGAAATTATTGAGGAAGCTGAAGAAAAATATGACGACGATGGCGAAGGCATAATCACAGATGGAAGATACAATTTTGTGTCTGAAGTAACTAAGGATGCTGTCAAAAAAGGCAGAAAGGGAATGACTACTTCTGACAAAATTGACAGGGTAGTTACTAATAGATTTTTGGCTCTTCCTATATTTATTGGCGTCATCACTTTAGTTTACATTTTGGCAATAAATTATGTTGGCGGACCTGTAACGGACTGGGTAAATGAAAAATTCTTTACAGAAATTATTGGCGAAAACTTTAGAGGTTTCTTGGAAAATGCTGGCACATCAGAATTTTTGACATCTCTTTTAGTTGATGGAATTATCGGCGGCGTTGGTGCTGTTCTTGGTTTCTTGCCAGTTATTGCTACTTTGTTTTTATTCATAGCAATCCTAGAAGACATTGGATATATGTCAAGAATTGCCTTTATCTTAGATAGAATTTTTAGAAAATTTGGCCTATCTGGCAAGTCTTTCATTCCGATTTTAATGGGAACTGGCTGTTCAGTGCCTGCCATTATGGGAACGAGGACTATTGAGTCAGACAATGACAGAAGGATGACTATTATGACTGCATCCTTTATGCCTTGCGGTGCCAAGCTAGATGTTATTGCAATGTTTGCTGCCTTCTTGGGTGGCAGCTGGTGGTATGCACCTATTTGGTACTTTGGTGGAATCCTTGCCGTTATAGTATCAGGAATAATTTTAAAGAAGACAAAATATTTTTCAGGAGATCCTGCTCCTTTTGTAATGGAACTTCCTGAGTACCACATGCCAAGTGCCCACAATGTTTTAAAGGCAACTTGGTTTAGATGCAAGGCCTTTGTTGTAAAGGCTGGAACAATAATTCTTCTTGCAACAGTTGTAGTTTGGTTCTTGAAGAGTATTTCTGTTACAGGACACTTTATGGACTTCAATGCAGATCCTGAAGATTCAATTCTTGCAGTAATAGGAAAGGCCATTGCACCAATATTTGCTCCTCTTGGCTTTGGCGATTGGATAGCAAGTGTTGCTACAATTCTTGGACTTGTTGCCAAGGAAATTGTAGTAGGAACTTATGGAGTTCTTGCAGGCATTGGAGAAGTTGGAGCAGAAGATGCGCCAATGGTTGCACTTGTAGCTGAAAGATTTACAACAGCATCAGCCTTTGCCTTTGTTTTCTTCAACCAACTTACAGTTCCTTGCTTTGCAGCAACGGGAGCTATAAAGGAAGAAATGGGTTCAAAGAAATGGTTTGGTCTAGCAATAGGCTATCAAATCTTGTTCTCCTACACAGTTGCCTTTATGATTTATCAATTTGGCAGATTATTTGAAGGTGGATCCTTTAACCTAATGACAGCCTTGGCTATAGTTGTTCTATTTATCTACGGCTATCTCCTATTTAGAAAGGATAGGTCAAAGCTAAATGAAAGGGATTTTGAAAAGAATAAGGATGAGGTGGTAAAGTATGAGTCCAATTAATATTTTAGTCGCCCTTGTTATAATTGCTGCAATTGCCCTTGCAGTTAAAAAAGTAATGCACAAAAAGAGCGGATGCGGTTGTGGCTGCCAGTCATGTCACAGCACCTGCTCAGTAAATGAAAAAAAAGACTCTATGTCAAATATTGGGGAGACTCGTTAACTCGAGTCTCTCTTTTCATTTAAAAATCAATACATAGACACTAATAAACTATCAAATCTAAAATAACAAAAAAACCATTAAAAATAAGCATAGCAACAAAACCCCTAGGGGTTTTGTGAATTTTCCCGTTTTCCTATCACTACTTACCTGCAAACATAATTCTTTTTCTAAATAAATAAAAATTTTTCATACCAAAACAATTTTTCTTTAAAGTTTTATCTTAGTATGTGTGCCTTCAAGAGGACCATTAGACCAAGGACAGTTAAAAGAATTGCATATTTCATCAAACCACTTATTAAAAGCAGTGACACAAGATCTAAATTTTTTTAAATTTTATTAAATATATTCTAAGAAAATCTTATAAAAATTTAATAAAATTACGCACTATAATTAAAAATGATGATTAAATGATATTAATTACCAATTTACATATAATTAATGTAATTTTCAAAAAAATATAAACACGTTTTTATATTACAATGTCATCAATAAAGATGAGTAGAAAGGATAATTAAAATGAGTAGAAAAAAGATTTTAGGATATATTTCTGCTATTATAGGTCTCTTGTTAGTGCTTGCACCAAAATATATAACACCAGTTTGTCCTCCTATGGAAAATGGGATGTTCATGAAATGCCATTGGATGGGAAATATGACTATGGGTATTGGAGCAGTCATTTTAGTATTAGCAATCATTCTTATTGTAGTTAAAGATTCAAAAATATCTTTAGGATTATCTATTTCAAATATAGCAATTGGTATTTTAGAGATACTAAACACTCATGTGCTTATTGGTGGATGCATGAAAGCTGATATGGCTTGCAGAGCAAAAACCATTCCATTTTGCACATTGTTGTCAGGCATATTGGTTTTAGTTAATATTTATTATTTTATGAAAGAAAGACATTCATAATGGAATCAATAATTAAAACTGAAAATTTAAGCAAGAGTTTTAAGAGAGGTTCTAATACACTTTTTGCAGTTAAAAATGTAAACTTTACCTTGGAGGAGGGAGATTTTGTCAATATAATTGGCAGAAGTGGTTCAGGTAAGTCAACTTTTTTAAATCTTTTGTCTGGTTTATTAAAACCGACTGAAGGTAAAATTTTTGCTAAGGGCAAAGATATGAGTGATTTTTCTGATAGAGAAATTAGCAAATATAGGAATGAAATCATAGGTTTTGTGCCACAAAGTCTAGGAACACTTCCAAATTTAAATGTTTTAGAGAATGTGTCTCTTCCTTATTATCTATTTAAAAGAGATGACTCTGCTTATGAAAAAGCAGCTATGCTTCTTGATGAGATGGGAATTTTGCATTTGAAAGATGATTTTCCTAAAAATTTATCTGGAGGAGAGCTAAAAAGAGTGCTGATAGCCAGATCTATGATTAATTCGCCGGAACTTTTGATTTTAGATGAGCCTACAAGTGATTTGGATAAAAATACCACTATGGAGATAATGGATTTATTAAAAAAAATAAATTCTAAAGGTACTGCACTTATTATAGTTACTCATGAGCTTGATATTTTAAAATATGGCAATACACTTTGCCAAATGGAAGATGGAAGTTTGATAAAAAAAGAGGGATAGAGATGAATTTATTAAAGAAAAGGACTAGCATTTTCGCAATGATAGTAATCATGATTAGCCTCACTTTCATGCCTGCTTTTGCAGCAGAAACAAATTATGCTAACTGGGTTGAAGTCGCTGATGCTATGTCAGAACATTTACAAAAAGCTGTGGAAGTTTACAAGCCTGGAGATAAGGATGCTAAAAAAGCAGCCACAGATGCAGTTAATGTAGCTTACTTTAAATTCTATGAAAAAATTGGATTTGAAAAAACAACTATGTCTGCAATTTCAGGCCAAAGGGGTTCAATGGTTGAACATCAATTTTACAGAGCAAAAAATTCTATCAAAGAAGATGCAGACCCAAAAGAAGTTAAAGATGAAATTGATGCACTTATAACTTATCTTCATGAAGATGCTCATACTCTTGATGGAACCTCTGGAGATTCTAAGTCCAGTGGTCAAAGTCAAGAAGATGCAAACAGCCTTTCAACAGGTCAATTGTTGGGAGAGCTGCTAAAAAGATTTGGCACATTTTTTGCAGTTCTTGGACTTACACTTCGTGAAGGGCTTGAAGCCATTTTAGTTGTAGCTGCCATTGCTGCATATTTATCAAAGACTAATAATAGAATTTATTTAAAAGGTGTATATATTGGAGCCTTGCTAGGCATTGTTTTTTCAGTAGTCCTAGCTGGAGTATTTAATATCATCGCCAATACAGTGGGAGAAGTTGAGTCTGGAATGGGACAAGAAATATTCGAAGGAATTGCGATGTTTCTTGCTGTTATCGTACTATTTTATGTATCCAATTGGATGCTTTCTAAATCTGAAGTTGAAGTTTGGAATAGATACATTAAAAACAAAGTTGAACAATCTGTTTCCAAGGGTAATTATTTTGCCTTATCTTTCACTTCATTCTTAGCAGTAGCAAGAGAGGGTGCAGAACTTATTTTGTTTTTCCAAGGTATGAGAACAGGCATTTCTGATAATCCAATGCATATGTGGATTGGACTTTTAGTTGCCGCCATAATACTTGCAATTGTATATTATTTAATTGCTAAAGTTTCTGTAAGGCTACCATTAAAACCATTCTTTACATTTACTTCTTGGCTAATGTTTATACTTTGCTTGTCTTTCTTAGGAAAGGGCATAGGAGAATTACAAGAAGCAGATGTAATTGGCAGAACTATAGTTCCTTGGATGAATGGATGGTCTTGTGAAGTTATAGGTATATACGATAGGTATGAAAATCTTATTCCACAAATTATTCTATTAGTAGTAACCATTGTTTCTGTTATCTATCAAAATAATAGAAACAAAAAAATTAGAGCTGAGCTTGAAGCCGGCCAAGAAAAAAAATAGGAGGGTATTATGTTAAAAAAGAAAAGTTTATTTCTTGTTGTTATGACGCTTGTGTGTGCATTAATGTTTACAGCTTGTGGTAAAAAAGAAGATACAAAAGCTAATAATACAGCTAAAACTTCTACAGAAGAAAAAACACCAGCTGAAGGAAACAAGAAAGAAGCAGGAGATGCAAAAGTTGCAGCTCCAGGAGAAGATGCAGGATTTGAAGAATTTCCAATTGGCGATGACCAAACTAAAGGACCTTTAGTAATCTCTGGTGTATATTTCCAACCAGTTGATATGGAACCAGCAGGAAACTCAATTCCTAAAGAAGAAGCTGACTGCCATATTGAAGCTGACATTACAGCATCACAAGAAGGTTCAACATTAGGTTATGGTGTTGGTGATTTTGTTCCATGGTTAAAAGTAAAAGCTTATTTACAAAAGAAAGGTTCAGATCATGTTCAAGAAGTAGCTTTCATGCCAATGAACGCATCTGATGGTCCGCACTATGGTGCAAATGTTAAATTTGACGAAGGTGTTGGTGTTTATGATGTAAAATTCGAAGTAGCTGCACCAGGTAATGACTACTTACTACACGTAGATAAAGAAACTGGTGTAACAGGTAGATTCTGGACAGAACCACTTGTTGCAGAATGGACTGACTTCGAATGGAACGGACCACAATGGTAAAATTTTGAAAATTTTTAATATTTTGAAGGGGAATTCATGTTCCCCTTATATGCATTTATGGGGGGTGAAATTATTTTAAAAATTTTTATTAAAGTTATGGAGGCGGGAATAGCCTTTTCTCTAATGATTTCTTTAATACTTGCCTATTATACAACTAAAGAGAGCAAATATAAAAAGTATGTTATTATAATTTCTTTAGTTTTAGGGGTAATTGCAGCAATTGTTTCAATAATTATAAGAAATATACCTAATTTTATTAATAGAACAGAATTGAATTTCTGGTCTATGGTACCCATAGTTATCTCGGTATTTTTAATATTAATTTTTATGATATTTGAAGATAAGATAAATGCTAAAATTTATGATAATTTCATTTCAGCATCGGTTGTTGTTTATCTTGTAGGAATGTGTTTTTATTATTTACCATATGTATTTAACCAATCAAACAAATTTGTATATTATGGCGAAAGTGCTGTTTCAACTATTGTACTTTTTAGGATTTTAGGCTTTGTTTTTGGGATAATCATGATGATTTTATCAGGACTTGCCATATATAAGTCTTCAGTTAAACTTGAAGGTAAAAACTTAAAGATTATTGTTTTTTTGAGCTTGATATGCTCGGGTATAAGCCAATTTAATATCATAATTCAAAGGTTTTATTCTAAAGGGATTATTCCTAGAAATGTTAACTTTTTTAGAGTTATTGCATTTATAGCTAATCACGAAAATGTGTTTTTATTTGCAACAATGTTAATTATGATAGCTATTCCAGTAATTTTATATAAGCAAAATATTAAAGTTAATGAAGATTATAGCAATAGGGCTCAGTTAAGAAAAATAAAGTATAGAATGAAGAATAAAAGACATTGGGCAATTTTTTTCCTTGTCGTTCTATTTATTAATACTTTTTCATTAACGGTTGGAAAGGCATATGCTAATAAGGAACAGGCCCTTTCACCACCTGAAGATTATCAAACTGAAAATGGAATGATTGTTATTCCTTTAAGTAGCTTAGAGGATATGCATTTGCACAGATATTTGTATAAGGCAAAGGATGGTGCACAAATGAGATTTTTCTGCATTAAAAAATCAGAAGGTTCCTATGGAGTTGTACTTGATGCCTGCGAGATATGTGGTCCATCTGGATATTTTGAAAGAGGCGATGATGTTATTTGTAAGTTGTGCGACGTTGTAATGAATAGGGGTACAATAGGTTTTAAGGGTGGATGTAACCCGATACCTTTCCCATACATTGTCCATGATAAAAAGATAAAGATTGCGCCAAAAGATCTTGACGCATTGTCTTATGTATTTAAGTAGGAGGGCTTATGTTTTGGAGAATAGTTAAAGGAGCGCTTTTTAGACAAAAGGGAAAGATGGCTCTTATTGCATTTACAGTTGCCCTTGGAGCTTCTCTTGCCACTTCAATGTTAAATACCATGCTCGGCGTTGGAGATAAAGTTAATCAAGAATTAAAGACCTATGGAGCAAATATTAATGTATTGCCTAAGGAAGCTTCCCTTCTTGATGATTTGTATGGCATGCAAGAAAAAGAGGGGCAGGTTCAAAAATATTTAAAGGAATCAGAACTTCCTAACATTAAGACTATTTTTTGGGCTTACAATATTGTAGACTATACGCCATATCTTAACACTTGGGTTTCTTGTAATAATGATTCTAAACATACTAAGATGGTAGGAACATGGTTTAATAATCATATGGATTTGCCTACTGGAGAATCAGTTGATACTGGTATGATTAGACTTAAAAACTGGTGGGAAGTTCAAGGCGAGTGGTTATCAGAAAATGATAGCGATTCAGTTATGCTTGGAAAGATTTTTGCAGACAGAAATGGATTTAAAGTTGGTGATGAAATCCAACTAAAAAGCAATAATTTAGAAAAAAAATTAAAAGTTAAGGGTATTTTCTCATCAGGTTCTGATGAAGATGCATTTATATATTCTACTTTAAAAACAGCACAAGAATTTGCTGGAGTTACTGGAGTTGTAAATAAAGTTGAAGTATCAGCTCTTACTACACCAGACAATGACTTAGCAAGAAAGGCTGCCAAAAACCCACTATCTTTAACTATTAAGGAATGGGAAGTATGGTATTGTACAGCTTATGTTTCTGCTATTTGTTATCAAATAACAGAAGTAATGACTGATTCTGTAGCTAAGCCAATTCGCCAAGTTGCAGAAAGTGAAGGAGATATTTTAAATAAGACTACTCTTCTTATGGTTTTAATTACAGTATTAACTTTGATTGGTTCAGGCTTTGGTATTTCTAATCTTATTACAGCATCTGTAATGGAAAGATCTAATGAAATTGGACTTCAAAAAGCTATAGGGGCGTCAAATGGAAGGATAATTTCCATAATTCTTGTGGAAATAATTTTGACAGCGATATTTGGAACAGTTATAGGTTACGGTGTTGGTCTGCTACTTACTCAGATTATTGGTCTAACAGTTTTTGGCTCAGCAATAGCTCCAACAGCTATGGTAGTTCCTATTGTAGCAATACTTATTATTCTTGTTACAATATTGGGTTCAATACCAGCTATAAGATACCTTTTGAATTTAAATCCAACGGAGGTACTACATGGCAGATAAACAAAGTAAAAATAAATTTTACTTAAAAATGATAATGACTTCCTTGGCAAGAAGACGTGCAAGAATGTTAACAGCACTACTTGCTATAGCTATGGGAGCAACAATTATTTCAGGACTT
This sequence comes from Peptoniphilus grossensis ph5, assembly GCF_000311825.1. Taxonomy (GTDB): domain Bacteria; phylum Bacillota; class Clostridia; order Tissierellales; family Peptoniphilaceae; genus Peptoniphilus_A; species Peptoniphilus_A hominis. The sequence continues at coordinate 43,581 of NZ_HE978567.1, read as the reverse complement.
GTTACTATTTACTATGATATTCCTAGACAAATGGGTAAGGAGTTTAGGTCTTATGGTGCAAATATGTTGGTAATTCCCACTAACCCTGATAAAAGAATTACCAATGAACAGTTAGATGAAATTAAATCGTTAATTCCATCAGGAAAGCTTGTCGGTCAGGCACCCTATATTTATACAAATGCAAAAATTAATGAACAACCTTATATGCTTGCAGGTACAGATTTAAAGGGAGCGAAAGAAAATTCTCCATACTGGCTTATTGACGGTTCATGGCCTGAAAAATCGAGAGAAGTTTTAATAGGTAATGAAGTTTCAAAGGCTTTGGAATTAAAAGAGGGAGATAAAATTATTATAAATACTCCCAAAGTTAATGGAGAAGGTTCTATAGATACTAATTTTGTTGTTTCAGGAGTTGTAACAACAGGTGGTAAAGAAGAAGAACTTATTTTTATGAGTATTGATGATATTTCACAGCTTGTTAAAGACAAAAATTTTGATGTCGTAGAATATTCAATAGAAGCTGAACAAAATGATCTTTCAAAAATAGTATCAAATATTTCACAAAAGGATGGATCTCTAACTCCACAAATGGTAAAAAGAGTTACCGCCTCACAAGATATAGTTTTGAACAAATTACAAGCTCTTGTCTTCATTGTAACGATAATAGTATTATTCATAATGATGATATGTGTATCCACAACAATGATGGCAGTTGTAACTGAAAGGCGTAAAGAAATAGGTCTTAAGAAAGCTTTGGGCGCCACAAATTCGTCAGTAATCGTTGACTTTTTAGGTGAAGGAGCATTTTTGGGGGTTTTTGGTGGACTTTTAGGTGTTGCATTAGGATATATATTTGCCAATAGAGTAAGTATTTCGGTATTTGCTAGAAAGGTAAGTTTCTTGCCTCTTTTAGTACCTATGACAATTATTGTCTGTATAGTAATAACTATAGTTGCATCTTTAATACCAGTATCTAAAACTGTTGATATTGATCCAGCTTTAGTGCTTCGTGGAGAATAGAAAGGAATTTTATGGATATATTAAAACTCGTAGATGTTTCAAAAATTTATGGTGAACTTAAAGCCCTTGACAAAATCAATTTAAGTGTAGAAAAGGGCGAATGGATTTCTATAATGGGTCCATCAGGTTCTGGTAAAACAACAATGATGAATATTATTGGTGCCATGGATAAACCTTCACTTGGCGAAGTTATTTTGGATGGTGAAGATATAGCAAAAAAATCACCTAAGGAACTAACAGTTATTAGAAGGGATAAGATAGGACTTATTTTTCAACAATTTCATTTAGTTAATTATTTAAGTGCTTTGGAAAATGTAATGATGTCACAATATTATCATTCTATGCCAGATGCACAAGAAGCAATGGAAGCTTTGGCTGCAGTAGGTCTTGCTGATAGAGCCAAGCACTTACCCAACCAATTATCAGGTGGGGAACAACAAAGAGTATGCATTGCTAGAGCTCTTATTAATCATCCTACAATACTTTTAGCCGATGAACCTACAGGAAATTTGGATGAAAAGAATGAATATATAGTTCTTGACATATTTGAAAAACTTCACAATGCAGGATCAACAATTATTGTTGTAACTCACGACCCTGAAGTCGGTGAAGAATCTGAAAGAATGATAACTCTTGAACATGGTAAAATTTCAAAAGAAGAAAAAATGAAAAGAAAAAGACCTGTTCTTGATTCTACAATAAAAGGCGAAAAACTTAAGGAGTTTATATGAGAAAAATTTTAAATGTATTAATAATTTTATCTTTGGGGCTTGTCCTAGTTGCTTGTGGAGGAGATAAAAAAGAAGAAGCTCCAAGCGTAAGCTATAAGGACGGCACATATCATGGAGAATCTGCCAAAGATGAAAGAGGCGGACTTGTAAAGGTGGATATAAGTGTTAAAGACAATAAGATTGAATCTTGCACAATGCAAAACATTGATGGAGATGGAAAAGAAAAGGATGAATCTTATGGTCAAAGCCAAAATGAAGGACTATATAAGATAGCCCAACAAGCTATAAATCTTGCAAAGTCATACCCAGATATATTAGTGGAAAAAGGAAGTCCTGAAGGAGTGGAGGTTATTTCGGGAGCAACAGAAACCTACAAGCAATTTATAGAAGCTTGCAACAATGCTCTTGCTGATGCAAAATAATGAAAGATTTATACACAGTTAATTTAGCAAAAAAGAATATAGAAAATAAAAAGGCAAGGTCAATTACCTTGATTTTACTTGTAGGAATTTTAACTTTTATTTTATTCATGTCTTCATTTATAATTTTTTCTCTTAAAAACGGCATGAAATCTCTATCAGATAGGATGGGAGCAGACATTATAGTAGTCCCAGAAGGTTATGATTCCAAAATTACAGGTGCAATATTAAGGGGAGAACCTAATACATTCTTTTTTGACAAGGATATATTAAATAGAGTAAAAAAAATACCAGGAGTTGAAAAAGCCTGTGGTCAAGTTTATCTAGCTACACTTTCTGCTGGATGCTGTTCTTTTCCCATTCAAGTTATAGGAATTGACTTTTCTGATGACTTTAGCGTTAAACCTTGGCTTGAAAAACAGATTAAAACTCCAATTAAAGCTGGGCAAGTTGTTGTAGGTGCTAACATTGTTGGGACTATTAATCATAAGGTTAAATTTTTTAATCAAGAATTTGAGATAAGAGGTAGGCTTGCAAAAACTGGCATGGGTTTTGATAATTCAGTTTTTATGACAATAGAAGAAACTCATAGATTAGCCAAGGAATATGAAAAGATAATTAATCATCCGGTGGCAAAAAAAGATGATATATCTTCTATTTTAGTAAAAGTTGAAAAAAACAAAGATCCAAAAACAATTCAAAAACTTATTAAAGAAGAATTTAAAAAAGAAAAAGTGTATCCTTTATTGCCAAGAAAAATAATGACAGAAGTTTCAGATTCAGCAAAAAACATGCTTGTATATGTGTATATATTGATAGCTTTGATTTGGATACTAGCTTTCTTTATTTTAAGTCTTGTAAATACCTTATCAGTTAAGGAAAGGAAAAGAGAATTTGCAACCATAAGGATATTAGGAGCAACAAAGAAAAAACTCAGTGAAGTAGTTCTTATTGAATCTATGCTAATTAATGGTACAGGTGCAGTCATAGGTTCTGTGCTTTCCTTTGTTTTAAGTATAACTTTCAATAATATATTTTCATCACTTTTGAATATGCCTTTTTTAAGACCGAATATATTCCTTATGATTTTAATGTTAATAATAGTAATAATTTTGGGAACCTTGTTAGGACCAATATCTTCAATTATTGCTATTAATAAAATAAATAAAGTAGAATTATTATTGATGCAAAGAGATAATGATTAAAATAGGCTCTTTGTCAAATTTTGGGG
>NZ_HE978567.1:19618-39528 GCF_000311825.1 Peptoniphilus grossensis ph5 | reverse complement strand
TGAGAACATATTGGTACCCACAGGGCACACAGTAAAATAATTCTTTTAACCTATATGCTAATTTTAAATCTTCACTAAAACCAAGCATTAGAGAAACATCTTCAGCTTGGTCAGAGTTAAGCTTAGAGCAGGTTTTGTAAGTAGGATCCTACTTCTCTTAAAATATTTTCTAAGTTTAGAAGAAATATCTTTTTGAATCCTCTTTCTAACATTCTCTAAAGCCCATGAAACTTGTCTAATGAAATGATACCTATCAACTATATGAATAGAATTCTTAAAGAACCTATTCTTAACAGACTTGAAGGTATTAGACATATCACTTACAAAGAACTTAACCCCAAGTCGCTCCTTGTTACGAACTTTTTTAAATCTAATACTTATGAGAATAAGAAAAAAATTTACTAGCTTTTCACTTATTATTAACGAGCAGCCTCTAGAATAAGAATTGGAGTTTTGCAAATAAAAATTTTGAATTTTTAAAATTCAATTTTATATTAGGAGAAATGGCGTAAAAATGAGAAGCTTAAAAATAATTTAAAATAAAAAATTTGATTATTATTAAAAACTAATAAAAACTTCTCCCACAAAGCAGAAATCCTTTCCAGAATATGAAATGTGAAGCTTTTGTGAAATTTTTAAATCTGAAAAAATTCCCTTGAATTAGAAATTCAAAGTAATATAATGAGAAATGCACAAGGAAAAGAAAAGAGTGGTGATATTTTTGAAAGAAAGTATAGATAGTATTTTAGCAATAGATAAAAAGACTAGAGAACTTGTCGAAAGTACTGAAAAAGAAATTGAAGCTATAAAAAAAGACTTGAGAGAAAAGTTGACTGACATTGAAAATGAATCAATTGAAAAGTCAAAGGCCCTTGGAAAAGAAAAGAGCGATGAAATTTTAGCAGACTTTGAAAAGAAAGCTGACAATTTGAGAAAAGACAACGAGAGAAATTTAAAGGAAATCGAAGAATTTTACAATAATAATTCTGAAAAATTCATAAAGGATGCCTTTGACATGGTGATTGGAAGGAAATCAAATGTTTGAGGGTCTAAAGGCTTTAAACGCTAAGATTTCAAAAATGTATTCTGATTTCTTGGTTTATGAGGATTTTGAACAAATTGCCGAAAGGGACAATGTCAGAGACTGCCTTTCATATCTAAAGGAGAAGAAATTTCCAAGTATTGATTCTTTTTCAGATATTTATGAAATTGAAGAGTTCTTGGAAGACTACAGAAGGAGTCAAATTATAAAGCTTCGTGGTTTTTTGCCACTGAAGTATGCTGATTTTTTGAAGGCTTATTTAGAGAGAATAAATGTTGAAAAAATCACTAAAATCTTGAGAGCCCTCCGAATGAATAGGGAGCCAAAGGTGGATAAGCTAGTCATTTCTGGCAAAAACATTAATTTTAATGATGAGACTTTTGAATCATTTATAGATAATTTAAGGGACACTCACTACTATGACTACCTAAAAAATTACAAGTCCTCCAAGGATGAAGATGCTCTTTTTTCCATTGAGATGAACTTGGACAAGTTTTATTACAGAAATTTAACTGAGTCTATAAAGTCTCTATCCAAGGAAGATGTAGATGAGTTTAAAAATATTTTTGGTGTAAATATTGATTTACTAAATATTATTTGGATTTACAGAGCCAAGAAGTATTACAATATTGCTCCAGAAGAAATTTTTAACTTTACTATTTTTGGTGGAAATTATAATTCTGAAAAACTTCTTCAGCTTTCCTACTTAGATGAGGCTGAATTTGAAGAGGAGATAAAAAATTCTAAATACGCTGTTCTTTTCGAGGCAGGCAGAGTTATAAGAACTGGTAGAACTGCCAAGAAGACCATGTATGGCATTGCCAAGAAGAACTTTAGAAGGACTGAGGGCATTGGCAAATTTATGAGTTTTTTAGTTCTTTTGGATTTTGAAATAGCAAATATTGAGAGAATCTTGGAAGGCACAAGATTTGGCTTAAGCAAAGAAGAAAAGTTAAAATATATGATTATTGATAGAGAGGGAAGTGAAGAAATTGGCCGTTGAAAAAATGAAGGTCACTAATATCATTGGCAAGATAGATGATATGGATTCTGTCATTCTTGACATTTTGAATTTAAAATGTATGCAGTTCATGTCTGCTGAAGCAAATATGGCAGAAAACAAGTTCACATTTAGTTTGGACAATGAAGAAAATTTAGAGAGAAATCTTGAACTAAATTATATTTCACCTATTGAAGAAGATGAGGCACATAAGTCCTCTGCCAAGCAAGCAGCTGAAATTATGGACTTCATGGGAATCGACAAGATTGAGGATTCCTATTTCGAAAGGGTTAATGTCAATGAAGATATTGATTCTTTTGTAAAAAACATCAGTGAAAAGATCAATGAATATGACCAAACTAAGGAAAATTTAAAAATTCTTGACACCTTAAAGGAAAACTATGAACTCTTTAAGAATGTTGACATTGATTTGAGGGACATAGCAGACCTAAAATACTTCAACACTAGATTTGGTTTCTTAGACAAGGATGCCAGATATAGACTTAAGAAAAATTATGGCAATATTCTCGCCATGATTTATCACACTGGCACAGTTGACAACAGGGAGCTTTTCCTTGTTATTTATCCTAAGGAAACTGAAAAGGATGTTGACAGGGTCCTAAATAGTTTGAACTTTACTGAAGTTGAACTTCTTGGAGAAAATGTAGAGGGAACTGCTAGTTTAATCTACAAAAATCTTGAAGAAGAAGAGGAAAATGTAAAGAGAAAAATTTTTGAAATAGAAGAATACAAAAAGAATCTTTTGGAAAGTAGACATGAAGAGCTAAAGACTACTCTTGCTCACATGCTTTCCTATGAAGAAATTGAAAAAGCTAAGAAGTTTATGCTTAGGTCAAATAAATATTTTTATCTTTCAGGTTGGCTTGGTGAATCTGACAAAAAGAAGTTAGAAGAAAAGCTCGCTAAATACAAGAATATTGATATTGAATATTTTGACCCCAAAAGCGAAAACATGAAGACACCGACAAAGTTAAAAAACGCAAATTTTTTTAAGCCCTTTGAGCTACTAATAAATATGTATGGAACGCCTAATTATGGCGAATTTGATCCCACTGTAATTTTTGGCATAACCTACATGATTCTTTTTGGAGCAATGTTTGGCGACTTGGGTCAAGGGGCTGTATTTGCAATTGCCGGACTAATGCTTGGAAAGAAGAACAAGGATTTTGGTGGACTTCTTCTTAGAATGGGTGCATCTTCCATGTTCTTTGGTTTGATGTACGGTTCAGTTTTTGGAAGCGAAGAAATTATTCCCGCAATTTGGTTCAGACCCTTTGAAAATATAAATGATACTCTTGTAATTGCAATTTACTTTGGCATTATTTTACTTGCCCTAGCCTATGGCATTGGCATTTACAATAGACTAAAAAGTGGTAGACCAGATGAAGCCTTTTTCTCTAAGGAAGGTTTTTTGGGAGTTATAATTTTTGTAGCAATGATTAATATTGGCATGTCTGTAATGGGAGCTAAATCTTTAATTCCTATGAATATTTCCCTAGGTATTTTAGTTATAAGTCTTGTGATCATGCTCCTAAAAAGACCTATTCTTAAAGTTTTATTTAAGAAGGAGACAGAAGGCAGTGCCTCAGATTATTATATAGAGTCATCCTTTGGTCTACTTGAAGCTCTTTTATCAACTATGTCTTCAATAATTTCCTTTATAAGGGTTGGCGCCTTTGCAATAAACCACGTTGGTTTGTTCTTGGCATTTAAGACTCTTGGGGAAATGGTTGGTTCAAGTGGAGGAAATATTGCAGTTTTAATTTTTGGCAATATTTTAATTTTGGGACTAGAAGGTTTAATCGTATTTATTCAATCTCTAAGACTTGAATATTACGAAATGTTTAGCAAGTATTATAGTGGTGACGGCGTACTTTTTGAAGCCGATAAAATTTATTAATGAGGAGTTTAAAGATGGAAAAAATTATTATTTTCGCAGTTTTAACAGTATTTTCAATGGTAGTTACAGGTTTTTATTTCATATACAAGGGCACAGACAAGAACAGAAAATTTGCTCGTGCTGTTTTGAAACTTAACCTATTTGTTTTCGCACCAGTTTTTGTATTTGGTCTAATTTCCCTTGTACCACAAATGGCATCAGCTGCAGCAGCTGCTCCAGCATCTGGTAATGGTCTTGGCTTTTTAGCAGCTGGTCTTTCAACTGGTCTTGCATCCCTTGGTGCAGGTGTTGCCGTTTCTAATGTAGGTTCTGCAGCTATTGGCGCTGTATCAGAAGACCCTAACATTCTTGGTAAATCAATGATCTACCTAGGACTTGCAGAAGGTATTGCTATTTATGGTCTTATCATTTCAATCATGATTCTTGGAAGACTATAATGAGATCAATTCTTTTAACATCAAATGAGGATATAATTAACGGCCTTCGCCTTGCAGGTGTAAGGTCTGTTAAATGTAATGACAGAGCTGAACTATTAAAAAATTTTAGGACTTTTACAAAGACTGAAGATATAGGAATAATTATTTTGACCTACTCTTCCTTTAAAGAAATTAAGGATGAAGTTTTGGAATTTAAACTTACAGGAGACCTTCCTCTAGTTGTAACTATTCCAGATCTTGACGGCGGGATGGAAGATGATTTTATTTTGAAATATGTCAGAGAATCTGTTGGTGTGAAAGCTGTAGGTGATTAAATGATTTTACTTGAAAACAAAATTGCCATATTCAACAAAATTGTTTTTCTAAAGCAAAAGGAAGAATGTGAAAAGAGGATAAGAGAGGAAAGGGAAAAGGCTGATAAGATTTTGGCTGAAAAAATTGAATCTCTTAAAAAGGATGAAGAAGCCTTCGTCAATAGGAGGGTTACTCTTGCCAAGAGAAGGGGGTATGAACTTATTGCCTCTGTTGAAGAACAAAAGAGAGTTCTCTTCTTGGAAGAAGATGAAAAGTTATTAAATGAACTTTTAGAAACTCTTTCACAAAAACTTTTGGAATTTACCAAGACAGATGAATATGTAAATTTAGAAACTGAAAATTTTAAGAATATTTTAGATGAAATAGATGAAAAAAGCATTTATCTTTATGTTAAAAACAATGAAAATGAAAAACTCATTGAAAAATTTAAAGAAATTGCCAAGGAAAAGGGTGTTGACTTAATAGTTGACGAACTTTTTGAATATCATATTGGCGGTTTTATAATCTCTGATATGGATAGGACCTACAATATCAACTTGTCTTTAAAAAATAAACTTGAAGACATGAGATATGAAATTGGTTCTATGCTACATGAAAAATTAAAAGAAAGAGGTGAAGTCATTGGAAAAGGCAACAATTAAATCAGTTGACGGACCCGTTGTTATTGGAAAAAATATGGCTGACTATAAAATCAGAGAAATGGTTCTTGTTGGCGAAAAAAAATTAATTGGAGAAGTTATTTCAATTGACGGAGACCTTGGCACAGTGCAAGTTTATGAAGAAACTGAAGGCTTAAGACGCGATGAGGACATAATCTCAACTGGCGCTCCTCTTTCTGTTAAGCTTGGACCTGGCATGATTAGGGGTATCTTTGATGGTATAGAAAGACCTCTTGAAGTTATTAAAAAGAATCACGGGTCCTTTATGCCTGAAGGCCTTGGACTTATTTCTCTTGACGAGGAAAAACTTTGGGATGTAACTTTTAAAGTTCATCTTCACGACAAGGTTCATGGCGGACAAATTTTTGCAGAAGTTCCTGAAACTGATATTATCACTCACAAAGTCATGATTCCGCCAGAGGTAAGTGGCGAAGTGGTAGAGATTCTTGAGGATGGAAAATATAATATAGAAACAGTTTTATTAAAGGTAAAGGACGAATATGGCAAGATAAATGAAGTGAAGATGTATCAAAACTGGCCAGTAAGAATTCCTAGACCAGTTAAGGAAAGACTTCCCATTGACAAACTTCTTGTAACTGGACAAAGAGTCTTCGATGTATTTTTCCCAATTGCCAAGGGAGGTACTACAGCCATCCCTGGTGGATTTGGTACTGGTAAGACTATGACTCAACACCAAATAGCAAAGTATTGTGATGCCGATATCATCATCTACATTGGCTGCGGTGAAAGAGGAAACGAAATGACAGAAGTTTTGGAAGACTTTCCAAAGTTAATTGACCCTAACACAGGAAAGGCCCTTATGGATAGGACTATTCTTATTGCCAACACATCTAATATGCCCGTTGCCGCTCGTGAAGCTTCAATTTATACTGGTGTAACTATGGCAGAATACTTTAGGGACATGGGCTACCATGTTGCCCTAATGGGCGACTCAACTTCTCGTTGGGCAGAAGCTCTTCGTGAAATTTCTGGCCGTCTTGAAGAAATGCCAGCAGAAGAAGGCTATCCTGCTTATCTTCCATCAAGAATTGCAGGTTTCTATGAAAGAGCTGGCTATGTAAAAACTTTATCCGGTTCTGAAGGTTCTGTAACTCTTATTGGTGCAGTTTCACCAGCTGGTGGCGACTTCTCTGAACCAGTAACTGAAAATACAAAGAGATTCGTAAATGTATTTTTGGCACTAGACAAGGAACTTGCCTACTCAAGACACTATCCTGCCATTAACTGGATGAACTCTTATTCTGGCTACATTCCACTTCTTAAAAATTACTATGACATGAGACTTGACGGAGATCTTCCTGATCTCAGAATAAAATATTTAGACTTACTTCACAAGGAAGCCAAGTTAAATGAAATTGTAATGTTAGTTGGAGAAGATGTTCTTCCAGATGAAGAAAGACTTGTCCTTGAAATTTGTCGTGTTGTAAAAGTTGGATTCTTGCAACAAAATGCCTTTAACCCAATTGACACCTTTGTGCCTCTAGAAAAGCAATTTGAAATGTTAAAGACAATAGACAATCTTTATGAAAAGGGAAAGGAAGCCTTAAAGCTTAAAATTCCAATTTCAGTAATAAAGAACGATGGTCTTTACGGAAAAGTAATTAACATGAAATACGATATAGAAAACGAAAACTTAAAGAAATTTGTAAGCTTAAATAATGAAATCAACGATTTTTATGGAGAGCTTAGCGCAACTTATGGTGATGTAGAATGAAAAAAGAATATTTAACACTTGATAGAATTGAAGGATCGCTACTAGAACTTTCAAATCTTCACAGAGTTAGTTACGGTGAAGTTGTAAAGATTATATCAAAGGACGGCAAGAGATCAGAAATTGGTCAGGTTATAAAAATTGATGACGACAAGGCAATTGTCCAAGTTTTTGGCAATAACTTAGGCGTTTCCACAAAAAATACTAAGGTAGAATTTTCTGCCCACCCCTTTGAAATTCCTCTTTCAGGAGAAATTTTGGGAAGAGTATTTAACGGAACAGCTGAGCCCATAGACAAGGGCGGTGCCATCTACTCCAAGGATGTATATAACATCAACGGTAGACCAATTAACCCATCAGCAAGAGAATACCCAAGAAACTTTATTCAAACAGGTATATCTTCCATTGATGGACTTATGACCCTAATTAGAGGTCAAAAACTTCCAATCTTCTCTGGTTCTGGTCTTCCCCACAATGAAGTTGCTGCACAAATTGTAAGACAGGCAAAAATTGCCGACGAGGGCGGAGAAAATAACTTTGCCATAGTCTTTGCTGCCATTGGTGTAAAGCATGACGAAGCTGACTTCTTTAGAGAAAGCTTTAAAAACTCTGGCGTAATTGACAAGGTAGTAATGTATATAAACTATGCCGACGACCCAATTATGGAAAGACTTATTGCACCAAAGTGTGCCCTTACTGCTGCAGAATATTTAGCTTTTGAAAAAAACATGCAAGTTCTTGTAATAATGACAGACATCACTTCCTATGCTGAAGCCCTAAGAGAAGTTTCATCATCAAGAGAAGAAGTGCCTTCAAGAAAGGGCTATCCAGGACACCTTTATTCAGACCTAGCAGCTCTTTATGAAAGGGCAGGTATGATTAAGGACAGCTCTGGTTCTGTAACTCTTATTCCAATTTTAACTATGCCTAATGACGACATCACTCACCCAATCCCTGACTTAACTGGTTATATTACAGAAGGTCAAATTGTAGTAAGTCGTGATTTGTTCTCCAAGGGAGTTTATCCACCAATTGATGTACTTCCATCTCTATCAAGACTTATGAAGGACGGCATTGGAGAAGGCTACACAAGAGAAGATCACCCAGACCTATCCTCTCAACTTTTTGCATCCTATTCAAAGGTACAAGAAACTAGAGCACTTGCACAAATTATTGGCGAAGATGATATTTCTGATGACGAAAAATTGGTTTTAAAATTTGGCGAAGAATTTGAAAAGAGATTTTTGACTCAAGACCAAAATGAAAATAGAGATATAGAAGACACCCTAAATTTAGGTTGGGAGCTATTAAAGATACTTCCTCCTGAAATGATTGATAGAATTGATCCTAAGTTAAAAGAAAAATATTTAGGTGATAAGAATGGCAATTAAGGTCACACCTACTAAGGCAAATCTAATAGCATCAAAAAATGCCCTCCTCCTTGCAGAGAAGGGTTATGACCTCCTTGACAAGAAGAGGACAGTCCTCATTAAGGAAATGATGGACTTAAATAAAAATGCCAAGAAGCTTCAAGCTGAGATAGAAGAAAAATTTGCAGCATCCTATGGAGAATTAGTTGAAGCCACAATTTCTATGGGTGCCCTTTCCCTAAAGGAAATGGGAGAGGCAGCTCCTCATGAAAAGGAGTACGAAATAATTTCTCGTTCAGTAATGGGGCTTGAACTGCCTAAGATTAAGTACGACAAGGCGGAAGTGAAGGCAGACTATTCACTTCATAAGTCTAATGCAGCCTTTGACAGGGCAAAGATAAATATTTCTGAAATCCTTCCTGTTATTTATGAACTTGCAGAGATTGAGACATCTGTCTTTAGACTTGCCAACGAAATAAAAAAGACTGCCAAGAGGGCAAATGCCCTAGATAAAATTCAAATTCCCAAGTACAAGCACATTATTAGAGAAATTGAAGATATTTTGGCAGAAAAAGAAAGAGAAGACTTTTTTAGACTTAAAAAAGTAAAAAATAAAAAGAATAGAAAAAATAAAGAAGTTAAAGAAAATAAATAAAGAAGAATAAGATCCTAGAGCCATTAAGGCTTTAGGATTTTTTCTTTGCCATCTTTAAATTTTTTACCGTAAAAATTTTTCAAAAATTTTTAATTTTTCTCTTGCATTTTTTTGTAAGTTGTATATAATAATTATTGTATTAAGGAGTTGATACAACAGTACAGAATTTATTTTAAAATAAAATTATCGCTACATAAGAAGGAGGTTTCTATGGAATTTGATAACAACAGACCCATTTATTTACAGCTTCTGGAAGATTTTAAGCTGAAAATTTCTAGTGGCGAGTGGAAAAGTGGAGAGAAGATGGACACTGTTAGGAACTTGGCAAAAATTTATGAGGTAAATCCCAACACTGTGCAAAGGGCACTGCAAGAGCTGGAGAGAGAAGGCCTTGCCAAATCAAATAGGACTAGTGGAAGATTTATCACTGATGATACAGATTTAATCGATGAGATTGCTAAGGGAGCTTTTTATAGGTCCTGCGACGATTTAATCAGTGTGGCAGATGAACTTAAGCTCACAAAGGAAAAATCACTTAAACTTTTAGAGGAATATTGGAGGCAGTAATGAGCAAATTAGAAATAAAAAATTTATCTATGGGCTACAAGCATAAGGTCCTTGATGATTTAAACTTAGAACTTGAAAAGGGACAAATCGTTGGACTTGTTGGTCCCAACGGTGCAGGCAAGTCAACACTTTTGAGAATCCTTGCAGGACTAGAAAAAACTTACAAGGGAAGTGTGGTAATCGATGGAGAAGAAATTTCTTACAAGACTGCAGAAATTCTTTCCTACCAACCAGACAAGTTTGCCTTAAGCGACAAGCTTTTAGTAAAGGAAGTTGTTAGGACTTATAAAAAATTCTTCAGGGACTTTGACGAAGAAAAGTTTTACAGGATTTACGATGAATTTAAGCTTCCACAAGGAGCCAAGGTCAAAGAAATGAGTAAGGGTATGAGAGAAAAAATGCAAATTGCCCTAAGTCTTTCAAGAAGGGCAGAGATCTTCCTCTTAGACGAACCAATTTCTGGAGTTGACCCTTCAGCTAGAAAGGCAATCATACAAACTATTTTAAATAATTTTGAAGAGGATTCTCTAATTATTTTATCGACTCATTTGATAAATCAAATCGAGCCACTACTTGACAGGGTCCTCTTCCTTTCAGAAGGCAAGATCAGCCTTAATAAGACAGTAGATGAAATAAGAAGTGAAAAGAATATGAGTATAGAAGACTACTTTACGGAGGTATTTTAATGGGAAAATTACTTGGACATCAAATAAAAAATCACTTTAAATATAATTGGTTCATTCCACTTTTGCCAATAATTTTTATGCTATCAGGTTTGGCACTTGGAAGGGTGAATGTTGAATTTGGCGGCGTAGCCTTTGGACTTGCTGCCTTGGCTGTAGGATTTGGCTACATGGCAGCAGCCATATCAGTAATAGTTGGCGACTACAATATGTTCTTTGGAGAGAGCGCACTCTTTTATGAGTCAACACCAATTAGTCCAGGAGCAAAAACTTTTTCGAGACTTTTGTATTACTTAATCATGCTTTTAATCTACTCCCTATTTGCTGGCATATTTTTATTTTTATTATTGGCAACAAATGTTGACGTTACAGTAGGGGAAATGACTTCCTTCTGGCAAGAAATTTCACAGGGTCTAAAACAACTTGGAATAAAAAACATATTTATGCTAGTTTCTTGGGTAGTTTTAGGAATACTAAGCTCCATAATAAGTGTCATCTTCGCAGTTACTCTTGGCGGCGGAAAAAAATTCCGAAGATTTGGCTTTGGCGGTCCTGTTATCGTATATATAATCATGGGCTTTATTGAAAGCGCAATAGTGTATGTCTTAGGTCTTTTAAATCTATTTTCAGAAGTAGAGCTTACAATGACAGATGGAACAGTATTTATGAGAGGCTTTGGCATAACGGGTTTAGTTTTAATGATTATTGAAATACCTTTACTACTCTTTGCAGTTTATTACATGCACAAAAATAGAATTTCTGTAAATTAAAATTTAAAGTAAATTTAGAGTTCACTATGATTTAGTGGACTCTTTTTATTTTGCAAAAAATTTAAAATAAATTTTTTCACTTTACAAAGTCTTTACCTTTTATATATTTTTTCTACTTAATTAATAAGTAGAATAGTTGAGGTGAAAGGAGGAGGGCAATTGTCCAAAATTAGCTTAAAAAATATTTGTAAAAAGTATGAGGAGAATGAGGATTATTCTGTAAAGGATTTTTCCATTGACATAAAGGAGAATGAATTTATCGTCTTTGTTGGTCCTTCTGGCTGTGGCAAGTCAACAAGCCTTAGAATGATTGCAGGTCTTGAAGACATAACCAGTGGAGAACTTTACATCGACGGCAAATTATCCAATGATCTTGCCCCAAAGGACCGAAACATTGCTATGGTTTTTCAGTCCTACGCACTTTATCCTCATTTATCTGTCTACGACAACATAGGATTTGGATTAAAAATCAGAAAACTAGACAAGAAAATAATTGACGAAAAGGTTAGAAGCACTGCTGAAATTTTAAATCTTACAAATTATTTAAATAGAAAGCCCAAGGATCTCTCTGGCGGTCAAAGGCAAAGAGTTGCTTTGGGAAGAGCCATAGTTAAGGAATCTGACATTTTCTTAATGGATGAACCTCTGTCAAACTTAGATGCAAAATTAAGAGTTGAAATGAGAGAGGAAATTGTAAATTTAAAAAACAAGTTGGGCTCAACTGTAATTTATGTAACTCACGACCAAACTGAGGCAATGACCATGGCAACGAGGATTGTCTGCTTAAATGATGGAATCATTCAACAAATTGGCAGTCCGAGGGAACTTTACACGAATCCAATTAATGCTTTTGTAGCAGGATTTTTAGGGTCTCCTCCAATGAATTTCATTGATGGCGAAATAAAGGATGCTACCTTCTATGACAATGAAGGAAATAAAATTTTAAGTGGAATAAGTTTGGAAGATAGACCTCTTACTCTTGGCATAAGACCTGAAGCTCTGGAGCTTTCAAATAGTGAAGGTTTGCCCTTTAGCGTTAATTTAATAGAACTTTTGGGGTCTGACTACAATATCTCTGGCAAATTATTTGGCAATAAAATAATTTTAAAGTGTGATCTTGAAAAAAATCCAAGGGACAAGGGTGAACTCTTTGTAAAAATTCCAAGAGACAAGACTTATTTCTTTGACAGGGATAATGGAGATCGGATTTTTATAGGTGAAAGCTATGAAGACTAGGGCGAGAAAATCCTATGAGAGAAGGCTTGGACCTAAAGAATTTTTTATTTATTTTTTCCTTCCCTTGGCTCCACTTATAATTTTTTGGTTTCTGCCAATGCTTGCATCTTTTTTGATTTCCTTTACCAACTGGAATTATGTGAGCCCCAACTTTGACCTAGTGGGAGTGGAAAATTACAAGTACATCTTGCAAGATGAATTTTTTTGGCAGGCTTTAAAGAACACTCTTGTCTTTGGCCTTGGCACAGTAGTGCCTGTCCTATTTTTTGGCTTTGTATTTGCCCTCTTCTTGCAGGGAAACTTTAGGGGAAAGTTAATTTATCAGGGCTTTTTGTTTTCGCCCTGGGTCACTCCCATGGTTGCAATGTCAATTGTCTGGTCTTGGATGCTTAGAGGCGATGTTGGCCTCATAAATAGGTGTCTTGCCATCTTTGGCATAAATGGACCTGATTGGTTGTCTAAGGAAAACACAGCCATGCTAGCAGTAATAATGGTAACTATTTGGAAAAATTCTGGCTGGGCAATGCTTTTTTACACCGATGCCATGAGCAAGATCCCAAAAAGTTTATTTGAAGTGGGAGAGCTTGAAGGCATAAATATTTTTGAAAAAATAAAATATATTTACTTTCCCATGACAAAGGGGACAACTTACTTTCTACTAATTATGAATTTAATAACATCCATTCAAGCCTATGATCAGTTCTCAGTTCTCACAAGAGGGGGACCTGCAGGCTCAACAAGGACACTACTCTACTTGTTTTACCAAATGGCCTTTGAAGAGTTTAACATGGGCAAGGCAAGTGCAGTGTCACTTATTATAGTAATAATAACGGCAATATTATCGCTTCTTATGATTTTTATGAGAAAGAAGGTTCAGTTATGATGAAAAAAATAGGAAGGCACCTGGTCCTCATAATTTTATCAATAATTACTTTTTTCCCACTTATGTGGATGATTTCAAATTCTTTTAAGACTACAGAATCAATTATGCGCAAGCCTCTTAGCTTTATGCCAGATTTTTTAGATTTTAGAAATTTTATGGGAGCCTTAAATTTAGCCCCCTTTGATTTATACATCATAAATTCAATTGTCACATCAATTGTAATAGTAATTCTTCAAATTGTAACTGGAGTCTTGCTTGCCTATGGTATGTACAGATTTTCCTTTAAACTGAAGGGACTTATGTTTAATGGAATCCTCTTGACTTACATGCTGCCAGCTGCCACAACCTATGTGCCAAGCTATGTAATAATTGCAAAATTAAATTTAATCGACACCCTAACGGGGATTATTGTTTCCAATGCAGTGGCAGTTTTTACAATTTATATGCTCTACAATACCTTTAAGACAGTGCCAAAGGAGTTAATAGAGGCAGCGGAAATGGACGGTGCAAGTGACTTGGACATACTTTTAAAGGTTGTTCTCCCAATTTCAAAATCGACAATACTTACAAATGCACTGATCCAATTTGTGACAATGTACAACAACTACATGTGGCCTTCACTTATTACAAATTCAAAATCAAAGTATTTAATAAGCGTGGGTTTAAATAAATTTTTTACCTCACAGGGAAATTTTGGAGAAAACTTACCCCTTTTAATGGCGGGCAACACTATATCAGTTCTTCCCCTCTTAATTCTATTTATTGTTTTACAAAAGTGGTTCATAAAGGGAATTTCTGATAGCGGTATTAAGGGTTAATATTAATTAACATAAAAAATTTAAAGGAGAAAAAATGAAAAAACTATTCAAAACAGCATTACTTATGCTATGTGGACTTATGCTTTTGACAGGCTGCTCTAGTTCTGCAAAAGATGCAATGAAGACAGAAGAAAAGACAGCAGACTCCAAGGGAAAAACTGAAATTCAATTTTGGTATGGACTTGGTTCAGTTGCTGGCGAAACTATGGAAGAAATTATTAAGGAATTTAACGAATCACAAGACAAGGTAAAGGTTGTTGGCGTTCAACAAGCTGACTACAATGAAACTTTCCAAAAGGTTCAAGCAGCTATTGCAGCCAAAGAACCACCAGCAGTTTACATTGGCTCAAACATTGAACTTAGAGTTAAGGATGGCATGCTTGCAGATTTGACAAAGTACATGGATGACAGAACTCCTCTTGATGATTACCTTGATGTATTTATGAAGCCAGCCATTGTAGACGACAAGGTTTATGGCTTCCCAGCTTATGGCACAACTCAAGTAATTTATTACAGAAAGGACTTACTTGAAAAGGCAGGTCTTGATCCAAAGGAAGTTTACAGCACTTGGGAAAATACTTTTAAATATTCAAAGGAAATCCAAGACAAGGGCATAGCAAAGTGGGGACACCTTGTAATGTATAACCACGAAAATTTAATGGATATTGCCCTATCTAATGGTGGCAAAATTTTATCTGATGATGGCAAAAAAGTTTTAATCAACAGTAAGGAATGGGTTGACTCTTGGAACTTTGTCAGACAAGAAATTTTTGACAAGAAAACTACAAAAATCGAATCTGGTGGACAAGGCTGGGAATACTGGTACAGAACTATTGACAATGTAATGAATGGCGACGCAATGTCCTACACTGGTTCATCAGGAGACAAGGGAGACCTTGACTTTACAAAAATTTCTTCTCTTCCACAACCAGGACTAAATGGCAACCCAGGAAAGCCAGTGGCAAATGCTCACTCACTACTTGTTCCTGCAGCAGCAAGTGAAGAACAACAAAAGGCTGCCTATGAATGGATAGCCTACTTCACAAGCCCAGAAGTTTCTGCCAAGTGGTCAGAAAAAATTGGCTACATTCCAGTTAGAAAATCTGCAGCAGATGTTGCTGAATACAAAAAATTCATAGAAGAAAATCCTTATGCAGGAGTTCCTTATGAACAAGCAATGCAGGCATCACCTGCCTTTATAGACCCAACAGATGGAAAAATCACAGATGCACTTTCCATTGCAGCAGATAAGGTTGAACTTCAAAATGTAGATGCAAAGACTGCCCTTGACGAAGCAGCTAAGACTGCCCAAGCAGCTCTTGATGAAATAAACAAGTAAGAAAAATTTTTAAAAGCAAGCTTTGGGTTATGCCCAGAGCTTTTTTTAAGGAGAAATATGAAAAATATTATAGAAAATTTAAAAGATGGCTTTAATGAAATTAATTTAAAAATAAATTTAAAGGATTTAGGTGAAGACTCCCTAAGATTTTCCATAAGTGGAGAAAGTTTTTTTATAAGTCTCTTTGTCTATAGGGAAGATAAAATTGTGGGCAGCATCACTGCAAATAGAGATGCAGAAAGATTTATGGCAGTGGATATGGAAAAGTCATCTAATGGCTTTAAAAATTTAGAAGATGGCGACTATAGGATAGCTTATCTTCTTTACAAAAGTGGAGATGTCCTCTTAAAAATTGAAGAGGCAAAAAGTCCTATAGACTCTAAGGGAGAAGTGGACATAGAAAAAGATGAGGTCAAGTGCAGGGAAGAAAGCTGGTACGCTGGAGACTTTCACACTCACACCTTTTACTCTGATGGAAAATTATCGCCAGAAGAAAATATTGAAGTTGCAAAGAAGAGGGGACTAGACTTTTTTTCTCCAACGGACCACAATTTTAATCAGACGAAATTCCCTGACACGGATTTATTGATTATTGAAGGCACAGAAATCACATCGAAGTTTGGCCATGTAAATTTATTTTTCACAAATGAATCAGTTTTTGAAAAACATTCAGTCAAGGGGCTTAATACAAAAGACTGGATGCTAGAAGTTTTAAGAGAATTAAGGGGAGAAATTTATTCCATCAACCACCCCTTTATGGATACCTATGAATTTTTAGTTGGCGAATATGAATTAAGGGATTTAAAATTTATGGAAATAATAAATGACCCAACTTACATGACTTCCCTTGATGCCATGGAAAAGGCCCTAAGGGCATGGGACATCCTCCTTCAAAATGGTTATGTGGTCTATGGACTTGGCGGCAGCGACTCTCATCTTTACCCCTATGAAAAATACGAAAATGCAGACTATCCCTCTCTACTTGGAGATCCAAAGACCTTTGTTTTTGCAAAAAATCTTTCCAAGGATGAAATAAAAAAAGCTATGCTGGAGGGGAAAATTTCTGTCTCTCGGGAAAATTTACTTGACCTTAAAAAAATTGGGGACAGTGAATTTTCCATGAACTTAGAAGAAAATACTTTTCACGGCAAAAAACTTCATATAGAATTAATAGTAGATGGCGAAGTTTATAAGACTTGCGAAAATAGTTTGCAGGTAAAATTAAATTTTGACGAAAATTATCACTATGTCAGGGCAAATGTGAGGTGTGAAGATGGAGAACTCTACGGCTTTACCAATCCACACTTCTACAATTTGGACAAGAGCCAGAAAAAAATAAAAACTTGGAAGGAACTTCAAGACTTACTATGATTAAGGCAATTTTATTTGACAAAGACGGAACCCTACTGAAATTTTCAGATATTTGGGTGGACTCAATTGTAAAATATTTAAGTAAAAAAAATTTAAATGACCATGCCAAGAAAAAATTATTTAAAAAAATTGGCGTAAAGGAAAATAATGAAGTGGAGGAAAACTCCATCTTGTCATCAGAGACTGTGGAGGACTTGGCACTTATTTTTTCTGAATTTATGGATGAGAGTCAAGAGGAAATCTATAAAGATATAGACGACTTCCTCCTAGAATTTTTAAAGGAAAATAAAAGTGAAATCAAAGAAACTTGCGACCTTAAAAGTTTATTTACAGACCTTAAAAATAGGGGGATAATTATAGGACTTTTCACTTCAGATAATTATAGGCAGGCAAAATACTCTATGGAATACTTAAACTTAGACAGTTTCATAGACTTTTATGCAGCTGCAGACCTATATGAAAAGAAACCAAGCACAGAGAGCCTAGAAATTTTTAAGAAAAAATATTCTCTAAGGGACCAAGAAATTATTATTGTTGGCGACTCCAAGGTTGACATGATTTTTGGCAAGGACACCCTAAAGCTTGGCGTCTTGTGTGGCACTGGCTCGAGAGAAATGCTTGAAAGATACACAGAAAATATAGCAGAAGACCCCAGGGGAGTTTTAAAATTTCTTTAAAATTTATTGGATAAAAAATTTTAAGAAACAAAATATAAGCATGAAAAAATAAAAATTTTCAAAAAAATAAGGGCTCTTAGAGCCCTTTTAAAATATAAATTTTTAAATAAAAATTATTCTTCAGTTTCTTCTTTTGCTTCAGTTTCAGAAACAGTAGGAACTTCTGCAGAAACTTCTTCTGCTCCTTCTTCTGGTTCTTTTTCTTCTGTTGGTTCAACAAGAGTTGCAACAGTTTCTTCAGCATCCATGTCAATCTTGATGTTTTCGTCGCTGAAGATATCTAGGTCAGCAACAGTTACTACATCGCCAATTTGCATTTCAACAACATTTACAACAGCTTCAGATGGAAGATATTTTGGAAGACAAGTTACACTTACTTCGTTTAATACTTGGATTAATGAAGATGGTTGAACCTTAACTTCGTCTCTACCTTCAAGAACTACTGGCACTTCAACAGTAAGTTCAGAGTTCATATCAACTTCATATAAGTCAAAGTGAACCATTGCATTTTTGATGTGGTGCATTTGAACTTCTTTGAAAAGTACGGAAATAGTTTCTCCATCAACTTCGATTTCAAAAATGTTTGAATATCCTTCGTCAGAAAAAGCCTTTAATAAATCTTTTTCTAGACCATAAAGTAATTTTGCTTCTTGTCCCTTTGAGTAAAGAACTCCAGGAACTTCACCATTAGCTCTAAGTTTATCAACCTTGTTTTTACCCTTAGCTTCTCTTTTGTTTAAAAGTAATTTCATATATACCTCCAAAATTTATTTTATAATACCTGAACCAAGACATACATCGCCTTGATAAAAAACACAAACTTGACCAGGCGTTACGCCCTTAAGTGGTTTTTTCAGTTTAACAACATATTTACCCTTATCATTTTCTAGCCTTGCATCTTCATCCTTTGCCCTATATCTTATTTTAACAGATAAATCTAGGGGAAGAGAAGGATTTTCTGTAATCCAAAAAATATCTTCAACTTCAAATTCATCCCTATAAAGGATGGGATTATTAATTCCTTGAGCCACAAGCAAAAGATTGTTTTTCAAATCCTTATCATATACGAAGAAGGGCTCGCCACTGCCAACTCCGCCAATGCCTATTCCTCGCCTTTGACCTATGGTGTAGTGCATAAGACCTGAATGCTCTCCAATCACCTTGCCCTTTTCGTCCACAATTTTTCCAGGCTTAGTAAAGAGAAATTGGTCTAAAAATTCATTGAAATCTCTTTCGCCAATAAAACAGATTCCAGTAGAATCCTTTTTTGAAGCAGTAGAGAGCTTGTACTTTTTGGCGATAGCTCTCACTTCATCCTTGGTCAAATCGCCAACTGGGAAGAGAGTTTTTGCAAGTGCCTCTGATTTAACTCTGGACAAAAAATAAGACTGGTCTTTATTAAGATCGGCGCCCTTTAAAAGATAGGTTTTTCCATTGACATTTTTTGTCCTGGCATAATGACCCATTGCAATATAATCAGCATCAAAATCCATTGCATAGTCAAGGAAGGCCTTGAATTTAATTTCAGTATTGCACATCACATCTGGATTGGGAGTTCTGCCTTTTTTGTATTCACTTAAGAAGTAAGAAAAAACTCTATCCCTATATTCCTTTTCAAAATTGACAGTAAAATATTTTATGTCAAGTTGTGAACAGACAGAGACCACATCGATGTAATCTTCTCTTGCAGTGCAAGCTCCGTCATCTTCAGCCCAGTTTCTCATGAAAACAGCTGTGACATCGTAGCCGGCCTCCTTTAAGAGAATTGCAGACACAGATGAATCTACGCCGCCACTCATTCCGAGAATGACTTTTTTCTTTTTTTGCATCAATACCTCCAATCCACTTAATAACAATACATAATTATACAATAGTTGTCTTGAAAAATCCACCCTTATTTAACAAAATACAAGTTCTTAGAGCTTTTTAAGGAAAAAAAATAAAAAATCAGACCAAAAAAAATTATTATAAAAATAATTGTGAGAAAAATTAAAAATAATTAAAAATATTTTAAAAATTAAGCATAAAATTTATTGACAAAGAAAAATTTATGGAGTAAAATTATAGATTTATTTGACAGGAATCCATTTTTATAGTATAATTAACGCGTATTAAAAGTCTTTGGAAGGAATGGATATGGAATGAATCAAATGCAATTAATCAAGAAAGAGCTTGAGAATCATATAGGGAAAAAAGTTATTGTAAAGGCCAATAAAGGCAGAAAAAAAATTGTCACTCGCAAGGGAGTTTTAAAGGCAATTTATCCAAGTCTTTTTGTACTTGAAGTTTTTAACGGAGAAGAACTTGTAACTGCATCATACACTTACTCTGATGTACTTACTTCTACTGTAAAAGTTACAGTTTTAGATGAAGATGTAAGTTATAAAGATGCAAAGATGATTTCATAAAATAAGAGCTGCTTAGGCAGCTTATTT
>NZ_HE978567.1:0-18654 GCF_000311825.1 Peptoniphilus grossensis ph5 | reverse complement strand
GGTTTTTTTGCCCAAATTTAAATTTTATTAAAATTATTATCAATATAAAATCTGGGGTTTACAATGATGCAAAATAATAAATTATGAATTATAATTAACTTGAGGTGTATTATGATTAAAAAAAATGCTCATGCCAAGTTAAACTTATCTCTCGATGTCACAGGCAAGAGAGAAAATGGATACCACGACATAAAAACCTTAATGGTCATGACAGATTTATGTGACGAGATGATTTTTTCTAAAAGCGAGAGACTAGAAATAATACCAGAATTTTCCTTTGACTTAAAAAGCAATTTAATTTATAAGGCCTATGAACTTTTAAAAAACAAGGTGGGTTACGACCTTCCCTTTAAGGTTGAAATCAAAAAGAAAATTCCCATTGCCGCAGGCCTTGCTGGGGGAACTTCCAATGGAGCAGCTTGCCTTTACGCCTTAAATGACCTTTACAAGATAAATATTCCAAGAGCTGAACTAATTGAGATGGCAGGGGGTCTTGGAGCAGATTTTACATATATGATGACTGGCGGAAGTAAAATTGCAAAGGGAATAGGAGACATATTAGAAGGAGTAGACCCAATAGAGCTTGATCATGTTTTAATCATAAACCCCGGCTACGGCGTCTCCACTAAGGAAGTCTACCAAAAAATAAAAATTGACAAGGAAAGAATTGATTTTTCTAAAATTCTAGAGGGTCTCTATGATCTAGACATAGAAAAATTAAACTTTTATCTTAGAAATAAAATGGAAGATGTAGTTTTTTCTTTGCACCCAGATTTATTGGATATAAAAAATAAATTAAGAGCCTTTAATTCGGCTCCTCTTATGAGCGGAAGTGGCGCCACAATTTTTGGCATCTTTGCAGATGAAAAATCCTTGGAAGAGGCTTATGATTATTTTAAAAAAATTTATAAGTATACATATAAAGTGAGAGTAGGTGAAGGCTTTGGCAGTTTTTGACACAGGTCCCGGCATAGTTGGACTTTATGAAGCCCATAGAGATTATTTAAATTATTATGTTGATGACAGGTTTGAATACTATGGACTTTACAAGAGGGAAGCTGTAAACGCAAGAATAGAATTTTTGGAAAAATTTTTTAAAAAAGATAAAAAGATTTATGTCATGGACTTTGATGCCATAAATTATTTTAAGGATGATGAGAGGGCAGACTTTGGAGAAAAAGCCCTTAAGAAACATTTAAAGGATAAGAGAATTTTGTGCCTAGGGACAGAGCTTACTTCAGCTGAAAAAACTTTAGGAGACTTCACAGATTCTCCTGTATCGTACTTGAGCCTGCCCCTACTTATTAATGCTTGTAACGATGGTCTTGCTGATGAAATAGTAAGAATGATCTCTGATGAATACTTTTCTGACGAAGATTTTAGGAAGTACGATTTAATCTTTTTGGCTTCCAGTGGTCTTCATCTAAAAAAAGATTTTTTCAAAAAATATTTTGCCGATAAGTCTAGTAATATTGAAATTTTTTCGAATACTGATGCCATTTTAGAAGATTATGACTACAAAAAGGAAAATTATATAAGAGATTATTTTTATGTGACTGGCTCAAAGAGGGGATTTTATTCCAGGGCAGAAAAATATTTGAGGGAAAAGAAAGTTTTAAAGGATGAAGAACTTTTAAATGTCTCCAATTTTTTAAAAAAGGGCAATAAAAAAAGTCCCAAATAAATGGGACTAATATGTAGCCATGCACCCATTGTCGAAAGTTAACCTCACACGTTACCCTTACAGTTAGCTCAAACCAGGCGACCCTTGCGGCACACAAAAGATCTTACTTAGTGCTGCTTCGATCAAGACCTGACACGGTTCATAAGTTTCTGTTGCGCAGGACCCAATCATCAACACCACTTATAAGGGGCAGACTGCAAAATTAAAGTCCTCGAATGGGAATTCAGCCCTGCTGTAGCGAATCGCAGGTACAGGACATCGCTAATTTCCCGCTTAGCATGGCGATGGCGGAGAGAGGGGGATTCGAACCCCCGATACATTTTCATGTATACTCGCTTTCCAGGCGGGCTCCTTCAGCCTCTCGGACATCTCTCCATAGCCTAGAAAATTATTTTACAGTAGATTTACAAAAATGTCAAGAATAAGGTGATATATTGAAAACAAAGGATATTGTATTAAGAGAATTAGAAAGAAATAGGGCAAATTATATTTCTGGTCAAGAGTTGGCAGAAAGATTAAATATTTCAAGAACTGCAATTTGGAAGGCTATTAATTCTTTAAAGGAAAGTGGATTTCAAATTGAATCACAGACAAAATTGGGCTACAAACTTGTAGAAAGTGACGACAAATTATCTGACGAAGGCATAAGAAAGGGTCTTCGAGATGAATTAAAGGACATTGATATAGTTATTTATGACGAAATTGATTCCACAAACACAGAAGCAAAGAGGAGACTTTATTCTAGTGATGTCAAAGATTTTACTGTAATTGTAGCTGACATGCAAAAGGGTGGACGAGGAAGAACTGGCAAGAGCTTCACATCACCTAAGGGAAGTGGAGTTTACTTTAGCATAATCCTTCACCCCAAGGACTCCTACGATTTTTCTTACTTTGACTTAACTACAGTTAAGGCTGCCGTAGCCGTTGCAGAGGGAATTAAGGAGTCTACAGGCAAGCAAGCAGAGATAAAATGGGTAAATGATTTGTTTTTAAAGGGCAAAAAAATTTGTGGAATTTTATCTGAACTTGATGCAGACTTTGAGTCCAGAAGCGTAAAGTCTGTCATCGTAGGCATTGGAATTAATGTAAATAAGCCAAGGGACGACAGTTTCAAAGATTTAAAGGACATTGCAGGCTATATTGGCACTGATGTCATAAGAAATGAAATTTTATCCTGCGTCTTAAATGCCTTTTATGAAAATAATTATGTAAAAAGTGATAAGGAAATAATTGACTACTACAAAAAACACTCCCTAGTAATTGGAAGGGACCTTTCCTTTGTATTAAATGGCAAAAAATATTCTGCCAAGGGAGTGGACATTAACGACAAGGGCAATTTAATTGTAGACACTGGCAGCGAAAGGCTCACTCTTTCCAGTGGCGAAGTTTCTATTAAGGGAGATTTTTATAAAAAGGGCTAACTTTTAAATGCCTTTAAATTATAGTATAATTAAAGGAAGTTGAGGAGAAAAGATGAAGACCCCTTTGAAAAATGAAGTGGATAAAGTAAAAAATTTAATTTCTTTTGGCATGCCAGGTCACAAGGGCAAGGACTTTTTTGACTTGGACATAAAAAATGATTTGACGGAAATTTTAGGCACAGATAATCTTTTAAAGCCAAGAGGAGCAATAGAGGACCTACACAGAGAGATAAAAAAATTATTTGGCTCAAAGGAGTCCTTTATTACGACAAATGGATCAACTGGTGCCCTTCACATTGCCATAGCCATGGCGACAAGACCAAAGGATAAAATTTTAATTCAGAGAAATGCCCACAAGTCCATTTACAATGCCCTTCTCTTAAATGATTTAGAGCCGATTTACTTAAATACAATTTATGACGAAGATCGCGCCCTGTATTTTGGCATCGATGAAGAAGAACTTCTTGATAAAATAGAAAAAAATAATATTGCAGCCTGCGTCCTAGTTAGCCCAAATTATTTTGGCGGAATTTTAAAGTTAAAAGAACTTGTAAAAATTCTTCACGACAAGGACATAGGAGTCATAGTTGATGAAGCTCATGGCGCCCACCTTTATTTTTCAGATTTAAAAAAATATTCAGCCCTAGATGCTGGTGCAGACTTAGTTATAAATTCAACTCACAAGATGATTCCATCACTGACACAGACTGCTCTAATTCACAGGGGGACAGACAGATTTTCTCACCAAGAACTTTTAAAATATGTAAATATTTATAATTCCACATCGCCCTCCTACTTATTTATGATTTCTATTGAGGCTGGCTTAAAATATATGGATGAAGTGGGAAGATGCGAGCTTGAAAAGAGGACTAGAGACCTTGAAAATTTAAAGAGGGCCATAAATTATAAGATAGATTTAAGTCACGAGTCTATAGTAGCCAATGACCCCATGAAATTTTTATTTAGAATTGGGGGCATGAGTGGCGAAGAGGTTCTTGAAGATTTTTTAAAAAATAAAAATATAAGGCTTGAGATGGGAGATCTCTATTATGCTCTTGCTATAATTTCACCAATAAATACTAAAGATGAGATAGAAAAGTTAAGGGATGCAATTTTATCCTACGATAATTATGATTTTAAGAAAATCTTGCCCTTTAAATTTGAAATTCCAAAGATGGCAATGACTCCGAGAGAAGCCAACTTATGTCAGGGGGAATATATTTCTTATAGAGAAGCCTCTGGCAGGATTTCCAAGGAAATTATTGGAGCCTATCCACCAGGAGTGCCTCTTGTGACTTTTGGCGAAATTATTGACCATAAAATGATAGAAAATATTGACAGATTTTTAAGTGAAGGAATAGAAGTAATTGGACTTTGTGAAGATAAAATTGAGGTAGTTAAATGAGTGCATTTATTACATTTGAAGGACCTGACGGGTCTGGAAAATCAACAATTTGCAATTTAGTTTATGAAGAACTTTTAAAGAATAATATAAAAACTATAAAGACCAGAGAGCCTGGCGGAACGAGAATTTCTGAAAAAATTAGAGATCTTATTCTTGATAAAGATTTAAGGGAAATGGACATGAGGACAGAAGCCCTTTTATATTCTGCATCCAGGGCTCAACATACTTACGAAAAAATAATTCCCGCCCTAGAGGAGGGAGCCATAGTTCTCTGCGAAAGGTATGTCCTTTCCTCTCTTGCCTACCAAGGCTATGCCAGGGGACAAGACCTAGATGACATTCTTTCCATAAATAATTTTGCAACGGGAAAGCTAAAACCCGATGTGGTATTTATCTTTAGGAGCAGTGGAGTTACTCTACACAGGAAGGACCAGTCTTCTTACGACAGACTTGAAAGAGAGCCTGACGAATTTCACAAAAAAGTTCGCGACTACTACAACAATTTAGGCAAAGAAGACAATTATTATTTTATAGATGTAAATAAAAGCATTGAAGAAGTTTTTTGCGACTGCATGAAAGTTCTCAAAGAAAGGATGATTGTGTGAAACTTATAATCGCAATAGTTCAAGACGAGGATAGCGATAATTTAGTAAAAATCCTCAATAAAAACGATTTTAAAGTTACAAAAATAAGTTCCACTGGTGGATTTTTGAAATCTGGAAACGTTACACTTCTTTCAGGTATTGAAGATGATGAAAAGGACAGGTTTATGGGAATTTTGGAAGAAAACTCAAGGACTAGAGAAGTTAAGAGAACTATTCAGCCCATAAATATTCCTGGTCAAGCCATGATTCCTGTGCCAATCACTGTAAAAGTTGGCGGAGCGACAATTTTTGTCATAGATGTATTTGATTTTAAAAAGTTTTAGGTGATATTATGAATACGAAAATGATGATAGCAATAGTACAAGAAAAGTACACAGATGCAATAATTGATAGATTTTTAGACGAAGATATATATGTTACAAGACTTTCTTCTACGGGCGGTTTTTTCAAATCTGGAAACACAACACTTTTGTTGGGCTGCGAAGAAAGTGAGCTTGATAAAATTTATGGAATCTTTAAAGACCTAACTGAGCCTGAAGATATTCACATAGAAAAGGGAGACTTTAAGGTTTCTGGGGCCACAATTTTTGTCGTTGACTTGGAAGAGTCTAAGAGAATTTAATGTTTTTAGAAAATAGAGAAATTATAAATAGCTTGGAAGGGGATTTAGTCAACAAGTCTTACAGCCACGCCTATCTTTTTTGTGGTTCAAGAGGCATTGGCAAATTTTCTCACGCAAAAAATTTTGCCAGGGCTATTTTAAAAGATGACAGCGAGGCTCTTAGATTTTTTAGTGGCATAGATGACTATGAAGATGCCGATCTTTATATTGTTAAAAACCAGGGCAATATAAAAAAAGAAGAAATAGAAGAAATTATTGAAAATTCTTTTTCCAAGCCCTACAGTGGCAGCCACAAAATTGTAATTATAGACGACTTCGACAAGGTTACAGTGGAGGGGCAAAATGCACTTTTGAAAACCTTGGAAGAGCCCATGGACTACTTGATTTTAATTTTAATTTCAAGTACCATGAAAAAAATTCTTCCAACAATTATTTCCAGGTGCAGGGTTTTAAAATTTTCTGATGTCACTGGAGATAGAATAGAAGATTTTTTAAAGAAGAAAAATATTACAGAAAAAAATGCAAGGCTTTTTTCTCGCCTTTCCAATGGAAATATCAGCCTTGCCCTTAAATATTCTGAAGACCCAGAACTTTTGTCAAGGAGAGAGGACCTAATAAAGGTTCTTGATAAAATTATTAGAAATACTGAATTTATTTTTGATGAATTTACTTTTTTTAAGGACAATCGAGAAGACTTTGCAGAAATTCTAAATTTTATGCTGACTTGGTATTTGGATTTAATTTATTTGAAAAGCGGCAGAGAAGAAAAAATTGTAAATACAGATAAAATTGACTTGTTAAAATTAGAAAATATAAGTGTGGATAGGGCTATAAAATCCTATGATGCAATTATAAATGCCCTTGTTCGCAATGAAAAAAATATAAATTTTGATTTAAATGTAGAAACACTTTTAATGGAATTAGGGGGAGTTAGATGATAGAAATAGCTGGAATTAGGTTCAAGAGAACTGGCAAAATCTATTATTTTGATCCCGTTGATATAGATATAAAAATTGGAGATTATGTAATAGTGGAAACTGTGCGTGGACTTGAGTTTGGCGCAGTGGAACTTTTAAAGGAAATAGATGAAGAAAGTATTAAGGGTGAATTAAAGCCTGTTATTCGTCTTGCCAACCAAGAAGATAAAAATATCAATGTGGAAAATAGAAATAAGGCCAAGGAAGCAATTATAATTTGTGAGCAAAAGGTGGAAGAGCATGGTCTGGACATGAAATTAATTTCATGTGAGTACACTTTTGACCGCTCAAAATTATTATTTTACTTCACAGCTGATGGAAGAGTTGACTTTAGAGAATTGGTAAGAGATCTTGCCTCAATTTTTAAGACAAGAATTGAGCTTAGACAAATTGGAGTTCGCGACCAAGCAAAGTTTGTTGGAGGTCTAGGCTGCTGCGGCAGACCAACTTGTTGCTCCACATTTTTAAGTGAATTTTCTCCTGTGTCAATAAAAATGGCAAAGGACCAAAACCTTAGCTTAAACCCTACAAAAATTTCTGGCATCTGTGGCAGACTTATGTGCTGTTTAAAATATGAACAAGATGGCTACGAATGCATCAACAAGAAAATGCCAAGAGAAGGCGAAATTGTAAGGACAGATAGGGGCAAGGCAACAGTTGTCTCAACTTACACAATACAAGAGCTTGTAAAGGTAATGTATGAAGTGGATGACGAAAAGGAAATTGTCTATCTTGAACTTGATGAAATAAAGAGAACTCGCGAGTTTAACAAAACTTTTATAAATGAATCCAAGTCACTTAATGTTGAAGAGTACGACGAAAGTGAACTTGTAGAATTAGAGAGGGATTAGGGATAAGTTTGGGCTTATCCCCTTATTATGAAAATAAATAATTTTTTAATAAAAATATCAAACAAAATAAATAGTTTTTTCAAAAAACATTTTGGAAGGGCAAGTGGTTTTGCCTATATAATTGTGGCGATAATGTCTTTATTTTCTGCCACATTTTTTTATTATTACATAGAAGATTTTAAGGTGCCTAAAATTCTAGCCTTCATAATTTTTGTCCTTCTATTTTTTATTTTTTATATTATGGCAGGCTTTTTGCTTAAATTTGTCTTTCTACTCTTAAAGAGAATTAGGACAAAAAATTTAGCCATCTACGCCCTACTCATCTATGGAATAAAATATTTTTATGATGAGTGTCTTTATAATGTGGACATAGATTATTTTGAAATAATTTTTATAGGGGCAGCCTTTATTGTCATAGTCGCCTTTGCAAAATCCTTAATTTCCTTTGGGAAAAATAAGAGGAAAAAGGCACTAATATTTTTACTTCCGACCACAATTATCCTTGGGGCTTCAATTTATTTTATGGTCTTCCCAGGCTTTGACAGTGGAGAAATTTATGATTTAGGCGTGGGAAAAAATAAAATTGCCTCAAAGCCAGAAAAGTATGAAGTAGAAGTGATTGACTATAGGGGAAAGCCAGTGGACCTACGGGACTTTGTAAGATACAGGGGCAGGACAAAAAAAGTTAGGGACAAATTTTTCGGAAAGACCCTAAGGGAGACAGAGGTCAAGGGAAGGGTTTATGCACCAAAGGATTTAGATAGGGCTCCAGTTTTATTTGTCCTTCATGGCAACCACAGATTTACAACAAAAAATTATTTGGGCTACGACTACCTAGGCAACTACCTTGCAAAGAGGGGTATTGCCATGGTATCAGTTGATGAAAATATGTTAAATGGATTTTTTAAGTTTGGCCTTTCAAATGAAAATGACGCTAGGGCAGTCCTCTTACTTGAAAATATAAAAAATATTTTATCAAGAAATAAGGTTAAAGATAGCGAACTTTACAACAAATTCGACCCAGAAAACATAGCTCTCCTTGGTCACTCTCGTGGCGGAGAAGCAGCAGCCATTGCCTATAATTTTAACCAGCTAAACCTTCATCCCGACGATGGAAATATTTCTCACCAATATAAGTTTAACATCAAGGGAATAATAACTGTTGCACCGACTTACGATCAATATGAGCCTTCAGACAAGAGCATAATTTTAAGAGATGTAGATTACCTCACAATTGGCGGCAGTAACGACGCCGATGTTGATGGCTTCGAGGGCATGCTCCTCTATGACAATGTAATTTTTTCTGGAGAGAGGGACAATTTTAAGGCAGCTCTTTATTTTGCCTATGGCAATCATGGCAACTTCAATTCACTTTGGGGCGACTTTGACTTAGACCCAGCAGAGGGATTTTTCCTAAATAGAAAAGAGCTACTTGATGGAGATGACCAAAGGGAAATTTTATCAATTTACAGCTTAAACTTTTTGGAAAATGCCTTTGGAAAAACTTACAACAGAGAAATTTTTAGGGAGGGACCAAATAATTATGAGGACCTTCCAAAGACAAATTACTATTCTAGATATATGGACTCAAGCTTTTATAAAATTGCAGACTTTGAAGAAGATTATGATTTGACAACAACATCAGTAGAGGGCGGAATAATAAATTTTAATGGCTTAAATGAAATTTATGAAGACAGCCACGACTATGGCGAAAGCGACTCAAATACAACAGCAGTTTTTATGAAGGCAAAAAAAGATTCAAGCTATGGAATTAGGTTGACAGAAAAAATTCCAGGTGGAAAGTTTTTGCAATTTGACATGGAAAATTTAACTTATGAGGATAAAAGAGATGCAGTAAGAATAGAAATTCAAGACACTTGGGGCAATGCAGCCTCATTAAATGCATCCAAGTATAAAATTTTAAGCCCCATGACAAAAGCTTTTATCTACAAGACTGACTATCTAACTGATGATTTTGTAGACAGGTTTGTGCCACAGACAGTTTTAATTCCACTGGAAGATTTCAAAAATAAAAATAAGGACTTAAATTTAGATGAAATAAATAAAATTGAGTTTAAGTTCATGGATAATATAGAAATCTCAATAGATAATTTAGGGATTTCAAATTAATTGTTTTAAAAATAATTTTACGGGTAACATAGAATTATGAGAAACAAAGCTCATAGCTTAGTAAATTTATAAATAAAATCACAGGAGGTTTTTTATTATGGAAAGTAAATTAATAAAGGGATTAAACGAACAATACAATTTTGAAGTATCTTCAGGATATATTTATTATTCAATGGCAAACTATGTAAAAGATAAGGGAATGGACGGATTCGCTCACTTCTTTAACAAACAAGCCGAAGAAGAATTTGCACACGCAGAAAAATTAAGACAATTTTTATTTGAAATAGATGTTAGACCAGAACTTGAAGCAATTGAAAAACCAGAAGTTGAATTTGGAACATTCACAGAAACTTTCAAGACAGCTTATGAACATGAACAAGAAGTTACAAGAAGAATTAACGATCTTTATGAACTTTCAGTAGAAGAAAAAGACCACAGAGTAACTTCACTTCTACAATGGTATGTTGACGAACAAGTTGAAGAAGAAGATAACTTCAGAGGAATTATCGAAAGACTTGAAAGAATCAACGAAAGCTGGGCTGGACTTTATATCTACGACGCAGAACTTGGCAGAAGATAAAAAAATGAAATTGAGATACCCTACAGGGTATCTTTTTTTTTATAAACTTATATTGACTTGAACCCAAGGGACAGGCTTAGACTATAAGTGGAGGTGGATTATGAAGAGAAGCGAAGTAGAAAAAATTACTGGACTTAGGCGAAAGGCAATTTTATATTATGAAGAGAAGGAGTTGATTTCGCCAGTCATTGAGGAAAATAATTACAGAAATTATTCAGAAGAAGACCTTAATAGACTTATAAAAATTTCCATTTATAGAAGACTTGGACTAAGTATAAGTGAAATTAAAAATATTTTAGATTCTAATAACAAAGAAATTGGAAAAATTTTAAGGGACCGAGACTATAAAATTGAACTAGAAAAAAATAAAAAGAATTTGCTTGAAAGAATAATTAGGAGCGATGATTTAAAGGAAATCACTGATGAATTAAATACTTTGGAAAAGGAAGAGAGCATTTACGAGAAACTTACAAGAATTTTCCCAGGATATTTTGGTCAAGCTTTCTTTATGACTTATAAGCCCTTTTTAAAAGAAAAATTAAAAGAAGATGAAGAGGAAGCCTTTAACGAATATGTAAATTTTTTGGACAGTCTTCCCGAAATTGATTTTACAGAAGAGGAAAAGAGTTATATAGAAAATTTGACTAGTGATTTTAAAAATGAAGACTTGGAAAAAATAAACAGTGAAAAAATCAAGGCAGCTTATAGTTTTGAAGACTGGCTAAGGGAAAATGAAAATAATATAAAAGCCTATGAAAAATTTTTGGAAAGCCATGAGTATAAAAATAGTCCACTAAAAACAATTAGGGACAAGATAAAAAATTATATGATAAAAAATAATTATTATGAAGTGGCCTTACCGCTAATTAGAAAAATGAGCCCAGCCTATGATGACTATTACAAAAAACTTTTAGAAAGCAATGAAAAGTTTTTAAGGCAAGTGGATTTTAAGGAAAACTAAATTTAAAAGAACATTAAACTCTATTCTTTTACTAAGAGAATGGAGTTTTTTATTATATTTTTTTAAATAATAGAGAAGTTAATATTTATCGCCTTTAATGATATAATTATGGTAATAATATTTCGAGGTGTTATATGAAATTTAATATAAATGAAAATTTGGGAGATTTTTTTTATGACGAGCCCATGACAAACCACACTTCCTTTTGCGTAGGTGGACCGGCTAAGCTTCTCATAAAACCAAAGGACGAGGAGTCCCTCATTGAAATTTTAAAAGAAATTAAAGAAAATAATTATAATTTTTATATCCTTGGCAATTGCACAAATATTATTGTGAGGGACAGGGGCTTTGATGGAATTATTATTAAGCTTAAAAATAAATTAAATGAAGTGAAAAAAATCTCTGACACAGAAATTTATGGAGGAGCAGGTGCCAGCCTAAAGAAAGTCAGCGAGTTTGCCATGGAAAATTCTCTTACTGGACTTGAGTTTGCCCACGGCATACCAGGTTCTCTTGGCGGCGGTGTTGTCATGAATGCTGGTGCCTATGATGGAGAGATGAAAAATGTCATTAAGAGCGTGAGACTTTTAGACGAAAATTATGAAGTGATAGAAGTGCCCTGCCAAGATATGAATTTTTCTTACAGGCATTCTCTTGTGCAAGAGAGAGATTTAATTGTCCTCGGCGCGACTTTTTCTTTAAGTCAAGGAAATAAGGATGAAATAAGGGAAAAGTACGAGGAATTTGACCGAAGACGAGCTGAAAAGCAACCTCTCGATATGCCTTCTGCTGGCTCTACCTTTAAGAGGCCCACTGGATATTTTGCCGGAAAATTAATTGACGACTCAGGTCTTAGGGGCTTTACTCACAAGGGGGCAGGCATTAGCGAGAAACACTGCGGCTTTGTTGTAAATAAAAATAAGGCCACGGCAAGTGATGTCCTTGAAACTATTGAGATTGTGCAAAAGGTTGTCCATGACAAGTTTGGCGTAAATTTAGAGAGAGAAGTTAAAATTATTGGAGATTAATTTGGTGATTTTATGGAACTTATAATTATTACTGGAATGAGTGGCTCAGGCAAGTCCTATGCCCTAGATGTTTTTGAAGACTTGGGCTATTATGCCATGGACAATCTTGCGCCTGCTCTTCTTCCAAAGTTTTGCGAGATGGCAC
Organism: Peptoniphilus grossensis ph5; assembly: GCF_000311825.1. GTDB lineage: Bacteria > Bacillota > Clostridia > Tissierellales > Peptoniphilaceae > Peptoniphilus_A > Peptoniphilus_A hominis. The sequence goes on along the minus strand of NZ_HE978567.1, from coordinate 6,245 downwards.
TTGATGCCAAGAGCAAAAATTTTGATAAGGTTGCTGTCGTTGTAGACTTAAGAAGTGGCGAGTTTTTCAATTCCTTTTTCTCTAGCTATGAAGATTTAAAGGGAATGAATGTAAAGACAAGACTTCTATTTCTCTACGCCGACATGGAAACTATTGTGGCAAGGTATAAGGAGCTAAGACGCCCTCACCCCATGAATTCCTCCATAGTTGAGGGCTACAAGTTTGAGGAAGAGACCCTATCTAAGGTAAAGGACAATGCTGATTTTGTCATTGACACAAGTGGGCTTTCCACAAAAAATTTGAGGACCCAACTTATGGCCTTTGTTTCCTATGATGAGAAGGACAATTTTGCCATTGAAGTTACAAGTTTTGGTTACAAGAGCGGAATTTTAATGGATGCCGACCTTGTCTTTGATGTGAGATTTTTGCCAAATCCTTTTTATATCAAGGAGCTAAAAGATTTAAATGGAAAGACTGAAGAAGTCAAAAATTATGTGATGAAGTGGGATGTGACAAGGACCTTTATTGACAAGACCATTGATTTGCTTAAATTTTTGATTCCCAATTATATGGCAGAGCAAAAGAGAGTTTTGACTATTGGCATTGGTTGCACTGGTGGTTTTCACAGGTCAGTGACTATTGCCGAAGAGATTGGCAGACTTCTCAAAGAAGAATACAAGTCCACTTATGTCACTCACAGAGATATGGAGAAAAATTTATGGAAAAAAAGATAGCAGTCCTTGGTGGAGGTACAGGAATCTCCACTATTTTGCGTGGGCTAAAAAATTACACAAAGGACATTTCTGCTGTGGTCTCCATGTCCGATGACGGTGGCGGCAGCGGCATCCTCAGAAAGGAATTAAATATTCTCCCACCAGGTGATGCCAGGAGATGTCTAATTGCCCTATCAAACACTGATGAAACCTTAAAGGAACTCTTAAACTACAGATTTAATTCAGGGACCTTAAAAAACCAAAATGTGGGAAATATTTTAATCGCTGCCTTAACAGATATTTTTGGGTCTTTTGACAGGGCTCTAATAGAAATGAGCAGCGTCTTTAATGTCACAGGAAAAATCATACCAGTAACCTTAGATGAAACCCATCTCGTTGCAGAATTTGCCTCCAAGGACAAGGTGGTTGGCGAGTCCTACATTCCAAAGATGTGTTATAGATTAAATACGAGAATAGAAAAAATGAGCATGATTCCTCATTATCCAAGGGCAAATGATGATGCCTTAAAGGCAATCTTAGATGCCGACATAGTTATAATTGGTCCAGGCTCCCTTTACACTTCTATTATTCCAAATTTTTTAATAGCAGGAATAAATGAAGCCCTAAGAGACACAAGGGCACATGTGATTTACATTGCCAATGCCATGACCCAAAAGGGGGAGACAAAAAATTATTCCCTTAGGGACCACTTTGATGCAATTTTAAAACACACAGATTATGAATTTATAGACGAAGTCATTGCCAACGATTTTAGGGCAAGCCATGATGTCTATGAAAATTATTACAATAAGGATGAGTCCCTTCCAATTTTTGTAAGCCATGAAGACAGAGCTTATTTTAAGGAGAAAAATGTAAAGCTTACAGAGGGCGAATTTATCGACATAAAGGATGGCTTCATCAGGCATGACGGCGATAAAATTGGAGCAAGTATTTTTAAAGAGGCCTTATTGTAAAAAAATTTATAAAATGATATGATTTACTTGTTAAAGGAGGATGCAATGAGGAAATATAGAAAGACAGAGCATATAGAAAATTTTCTTCGCACAACTTATGTTGGCGATACACTTTTTTCTGATATCTTTTTGTATAATGACTCTATTCCAGAAATAGATTACGACGAAATTGATACAAGCGTAAATTTTTTAAATAAAAAAGTAAACTTCCCACTTATGATTAATGCCATGACTGGTGGCAGCGATCTTTCAGAGGAAATAAATAGAGATCTTGCCAATGTGGCAAAGGAATTTGATTTGCCTATGGCTGTTGGCTCACAGGCAATTGCTCTTGAAGATGAAGATTCAAGAAAATCCTTTGAAATTGTAAGGGAAATAATTAAAGATGGCATTGTAATTTCAAACTTAAATGGATTTTCCACAGTTGAAGATGCAAAAAAAGCTGTAGAATTTTTGTCTGCCGATGCAATTCAAATCCACCTAAATCCTGCTCAAGAACTTGTGCAAGTTGAAGGCGAGAGAAACTTTTGTGGCATACTTAAAAATGTAGAAGAAATAGTAAAAAAATCTGAAGTGCCAGTTATAGTAAAAGAAGTTGGCTTTGGCATGTCACCAAAAACAGTAAAAAAACTATATGACATCGGCGTTAGATATGTGGATATATCAGGCTACGGTGGCACAAACTTTTTTGAAATAGAAAATCTTAGAGACCCAAATTCAGATATATCAGATTTATTTTCTTGGGGAATACCAACTGCCCTATCCTTAATTGAAGCAGATAGACTAAAGCTAAAAGACCTCTATATAATTTCTGCTGGCGGCGTAAAAAACTCCATGGACATAGTTAAGAGCCTAGCAGCAGGAGCATCAATGACAGCAATTAGCGGCGAAATCTTATCTTACATTGTTCACGGCGGTTATGAATACACATTAAAATACATTGAAGGACTAATCGAAAAGACTAAGATGCTAATGATGCTTTCAGGTGTCAAAAATATAGAAGAACTTAAAAAAGTTGACTACAAAGTCACTGGAAAATTAAAGGATTTATTAGGTGATTAAATGAAATTTATAAAAAAAGATGACTTTAAAGATTCAAAATGGTCAGCAGGAGTAACAACAGAAGTCTTTATTTATCCGGAAGGCGCAAGTGTTGGCGAAAAAAACTTTGATTTTAGAATTTCCACTGCAACTTGCAATGAAAAAGTTTCAAACTACACACCTTACAAGGGATTTAACAGATACATCGCCCCAATAAATAATGTCATGAATATAGAAACAACTGGCGAAAAATTTGTCTTGGCTCCCTATGAAGTTTTATTTTTTAATGGCGATGATGAGACAAAATCCTCTGGCGATGTTAGAGACTTCAATTTGATTTACAAAAAAGGGCTTGACGCAAAGATGTACACCCTTAACATCAATAACTTTGAATTCGAGGCAAAGTCTCGTGCAGTGATATTTAATTACGATGCTGACTTAAAAGTAGAGGGAAAAGAATTTGAAAAATTCTCAGCAGTATATCTTGAAAAAGAAAAGATTAACATAGAAGGCCTTGGCAAAATAATAATTTGCGAATTTTAATATTATTTAGAAGATGATCTCCTTACTTAAAAAGTAGGGAGTTTTTTTATTTTAAATCCTATATAATAGTAAATAGTGATAAATTTATAGCTGCTAAAAGGTTGTGGAATTGTTGAAAAGAAATAGAAATTTAAAAGTGCTTGCTCTTATTTTTGTTATTGCCCTTGGATTTTTATTAAGTCAAGATCCTTTGAGCCCTGGCAAAAATAAGTATAACAATAGCTTTTTAAATAAAATTGAAAATATTTTTGGTAATAATTATGAGGTCACTGAGAAAAGTCCCTACTATAAAATAGATAAAAATCCGCCACAGTTTTCTCCTGATGATTTGAAAATGGGTCCAGACTTTGAAATTTATTCAGACTTGGATAGGTTAAACAGGGTTGGTCCTGCCAATGCTCTTATTGGTCCTGACTCCCTGCCAAGAAAGCCCAGGGGTGACATTTCAAAGGTCTATCCCACTGGTTGGCATCAAAGGTTTTATGATTTTGTTGAGGGTGGAGCTGTCTACAACAGGTGTCACCTCATTGCCTATCAACTTACTGGTGAAAATGATAACTGGAAAAATCTCATGACGGGCACCAGGTCTTTTAATGCCAAGGGGATGCTGCCCTTTGAAAATTCTGTGGCAACTTATATTAGGGATACTGGCAAAAAGGTGAGATACAGGGTTACGCCAATTTTTATTGATGAGGAGTTAGTGGCAAGAGGTGTAATTATGGAGGCCTACAGCATTGAGGATGGTGGCAAAAAGATAAACTTTAGAGTTTTTGTGAGAAATATTGAAGAAGGCGTGAAGATTGATTATAAAACGGGAAGGACTAGCCTTGATAGGGGCAATTTCTTCAATAAATAAGCTAAATGTAAAAGCCGACTTGGCTTTTATTTTTTTGAGATAAATTTTAAATAAAAATCACAAGACTTGTTGACTCTTACTCAACTTGTGTTATAATGCTTAAAGCTAAAAAAGGAGAGTAATATGAGGCTTAGAAAAAAACATTTTGCAATCCCTGAAATGCGCGAAAATCCTTATGTTTTCTTTAATGGTGAAGAAAATAAGGGAAGATGGAGCGAGATTTTTGGCAACGACAATCCCATTTATCTTGAAATTGGCGCAGGCAAGGGCACTTTTACTATAGAATCAGCAAAGAGAAATAAAGATATTAATTATATAATGGTAGACATTGAAACTAATGCACTAATTTATGCCACTCGAAAGATCCTAGATGAAGAGCTTACAAATGTGAGGGCAATGCCAATTAATGCGGAAAATATTTTGGATTATTTCGACAAAAATGAGATAAGTAGAATTTATATCAACTTTTGTAATCCTTGGCCAAAGTTAAAGCACAAGAAGAGAAGGCTGACTTTCCCAAGATTTTTAGAAAAGTATAAGGTCATTTTAAAGCCAAAATCACAAATATACTTTAAGACTGATGACTTAGAACTTTTTGAGGAAAGTTTGGACTACTTTAATGACTGCGGCTTCTCAACGCTAGTGGAAGAATTTGACATGAAACTAGAAGAATATCCAGAAAATATAGTCACAGAATACGAGAGAAAGTTTAGAAAATTAAACCAAAAAATAAAATTTGGCGTCTTTGAATACTATAGGGACTAAAATTTAAGAGCTTCTAATGTTAACTAAAATATACTTTTGATTGACAATAAACCATGGGAAATATATAATTACTTCAGGAGTTGAAGACATGGATATTATTGAATTGAAAGAAAAAGTAAAAAATGGTTACTCTGTAACAAGAGATGAAGCCATAGAATTATATAAGGGCGATTATGAAACTTTGACTAAGGCAGCAGATGAACTTAGAGAATATTTTTGTGGCAATGACTTTGATGTCTGTACTATTATAAATGCAAAAAGTGGAAAATGTTCCGAGAACTGCAAATTTTGTGCGCAATCAGCCCACTACAACACACATATAAAAGAATATGACCTCTTAGATGAAGAGACAATTGTAAAGGATGCCTTAGACAAATACGAAAGAGGCATACCTAGATACTCAATGGTAGCTAGTGGCAAGGGACTTACAGCAAAAGACATTGACAAAATCTGTAGCATAACTAGAAAAATTCATGAAAAAGCACCAGAAATGAAAGTCTGCATATCAGGAGGAATAATCTCTGAAGAATCCTTTGAAAAATTAAAGGATGCAGGCATAACAAGAATCCATAATAACCTAGAAACATCAAGGAACTTCTTCCCAGAAATATGCACAACTCACACTTATGACCAAAAGATCAATACAATAAAGGCAGCTCAAAAAGCAGGAATGGAAATTTGTTCCGGCGGTCTAATTGGTCTTGGCGAAGACTTTACAGATAGAATTGACATGGCACTACAACTAAGAGAGCTTGGTGTACACTCAGTCCCAGTAAACCTCTTAAACCCAATAAAAAACACACCTCTAGAAAACAACGAGCCCCTTTCCATGGAAGAAGTAAATAGAACTTGTGCAAGCTTTAGATTTATACTTCCCAAGGCACTAATAAGACTAGCTGGAGGAAGATCTTTAATGGAAGAATTTGGCTTATCAGCCTTTAAGTCAGGAGCGAACGCAGCAATATCTGGAGTTCTCCTAACAACAAAGGGAGCAAGCATAGAAGAAGACATGGAAAGATTTAAAAAACTAGACTATACTGTAAAAGCAGTGTAAAGAAATTCATCAAAATATTTATTAAAAAATACTTGACAAAGAAAGATAAAAATAGTAATATAAAACAGCTGTAACAAATGCAGCTGTTATTTTTTTAAAAAAGAATAAATATAAATTAAAAAAATCTTAAAAAGCAGTTGACATTGACTTTGTGAGATGCTAAACTATAATAGTTGCCTCATAGAGACAGCGTGGCTTTTGTAAAGGTCGAGTAAAAAACAATTTAAAAAATTGTAAAAAAAGCTTGACAAAAATAATTTACAAGAGTACAATAAATAAGCTACTTAAAAAAGTAGCGA
>NZ_HE978566.1:877525-901346 GCF_000311825.1 Peptoniphilus grossensis ph5 | reverse complement strand
AACCCGATCCAGGTCGCCAATTAAATTTTCATAGCAAAATTTTATAAAGTATGCTATGATTAATAAGTGAGATGCTGGTGTAGCTCAATTGGTAGAGCAACTGACTTGTAATCAGTAGGTTAGGGGTTCAAGTCCTCCCACCAGCTCCAATAAATCTATGGGATTTTACATGGAGGAGTTCCCGAGTTGGCCAAAGGGGACGGACTGTAAATCCGTTAGCTTAGCTTTCAGTGGTTCAAATCCACTCTCCTCCACCAAAAAACTTTATAAAAATTTACTTATGCGGATGTGGCTCAGTGGTAGAGCATCGCCTTGCCAAGGCGAGGGTCGCGAGTTCGAATCTCGTCATCCGCTCCATTTTTTTATGTATCCTTAGCTCAGCTGGATAGAGCGTCTGGCTACGGACCAGAAGGTCGGGGGTTCGAATCCTCTAGGATACGCCACAAAAACTTGTAATTTTATATTACAAGCTTTTTTGTTTTATGCAGGAGTGCTGGAATAGGCAGACAGGCATGTTTGAGGGGCATGTGTGAGAAATCGCGTGAGGGTTCAAGTCCCTCTTTCTGCACCAGATGAACTACTTAACTTTTGTTAGGTAGTTTTTTTTATGAAAATTTTTTAAAAATTTAAGACTTGAGATTTATATAAAGTGAAAATTTTTTAAATAAAATTCCCTTAAAAGACAAAAATATTAGTGAGATAGGGACATCTGTGTTATACTAAAATAAGCAAAATAAAGGAGGATTTTTATGGAGCAAAATGTCTATTTAGATAAGGAGCGCCTGGAAAATTACAAAACTACTACTAAGGCTTTGGGAGAGTCTCTGGAGATTGATTCTCTTAAGGAAAAAGTTGTTGAACTTAATAAAAAACAAATGGAACCAGGTTTTTGGGACGACAATGAGGCTGCCCAAAAAGTTATAAATGAAACAAATTCATATCAAAGGAAGATAGATCAGTACGACCAGTTAAATGAGCTCATTACAGATGCAGAGGACCTCATTACTTTAATGGAAATCGAGGAAGATTATTCTTCTTATGCTGACTTTCAAGCTCTTGTTGCTGAAATTGAAAAGGAGACTGCTGACTTTAAGCTTAATACTCTCTTAAATGGCGAGTACGATTCTCACGATGCCATTCTTTCTATTCACGCTGGTGCTGGTGGTACTGAGGCACAAGATTGGGCGAGCATGCTACTTAGGATGTACACTAGATATGCTGAAAATAAGGGCTTCAAGGTTGAAACTCTTGACCTCTTAAAGGAAGACGAGGCTGGCATTAAGTCTGTTACTTTAAAAATTTCTGGGGAAAACGCCTATGGCTATCTAAAAGGTGAAAAGGGCGTTCATAGACTTGTAAGGATTTCTCCTTTTGATTCTAATAAGAGAAGGCACACTTCTTTTTCATCTGTTGATGTTTTCCCAGAGCTTGATGACGACAATGAAGTTGAAATAAAGGAAGAGGAATTGAAAATCGACACTTACAGGTCTTCTGGTGCTGGTGGACAACACGTAAACACTACTGACTCCGCTGTTAGAATCACTCACATTCCTACTGGTATTGTTGTTCAGTGTCAAAATGAAAGAAGTCAAATTCAAAACAGAGAAAAGGCAATGAACATGTTAAAGGCAAAACTTATTGCCCTTGCTGAAGAAGAAAAGAAGGAAAAAATCGAAGATCTTCAAGGTAATTATTCACAAATAGCATGGGGTTCACAAATTAGGTCCTATGTTTTCCAACCTTATACAATGGTCAAGGACCACAGAACTAATGTTGATGTTGGTGATGTGGAAAGAGTAATGGACGGAGATTTAGATACTTTTATTAACGCCTATTTGCAAGAAAAGGCGACTGCAGAAAGTTGAGGTTGACATGGCAAAGGATGTAATTATTGCCCTTGATTTTCCAAGTGGCGAAGTAGCTCTTGATTTTTTAAAAAATTTTAAGGACGAAAAAGTTTATGTAAAAGTTGGAATGGAGCTTTTTTATAAGGAAGGTCCAAGTATTATTAATGAGATAAAAAAACTTGGACACAAAATATTTTTGGATTTGAAAATTCACGACATTCCAAATACTTGTAAGGGTGCGACAAATTCTCTAATTTCACTTGATGTTGACATGATAAACTACCACATAGCTGGCGGCAAAAAAATGTTAAGTGAAGCTAGTGAGATTGTAAATAAGGAAAAGCCTGAGATGATTACTCTTGGTGTTACTATGCTTACTTCTACTGACGAAGATGTTATGCACCATGAGCTTAAAATTGACGAGAGAAAATCTCTTGATGATGTTGTTCTTGATTATGCAAGACTTGCCAAGGAGGCAAACTTATCTGGCATAGTTTGCTCTGCCCTTGAAGTGCCAAAGATTAAAGAAAACTTAGGAGATGACTTTATCACAGTTACTCCTGGCATTAGAAAAGTTAAGGGCACTGACGACCAAAAGAGAGTTGTAACTCCAAGTGAAGCAAGAGAATTGGGGTCTGACTATATAGTTGTTGGAAGACCTATCACAAAGGCAGAGGATCCACTAAAGGAATACAAGGAAATTAAAAGAGACTTTTTAGGAGGAGAATAATGCGAGAAATTGCAAAAATTTTATTAAAATTAAAGGCTGTAACACTTTCACCAGAAGATCCCTACACTTGGGCATCTGGCATAAAGTCTCCTATTTACTGTGACAACAGACTTACACTTTCTTATCCAGAGGACAGAAAAGTTGTTGAGGAAGGCCTTGTAAATTTAATTAAAGGAAAATTCCCTAATGTAGAATATATTATGGGTACAGCAACTGCTGGCATTCCTCATGCTGCTATTATTGCTGACAAAATGAATTTACCTATGGGCTTTGTGAGATCTTCAAACAAGGACCATGGCAAGCAAAATAAAATTGAAGGGGCAAAAATTCCTGGCGCCAAGGTTGTTGTAATTGAAGACTTATTCTCAACTGGCGGCTCCTCTATTGAAGCTGCAAAGGCTCTTACTGATGTGGGATATGAAGTTCTTGGCATAGTAAGTATTTTTACCTACAATATGAAATCAGCTGCTGAAAACTTTAAGGCATCTGGTTACAAACACGAATCACTTACAAATTTTGACGAACTAATTGATGTTGCTCACGAAATGGACTACATCAAGGAAAGTGAAATTGAAAAGTTAAAATTATTTAGGGACAATCCAAAGGATTCCTCTTGGATGAATGTTTAATTTACTTTTTGGGTAAAGGAAAAGTGAAATTCGAACTTAGGGGGAAAAAAGTTGAATTATTATAAAACTTTAAGAAGGATCTTGTGCCTTATGCCAATGAAGTTTTTAAAAACAAGGACAGGTTAAATAAAGTTATTGAGGAGTCTATGTCACAGACTAATAAACTTGATATGTTTAAAAAGATTTCTCGGGAACTTAAACTTGCCCTTGGACTTGTCATAGACTATTCAAAGGGAAATTATAGGGATGTTAAAAAATTTGACATTCTCTTAATTGTGGCAGGGTTTTTGTATCTACTAAATCCAGCTGACATTGTTCCAGATTTTATTTTATTTTTTGGATTTGTTGACGATTTAAGTGTCCTAACTTATATAGTTAAGAAATTAGACAAGGAATTGGAAAAATATGATAAGTGGAAAAATTCTAGGGACTGATTTTTTCAAGAGAGACACAGTTGAAGTAGCAAAAAATTTATTAGGAAAGAAAATTATCAGAAATATTTCTGGTAATTTTTTCTGTGCAAAAATAGTTGAAACTGAAGCCTATCTTGGTTTAAGGGACAGAGCTTGTCACTCCTACGGCGGAAATATTACAAAGAGAAATGAAATTTTGTATAGACATGGCGGCACAATTTATGTCTACTTAATCTATGGAATGTATAATCTCTTAAATATTGTGACAAGGGATGAAGATGAACCAGAGGCAGTCCTAATTCGTGCAGTGGAGCCTCTGGAAAATTTAGATGGCATGGCTATTAATAGATTTGGAAAAGTTTACAAGGACCTTTCAAGCTATCAAAGGAAAAATCTTACTAATGGACCAGGCAAACTTTCCATGGCGTTGGGCATAGATAGAAGCTTAAATGGTAAAATTCTTTCGCCAGACTATCTTTACATAGAAGAGGGCGAAGATGTAAAAAATATTGTTGCGGCAAAGAGAATTGGCATTGATTACGCAGGAGAGGACGCCCATCTTCCTCTTAGATTTTATCTAGGGGATAGTCCCCATGTTTCAGTTAAATAATGTAGATTTTTGTTAAGTTATGATTTATAATAGGTTAACATAAAGGTGATGTAATGATTAGCATAAAAAATTTGTCTTTTAAATATGATTATGAAGACGAAAATGCAAAACAAATTTTAAAAGATATAGATTTAGAAATAAATGAAGGCGAGTTCGTCGCCCTCCTTGGACATAATGGTTCAGGCAAGTCAACTCTTGCTAAATTAATTAATGGACTCTTAATTCCTGGCGAAGGAGACGTTTTTGTTGATGGCATGAACACGAAGAATGAGGAGGAAATTTGGGACATAAGGCGCAATGCCGGCATGGTTTTTCAAAATCCAGACAATCAATTAGTTGCCACAATTGTTGAAGACGAAGTTGCCTTTGGTCCAGAAAATCTTGGCATTGAGCCAGCTGAAATTAGAAAGAGAGTGGACAAGGCCCTAGAAGATGTTGGCATGACTGATTACAAGAAGAATGCTCCCCATCTTTTATCTGGTGGACAAAAGCAAAGAGTTGCCATAGCAGGCATCCTTGCCATGAGTCCAAAATATATTATTTTAGACGAGCCAACTGCCATGCTTGACCCAAGTGGAAGGCGCGAAGTTATTGATACTCTCGTGAAGTTAAATAAAGAAGAAAATAAAACTATTATACTAATCACTCACTACATGGAAGAAGCAGCAATCAGCGACAGAGTTGTAGTTATGGAAGATGGAAATATTGTCCTAAGCGGAAAGCCTAGGGAAGTATTTTCTCATGTTGATGAAATAAAAAAATTGGGACTTGATGTGCCACAAGTTACAGAACTGGCACATGAGCTTAAAAAAGATGGTATTGAGATTTCTACAGAAGTTTTAAATATCGATGAAATGGTGAAGGAAATATGTCACTTATAGAGATAAAAAATTTAACACATATTTATAGTGAGGGCCTTCCCTTTGAGAAGAAGGCAATTGATGATATAAATTTAAAAATTGAAGAAAATGAATTTATAGGTCTCATTGGACATACAGGTTCTGGCAAATCAACTTTTATTCAACACTTAAATGGACTTTTAAAGCCTAGCAGTGGAGAAATAATTGTGGATGGAATGAAGGTAGACAAGTCCAGCTCAAACTTAACTGAACTTAGGAAAAAAATTGGCCTTGTCTTTCAATACCCAGAGTACCAACTTTTCGAAGAGACTATAGAGAGAGACATTGCCTTTGGACCAGGTAACTTAGATTTATCTGAAGAAGAAGTCCTAAGAAGAGTTAAGTCCTCCATGGATTCAGTGGGACTTGATTACGAAACTTATAAGGACAAGTCGCCCTTTGAACTTTCTGGAGGACTAAAGAGAAGAGTTGCCATAGCAGGCGTTCTTGCTATGGAGCCAAAGGTCTTAATATTAGACGAGCCAACGGCAGGACTTGACCCAAGAGGTCGTGACGAAATATTAAGTGAAATAAAAAGCATTCACGAAAAAAGGAAGATCACTGTAATTTTAGTTTCTCACTCCATGGAAGATGTGGCAAAAATTGCTGAGAGAATTATAGTAATGGACAAGGGAAAAGTATTTTTGGACTCAAATCCAAGAGAAATTTTTAGAAACGAGGACAAACTCCTTTCAGTTGGACTTGGCATACCACAAATTACATCACTTATGAGAACTTTAAAGAAGAAGGGACTAGACATTAACGAAGACTCCATTACAGTGGAAGAAGCCAAGGAGTCCTTGATAAAATATTTGAGAGGTGTTTCTCATGTTTAAAGATATAACAATTGGACAGTATTTTCCAGGAGAAACCCTAGTTCATAAATACGACCCAAAACTAAAGATGCTTACCATGATACTTTTCATTGCATCCCTGTTTTTTATCTCTTCAGTATTTATGTATTTGCCAGTGGTAATTTATTTGCTACTTATCATATATGCAGCAAAACTACCGGTGGGCTTAGTCCTTCGCGGACTTAAACCACTTAAATGGATAATACTGGTAACTTTCATAATAAATTTATTTTTCTCACCAGGTGAAGCAAAATACACATTTGGAATTTTGAAAATTTCACAAGAAGGAATTGACCTTGCAGTATTTATGGGCATAAGACTTATACTTTTAGTTCTTGGCACATCACTACTCACTTATACAACATCGCCAATTGAACTTACAGATGGAATTGAGTCACTCCTTAGACCCTTTAGGAAAATTGGGGTGCCAAGTCACGAAATCGCCATGATGATGACAATTGCCCTTAGGTTTATCCCAACTCTAATCGAAGAAACTGACAAAATTATGAAGGCACAAATGGCAAGAGGAGCAGATTTTGAATCGGGAAATATAGTGAAGCGTGCAAAAAATTTGGTGCCCCTACTTGTTCCCCTCTTTATAAATTCCTTTAGAAGGGCAGAAGAACTTGCCACAGCCATGGAAGCAAGATGCTACAGAGGTGGAGATGGCAGGACAAAAATGAATGCATCAAAAATTGTGAAGAAGGATGTAATTATTTTTGTGGGCAATTTAATATTTTTTGCAGCAATAATTTTGGTTTCAAAACTATGAATATACTGATAAAAATAACTTATGACGGCACAAACTTTCACGGCTTTCAAAGTCAACCTGATGAGAGAACTGTGGAAGGCGAACTAAATAAGGGTCTTGCCAAAACCTTAAAGGAAGAAGTAAAAGTTTTTTACGCAGGCAGAACTGACAGGGGAGTTCATGCCCTTGGTCAGTATGCAAATTTTTATTCAGACACCACAATTGACATTGGAAATCTTCCAAAAGTTATAAACTTTAACTTGCCCGAAGATGTTTCAGTTGTGGGTGCAAAATTTGTGCCAGATGATTTTCACGCCAGATACGATGCAAAGTTAAAAAAATATCGCTATGTAGTCCACAGATCTCGCTATAGAAATGCCCTTCTTTTAAATAGGGCCTATGAATACCCCTATGAAGTGGACGCAGAGAGAATGAGAAAGGCTCTCTCATACTTAATTGGCGAGCATGACTTTAACTCCTTTATGGGTAAGGGAGCTGTAGTAAAAGATTCCATAAGGACAATAGAGCGAATTGATGTAATAGAAGATGGCGACTTTTTGTATCTGGACTTTGTTGCAAAGGCCTTCTTAAAAAATATGATACGAATAGTTACGGGAACTGCCCTTGAAATAGGACGAGGACAGAGAGAAATTGAATACATGAAGGAAGCCTTGGAGAAGAAAAAGAGAAAGGCTTCAGGACCAACAGCACCAGCCTGCGGACTATACTTAGTAGATGTTAAGTATTAGCCCTCGGGCTTTTTATTTTATAAAAACTTTGATTTGGCAAAAACTTCAAGAAAAAATTTATTTTTAAAAGTGCGGCAAAGTGCAATAAATTGATAATATAAAAAGTATTTGGTATAATTATTTTAGTTAATTTGGAGGTGTAATAGTGGATAATAAATATCTTGTTAATGGTAATGAGGCAGATGGTAAAGTTAAGATTTCTGAAGATGTTATCGCTACAGTTGCATCAGTTGCAGCTGAAAGTGTTGATGGCGTTGTCAAAGTTGGATCAAACTTCAAGTCTCAAGTTACTGACATTTTAAATACAAAAAACTTCAATAAGGGCGTAAGAGTTAATATTGGAGAAAGAGAAACTATTGTAGATGTATATATTACTATTGAGTACGGAGTTAAAATCGTTGAGCTTTCTGAAAAGGTGCAAGCACAAGTTAAGGAAGCTATTGAAAATATGACAGACTTTGATGTCGTGGAAGTGAATGTGCACATTTCAGGCATAGCTTTAAAAAATTCTGAAAAGACGATTGTAAAATGAGTAGAAAGAAAGCAAGAATAGGTGCCATGCAGGCACTCTTTTCTATGGACATAAACAATGATTTTTCTCTCGACAATTTGAATTTATTTATGGAAAATAATCACTTCCTAGGCGATGAAGCTGATTATATTAATAGAGTTGTGCCAGATATTTTGGACAAGCTCGAAATTGTGGATGAGACAATCGAAAAGAACTTAAAGGGCTGGACTATGGCTAGGCTTGCCAAGGTGGATAGGCAAATTTTAAGAATTGCTGTCTATGAATTTTTGTACAAAGATGACATTCCACCAGAAGTTTCTATTAACGAAGCTGTTGACATTGCAAGGCTCTATAGTTCTGATGATGCGCCTAAATTTATAAACGGAATTTTGGGAACTATTTATAGGAGTTTTTAATTTGGCAAAGGCTGCTTTTAATGTAAGTGAACTTAACAATTACATCAAAAAGCTAATCTCAATGGACTACATCTTAAGGGATATTAACATCACTGGCGAGGTCACGAATTTAAATGTGCATAGTAATGGCAATATTTATTTTTCTCTAAAGGACAAGTTTGCAAGAATTGATGCAATGGCAAGTCAGGATGATGTAAATATTAAATTATCTGACGGTGCCAAGGTCATGGCTAAGGGCACTGTCACTTACTATGAGAGAAGTGGCAGGATTTTTTTGTATGCCAGTGAAATTGAGCTTGATGGCAGGGGAAATCTCTACCAAAAATACTTGGAATTAAAGAAAAAACTTTCTGAGGAAGGTCTTTTTGATCCTTCTCACAAGAAAAAAATCAAAAAATATCCATCTTCTATTGGATTAATCACATCTACAAGTGGCGCTGCCATAAAAGATGTTATAAATCTCTTTAGAAAGAGAAATAAAAACTGTGACATTTTTGTTTTTCCAAGTTTAGTTCAAGGTGATGCGGCAAGTGAAAACTTAATTCGCGGCATAAAATATTTTAATGAAAAAGAGATAGTTGACACAATAATTATTGCTCGTGGTGGCGGAAGTTTTGAGGACTTATTTGTTTTTAACGACGAGAGCCTTGCCAGAGGAATTTTTGCGTCAAAAATTCCTATTATTTCTGCCGTTGGTCACGAAATCGACTACACTATATGCGATTTTGTGGCAGATTTAAGGGCGGCAACCCCAACAAATGCAGCTGAACTAGCGACTCTCAGTGAAGATGAAATTATAGACTATCTTTCAAAAAAGAAAGATGAGCTCAACAATTTAATAGAGAGAAGGCTAAGTATCAGTCACTTGAAGCTGATTTCTCTATACAATAATATTTCTCTAAAAAATCAAGTTTATAAGATGAATTCTATGACCAGAGACCTACTTTATAGGGGAACTTTATTAAATAATTCCATGGAAAAAATTTTGCAGGATCATGCTTACGATCTTCAAGATAAAAAGTTTTACTTGCAGAATTTCAAACTTAATAAGTCCAAGGATCTTGAAAATTATTCCTTTAGGCTTAATAATATTTCAGTAAAATTATCTTCCAAAATCAGCAAAAATAGGGAAAATTTGAACTTTAACAAAAAACTTTTAGCTCATTATTTTAATTCACGCATTAAAGATGAATTTGACAAGTTTAAATCCTATGAAAAGTTTATTTTGGACTACGATTTAGATAATAGATTAAAAAATGAAAGGGAAAGGCTAAATTTTTTAAGTGTAAGATTAAATTCAGCCTTTGATAAGATTAATAAAATAGAAATACTTACAGAAGATGGATTAGAGTTAAAATCTGCCAAGGATGCAAGGCTTGGAGAAATTATTTCTCTAAAATTCAAGGATGGTAATGTTAAATCCAAGGTTCAAGAAGTGGAAATGAGGGATTAAATGCAAAGAGATTACGAAAGTTCTTTTAGGGAGCTTGAAAAAATTATAAAGGAACTTGAGTCTAAGGACATTAGTCTCGAAGATTCCATAAAAAAGTACGAAGAAGGCATTGAACTTTACAAGTATCTTAACAATACTCTAAAGGCATACGAAGGCAAAATTAAAACTATTGCAGAAGAAAATTCTGAATTTATTGAGGACAAGAAAGATGACAGATACAGATAATTTATTAGAAAAATTTAACAATTATTTGAGCTCACTACTTGAATACGACGACAGTCCACAACATAAGGTAATTGATTCTATGAAATACTCACTTTTCTCTGGTGGAAAGAGAATTAGGCCCATGCTAACTCTTTTGACTTATAGTGAGTTTTCAAGTGAAGAGGATTCCTTTGATAAAATTCTTCCCTTTGCTGCTGCAATTGAGATGATACATACTTATTCTCTAATTCACGACGATCTTCCAGCCATGGATAATGACGATTTTAGAAGAGAAAAGCCTACTAATCACAAGGTTTATACTGAAGGAATTGCCACTTTGGCAGGGGACGGACTTCTAAATATGTCCATGGAAATTCTTCTTAGACATATTGAAAATCTTGAAGACAAAGATGACTTAAAACGTGCCATAAGGGCAATGAAATACATTTATAATGCCACTGGCGTAAATGGAATGATTGGCGGACAAACTATTGACATAGATTTTAAGGTGGCTGATTATAACGAGGACATCTGTGAAAATATGTACAAGCTAAAGACAGGCGCTCTAATAAAGGCATCTGTAGTTGTAGGTGGCATAATAGCAGGAGTTGAAGCAGACAACATCACTAAACTTTCAAAGTTTGGTGAAAATATTGGTCTTGCTTATCAATATGAAGACGACCTACTTGATGAGGACAAGGATCCTGACAGTGGTGAAATAAATATGCTTTTCTTCAAGGAAAAAGAGGATTTAAAAAATGAAATTGTGGACCTTACTAATTCTTCCTATGAAGCACTTGAGGGGCTTGAGCTTAAAGACAATTTACTAAAAAGTTTTGTTGCAAAACTAATAAATAGGAGCAGATAATGGCTAAAAAACGCGCAGATGTTTTATTAGTTGAAAAAGGCCTAATAGATTCCAGAGAAAAAGCCAAGAGATTAATAATGGAAGGCAAGGTTTTTATTGGCACTGAAAGAGTGGAAAAGCCAGGCATGCAATTAAAGGATGATGCCAAAGTCTACATCAAGGGCTTAGAGGACAGCTTTGTGTCAAGGGGTGGTCACAAGCTTGAAAAGATGATTGACGACTATGACATAGACCTAGAGGGTGCTGTCTGCGTTGACATAGGCGCCTCAACTGGAGGCTTCACTCATTGCATGCTAAAACATGGGGCCAAAAAAGTTTATGCCATTGATGTGGGTTACAATCAGCTTGACTACAGACTAAGGATGGATGATAGGGTAGTCTCTCTTGAGAGAACTAATATTAGATATTTTGACACTACATTAATAAGAGAGGAAGTGGATTTTATTTCCATTGATGTTTCCTTTATTTCCCTTGAATTAGTCCTTCCAGTTGCCAAGGAAATTTGTGGCGAAAAGGGGAAAATTGTAGCCTTAATTAAGCCACAGTTTGAAGCAGGCAAGGGCAAAGTTGGCAAGGGTGGCATAGTAAGGGACAAAAAAGTACATATTGAAGTTATTGAAAAGATAATAGGTCTTGCAAGAGACTTGGATTTAAATATTCTTGCTCTCACAAATTCTCCAATTAAGGGCACAAGTGGAAACATTGAATTTTTAATTTACTTGTCAAATTCTGAAGAGTCTAGTGAAAATTTTGATGCAAGTGATATAGTAAACAAGGCTTATGAAAGTTTAAATGATTAGGTGAAATATGCTTTTAGAGTTAAATATCGAAAATTTTGCAATAATTGAAAATATGAAAATTGAGTTTGAAAGTGGCTTAAATGTTTTAACTGGAGAAACTGGCTCTGGTAAGTCAATTATCATAGACTCCCTTGGTCTTGTCCTTGGTCAAAGAGTAAATAAGGACATTATAAAAAAGGGAAAGGACAGAGCTTTTATCGAAGCAGTCTTTTCTTCCTATGACGAGGAGACGAAAGGACTTTTGTATCAATATGGAATTGATTCAGGAGATTTAATTGTAATTTCCAAGGAAATAAGGGACAAGGGTCCATCAATTACGAGGATTAACAACAGAACCATAACTTCTCAAATTCTATCAAAAATTTCAAGTCATCTAATTGATATTTTTGCCCAACATGAGTCAATTTCACTTATGGACAACAAAAATCAGCTAAAATTAATTGATGATTTTTCTGGAAAGGCTCAAAAAGATTTACTCTTGAAGTTAAAAGATCTTGTTCAAGAGATAAATTCTTTAAAAGATGAATATCAAGAAAAGACTCTTCTCGAAAAAAATAAGGATAGGGAAATGGATTTGTTGTCCTATCAAATAAAAGAAATCGAAGATGCAGGCTTAACTGATTACGATGACGAAGAACTTTACGATGATTTTAACGCCCTAAACAACATGACTGACACCCTAATAAAATTATCTCAGGCAAAGTCACTTATCAATGACGGCTACGAAAGTGCCTCTGCCGAAGATATTTTAGACAAGATAATAGGCAATATTGTTGATGTCACAAAGTATAACAAGGACTTAAAGTCGACAGAAGAAGAGCTTGAGGACATTAGGTATAGGCTATCTGATATTGCAAAGGACCTTGATAGGATTATAAATTCCAGCGAAGTTGACGAGGAAAAACTCCAATATTTAAAGGAGAGAATTGACCTTGTTAATAATTTAAAACTAAAATACGGAAACAATGTCAAGAAGATAAATTCTTTCTATGATGAAATAAAGGAAAGACTTTTATTTTTGCAAAACTTTGAAGATAATTTGCAAAAACTTTTAAATAAAATAAAAAATTTAGAAGACCAGGCTTTAAAACTTGCAGGAGAAATTAGCGAAAACAGAAAGAAAACTGCAAGAGTCTTAGAGAAAAAAGTAGAAGAAGAGATTAACAAGTTAAATATTAAGGGTGCAAAATTCAAAATTGATATAAGTGACAAAGACCTTTCCCTTGATGGAATTGACAAAATTGAATTTTTAATTGCACCGAACTTAGGTCAAGACTTAATGCCTATGGCAAGGGTTGCATCTGGCGGTGAAATGAGTAGAATTATGCTTGGATTTAAGAGCATCATTGCTGAAAAAGACAACATCCCTACTCTGGTTTTTGATGAAATTGATACGGGTATTAGTGGCAAGACTGCACAAATTGTGGGCAACAAGATAAAAGAACTTGCAAGGGACAGGCAAGTTATAGTAATATCTCACTTGCCACAAATTGTTGCACTGGCAGACACGCATTTTGCTATAAAAAAAGATGTGGTTAATAACAGCACAATTTCTACAATTGACAAGTTAAATTATGATGAGAGAGTGGAAGAAGTTGCAAGATTAATTGGCGGAATGAATGTAAGTGAAGTTGCAATAGAAACTGCAAAGGAAATGATTGGTGATTAAATGGCAAATTCAAATTATGAAGAGAGAACTATGAAATCCACAAAGATTTTTGACGGCAAAGTCTTACAACTAAGAGTTGACACAGTTGAGATGGAGGGTCAAAAGTACACTAAAAGAGAAATAGTGGAGAGACAGCCTGCTGTTGGCATAATTGCTATAACAGAAGATGACGAAATTATCCTTATAAAACAATATAGAAAGGCAATTGACAAAGAAATTTATGAAATTCCTGCAGGCATGGTGGACTTTGGAGAAGAACCACAAAAGGCAGCTCTTCGTGAATTAAAGGAAGAGACTGGCTATGATGCAGAAAAATCTGAATATCTTTTAGAAACTTATTCTTCTCCTGGCTTTACTAATGAAAAATTATTTATTTTCTACGCCGGTGGACTTACAGAAGGAGACCAAGATCTTGACGAGTTTGAGCACCTAAGTGTGGAAAAAGTAAAATTCGAGGAAGCTTTAAAACTTATAAGTTTTGGAGAAATAACTGACTCAAAATCTGTGGCAGGAATTTTATTCTACAATAATTTTAGGAGGAAAAATGGATAAGACTATTAAATATATAAGAGAACAAACAAAGCTTGAACCTGAAATTGGAATTGTCCTTGGCTCAGGACTTGGCGACTTTGCGGATTCAATTGAAGATAAAGTTGAAATAGCCTACAAAGACATTCCTGGCTTTCCTGTTTCCACAGTTAAGGGTCACGATGGCAAGTTAATTTTTGGAAAAATAAATTCAAAAAATGTCTGCCTAATGAAGGGCAGAATTCACTTTTACGAAGGCTATGACATGTCTGATGTTGTCTATCCTATAAGAGTCCTTGCAGATTTGGGAGTGAAGACTTTAATTTTAACTAACGCTGCAGGTGGAGTAAACACTGACTTTAATCCAGCAGACCTTATGATAATTACAGACCACATAAATTTAATGGGCAAAAATCCATTAATAGGTCCTAATGACGAGGATATAGGTCCAAGATTTCCTGATATGACTGACCTTTACACGCCAGAACTTGTTGACCTTGCAGAAAATTCTGCAAAAAAACTTGGCATTGGCATAAGAAAGGGTGTCTACATGTACTTTACAGGACCATCTTATGAGACAGCAGCAGAAGTTAGAATGGCTAGGATACTTGGAGCAGATGCTGTTGGCATGAGCACAGTGCCTGAAGCAATTGTGGCAAGGCACAGGGGACTTAAGATTCTAGGCATCTCAACTATCACTAATATGAGTACGGGCATTCTCGACACGCCACTTGACCACACAGAAGTTGTAGAAGTGGGAAATCTTGTTGCCGGCAAATTTAAAGAACTTTTAAATGAAATCATTGAGGAGATTTGATGAATTTTTTAGATATTATTCAAAAGAAAAAGGAAAACAAAGCCTTAAGTGAAGAAGAAATAAAATTTTTTATTGAAAATTATGTAAAGGGAGAAATTCCTGACTACCAAGTTTCAGCTTTTTTGATGGCAGTTTATTTTAACAAGTTAAATTTAGATGAAACTTATTACCTAACAAAGGCAATGATAGATTCTGGTGACCGCGTTGATTTATCTGAAGTGCCAGGTTCTAAGGTGGACAAGCACTCCACTGGTGGCGTTGGCGACACAGTTACCCTTGTCCTTGGACCACTACTTGCATCAGTGGGTCTTGTCTTTGCCAAGATGAGTGGCAGGGGACTTGGACACACTGGCGGAACTCTCGACAAGCTTGAGTCAATCCCTGGCTTTAATATAAATATTGGCGGCAAAGAATTTGTTGAAATTTTAAAAAAATCAAATATAGCAGTAATTGGTCAAACAGAAAATATTGTGCCTGCAGATAAACTTTTATATGCCCTAAGAGATGCAACGGCAACTGTTGACAACGTAAGTTTAATAGCATCATCAATTCTTTCAAAGAAGATTGCCCTAGGCACAGACGGTCTTGTTTTAGATGTAAAAGTAGGCAGTGGCGCCTTTATGAAGGATGTGCCATCAGCTGTTGAACTATCAGAACTCATGGTAAATCTTGGCAAAAAATTTGGCAGAAACACTAAGGCAATAATAACGAGCATGAACGAGCCTCTTGGCGATGCCATAGGAAACAGTCTAGAAGTTATAGAAGCTATAAATATTTTAAAGGGCAAAAAATCTGGTCATCTTAAGGAAATTGCACTGAGAATTGGCTCTAAGTTAATGATTATGGAAGGTCTGGCAAAAACTGAAGATGAGGCAAGAAAAGTTCTTGAAGGGAAAATTTCTGACGGCTCTGCAATAGAAAAGTTTAAGGAAATGGTTGAGCTTCAAGGCGGAGATCCATCCTACATTGATGACACAGATAAATTTAAAAAGTCATCAATAATAAAAGACATCACATCAGAAGAAACAGGCTTTGTAAAATCCATTGAAGCAATTGAAATTGGCATTGCATCAAGAGATCTTGGAGCCGGTAGACACAAGAAGGGCGATGTCCTTGATTTAAGTGCAGGAATTTACCTTCACAAAAAAGTTGGTGACTTCGTGGAAAAGGGCGAAAAAATTGCTACAATTTACACTGAAAAGGAAAATGAAGTAGCAGGCGCTATAGAAAGAATTAAAGCAGCCTATGCTTTTTCTGACAAGAGGGAAGATTATAAATTAATTATAGAAGAGATTGATTGAAATGAATAAATTAGATATAGCATCTATTGCAATAAATATTATTGCACTTATGATTGCCATTATTCCACATGAGATAGCCCATGGTTATGTTGCCTATCTCTGTGGAGACACAACTGCAAAGGACGACGGAAGACTTAGCTTAAACCCACTTAATCACATTGACCCTGTGGGTTTAATTTCTATGATTATTTTTAGGTTTGGTTGGGCAAAGGCTGTGCCAATTAACCCCTATAGGTTTAAGGGCAACAGAAAAGTCGCCTCACTTTTAGTTTCCCTTGCAGGAGTTTTTACTAATTTTGTTCTTGGTTTCATTTCAGGAATCATTTTAGTTTACTTAAACTACAAGTCATCCTTTTTGACACCACTTTTCACATCAATTTTTTGGTACAACATTATGCTTGGCGTATTTAATCTTGTGCCCCTTCCACCCCTTGATGGGTCAAAGGTCTTGGCAACACTTTTGCCAGAAAAGTTGGAATATAAATTTTATAAGTACGAAAAATATTTTTACTTTGTCCTTGTAATAATGATTTTTTCTGGCTTTGTAGACAAATTTATAGCGCCAATTATTGAAAGTATTTTAAGTGGAATTATTTACTTGGGAATCAAGCTATGGAATACAATATTGTTTTAAAAACTTATGAAGGTCCAATGGATCTTCTTTTAGATTTAATAAAAGAAAATGAAATAGATATTTACGACATTCCAATTTTTAAAATCACTGAAGAATTTTTAAAATACATTGAAAATATGAAGAAGCTAAACCTCACTCTCACTTCTGATTTTATTTTAATGGCATCTACTCTTTTAGAGATAAAATCAAAAATGCTCCTTCCAAAAAAAGAGGCCTTAGATGACGAAGAAGTGGAAGAAGACCCAAGGCTCGACCTAGTTGAAAGTCTTTTGGAATACAAAAAGTACAAAGAGGCTTCAGAGATTTTAAAAATTCAAGAGGAATATGAGTCAAAGTCTTTTTACAAGCTTAGGACAGAAATTTTTTCCATGAGCGAAATGGATTTTTTAAAGGATTCCAACGTGGAGAAACTTTCCCTTGCCTTTTTCAATATTTTGAAGAACTACAAAGACAAGGAAGTTGTTGGCATTGAAAGAGAATATTTTAAAGTTGAGGACGCATCGAGAAAGATTAAGCAAGCTTTAAAGAAAAATAAAAAGATAAAATTCAGCCAACTTTTAGTAGATATAGTCTATAAGGTTGATGTTATAACTTATTTTTTGGGAATGCTTGAACTAATTAAGAACCAGTACATCGTCGCAAATCAAAGTGACAATTTTGCAGATATTTTAATTGAAGAAAGAGAATACCATGGACAAGAACAAACTCAAATCAATAATTGAATCAATACTTTTTATTTGGGGCGACCCCATAAGCCTAGAGGACCTTGCAAGTACCCTTGAACTTAGAAAAGACTATACAAGGGAAATTCTCATGGAGATGAAGGAAAATTATAAAAATGAAACTTCAGGACTTAGACTAAGAGAAGTGGACGGCAAGTTTCAACTTGGCACTAAGCAAGAAAATGAGCCCTATCTTAAAAATTTAATTAAAGAAAAAAATGAAAAAAATCTTTCCAAGCCTGCCCTTGAAACTCTTTCCATTATCGCTTATAAGCAACCAGTGACAAAAGTTGAAGTAGAAGAACTAAGAGGTGTCAACTGTGACAGCACAATAAAGGGTCTTCTTGATTTTAATTTAATAGAAATTTCTGGCAAGCTTGACAGGATTGGTCATCCAAATTTATACAGCACAACTGATAAGTTTTTGCAAAAGTTTGGCATGAAAAATTTGGAAGACCTGCCTGATTTAAAGGAATTAGAGGAGGAATCTAATTGAGATTACAAAAATATATGGCTCACTGCGGAGCTGCATCGAGAAGAAAGTGTGAAGAATACATTAAGGAAGGTCTTGTAAAAGTCAACGACAAAGTTGTCACAGAGCTTGGCACAAAAGTCGACCCCAATGTTGACAGAGTTTACTTAAATGGCAAGAGGCTGACACTTGAAAATAAAAAAATTTACATGATTTTAAATAAGCCCATTGGAGTTGTCACAAGCGCCAATGATGAAAAGGACAGACAAACTGTAACTGACCTTGTGCCAGACGACTACAGAGTTTATCCTGTGGGAAGACTTGACATTGACACCACAGGCTTAGTTCTCCTCACAAATGACGGCGAACTTGCAAATATTTTAATGCATCCAAGATATAAAATTGGCAAAAAATATATTGTAACTGTGGAAGGCACACCTAATGCTCATGAACTTTCCCTTTTAAGGGCAGGACTTGACATTAGAGACTTAAAGACTTCTCCTGCAAATATTAAGATTTTAAAAAACTTTAAGCAAGATTCAATTTTAGAAATAGAAATTTTTGAGGGACAAAATCATCAAGTGAAGAGGATGTTTGACTACATTGGTCACAGTGTAAAAAAACTAAAGAGAATTTCCATGGGAGAGATTGAACTCCTTGACCTTGAAGTTGGAAACTACAGATACTTAAATGAAAAAGAAATCAAGTATTTAAAGGGATTAAAATGATTGTAAAGGAAAAATATTTTGAGATAGTTGACGAAATTCTATCTCATAATTTTTTAGGCAAAATCGCTGTGGATGCCACTGTGGGAAAGGGCAAGGACAGCTTAAAACTTTTAGAGGCAGTGGGAGATGAGGGTTTCCTCTATGGCTTTGATCTGCAAGAAGAAGCTATTGAAGCTGCAAATAAACTCTTAAAGGATTATAAAAATTATAAATTATTTTTGGAAAGCCACGAAAATATTGATAAAATAGAAAAATTTGACCTAGTAATTTATAATCTTGGATACCTTCCTGGCTCAGACAAAAAAATTACAACCTTAAAAGATTCAACTATTTCATCACTTAAAAAAGCCACAGAAAAAATTTCTGAGGGAGGAATAATAATTGTGGTTTCCTATTTAGGTCATGAAAATTCTCTTGAAGAAAGACTTGGAGTAGATGGTTTTTTAAAAAATCTCGACCAAAAGATCTTTAAAGTTGAAAAGAGAGAATTTTACAATCAAAAAAATAATCCACCTATTGTTTATTTAGTGGAAAAGAAGGTAGAGAGATGAAAATTGCAATAATTGGAGGAGGACCTGCTGGGGTGATGTGTGCCATAAAGGCTGCAGAAAATCACCAGGTTACTATCTTCGAAAAAAATGAAAAATTGGGCAAAAAATTATTTATTACAGGCAAGGGAAGATGCAATCTCACAAATTATTGCGATGAGAGAGAATTTTTGAAAAACATTGTAAATAATTCTAGCTTTATGTACTCATCAATTTATTCTTTTTCACCCTTTACTACTTATTATTACTTTGAAGAACTGGGCCTTCCCCTTAAAGTTGAAAGAGGTAATAGAGTTTTTCCTGCCAGCGACAAGTCCTCTGATGTCATAAGAGCCTATGAAAAAAAATTAAAAGCCTTGGGCGTAAAAATAAATTTAAATTATGAAGTGACTTCCATTGAAAAAGTTAACGGTGAGTTTATGATAAATGGCAGAGAAAAATTTGACAAAGTGGTAATTGCTACTGGTGGCATATCCTACAAGCTCACTGGGTCAACTGGCGACGGCTATAAGTTTGCAAAAGACTTTGGCCACAAGGTCATAGACCAAGTGCCGGGACTCATTGGCATAAATTTAAAAAACAATTTTTCCTTGGCAGGACTAACTTTAAAAAATGTGGAGTTAAAAGTCCTAAAGGATAAAAAAATTATTTCAAGGGAGTTTGGCGAGATGCTATTTACTCACAGAGGCATTAGCGGTCCAATTGTCCTAACAACTTCAAGTAAAATAAATAGATTAAAAGATTTTGAAATGTACTTGGACTTAAAGCCAGCCCTTGATCCTGAAAAGCTTGATGCGAGAATTTTAAGGGACTTTCACGAAAATCAAAATAAAAACTTAGAAAATGTAATGAAGTCACTTTTGCCAAGAGATTTAATTATTTATGTCCTTGAAAGTGCAGGCATATCTGGAGACAAAAAGGTAAATCAAATTACAAAAGAAGACCGAGAAAGTTTAATAAGAACTATTAAAAACTTTAGCTTAAAATTTGATTCATTGGATGACATTGACAGAGCCATAGTAACAAGTGGGGGTGTCGATGTAAAAGACATAGACCCCAAGACTATGGAGTCAAAAAAAGTTTCGGGGCTCTATTTTATTGGAGAAGTTCTTGACCTTGACGGACTAACTGGTGGATTTAACATTCAAATTGCAAACTCAACAGGATATTCTTGCGGAATCAATTTGTAAAGTCTATTCCTTTACTTATTTTTGAAAATAAAATATAATGAGATTAATCCACTACTATGGATTGTAGTGATTTTTTTGGAGGTAAAAATGAAAATTGCAATAGATGGACCAGCAGGCTCTGGCAAAAGTTCCATAGCAAAGGAAATAGCAAATAGACTTGAGATTTTATATATAGACACAGGTGCCATGTACCGAGCCATAACTCTTAAACTTTTAAGGGCAGATGAAAGTGACTATGAAAAAATTTTAAGTGAGACAAAAATAAATTTTGATGGCGATAAAATATTTTTAGACGGAAGAGATGTGTCTAAGGAAATTAGGGAAAATGAAATTTCTAATAAAACTTCTGAATTTTCTAAGAAAAAAATTATTAGAGATTACTTGGTAAAGATGCAAAGAGAAATTGCCAAGGATAGAGATGTTGTCATGGAAGGAAGAGACATTGGCTCAGTGGTTTTAAAGGATGCTGAATACAAATTTTTCCTAACAGCTGATGTAGAGACTCGCGCCATGAGAAGGTATAAGCAACTTGACGACGACAGCCTAAACTTTGAGGATGTCCTTGCCGATTTAAAGGTCAGAGACTACAACGACTCTCACAGAGAAAATTCGCCCCTCATAAAGACTGATGATGCAATTTTAATTGACAGCACAGACTTAAATGCTGAAGAAACTATAGAAAAAATTATTTCATACATTAAAAGGTGACTTATGTTTTACAAATTTGTACAAGTTTTTATTGGATTTTTTGTAAAAATTATTTATAGAATTGAAGTTCTTGGAATAGAAAATATTCCTTTGGAAGACAAAAGACTAATAGTTTGTGGAAATCATAAGAGCAACCTTGATCCAGTGACACTTTCTGCAATTTTTCCAAGGCAAATTCATTGGATGGCAAAAAAAGAACTCTTTCAATATAAAATTCTAGGCGGTTTTTTGAACAAAATGGGAGCCTTTCCCGTGGACAGAAATAATAATGACTTAAAAGCTGTAAAGACTGCCCTAAAAATTTTGAAAAATGAAGATGTCCTTGGGATTTTTCCAGAGGCAACTAGGGTTAGTGAAATTGACTACACGAGAATAAAGTCAGGCGTGGCACTAATTGCACAAAAAACTAATTCAGAAGTTCTTCCAGTTTTTATAGAAGGTGACTATAAGCCCTTTAGAAAAAATAGAATTTATTTTAGAAAGCCAGTAAAGATAAATAAAGAAATTAAATATTCGAATGAAGAATTAGAAAATATTTCTCAGGACATAATGAGAATGGTTTATGGTGATGAGATAAAATGGAAATTATTCTAGCAGATGTAAGGGGCTTTTGTGGAGGAGTAAAAAGAGCCGTAAAGATGGCATTTGATAGTGCCCAAGAAGGCGTCTACTCCTATGGGGACTTAGTCCACAACGAATTTGTGGTGAAGGAACTAGAAGATAAGGGCGTAAAAAAAATCGATGACACTCATGTCCATGATTCAAGGGTAATTATAAGAAGTCATGGAGTCCACAAAAAGATTTTAGATGAACTGATAGAAAACAATAATGAGATAATAAATTGCGTGTGCCCCAAAGTAGAAAAAGTTTATAATATAGTAGATAATTTCTATAAAAAAGGTTATAATATAGTAATTATCGGGAATTATAATCACCCTGAAGTTATAGGGATTAATTCCAGATGCAATGACTCTGCAACTATTATTTCTAACTTGGAAGATATAAAAATTCCAGAGGGAAAGATTGTTGTTGTCTCACAAACTACAAATAATGTAGAATTTTTTGAAAATGCAATAAATATTATAAAAGATATTTCAAAAGATGAAGTTTTAGTTTATAATACTATATGTAATGCAACTTTCAAGAGACAAGAGAGTATTAGGGATTTATCAAAAAAAGTTGACGCTGTAATTGTACTTGGCGGCAAAAAATCTTCTAATACAAAAAAACTTGCAGAGATTGCAAAATTAAATTGTAAAAATGTATTTTTAATTCAGTCTATTAAAGACATTGATTTAAATATATTTAAAAAATTTAATAAAATTGGTATTACCGCCGGAGCATCCACACCGGAATCGGTAATCAAGGAGGCTGTTTGTAGGATGGAAAATTTTGACAAAGGTGAGATGATGGAAGCCATTGATAATTCTTTCAAAAGAATTAGAAAGGGCGAAGTAGTAACTGGAGAAGTTTTATATATAACTGATTCAGAAGTAATGGTGAATCTTGGATACAGATCAGATGGTATCATTTCAAAAGATGAACTAGCAGGAGGACCAGATGTTAATCCTCAAGATCTTTATGAACAAGGTCAAGAAATTGATGTATATGTTCTAAAGATGGATGATGGAGATGGCAATGTTGTTCTTTCAACAAAAAGAGTTGCTGATATGAAGATTTGGGATGAAGTTGAAGAACTTTATAACAACAAAGAAAATATCACAGTAACTGTAAAGAACCAAGTAAAGGGTGGTTTAACTGCAGATTACAGAGGATTAAATGTATTTATCCCAGCATCTCATGTTTCTGTTAGATTCCAAAAAGATTTAAGCAAATTCATTGGAGAAGAATTCGAAACTGAAATTATCGATTTTGATAAGAGAAAGAAGAGAATTGTTGTATCCAGAAAGAATGTACTTCAAGAAGAATTAGACAAAGTTCGTGACGAAGTATATGACAAGCTTAAAGAAGGAGACATTATTGAAGGAACTGTACAAAGACTAACTAACTTTGGTGCCTTTGTAGACGTTGGAGGAGTAGATGGACTTATCCATATCTCTGAACTTTCATGGAACAGAGTAAAGCACCCTTCAGATGTTGTAGCACCTGGAGACCTAGTAAAGGTACAAGTTCTAAATGTTGATAAAGAAAAAAATAGAATTGCACTTGGACTAAAACAAACTATGGAAAAACCATGGGATGTATTCACAAGTGAAGTTAAAGTTGGCGATGTAGTTAAGGGTAAAGTAGTTAACCTTCTTGACTTTGGTGCCTTCGTAAGACTTGAACAAGGCGTTGATGGACTTCTTCATGTATCTCAAATTTCAAGAGAACATGTTGAAAAACCACAAGATAAACTTTCTATTGGCGAAGAAGTTACAGTTAAAGTAACTGATATTGATGAAGAAAATCAAAAGATTTCTCTTTCTATCAAGGCTCTAATTGAACCAGAAGAAAAAGAAGAATCAGAAGAAGCTAAACCAAGAGAAAGAAAACCTAGAAGAGAAAGAAAACCAGCTCCAAAGAGAGAAAAGAAAATTGAAGAACCAAAACAAGATGACTTCAACATGACTATTGGAGAAATGCTAGGACTTAACTTCGCTGATGCAGAATTAGATTCTGAAATTATTGAAGATGAAAAAGAAATCGCTGCTTCAGAAGAAGCAGAAGCAACAGAAGCTGTTGAAGAAGCAAAAGAAGAATCTGAAGAATCAACTGAAGAATAATAATAAATCAAATTTGAGAGAGACTTGTCTCTCTCTTTTTTTTT
>NZ_HE978566.1:858599-876168 GCF_000311825.1 Peptoniphilus grossensis ph5 | reverse complement strand
GCCTTTTTTTTATAAACTAATATGATTATAGACAGTTTAAAATTAATATTGGAAATAATATTTGTGTTATAATATTTAAAAAGAAAAATTTTTGGAATTTATGCCAAGCTATCTTATTTGTGTTATTATAAATTAAGGTGATGAAATGATTTTAGAGGCAATTATTTTAGCCTTTCTCGTTTTATTTTTCGTGAAGGACAAGGACTTAAATAATTTAATAAATTTTAAATTTAAAATGATTTCTCTTGCCTTTTTTGGCATATTTTTGATGATTTTTATAAATTTTGTAACTGCCCATTATTTTGGAGGGCTTACAGATTTTTTTGTAAAGTATTTTACAATTTTTCACATTATTTCAATTTTAGCTATAGGGATTTCTCTTACTTCAAATTATAAAAATTATGGACTGCTTTTAGGTGGTCTTGGAACTTTTTTAAATGTCATTCCAGTGATTTTTAATGGTAAGATGCCCGTCAGTGCCTCAGCACTAATGAAGACAAATAATGAGAGGATAATTAAATTAATATACATGGGTGGAAGTTTAAGTCACGGAGTTTTTGAAAGTCCAAAGTTTTATTTTTTGTCAGATATTATTCCACTACATAGGTTTATTGGAAATTCAAAGGTAATTAGCGTGGGAGATATTTTCATCTCTCTTGGCTTATTTTTTGCAATTATTTTAATTACTAGGAAGAAGGTGCCTAATGGATAATTTTAATAATTTTTTAAATGTGATAAATTTGAGAGATGTAGTGGACATTTTAATTGTCACAATTTTAATTTATTATATTTTAAAATTAATTAGAAATACTAGAGCAGAGCAAGTTTTTAAGGGAATTCTTTTAATTTTATTGTTTATTAAAATTTCACAGTTTTTCCAACTTTATACTGTAAACTGGATTTTCACGAGATTTATAAATGATGGTATTGTCGCCATAATTGTTTTATTTCAACCGGAAATCAGAAGGGGTCTACAATACTTAGGTCTTACTTCTAGTATTAAAAATAATTTTAGTCAAAATAAGGAAGTTGTTCCAGAAACTGTTGAGGAAATTATTTCTGCTGTGGCTTCTCTTGCCAGACAAAAGATTGGCGCCCTTATTATTATTGAAAAGGAAGTAGGTCTTACTGAAGTTATAGAGACTGGTACAGAGATCAACGGCCTTGTCAGCAGTGGTCTACTTATAAATATTTTTATTCCTAACACGCCTCTTCACGATGGTGCTGTTATTATTAAGGGGTCTAAGGTAAAGGCAGCAGCTTGCTTCTTGCCCCTATCTGACAATCAAAAAATTTCTAAGGAACTGGGCACAAGGCACAGGGCAGGAATTGGTATTTCCGAAAAGTCTGACTGCCTAAGTATTATGGTTTCTGAAGAAAATGGAACTATTTCTACTGCAGAAAATGGAGTTATCTCAAGATATTTGGACATTGAAACTCTTGAAGCTAAACTTCTTGAGATTTACAGTCCAGAATACAGGGCGAGAACTATTTTCGCAAAGCGTGGTGATAATAATGAAAAAGATAAGTTTTAAAGATGACAAAAGTTTAATGATAAAAGTTATGTCTCTTGTCTTTGCCATTATCTTGTGGTCCTATGTCAAGGGCGAGGCAAATTTTATAACTTCTGCTAATTATAAAAACATCGAAGTCACTTATGACGGCTTGTCTCACTTAAAGGATAATAATCTGACGATTATTTCGCCAAAGGAATCCACTGTTGATGTCAAGCTACAAGGTTATAATTCTTATATGAGAAATGTGACAAGAGATGGTATTGTGGCTAAGGTGGATTTAAGCAAGTTAAGTGAAGGAGAGCATTCTGTTCCCGTAAATGTTTCTTATATTGACCTTGGTATTTCTGTTGTGAATACTTCGCCTAGAAGGATCCCCTTTAAAATCGACAAGCTTTTGGAAGAGAATCACAAGGTTGACATAGTTATAAAAAACAAGCCTCAAAAGGGTTTGTCTGTGGGAGAAATCAACAAGACTGTCGATGTTGCAGTAAAGGGCCCAAGCACCTATATAAATAAAATAAATAAGGTGGAAGCCCGCATTGATGTTACAGAAATAACTGAAACTACAAGTGTAGATGCAGAAATTTTTGCCTATGACGATACAGGAAAGGTTATAAAGGAAGTTACAGTGACACCTGCCACTGTAAAAGTTGATGTTCCTATTTTAAAGAGCAAGACTGTTCCTATTAAATTAGTTTACAATGAAAATACTACAGAAAATGTTGCAATAAATGACTTTTCAATTGAGCCAGCTTCTGTTACAATTAGAGGAAATTCTGATGTAATTGATTCTATTGATTCTATCGAAACTCGTCCTATTAATTTTAACAATATTAAAAAGGGTGACAACCAAGTTAGATTGAATTTGCCAGATAAGGTTACACTAGTTGACGAAAATATTAATTATAAATTGAAGGAAAAAGCTAAGGAAGTAGAGTAATTTTTAATAATCAGGAGGGAATATGGAATTTTTTGGAGAAGGATTAACATTTGACGATATTTTACTTGTGCCAGCAAAATCAGAAATTTTGCCCAACGAAGTTGATTTGTCTACTAACTTGACAGAAAAGATCAAGTTAAACATACCACTTATGTCTGCAGGCATGGACACTGTTACTGAACACAGAATGTCTATTGCCATGGCTAGAGAAGGTGGAATTGGCATTATTCACAAGAATATGTCTATAGAAGACCAAGCTCTTGAAGTTGACAGAGTTAAGAGATCTGAACATGGAGTTATTACTGATCCATTTTCACTTACTAAGGACCACGCAATTAAGGATGCATCTGAACTTATGGAAAGATACAGAATTAGCGGCGTTCCAGTTGTATCTGAAAAGGGAGTTTTAGAAGGAATTATAACTAATAGAGATATTAGGTTTGAAACTGACTTATCTAAGAGAATTAGCGAAGTCATGACTTCTGAAAAACTTATTACTGGTGCTCCAGATATTTCCCTTGATGAAGCTTTAAAAGTTTTGAAAAAATATAAAATTGAAAAACTTCCCCTTGTTGACAAGGACAATGTCTTAAAGGGACTTATAACTATTAAGGACATTGAAAAGCACGAACAATATCCAAATTCTGCTAGAGATGCATCTGGAAGACTCTTAACTGGAGCTGCTGTTGGAGCAACAAAGGATGTTCTCGACAGAATCGAAGCCCTTGTCAAGGCAAAGGCTGATGTTTTTGTAATTGACACAGCTCATGGTCAATCTAAAAATGTTTTAAATACTATAAGAAATATTAAGGATGCCTTCCCAGACATTCAACTTATAGCTGGTAATGTTGCAACTTATGAAGGTACAGAAGATTTAATCAAGGCTGGTGCTGACTGTGTTAAGATAGGTATTGGACCTGGTTCAATTTGTACTACTAGAGTTGTAACTGGTATTGGCGTTCCACAAATTACTGCCATTATGGAAGCTTACAGGGCTGCACAAAAATATGGCGTGCCAATTATTGCCGATGGTGGTATTAAATTCTCAGGTGATGTTGCCAAGGCTCTTGCAGCTGGCGGCAATGTTGTTATGATGGGTTCACTTTTCGCTGGTACTGACGAGTCACCAGGAGAAGAAATCTTCGTTGAAGGTAGAAGATTTAAAGCCTACAGAGGCATGGGTTCTCTTGGAGCCATGAGTGCAGGATCATCTGATAGATATTTCCAAAGCGGAACTACTAAGTATGTTCCTGAAGGAGTTGAAGGTAGAGTTCCTTACAAGGGACTTGTTGGCGACATTGTCTTCCAACTTGTTGGTGGTGTTAAGTCTGCCATGGGTTATATGGGTGCAAAGGACTTAGAAACTTTAAGAGCTACAGCTAAGTATGTTAAAATCACTCAAGCTTCCCTTGCAGAATCTCATCCACACAATATTACTATAACTAGAGAAGCTCCTAACTATTATTAATTATTAAAAATTTATTAATAAATCCACTTCAATTGAATTTGGAGTGGATTTTATTTATAATTAGCAGTAAGAGGTGATATTTTGAAAACTAAGGTATTGCTTGTTGAAGATGAAGAATCAATAAGAAAATTTGTAAAAATAAATTTAGAAAGAGAAGGCTACATAATTTTTGAAGCTGGAAGCGGTGAAGAGGGAATTGAAGTGGCAAGGCGTGAAAGACCTGACATCGTTGTCTTAGATATTATGCTACCAGGCATTGACGGCTTTGAAGTTTGTAAGACTTTAAGAGGAGAATTTCCAAGTCTTGGAATTATTATGCTAACTGCTAAGGCAGAGGACTATGACAAGATTATGGGACTCCAATATGGGACAGATGACTATCTCACAAAGCCCTTTAATCCTACAGAACTCACTCTAAGGATTAAATCTATTGAGAGAAGACTTGAACCAGAGGAAGTTAAGGAAAGCAATTTAATTGTTGACCCACCTTTTAAAATAGATTCTTATTCAAGAAAATTTTATAAGGATGACGAAGAACTTGAACTAACTCCTACTGAATATCAAATTATAAAAATATTTATGACAAATCCAGGCAAGGCCATGACTAGGGATGAAATCCTAAGACTTGTATGGGGCGACGACTTTTTGGGCGACTCAAAAATTGTTGATGTAAACATAAGAAGACTTAGGTCAAAAATTGAGACTAACCCTGCCAAGCCAAATTATATTGAAACAGTTTGGGGAACAGGATACAGATGGAAATAAGAGGTGTCTGTAATTGAAAAATAAAATTGGAAAAAGATTAGTCAGAAGTTTTCTAATAGTTATTTTAATTACAATTTCAATTATAGATATATTTTTGCTCTTTGCCTTTAGCTTTTACTACTACGACAATATTTCCAAGGAATTAATTTCAAGAATGGAACTTTCTCTTGAAATTTATAGGAGAGATTATTCTGACAAGTCCATTGAAGATTTAATCTACGAAGACAGCGATATCTTCCTCTCCAATACAAATGCAGAGGTGCAGATCTTAGATAATGAGGGAGAGCTCCTCCTAGATTCTATTGGCAAGCTCTCATCAAACCCCATAGAGACGGCAGATGTCTTGGCGGCAGAAAATGGTGAGATAAAAACCTGGCGAGGCGAAGATGCACAAACTGGCGAGGCAATTATGTCTGTCACTGGCGCCATAAAAAATATTGATGGGGAAAATATTGGCTATTTGAGATTTATCTCCTCTATGGAAGAGGCAAATAAGGCAATCTTAAAGGCTGGAATAACTCTACTAATCTTTACACTTTTTGTTGCTCTAGTTACAACTATGGTGTCACTACTTATATCAAAATCAATTGTAAAGCCCATACTGGAGCTTACAGAAGTTGCCAAGACCATGTTAAAGGGAAACTATGAGGAGAAGGCAAAAGTCTATGAGGACGACGAAATAGGCGAGCTGGCAAAAACTTTAAATGCCATGAGCGATGAAATTATAAATAAAGATAGGATTAAAAACGACTTTATCTCTTCTATTTCTCACGAACTAAGGACGCCACTGACATCTATTAAGGGTTGGGCAGTTGTCCTAAAGGATGCCAAGGAAGGTGAGAAGGACTTAATCGAAGATGGTTTAAACATCATAGAAAATGAAGCTGATAGACTGGCAAAAATGGTTGAAGAGCTTTTGGACTTCTCAAGATATATTTCTGGAAGAATTACTCTTGACAAGGAAGTATTTGACATTTCACAAACTTGTCTCGATGTTTCAAAACAAATGCGACCTCGTGCAAAGTCCAATAATATTGAATTTATAACAGAATTCCCAGAGGAAGCTGTCCTTATTTATGCCGATGAAAATAGAATTAAGCAGCTCCTAATAAATTTATTGGACAATGCAATTAAATTTACATCAGATAAGGGCTGGGTTAAATTTCAAATGGCAAAGGAAGATAATTTTGTCCACATGATGATTTCTGACAATGGCATGGGAATGACTAAGGAAGAAATTGCCCATGTAAAGGAAAAATTTTATAAGGGCAAGCACTCAAAGAGCCACAGCGGCATTGGTTTATCTATAAGTGATGAAATCACAAAACTTCACAAGGGCAACTTGGAAATTTTCTCTGAAGAAAATATTGGCACTACAGTAAAGGTAAGTCTACCTCTTGAGATACCAAAAGAAGCAGGTGATAAAATTGATTAAAAAAATATTTCTCATATTTTCATTGATTTTCTTGACTGGCTGCTCCTTTTTAACATCCTCGGGCACTAATATTGAAACTCCAAGCATGGGACAATCGCCAATTTATGGCAAGTGGACTATTACAAAATTTATTTACAATAAAAAAATTAATCAGGACAACTTTTTATTTAAGGACATTATTGGCGAGGACCTTTACTTTTCCAATGACCAAGTTGTCCTTGCTAATGATTATATAAAGGGCGTTGAGTATAAGACTAAGTATGTTAAATTATCTCAATACCTCTACAAAAAATTTAATTTAGATTATAAGAGCCTGGGCATTGAAGATTCTGATGTCTACACAACTTATATCTATGATTCAAAGTCAAGCAGGAGCATTTATTATGAAGTTATTAAGACTAGTGAGAACACAGCTCTTCTCTTTGACAATGGAGTTATACTTGAGATAAAACTTGTTGACGACAAGATAAATAATGATGACTTAAATAACTTAATACTCGCTAAAAAGGACGAAGTATTGGCAAGGGGGAGCTTATTTGACTACAACGGTGACAAGGGATTTTTAATTGGCTTTAAAAGTAAAAGCGACTCCAATATTCCAACTTGGAACTACAAGACTCTCTATATTAAATTTTCTGACTCCAAGCTAGAGAATGTCTACGAGATGAACAATATTATTCTCCCAAGAAATGACAGCTTTTCTGAAATTAGCGTCCAAAGGGAATCCAAGGACAAGCAGACTACAGATAAGTTAATTGTTAAGGACTTTAAAAATTCTAAACTTAGAAAAGATGACGAAGAAGTAATTAAGAATGACTTAGAGGAGCTTAAAGAAGAAAATACTTTAAAGACAGTAAACTTCATCACGAATAATTATGTCAATGTGGAAAGTTTAGATGGAGACACAAATGAAAGATACTTAAGGATTTACCAATTAGACAAGTTAGATGAAAAAAAACCAATTAGTTACAAAGAATTTTTGTCTGACGAAGATTTAAAGGCTGAGGGGAAAAACCTTGAAGCCTTGAAAAATGATCCTTACAACATTGGAATTTATAGGGACAATGGTTTTTGGAAGTTAAAGGGAAGGATGGAGACAGAAGAAGATAAGTTTTCTGACTTTGACTTGAACTTAGTTTTGCCCTACGATGTAAATAAAT
Source organism: Peptoniphilus grossensis ph5 (assembly GCF_000311825.1). Taxonomy (GTDB): domain Bacteria; phylum Bacillota; class Clostridia; order Tissierellales; family Peptoniphilaceae; genus Peptoniphilus_A; species Peptoniphilus_A hominis. The sequence goes on along the minus strand of NZ_HE978566.1, from coordinate 868,883 downwards.
ACAACGAAATAAATATTCCAATGTCTCGAATAAAAAACTTTAAGCCGGGCATCAAGGACGGCTTTGTATCTCCTGACAATAATTTTTTAATAACATTGGAAAATAATTTTCTAAGAATATATAATATAGAGGATGGCAATATTCTTCCTGATGCAATTTTCGAAAGGGAAATAGGTAACGAAGCCTCCACAATTATGACGGAGTGGGCAACAGGTCGTTATTCAAATATTTGGCAACAAGAGCTGTCATCTAATAAATGAGGTGTAAAATGAATAAAATAATGGAATTGGTTACAGAAAACTCAACTTATTTGCTCCTAACTTTGGGCGCAATTTTAATTGGAGTGGTCCTAACTTTTATAGTTAACTTTGCAGCTAGGGATTTAAAATTTATAAAATATTTGCCGGGACTCGCCTTGGTATTCGTTGGGATTATTTCACTTTTTATGGTGATAAATAAACTTTTCGACCCAGACAGTCTGGACAATTTAATTATTTTTGTAATTGGTTTATCCTCTGGTTTGGTTTCACTTATTTTTGCACTGATAATTGGCATTGCAAGTTCAGGGAAGAATCGCTACAAGAGAAATCCAAGAAAAAGATAAAATTTTATAAAATAAAAAGCTCAAGATTAAGAGGATATACCTTTTATCTTGAGCTTTTTTGTGCTTTATTAGTGTTATATTTTTTATTTTGAGCCTTTAAAAATTTTCTTTCATCAATAAGTTGATATGTAGTCCTTCATTGATTCAAATTTTTTGTCGCCAATGCCATCTACATTTTTTATATCATCAATTGATGAGAAGGGATTTTGTGACCGATAATTTATAATTTTCTCGGCAGTTTTTGCTCCAACGCCAGGAATTTTTTGCAGCTCAGAGCCGTCGGCAGTGTTAATATTTATTTTATCAGAAGCCTTCCCACTTGTGCCACTTGACATAAGAGGAGCAATTTCATTTTTTGGGGCTTCGCCAATTTTTGGAATGTAAATTTTTTCTTCGTCGTGGAGCTTTGCAGCGAGGTTAATCCTATCAAGGTCAGCTTCATCTGTTGGACCGCCAGCCCTTTCAAGAGCGTCTACTACTCTTTTAGATGAATCTAACTTTATTATGCCAGGATTTTTTACTGCGCCAGAAATGTGAACCATTACTTCTTTATTTTCTTCCTCTGATTCTATTTCAGGACCCTCTAATTCTTTTTTGTCCACTTCTTTAGAATCAAGGTTTGAAGTTTTTATGTTAAGGAGGGCATTTGCCTCGTCTGGAACTTTGTGGGAGTCGTAATACTGGTAGCCAATGATTAAAGAAAGGCAAATAATAACTATGTAGGGAAGATTATCTTTTTTAAAAAATTTAAAATCCATTATATCACTCATTCATTTATAAAAATATATTTTTCAGAATTTTATTACCCTAAATAGATAATTTTACACAGTTTTCAAATGGCAAAATCTATGTTATAATTTATTCATCGAAACGATTTCAAAAAATTTACATAACAGGAGGAAAATATGAAAGTTTATACAACAGATAAGGTAAGAAATCTTGCTCTCGTAGGACATTCTGGCTCCGGAAAGACAAACCTAACAGAGGCTATGTTATTCCAAAGTGGAGCAACACAAAAACTAGGTAATGTTTCTAGCAAGAATACAGTTTCCGACTTCTCTAAAGAAGAAAAGGATAGGGGAACATCCATTGGAACATCAATTATTCCTATTGAATGGAGAAATTATAAAGTAAATGTTATAGATACTCCAGGCTATCTTGACTTTGTGGGAGAAGCACATGGTGCCCTAAGAGCAAGTGAAGCTGCAATCATGGTAATTGATGCAACTAAGGGCATTGAAGTAGGTACTGAAAGAACTTGGAAATACACAGAAAAAATTGGTCTTCCAAGAATTATTTTTATAAATAAAATTGACGGTGAAAATGTAAACTTTAGAAAACTAATGGACGAGCTTGAAGCTTCCTTTGGTAAAAAAGTTATTCCTTTCTCTGTGCCAATTGGCGAAGGTGAACACTTTGTAGGTGTTACTGATGTTATCTTCCAAAAGGGATACAAATATGTAAACTCTGCGCCACAAGAAACTGAACTTAACCACGACCAAGTTAAGGCAACTGAAAGAATGTATGAAGAAATTGCTGAAGTTGTTGCTGGTTCTGATGAAGTTTTAATGGAAAAATATTTCTCTGGAGAAAAATTCACTAGGGAAGATCTTTTAAGGGGAGTTACAACAGCCCTTCTTGAAGGTGACGCTGTTCCACTACTTGTAGGAAGTGGCGAAAAGGGAATTGGAATTGACATTTTATTAAACACAATTGTAAATTATATGCCAGCACCAGATGATGAGCGTGCAAATCAAGGCTTTAGATATAAGGATGGAGAAGAAAGAAAAGTTTCTGCAAAGGATCCTTTTGCTGCAGTTGTATTTAAGACAATTTCTGACCCTTTCCTTGGCAAAATTTCTATCTTCAAGGTAATCTCTGGCGTTGTCAATAAAAATACAGCTCTTTACAATGTAAATGCTGATGAAAATGAAAAACTTGGCGGACTTTACATTATGAGAGGTAAGGAACAAATCGAAATAGATGAAATTTACGCAGGAGATATTGGAGCAACGACAAAACTTGCCAACACTGTTACAGGCGACACTCTTTGCGACAAGGACCACAAGGTTGAATACAAAAAATTAAAGTATTCTTCTCCAGTTCTATATTACGCAATTGAACCTAAGACTAAGGGCGACGAAGAAAAACTTTCACTATCTCTAAAGAAAATCAAGGACGAAGACCCAACATTTGTAATCGAAAGAAATCCTGAAACTAAACAAATGACTATTGGTGGTCAAGGCAAGGTTCAACTTGATGTAATCCTAGACAAATTAAAGAACACTTATGGCGTTGAAGTAAATATTGTTCCATTTATAGTTCCTTATAGAGAAACAATTAGAAAGACTGCCAGCGTTCAAGGTAAGCACAAGAAACAATCTGGTGGAGCAGGACAATACGGTGATGTTTGGATTAGGTTTGAACCATCTGATAAAGAATTTGAATTTGATGAAGAAGTATTTGGTGGCGCAGTTCCTAAGAATTATTTCCCAGCAGTTGAAAAGGGAATTATTGAGTCCAAGGAAAAGGGAGTTCTTGCAGGCTATCCTGTAACTAACTTCAAGGCTGTCCTATACGATGGATCTTACCACGATGTTGACTCCAATGAAATGAGTTTCAAACTTGCAGCTAACCTTGCTTTCAAGAAGGGAATGCAAGAAGCAAGTCCAGTTCTTCTTGAACCTATAATGAAGGTTGAAGTTACAATTCCAGATGACTATCTTGGAGATGTAATGGGCGACATGAACAAGAGACGTGGCAGAATTCTTGGTATGGACCAACAAAATGACGGCACACAAGTTTTAATTGCAGAAGCTCCACAAGCTGAACTCTTCTCTTATCTAATTGACTTAAGGTCTCTAACTCAAGGTAGAGGAACTTTCAGCATGGAATTTGTGAGATACGAAGAAGTTCCACAAAATATTGCAGAAAAAATTATTGAAGAAAGAAATGCAGAAAAATAAAATAAACTTTTAAGGGTTGGGCTTAAGTGCTCAACCTTTTTTATTATAAAACAATTAAAGATATTGAAAAGCAATATGAGTAGTTTTATAATTTAGTTAGGTAACATTATATCTTATAGAAAGGGGATAAAAATGAGAACTAAAAAAATTGTATTAATTTTAATATCTTTGGCTCTTGTGTCAATTATGTGTGGTTTTTCTTTTTTAAATTCTAATAAAGAAAATTATGATTTTAACATAGATGTTTGTGATGAAAAACCAGACTATGAAAAAATTATTAATAATTTAAGTTATGATAGTTTGTACAAATATAAGTTAAAAGATGTTATAGTAAGCAACAAGATTATGGAAGGACAGGGTTTTAAATTTACAACAAATAAAGATGCGGATTATTTATTAATATTTTCTAATGAGGATAATGAGAATGCGCGTATAGCAGTAAGAGTTTCTGATGTGAGTTTGAGAATTTATAATTCTAAAAAACATAGTAGTTATGTACTTATTACTGATGCAAAAAATTCAAAAAAAGATTTAGATTTCTCTTCTAAAAGTGGTATTCCAAAAGGAACATTTACTATTTTAGAACTAGAACGAGAAAAAGTAGTAAATAAATAAAAAAAGAAATTAAATGGCTCTATAATATCTGTTGGTGAGTTAAATCCCAACAGATATTTTCATTTGAAAAAAATTTATTTTTTATATGAATCAATTTCTTAACTCTTTAATAAAATAATTAAAGTAATAATTCTTTAAAGACAACAAAAAGTATATAAAGTTAAAAGGATACGAAACTAAATACTTTACAAAAATCATATTTTATTTTATACTAGAAATAGTAAAAGATAGTCAGATTTTTATAGTTTAAAAGACAAAGATAGTCAAAGGAAGTGTATTATGGCAAAGCTTTCTAACTCCATTGAAGATTTTATTAATGAACTTATTTATGAATCTGGTGGAGCTCTTGAGATACAAAGATCAAAAATTTCAGACCACTTCAACTGTGCGCCTTCGCAAATTAATTATGTCTTGACAACTAGATTTACACCCTTTAAGGGCTACTATGTTGAGTCAAGGCGTGGCGGCGGAGGCTACATTAGAATAGTAAAGGTAAAATTTGAAGATGATGAAGATACAATTGATACTTTTTTAAGTTTTATAGGAGATTCTATTACAAAAAACAATTCTGATGAACTTTTGAAGGAACTTTTGAGACTTAACAAAGTGACTGAAAGGGAGATGGAACTTATGAAAGTTGCTCTCTCAGACAGGGCTCTTAATGAGTGTGAAAATAAAAATGAACTTAGGGCAGATTTATTAAAAAATATGCTCCTAGTTATTTTTAGTTAGGAGGGAAGATTATGCTATGTGATGTTTGCAAGGAAAGAGAATCAGTTATTTCTTACACAAGAATAAAAGACGATGGAATAGAAGAAGTGCATCTCTGCGAAGTTTGTGCTGAAGAAAAATTTAAAAGAGACTTTAAGGGGTATCAAAATATTATTCCTCAACTTGAAAATGCCCTAAAGAATATTTTTCAGTTTACAGCAAATTCATATAATGAAGAAGATGACATAAGCTGTGAATACTGCGGTAGATCTTTTCGTGAACTTAAGACCACAGGATCTTTAGGCTGCCCTAAGTGTTATGATTCCTTTGGAGACGAAATTAAAAAGTATTTAAACGCCCTAAATATAAATTTAAAGTACAGGGGAAAAATTCCAAAAAATGCAGAAAGTTATCTAGTTTATAACAGAAAACTTGAGGATTTAAAGGAGAAGCTTGACCTTGCCATAAATTTGGAAGAATATGAAAAGGCAGCAGAAATAAGGGACGAAATAAAGAAGTTAAAGGAAGATGTCAGTGTCTAAAATTATTTTAGGATATAAATTAAAATTATATAGAAATATTGACGGCAAAAAGTTTGTAAATACAATGACAGAGGAAGAATTAAGGGAAAATTTAGACTTCTTAGACCCAATTTTAAGTGACTTGGGCTACACTAAAGTAGACCTTTATAATATTTCTTCTCTAAAAAAACTTGAATATGTGGAAAATGGAAGACTTGGCAAAAAATCTATTGAAAGAGAAAATATTGGCTTTTACGAAAAAAAAGATAGTCCAGACATTTTAATCAACTCAGGAGAACACCTTGAGCTACAAGCTTTTTCAAGGACAAAATCTCTTGAGGACTTGTATGAAGAAATTTATTCTTTAGAAGAAAAGTTAGAAGAAAAAATTAATTTTTCCTTTGATCCAAGCTTTGGCTATTTAAGTTCTAGAGTTTTAAATTCTGGCACAGGCTTAAAGCCCATTGTACTTTTATATCTACCTGCCCTAAATTATTTTGGCATCGAGGAAATTGCAAGAGGTTTATCAAGACTTGGTTACACCCTTGCTTCTTATAGGGACAGCTCTAACAAGGCGCTGGGAAGTATTTTCACTCTTTCCTTTGAGTCAACCTTTGGCGAAGAGGAAAAGTCTTATATAGAAAAATTAAAAATCATTGCGCGAGAAATCGCCGATGTTGAAAGGGAAAATAGAAAAAAATTATATTTAGACAACATCATAACTCTTGAGGATATGGTAAACAGAGCCTTTGGAGTTCTTGCCAATGCAAGGTTGTTGTCGGAAGAAGAGATGATGCATTCCATGTCTACAATTAATCTTGGAATTGAACTTTCAATTTTAAGAGCAAATCGAGATTTTGATTTTTATGAAGAGATTAAAAAACTTAGAAATGGACATTTGCAAATTGAGAGAGGAGCAATATTAGACCTTAAGTCACGAGATATTTTAAGGGCTAATAAGGCAAGAGCTCTCATGAAGGAGGTTTTCAGATGAGTATGTTTGGAAAATTTAGCGAGAAATCGCAAAAGGCAATTCTCTTTGCTCAGCAAGAAGCCAGAGAGCAAAGACATTCATATATAGGCTCAGAGCACATTTTACTGGGAATAATCAGGGAAGGAACTGACTCAGGTGCTCACATCTTATCAAGGCTTGGCATAGATTATAAGAAGGCAAAGGAAGCAACACTTGACATTGTAAGTAGCGGTCAAGGCCCTCTTGTCTCAAGCATAGCCTACACACCAAGGACTAAGAGAATTTTTGAGCTTGCCTTTGAAGTTTCAAGGGAAATGGGAGAGGTTGCTGTGTCAACGGAACATCTTCTTCTTGGAATTTTGCGTGAAGGTCAAGGTGTTGCCATTTTAGTATTAAAAAGACTGGGCATAGACATTATGAGTCTTGAAAATGACATTTTAAACAACATGGAAGACTATGAAGATTATGATGATGAAGACAGAGAAATTTCTTCAGAGGCCTTAGAAAAATACACTACAAACTTAAATAAAAAGGCTGAAGAGGGAAAAATCGACCCAGTAATTGGCAGAGAAAAGGAAATAAAAAGAGTAATTCAAGTTCTATCTCGTAGGACAAAAAATAATCCTGTCCTAATAGGAGAGCCTGGTGTTGGTAAAACTGCCATAGCTGAAGGACTTGCTGCAGAAATTGTTGCAGGAAATGTGCCAGAATTAATGAAGGACAAGGTAATTTTAACTCTTGATATTTCTCAACTTATAGCTGGCTCAAAGTACAGAGGGGACTTTGAAGAGAGACTAAAAAATGTAACTAATGAAGCTGCAAAAAATAAAAATATTATTTTATTTATTGACGAAATGCATGTCATAATTGGAGCAGGTTCAGCTGAAGGTTCTCTTGACGCTTCAAATATTTTAAAGCCACTTTTAACTAAGTCCATTCTTCAAGTTATGGGGGCAACGACAATTTCTGAATACAGAAAGAAAATCGAAAAGGATACAGCCTTTGAGAGAAGGCTTATGCCAATAATGGTTGAAGAGCCAAGTGTTGAGGATTCAATAAAGATCTTAAAGGGACTTAAAAATATTTATGAAGACCACCACAATGTTACAATCCCCGATGAAACTATTGAGGCTGCAGTAAAATATTCTGACAGGTATTTAAATGACAGATTTTTGCCAGACAAGGCAATTGATTTAATTGACGAGGCTAGTTCAAAGTTAAAGATTGAATCCTACAAGGTTCCTGAATTTGAAGAAAAGTACAAAAAGGAACTTGAAGATATTGAAAATAAAAAATCTGAAGCAGTAAAAAGTCAAGATTATGAGCTTGCAGCAAATCTTCGCGATGAACAAAAGCAAGTTGAAGAAAAATATAAGGAAGAAATAGAAAAATTCCAAAAAGAGGAAGCAAAGAAAGAAGTTACGCCAGAACTCATTGCCAAGATTGTATCTGATTGGTCAAAGGTTCCTGTGACTGAAATGACGGCAGAAGAAACTGAAAAGTTAAGAGACTTAGATGAAAAATTAAAGGAAGATGTGAAGGGTCAAGATGAGGCTGTTAAAACTCTTGCCAAGGCAATAAAAAGGTCAAGGATTGGGCTTAAGGACCCTAACAAGCCAATTGGGTCTTTCATATTCGTGGGACCAACTGGAGTAGGTAAGACTTACCTAGCCAAGAGCCTTGCGAAAAATTTATTTGGCAAGGAAGAAAATATGATTAGGTTTGACATGTCTGAATACATGGAAAAATTCACTGTGTCAAGACTTGTGGGTTCACCTCCAGGATATGTTGGCTACGAAGAAGGTGGCGAGCTAACAGAAGCTGTAAGGACTCACCCTTATTCAGTAATTCTTTTAGATGAAATTGAAAAGGCTCACCCAGACATCTTTAACATTTTGCTACAAATTTTAGACGAAGGAAGGGTAACGGACTCCAAGGGTAGGACTGTAAACTTCAAGGACACAGTTATAATTATGACTTCCAATGCTGGGGCAAATCTTCTTGCCAAAAATTCAGTTTTAGGTTTTTCAACTTCAGAAAGTTCTGTTCAGAAGAGCGAATATGAAAATATGAAAAAAATTATAAATGAATCCTTAAAGGAAAAGTTTAGACCTGAATTTTTAAATAGAGTTGACGATGTAGTAATCTTCAAAACTCTTGAAAAGACTGAAATTAAAGAAATTGTCAAGAATATGCTTGATAAATTAAGTGATAGACTTTCTGAAATGGGAATAAAGGCAAATTATTCAAATAAACTCATTAACTTCTTAGTTGAAGAAGGTTATGATAAGGTATTTGGTGCAAGACCCCTTCAAAGGACTATTACAAAATTAATTGAAGATAGAATTGCCGATGAATTTTTAGAGGGAAAGATTAAAGAGGGCGACGAAATCAATCTCGATGTGAAGTACAAAAAAATTCAAATAGAAAAAGTTAAGAGGACTAAAAAGGCGAAAAATGAAAAAGAAAATAGTGTATCAGTGCAGTAAGTGCGGATATATTTCCCAGGGCTTCTTTGGCAAATGCCCCAATTGTGGCTCTTGGAACACCCTAGAAGAAAAAGAGGAGGAGTCTGGAGGAAAGTCTCCTTCAAATAGTAAAAAAATAAAAAAAGATGCACAAAAACTTCAGGCAGTTGAAATTTCTTCTGACGAGATAGTTATGACTGGCATTGAGGAATTTAATAGGGTCATGGGCGGCGGAATCGTGAGGGATTCTGTCAGCATTTTAACTGCAAAGCCTGGCTCTGGCAAGTCAACCCTACTAATGCAAGTGGCAAATGACCTGGCAAATAAGGGCATGAGAGTTTTATACGCATCTGGAGAAGAATCTGAGACGCAAATAAAAATGAGGGCAGAGAGAATTTTAGACAAGCTCTCTGACAACATTTGGGTTTATTCAGTGACTTCCCTTAACTCTGTTTTGGATCAAGTTGAAAAAATTGACCCACAGATGATTATAATTGATTCAATTCAAACTTTTGCCCTAGACGAATTTCCACAAAGGCCTGGCACGCCAACCCAGACTATGGAATGTGCCTACAAAATGACTGAAATTGCCAAGGACATAGAAAAGCCTCGCATGGTTTTTCTTGTGGGACAAATGACTAAGCAAGACGAACTGGCTGGAGTGAGAAGTCTTGAGCACTTAGTGGACACAGTATTACTCATTGAAGGCGATTCATCAGAAGATTTAAGGTCACTAATGGCGACAAAAAATAGGTACGGCTCTACTGGCGAGATTGGATTTTTCTCCATGACTGAAAAGGGCATGATATCCATTGACAATCCTTCAGAATATTTTATGACAAAGAGGTCAGCAAATGATGTTGTGGCAGGTTCATCCCTATCTGTCATAAGAGAGGGCACGAGGCCAATCATTTTAGAGACAGAGGCATTGGCATCAAAGACCTTTCTCCCTTATCCTTCAAGGATTTCTGAATCTATAAGAAGAGAACATTTAAACACCCTTGTCTCCATCTTGGAAGAGCGAGCAGGCATAAAATTTTTGGACAAAAATATTGTTGTCAAGTCCACTGGTGGCATTAAGGTTAAGGAGCAAGCCTCAAACCTTTCTGTAATGATTTCCATTGTTTCATCTACACTCAATAAGCCCGTAGAAGCAAATTCAGTTTTCATTGCCGATGTGGGACTAACTGGCGAACTTAAAAATGTGCCAAGCCTCGATGTTAGACTAAAAGAAGCTGAGAGAATGGGCTTTAAAAAGGCATACATCTCTAAATATGCCAGCGTAAAAGAAGAAAATTATAAGGACCTAAAGGTCCTTAAGATGTCAAATATTTTAGAAGTTATTCAAAAAGTTTTTGAAATATAAATAAATTTGCACAAGAAAAAAACTCTTTTTACTGTGAAAGTAAGAAGAGTTTATTTTGGC
>NZ_HE978566.1:848514-857719 GCF_000311825.1 Peptoniphilus grossensis ph5 | reverse complement strand
ACTTGAAGGAACTCATACTAAGATAAAGACGTTAAAGAGAAATTGTTTTGGTATGAAAAATTTTAATTTGTTTAGAAAGAGAATTATGTTTGCTTGTAAGTAATGATAGGAAAACAGGAAAACTTCGCAAAACCCCTAGGGGTTTTATTTGCTATGCTTGTTTTTAGTAGTTTTTTAGTTATTTTAGTTTTAATATTCTATTAGCGCATAAGTATTGATTTTTAAATGAAAAGAGAGACTCGAGTTAACGAGTCTCCCCAATATTTGACATAGAGCCTTTATTTTTTGTAAGTTAAAATTTTATTTAAGCTGTCTTTGTCTTTCTTGTGCTTGAAATTATCATTGCAATAACAAGTCCAAGGATCATTGGAACAACCCAGCCAAGTCCAAACTTAGCTAGTGGGAAAGAATCCAAAACATCTCCAAAGCTTCCTAAAAGCTTCATACCCTTTAGTACAAATAGGAATCCAAAAATTAGAGATACAATTGCTGGAATTTTAAATACAATATCGTCTTTGATTTTTTCGTTAAATAGTCCTATCAAAACTATTGTCATTGCACACGGATAAAGAATTTTAAGAATTGGTGCTGAAATTTTTATAATTTGACTTACACCAAGAACTGAAATAGCACAAGATACAACTGAACAAATAACAACTATAATTTCATAAGAAATTTTTCCTTTACTTAGTTCATTAAAGAAATTTCCTGCAGCTGAAATTAAACCAATTGCAGTTGTAAGACAGGCAAGGGCAGTTATAATTGCCAAGATATAAACACCAACTCCACCAAGAACTCTATTTGTAATATCTACAAGAAGCTTAGTATTGTCTGTATTAATATCATATACACCAAGGCTTGAAGTTTGAGCGCCAAGATATAGTAGTCCACCATAAATAATTGCTAGACATACTGCTGCTATAATACCAGATAAAATAGTTGCTTTAATTTCTAATTTTTGCGAAGAATAATTTCTAGTTTTAACGGCATTTAGTACAACTAGAGCAAACATACATCCTGCAATAGCATCCATTGTTTGATATCCATCAGTAATTCCTTTTTCAAGAACATTATCGATCATAGTAGTATTTGCAATTTCACCAATTGGGCTTACAATTCCCTTTATTATAAGGGCAGCCATACAAAGTATTAGTGAAGGAGTTAAAAACTTTCCAACAATATCAACAACTTTGCTAGGTCTAATACTTAATAGGCAAGCTATTATAAAGAATACTACGGAGAACAAATATCTATTTACAGATTCACCAAAGATTGGCAATATACCAATTTCGTAAGTAGTTGCTGCAGTTCTAGGAGTAGCAAGGAAAGGTCCAATACATAAAATAATTGCTGTTGAAATAATAATTGCAAAAGTCTTATTTACTCTTGAAGCCAGTACATTTAAGTTACCATCATATTTAGAAAGAGCAATAATTGCAAGTAATCCTAATCCTGCATCAGTAATTGTAAATCCCAGGAATCCAACCCACCATTGTGGACCAGATATAAGTCCTAGATAAGGTGGAAAAATTAAATTTCCTGCACCAAAAAACATTGCAAAAAGTGCAAAACCGATTATGAATAAATCTCTAGTACGAATTTCATTATTCATCTTTTTACCTCCATTTAATTATTTTTTCTATTTTACCACAATTAAATAAATTTTGGTACACTAAAATGTTGAATGAGAATAAAAATTTTGGTACTATTTCAAGTAAGGTGATTATATGAATTATAGAGAAGCAGTGGCTTGGCTTGAAAATAGAAATATTCCTCTTGGAGAATTTACTCTAGATAACATCAAAGAGCTATTAAAAATTTTCGGAAAGCCACAAGATAAATTGAAGATTATACACATTACGGGAACTAATGGCAAGGGGTCAGTGGCAAGCTTTATAGCCAGCGCCTTAAGGGAAAATGCTTATAAGGTTGGCAAATTTACTTCGCCCTACATCACAAATATTAGGGAAGAAATTGAAATAAATAATGAAGAAATTTCAGAAGAAGAATTTGCAAAACTTGCAACAGAAGTTAGAGAAAAGGTAGAAGAACTTGACGAGAAAAAAATTTTTGTAAGCGGTTTTGAAATTTTAACTTCCCTTGCTTACCTTTATTTTGCAAGGAATAAGCTTGATTTTGCAGTAATGGAAGTTGGAATGGGTGGAAGAGTTGACGCCACAAATGTAATGGAAAAGTCCATTCCAGTTTTCTGCCACATTTCTCTTGACCACGCAAATATTTTGGGCGATACCATAGGAAAGATTGCCCATGAAAAGGGCGGCATTATTAAAGAGAACTCCAAAGTATTCTCTTACCCTCAAGATGAAGAGGCGAGAGCTGAACTAAAAAAACTTAGCAAGGAAAAAAATTCAAGTTTTGAGGAATTTAGCCAAGATGAAGTTGAGATTTTAAGCTCTAATGAAGAGGGAAATATTTTTAATTTTAGAAATCATAAGAATGTGGAAATTTCTTTGATTGGCGACCACCAAGCCCTTAACGCTTCCCTTGCCCTAATGGTTCTTGATTTTTTAAAGAAGGACTATGGGCTTGACGAAGAAAAAATAAAAGTGGGATTAAAAAAGGCAAAAAATATTGGAAGGACTGAATGCCTATCAAAAGATCCACTAATTATTATTGACGGCTCTCACAATTTAGATTCTATAGAAAGAATTGAAGAGAGCGTTAAAAAATTTAGTTATAATAAACTTATTTTGGGTTTTAGTCTCTTAAAGGACAAGGACCACGACCATATACTTAAAAAAATAGAAAACATAGCAGATAAAATTGTCTTGACAGAAATTGATAGTGATAGGCATACAGATTTAAAAGATCTTGAAGCTGAATTTAGAAAGTTTTCAAAAAAAGAAATTTACCCAATAAAAAATAGGGAAGAAGCAGTGGAAAAGACTCTATCTCTTGCTGGCGATGGCGACATGATTTTGTGGTGCGGTTCCCTATATTTAATTAAGGACATAAGAAAAATTATTTTAGAAAAATTAAGTTAGATAAAAATTTAGAAAAAAAAGTTCCCTAAGTGACAGGGAACTTTTTTTGTAAATTTTATTAAAAATAAAAAATCTCTTGCAAGGGGCAAGAGACTATGTAAAGGACCACAAAAAAAGGATCTTAGCTAAGACCCTTAATTAGATAGCTCTTTCTACTTTACCAGATCTTAAACATCTAGTGCATACATTGATTCTTTTGTTTGATCCATTAACTACAGCCTTAACTCTTCTAATGTTAGGAGACCAGCTTCTGTTAGAACGAGAGTGAGAGAAAGATATTTTATTTCCAAATTTTTTTTCTTTTCCACAAATTTCACATCTTTTAGCCATAACGCACCTCCTTTAGTCATTAAGCAACAAATATTTTATCAAAAAATGATGCTAAGTGCAAATAATTTTTTCAATATGTTCTTATTTTACACTAATTTCACTTTTTTTACAAAGGAATTTTTCAAAATCTCGTAATCTTTTGCAAATTCTGTTATAATAAATTAGATAAGGAGGTGCCCTCATGCCGGCAATTATAAATAGAGAACTTGGAAATATTGTGATAGAAGATAGCGTACTTGCTAACATAGCTGGAATTTCAGCAATGGAATCCTACGGAATTGTTGGAATGGCATCAAAAAATGCCGCAGATGGAATTTTTGAACTTTTGAGATTTGAAAATTTGTCAAAGGGAATTGTTGTAAACACTGAAGAAAATGAAATTTCTATTGAACTTCATGTTGTTCTTGAATATGGAGTAAAAATTTCTACAGTGGGTGAAAATATTATAGAAAGAGTTAAGTTTAATATAGAAAATTTGACAGGACTTGAAGTTGATAATATTGAAGTTCTGGTAGAAGGTATTAGACTTAAATAGTGGAGGTAAGATTTTGGAAATAAAAAAAATTAATGGCCCTTTATTAAAAGAAATTTTTAAAGGTGCTGTAAATTATCTAATATCCAGAAAGGAAGAGGTCAATGCACTTAATGTGTTCCCAGTTCCTGATGGAGATACAGGTACAAACATGAGCCTTACATCAAAATCTGCCTTAAAACAAATTGATGCTTTAGAAGGAGATTTTTCAGTGGCAGATGTTTCTGCTGCTGCAGCTCGTGGTGCCCTTATGGGAGCTAGAGGCAACAGTGGTGTAATTCTTTCTCAACTTTTGAGAGGTTTCTCTGAAGGTTTAGAAGGTCTAGATGAAGCTGGCACTGCTGAAATTGCTCACGCTTTTAAAAAGGCAAGTGAAACGACTTATAAGGCTGTTATGAAACCAATTGAAGGTACTATTCTTACAGTTGGTAGAGAAACTGCAGACTTTGCCATAAGACATTACAAAAAGGCTGAAGACCTAGTAAAGTTTTTGGAAGATGTAATTGTTGAAGCTAATAAGTCACTTGACAATACGCCAAATCTTCTTGAAGTTTTAAAGGAAGCTGATGTTGTTGACGCTGGTGGCAAGGGTCTTGTTGTCCTTCTTGAAGGTGGGCTTAAGGTTTTAAAGGGCGAAGACATAGCTGACCAATCTGAAGATGAAACTTTGAAGAAAAAGGCACAAAAGGAAATTCAATTTACTGAAGCTGACAAATCTCTTAAGTATGGATATTGTACTGAATTTATTATAAATACTGACTACGAAGACATTGATTCTTTTAGAGAAAAAATTGCTCCTCTTGGAGACTGTCTACTTGTAGTTGGCGGTGGCGGAAGTCACATAATTAAGGTTCACGTTCACACTAATGATCCAGGAATTGTTTTGCAACACGCTTGCGAACTTGGTCTTCTTCAAGATATTAAAATCGACAACATGAGATACCAACATAGGGAAGTTCTTTTTGACGATAGCGAAGTTGCTGAAGCCAAAAAGAAGGAAGAAGAGGAAGAAAAAATTGAAGAAAAGGATTATTCCTTTATAACTGTTTCCATGGGCGATGGAATGACTGAAACCTTCAAATCCCTTGGTGTAGATTATGTTGTAGCTGGTGGACAAACTATGAATCCATCTACTGAAGACTTCTTAAAGGGCATAGACAAGGTTGGCGGAAAAGTCATCTACCTAATTCCTAATAACAGCAACATAATTTTATCTGCAGAACAAGCTAGAGACATTTCTGATAGAGATGTTATTGTAATTCCATCAAAGTCTGTTCCACAAGGTATTGCAGCTATGCTTGCCTTTAATGGTGACCTAGATAAAGATGAAAACAAGGAAAATATGATAGAAGCTATAGGAAGTGTAATTGACGCATCAGTAACTTATGCAGTTAGAGACACAACTATTGGCGGAAAGGAAATTCACAAGGACGACATCATAGGCATTGCAGCCAAGGTAATAATCACAAGCGGCAAGACTGTATTTGATGTTGTAACAGAGACAGTAGATAAGCTCATGGACGAAGATATTTCTCTTGTAACACTTTTCTATGGAGAAGATGTGAAAGCAGAAGATGCTGAAGAAGCTCGCCAGGCTATTGAAGAAAAATATCCAGACATTGACATAGATGTAATAGAGGGAGATCAACCAATTTATTATTACATCCTTTCATTAGAATAATTAGAATTTTTATGAGCCCGAAGTTTTTCTTTGGGCTTTTATAATAGGTGAGAAAATGCTTAATTTAAGTGACTCTATAAATAATTTAAAGGGAATTGGACCAAAGAGGGAAAAATTATTTCACAAGCTTGGAATCTATTCAGTTAAGGACCTACTCTTGTACTATCCAAGAAGGTATGAAGATAGCTCAAAAATTGTAAAGATTTCCCAGGCAAAGATTGGCGAAAAAAATGCCTTCAAGGTGAGGATCCTATCAAAACTTCAAAGTAGGAGAATAAGAAAGGGTCTCACTCTCACAAGTTTTCTGGCAGAAGATGAAAGTGGAGAAGTGGAGCTTTCTTTTTTCAATGCCTTTTACTTAAACTCTCTCATAAAAATTGGCGGAGAATATTTAGTCTATGGCAAGGCAGATTTTTTCAGGGGAAGGGTCAGCCTATCTAGTCCAGAAATCGAAGATATACATAAATTAAAAAAACTGGGGAAAATTTCTCCAATTTATAATTTGACGGAAGGTCTAAATAATTTTGTCTTTGAAAATTTAGTTAACCAAGTTATTGACCTAAATCTCTTTGAAGAAAATCTGCCAGAGGAAATTTTGGAAAAATATTCTTTTATAGGCAAGAATGATGCCATAAGGGCAATTCACTATCCAAAGTCCCGAAAAAATTATATTATGGCTCGCCAGAGATTAATTTACGAAGAATTATTTTTATTTGAACTTTCAATTCTAAAAAATAAATTTCAAAACCAAAGGCGAGATGCCATAAAATTTGAAATAAAAGATGAAATTTTTGATTTTATAGATAAGCTTCCCTTTAAACTTACAGAGGGTCAAGAGCAGGTTGTGGATGAAATCTTTGATGACATGAAAAAGGGAAAGACAATAAATAGGCTCATCCAAGGCGATGTTGGAAGCGGCAAGACAATTATTGCCATAATTATAATGTATCTTGCCTACTTAAATGGCTACCAGTCATCTATAATGGCGCCAACAGAAATTCTAGCCAAGCAACATTTTGAGTCTTTTGTAGAACTTTTAGAGCCCCTTGGAGTAAAGGTCGCCTTACTTATTGGCTCAACGACAAAAAGTGCAAAGAGGGACATCCTAGACAACCTAGAGATGGGGTCTATTGACATCCTAATTGGAACTCACGCCCTTATCGAAGAAAATGTAGTATTTCATAGGCTTGGAGTTAATGTAATTGACGAGCAGCACCGCTTTGGCGTTGTCCAAAGAAATATGCTGCAAAATAAAAATGTGGATGCAGCCACACTTGTAATGTCTGCCACTCCAATTCCAAGAAGTTTAAGTCTTGTTCTCTATGCAGACTTAGACATATCTGTCATAAAGACTATGCCAAAGGGCAGAAAGCCAATTAAGACCATTGCCATAAACGAAAATATGCTGGGAAAATCTCTTGCCTTTATAAAATCAGAGCTAGAAAAGGGAAGACAAGCCTATGTTATTTGTTCTCTAATTGAAGAAAATGAAGACTACGATAATTTGCAGGCTGTGGAAAAAGTTTATGAAGATTTGAGCAAATATTTTATTGACTTTAGGGTCGGACTTCTTCATGGAAAGATGAAGGCAGATGAAAAAAATAAAATTATGAATGACTTTGCCGACAATAAAATAAATTTACTTGTATCAACAACAGTTGTGGAAGTTGGAGTAAATGTGCCTAACGCATCTGTCATTATGATTTATAATGCAGAGCGCTTTGGACTTTCAACCCTTCACCAATTAAGGGGCAGAGTGGGAAGAGGCACTCATCAGTCCTACTGCATACTCTACAATCTTTCCAAGAGTGAAATTTCTTGGGAGAGGATGAAAATTATGACAGACTCCAATGACGGATTTTACATTGCCAACAAGGACTTGGAGCTTCGCGGCTTTGGAGACATTTTGGGCACAAGGCAATCGGGCATGCCAAACCTAAGACTTGCTGATCCCTTTAGAGATGAAACAATTTTAAAATATGCAGCAGATGATGTGAAAGAGATTTTGGAAGTTGATCCAAACTTAGAGAGTAAAAAATATTTTTATTTAAATAGAGAAATAAGTGACTTTTATTCTGATTTAAACTAATATCTTTAATTATTTCTTGACTTATGGTAAAATAAAACTAATTTGGAGGCTTTATGAGAATTATTTCAGGAAGTAGACGAGGACTCAAATTAAAAGCGCCCAAGGGTCTTGATACAAGACCCACAGAAGACAGGGTAAAGGAATCTGTTTTTAACATTTTAGGTCAAAATTTTTTTGACGACCTTGTCCTAGATTTATTCTGTGGCAGCGGTGCAAATGGAATTGAATTTATATCAAGAGGGGCAAAGAAAGCTTACTTTGTTGACAAGTCAAAGGAAGCCATGGACTGCGTGAAGTACAATTTAGAAAAGGCAAAATTTTTAGATGAAGCAGTTCTTATTGAAGACCACTTAAACAAAGCCCTAAGAAATTTAGATGTGAAATTCGATTACATTTACATGGATCCGCCCTTTGACAGGCGTGACTTATATAAAAGAGCCTTTAAACTAATTAGAGAAAATAAATTATTAAAGCCCCATGGAAAATTAATTGTGGAGTATAATACAGATGTTCCCCTATTAATTGGCGAGGGCTTTAAAGAAATAAAAAATAAAAAATATGGAAATACTTCCATTTCCATATGCGGATGGGATGTAGATGAAAGCAATATATGCGGGTAGCTTCGACCCAGTGACTAATGGACATTTAGACATTATAAAGAGAGCAAAGGATATTTTTGGAGAAGTGATTGTAGCAGTTTTAGACAACACTTCAAAAAAAGGATTATTTACTGTGGAAGAGAGAAAAGAACTTCTTCACAAAGTTTTAGATGGCATGGAAGGAATAGAAATAGATTCCTTTGACGGACTTCTCGTTGATTACGCAAAGAAAAAAAATTGTAAAGTAATAGTAAGAGGACTTAGATCAGCTTCTGATTATTTTAATGAATATACACTTGCCATGGCAAATATGCATTACAAAGACGGCGTTGAAACTGTCTTTTTGTTGGCATCAAATGAAAATTTATTTGTGAGCTCAACACTTGCAAAAGAGGTTTCAACCTTTGACGGAGATACAGATTTATTCGTGCCTCCTGTTGTAGGAGAAGCTATGAAGAAAAAATTACTTAGGAGGAAGATATGAATTTAATTGATTTAGTTGAAGAATTGGAAGATCTTGTTGAAACATCATCACAAATACCACTAACAAATAAGGTAATGGTAGACAGAGAAGAATTTTTGGAAATTGTTAACGAAGTAAAAATGCAAATTCCAGGAGAAGTTTCTGAAGCACAAAGAATTGCAAAGGACAAGGACGACATAATTAATGGAGCCCATGACGAAGCTGACAAAATTATTGCAGCAGCAAGAGCTCACGCAGAAAAAATTATTGACGAAAACGAACTTGTGAGAGAAGCTGAAGAAAGATCTATGGAAATTTTAAGATCTGCAAAAGAAGAATCTACTCAAATTAGAGAAGGCGCAAGAGATTACGCAGACGAACTTCTTGAAAACACACAAGTTAACCTATCAGAAATAATCAAAATGCTTAACGAAAACAGACAAGAGTTAAGAGGATAATTAGATTTGAAAGAAGAGAGAAGCTATTATGGCTCCTCTTTTTTTTTA
>NZ_HE978566.1:844504-847200 GCF_000311825.1 Peptoniphilus grossensis ph5 | reverse complement strand
TTTTTTTTTTAGAATTTTTTTGAATATATTGTGACAATTGTCACAATATTTTTTTGCTAAAAATGCTATTATTTTATTAGAAAAGAGGGATAAGAT
This sequence comes from Peptoniphilus grossensis ph5, assembly GCF_000311825.1. Lineage (GTDB taxonomy): Bacteria > Bacillota > Clostridia > Tissierellales > Peptoniphilaceae > Peptoniphilus_A > Peptoniphilus_A hominis. The sequence goes on along the minus strand of NZ_HE978566.1, from coordinate 847,104 downwards.
GAGTTTATTTTTAGGACGCATTCACTATATTATGTACGATAAAATTTTATTTCAAGAAGAAATTTTAGATAAGTTGTTGGAATTGTTGGATGAAGAAAAAAGTCTGGAGCTTAAAAAAGATTTAGATGATAATTTTCCACTTGAAAGAGGAAATTTAGAAGATATAATTGATGAAAGTAATATTCACGGCTGGCTCAATGAGAGAGTAATAAGAAGTGAAAATAGACTGGCAAAGGCAGTTTCAATTCTATTAAGGGACTTTGACTTAGAAAAATTAAAAAATAAATTTTTTGAAATTGGAGAAAATTATGAGGCAGGCGACAGTCCAATGGAAGTATTTTCTTTTATTACTTCAAAATTTTTGGATGGTATGCCCTGTGACCATGCCCTTGCCATTTTAAAAAATGATGAGGATGAATTTGTATTTACACTTGCATCTGATGTCCATAAAAATATTTGGGGAAATTATGTAGAGCCTGAGATTTATTGGATGCTTAGAGACAGCCTTATTCTTGGAAGTTTAAGCTCCACTAGTTTAAAATATCAAAAGATAGATGAAAATTATGTAATTAGGAAGTGATTAAGTGGATACTTTAAAAAATACAATATCTTATTTGGAAGATGAGCACGAAGAAATTTTACGTTTTTGCGACAAAATGGAAGAAAAATGTTTGGAGATCTTAAGGGGAAGGGTTGACACAGAATTTTTTAGAAAGGCCATAGATTTTATAAGAAAGTATGCCGACGGCCTTCACCACAAAAAGGAAGAGGACATTTTATTTGCGGCTATGCTTGAAAATCTTGGACCCGTGGCAGAAAAAGTTGTGCGTGGCGGCATGCTCGTAGAACATCAAATGGCAAGGGGCTATGTTATGGAGCTTGAAAATAATTTAAATTTATTTGAAAAATCCAAGGAAGATCTTCCTAAGCTTCACATCTTGACTAATGCCATGGCTTATGTGGAACTTTTGAGAAATCACGCAGAAAAAGAAAATAAAACAGTTTATCCCTTTGCTGATAAAAGTTTAAGCGAAGATGTCAAGCTTGAAGTCGCAAAGGAAATGGATGAAAGAATAAGGGAAGAAGAAAAATTTTTAGGAGATAAAAGAGATTTAATGAAAAAATTAGGACTTTAATTTACTTTAGCCTGCTATCAAAAAGATTACAAAATTATTACAAATCTTAAATTTTAAGGATTTTCGCCAAAGTTTTTGCTATTATAAGACTTCGAGGTGAAAGAATGAAAAAAATATTTATATTGATGATAATTTTACTTGCAATGCCCTTTAGCGTTTTTGCAGCTAAAGAAGTTGCCATGCCACTTAGTGTCAGCGCAGTAAAAGAAAGTGAAACTTACAACTTTGAAATAAAAAATGCCAAGGACAAGGATGCAGTTGAAATCGAAGTGAAAAGCGAAGGCAATGATGCAAAAGAAAATTTAACAAAAAATGTCTTTGTAAAAAATAATAAAAAATATGTTTCAATTACGCAAACAGAACTTGACTCCCTTGTGGGACCCTCAAGTGGCTATGCCTTTAGACTTAGATTTGCAAATAGTGAGGGCAAATCAAATTACACAGATGTCTTACATCTTGGTAAGGCGCCAGTTTTTAGAAATTACAGCTCCTGGGCTTACAAGGATTTAATGAAGGCAGAAGACTTAAAACTTTTCTCAAAGGATCTTGCAGCCAACACCAAAGAGAAGATCACTCGTGAAGAATTTGCAGAGATTGCAGTTAAGGCTTATGAGATTAAGTACAAGAGAAGTGCTCAAGGTTCTGTTAAACACTTTAAGGACACTGACAACAAATATGTGAACATGGCATGCGACCTTGGCATAATGAATGGTAAGAGCAAGGACAAGTTTGCTCCCAAGGAAAATATTACAAGAGAAGACTATGCTGTTGTTATTTCAAATTTATTTAAGCTAGAAGATGGCAAAAAAATAAAAATCAAGGACGGCAAAAAGATTTCTGATTACGCAAAGGACTCTGTTTATAAGGCTTTTAGCTCTGGATTTTTAAATTTAGATGAAAAGAATAATTTTAATCCAAAGAATCAAATGAAAAGAGAGGAAGTTATTTCTTCAATAGTACGTCATATTTGATTAAAAATTTACAAAAGTCCCTAAATTGTATATAAAACTTTATAATTGTGATATAATACTTCCAAGGTGAGGTAATGAAAAAAGTAATTTTTGACATTAGTCCACTTGGAAGTTTTCAATTTTCTTGTGAGACTTACATGATGTATTACAGAGAAAAATATGGACAAGATATTTTTTTCTACACTAGAAAAAATGGAAAGTATGTAAAGGTTGAGGACTTAGAAGAGCTCAGACATTTAAAAAGTAGAGTTATGGTAAGTGTTGACCTTGGCTCTGAAGTTGATTTTATTGCCCACGACCTAGATGCAAGAGTTAAACCACTTACAGAAGAGTTGGAAGATGACGAGTTACTTATAAATATAGTGGAAAGGCTTGGCGACAAGGCAAGCTGGAAAAATTCTAAAATGAGGGTTGTTGAACTTCAAGAATGTTGATTAAAAATTTAAAAAATTAGAAAAGAAAAGAGATTCCTTTAAATTGTTGGAATCTCTTA
>NZ_HE978566.1:812193-843771 GCF_000311825.1 Peptoniphilus grossensis ph5 | reverse complement strand
TATTTATTTTTTGGAAACTCAAGAATTATTTTTTCGATTCTATTTTTTGACTTCCTTGCTATGGTAAATTTTAAGCCATCGATATTTATGACTTCATTTAATTTTGGAAATCTGTCAATATTTTCGATTATAAAACCGCCAAGGGAATCAAATTCTTGGCACTCAAGTTCTGTTTCAAACTTTTGATTGATCTCGTCAATGTTAACTGAAGCGTCGATTAAATATTTTCCTGGAGCGATAGTTATTATGTCTTCGTCTTCTTCTGTGTCGTACTCGTCAGAAATTTGTCCCACGATTTTTTCTATAATGTCTTCAAAGGTAATCATGCCTTCAGTGCCGCCGTACTCGTCAGTTACTATGGCGACAGATAATTTATTTTGTCGCATCTCGGAGAAAAGTGTTCCCGTAGGCTTGTACTCAAAGGTGAAGAAGGGCTTTTTGAAAAAAGACTTGTTTTCAGCAAGGGGTTTTGTCCTATCCATGTGGAAAATATCTTTTACATTTAAGATACCAATAATATTATCCAAGTTGTCCTCATAGACAGGCATTCTTGAATAAGAATATTCAGAAATTTTTTCTATAATGTCTTCATAGGAATCATCAATGTCAATTGCCACAATATCTGTCCTTGGTGTCATTATGTCCTTGGCATAATTGTCCTTAAAGCCAATTACATTTTGAATCATCATAGACTCGTTTTTATTTATTATTCCTTCTTCCATGCCAAGGTCCATGGCATCTATTAAGTCTTCTTCTGTTATAATTGGCTCCTTGTAGGTTTTGTCCTTAATAACTATTTTAATTATGCTTTGTGACAAGAAGTTAATCAGCATGGAAAGGGGACGCATAAAAATTATTAAAAAATTTAAAAATTTTGCGTACTTTGGCACAATCCTTTCATAATTATTTTTGCCAAGCTTGCGAGGAAGGCTCTCCCCAAAAATTATCACTATAATTGTTGAAATTATTATTCCGATTATTATGCCAAAATGATTCCATTTATGAAAGAAAAAAAGCGACATAAAGATGACTGTAAGGGAATTGGAAAAATAATCTAGGATAAGCGTTGAAGAATAAATATTTTCTTTTTTTACAAGTTTTTTTATTATTGTGAGATTCTTTACTTCCATGTCTTCAAGCTTTGAAATCTTAACAGGTCCTAGGGCGAGATAGGCATTTTCTATAAGGGTAAACAAATAGGAAAAGAAAAGCGCCACAAGGGATATAAGTAGGTATATAAACTCATTCATAAAATTCAACTCCATTTTACATTATATACCCGAAAAAGCTTTATGAAAACTAAAAAAAGCTGCACCTGGCAGCTCTTTTCTTTATTCAACTGTAACTGATTTTGCTAAGTTTCTTGGTTTATCTACATCATTTCCTAGTAGGACTGAAGCGTAGTAGGCAATTAACTGTTCAGGTATTACTGCAAGTAGGGGTGTGAGTAAATCTATTGTGTCAGGAATTTCAATCATGACATCAGAAGAATCTCTTACAAAATCATTTTTTTCTTCTGCAATAGAAATTACTGTTGCTCCTCTTGCTATTAGCTCTTGGTTATTAGAAATAGTTTTTTCTAAAATTGAGCTTTGCGTTGCAACAGATATAACTGGTGTGCCTTCTTCTATTAGGGCAATAGAACCGTGTTTTAATTCGCCAGAAGGGAAGGATTCTGTGTGAATATAAGAAATTTCCTTTAGCTTTAGGGCTCCTTCCTTGGCAGTTATATAGTCAAGGCTTCTTCCAGTGTAGAAAATTGATTTTGCATCCTTAATTAATTCAGCGATGTCTTCAAATTGGTCTTTATGTTTTAAAATTTCTTCAATTTGTCCTGGAAGTTTTTCCATGTTTTCGATTATTTCTTTAACTTCATCTTCAGTGATTTTATTTAGCTTTAGGGCAATGTCCATAGCCAAGAAGTAGAGTGAAATAACTTGTGTTGTGTAAGCCTTAGTTGATGCAACAGAGATTTCTGGACCTGCATAGCAATAGACAACCTTGTCGGCTTCTCTTGAAATTGATGAGCCAACTACATTTGTAATGGCAAGAGTTTTTGCACCAAGAGCCTTTGCTTCTCTAAGGGCTGCTAGGGTGTCAGCAGTTTCTCCTGATTGTGAAACAAAAATTACCAGAGACTTGTCGTCTACAAACATATTCTTGTACCTAAATTCAGAGGCAATTTCTGAAATAACAGGAATTTTTGCAAGATTCTCTATGGCAAACTTGCCAGCTTCGCCTGCGTGAAAGGCAGTTCCACAAGCTGTCACATAAATTTTATTGATATTTTTAAGTTCATCAAGGGATAGACTTCCTTCGGCTGGAAGATTTATCTTGTAATCCTTGTGTTTAATTGAAATAACTTCGCGAAGTAGGCGAGGTTGTTCGTGAATTTCCTTAATTAGGAAGTGGTCGTAGCCTTCCTTTGATGCATCAGCTGCAGAAATTTCAACTTCAGTAATATCTCTCTCAACTTTTTTGTGGTTTTTGTCATAAATTGTGTAAGAGTCTTCTCTCATGTCAACTACATCACCATCTTCAAGGTAGATGATCTTATTTGTGTGTTCAATGACAGAAGTAATGTCACTGGCAACAAAGTATCCTTCTTCGCAGATTGCAAAAAGTAGAGGGGAAGAATTTCTCACAGCTATGAGCCTATTGCCATCATTTTCATCTATGATGCCAAGGCTGTAGGCTCCCCTTAAAATTTCTGTTGACTTAAAGACAGCTTCAAGAATGTCGCCCTTGTAGTTGTCAGAAATAACATTAGGGATGACTTCTGTATCTGTTTGTGAAAGGAACTTGTAGCCCTTTTTTGTCAAATCATTTCTAAGCTCTAGGTAATTTTCTATAATTCCATTGTGAACTACAGAAATTTTTCTATCACTTGATAGGTGAGGGTGAGCATTTATTTCATTTGGTTCCCCATGTGTTGCCCATCTAGTGTGACCAATGCAAATATTTGAAGAAAATTCATCTTGGTCAAAGGAATCTTCCAAAACTTTTATGCGACCCTTCTTTTTAAAAGTCACAAGTTTATTATCTCTTATCATAGAAAGGCCTGCAGAGTCATAGCCCCTGTATTCTAATTTTTTCAGACCTTCTAGTACTAATTTTGTTGCATTATTTTTTCCAATATATCCAACTATTCCGCACATATTTCTACCTCCAATTTATTAGAGATTCACTACATTTATTTTGTTATAAAATTGCTTTTATTTTTTGTAAAATGTTTAGGCTGTGAAACCTTTAGAGCATCCGCCGATTTTCGATAACTCTATCCCTCGTCAGCCACTTGGGCTCAGGCGCTTAAATTATTTTTATCTCTTCAGTTGATTTTAACATAAGGCAAATTTAAAGTAAACTTTTTAAGAAATTCTGAGGATTTAGGAAGGATTTATAAAATATTTTTTACAAAAAACTTATATTTTATTTAGATTTTTGTCTCAGAAAGGCTTGGCAATTTGAAAGCCTATTAGTTGAAAAAAATTTTTTCAAATGGTAACATTACTTATAGAAAACTTATAATTTGAGATAAATTACGGAGGTAATAATGGATAGAGAAAAACTTTTAGCAGAGGTAAATGGCAAGAAAATTACAGGAGTTGACTATAATTTATTCATAGATTCTTTAAATCCACAACTTAAACAATATTTTGGCGGCGAAGAGATGAATAAGGAAGTTGTAAATGAACTTGTTTACCAAGCACTTTTATACGAAGATGCAATAGAAAGGGGCATGGACAAGGAAGATGACTTTACACAAGTTTTGGAAAAGACTAAGGAAAGCATGCTAAAGACTTACGCTCTTGGCAAACTTCTTGCCACAGTTACAGTAAGTGAAGACGAAATAAAAAAATTCTACGAGGACAACAAAGAAGTCTTTAAGGAAAATGAAAGTGCCAATGCTTCTCACATCTTAGTTGCAGAAGAAGACAAGGCTAAAGAAATTTACGAAAAAATAAAAAATGGGGAAGACTTTGAAGCTCTTGCAAGAGAATTTTCTACTTGTCCATCAAAGGAAAAGGGCGGCGACCTTGGGACTTTCACTAGAGGACAAATGGTAAAGGAATTTGAAGATGCTGTCTTTGACAATGAAGTTGGCACAGTTACTGAACCTGTTAAGACACAATTTGGCTACCATATTATTAAAATCAATGAAAAGAATGAAGGCAGAGACCTAGAATTTGATGAAGTGAAGGACAAAATTGCGGCACAAGTTAGAAGACAAAAGGAACAAGCCCTTTACAACGAAAAAATCACTGAACTTAAAGACAAATACCAAGTGAAGATGAATATCTAGGTGGAACATGAAACTTGAGCTTTTTAATTACATTGATGATGTACTAGATCTTTTTGATTATCATAAAATTGAACTTGCTGGAGTTAATAAAGAGCTTAAAAAGTATTTTTCCGATTTATTTTTAGATGACGACAGACTTACAAATATTACCACGAGAATAAAGACTCAGGAATCCCTTCGTGAAAAATTAATTAGAAGAAATTTTTTCATGAGGTTTCCTGATCCTGTTCGTGGATTTAAATATATTCAAGACTTAGTTGGCATTAGAGTGGAATGTCGTTTTATAAAAGATGAAGAGGATATGTATAAAAAAATCATAGAAGATTTTACTATTAAATCTGATAGAGGTTATTACAAGTCTAATAAAAATAAAAAGATTAGGCTAAAGCTAGATGACCCTCAACCTCAAACCCTTGCAAATGGTTTCACAATGTACAAACTTGACGGAGAATACGACACAGGTTCCTTTATATATTGCTTTGAGCTGCAAATCAAATCCTTTGTAAATGTCTTTTGGGGAGAAATAGACCACAAGCTTCTCTATAAAAATTATAATTACATAATAACAGAGGGATTTTTTAGAGAAATAATGAACTCCATTAATGACAACTTGAAGATGATAGACAAGCAACTTATGATTTTATATGACCATGTAAAAAAACAGGATGCCTCAGAAATAATTTCAGCAGAAAGTCAGTTAAAGACACTTCTTTCTAAAATTCTTCACGATATCTTCACGAAAAAGATTCACGATGAGCTTGGACTTTTTATCAATATTAAAGCTATTACTGATGTTGTCGTAGACTTTTTATTTATGAAATCTTCCAAGAATAAAGATTTAAGTTATGGAGAAAATTTCATAGATTTAATAAATAAGATAAATTCTGTCACAGGCAAGGACTTAAACATAGAAGAGTACATTGTCTGTGAAAAGGAGCCCAAATATTATGATTCCTTCTCAAAGGGTGCCACAGAAGTCTTGGCTAGAGTTATTAACAACGACTTAGACTGGAATATTTTATTTAAAATCATAAGACTAATTACACAAGAATCCTATGGAGAAATTTTTACAGAGTTTATAATTTTTGTGAGATATGAGTACATGGCTTGTATGACAAAACTTTTTGAAGAGAAAAATCTTTCTAAGGAAGAACAAGATGAAATAGAAAATAAATTTTTATCTAAGGTAATTGATGAATTTAAGGAAAGACCTTCCATTGACTTTCTCTTAGACAAGTCTTTAAATAAATTCAACTCTGTCCTTTGCGAAATTAACAAAAGTGATGCCAGAAGCATGGAAAAAATCATTAAAATATTTGAAGATAATTATACTTTTTAAACTATAAATATTTTTTATACTCATGTATAATGTAAGTAGGAGGTTTAAATGAAAGATATAAATACCTTATTAGAGAACAGAATTTTTTATTATTTTGATAAATTGACAAAAATTCCAAGATGTTCCTTTGAAGAAGAAAAAATTAGGGCTTATCTAATTAACTTTGCCAAAGAACATAGTTTGGAATATAAAACTGACGAAATAGGAAATGTTGTAATCATTAAAGAGGCCACAGAGGGCTATGAAGATGTGGACAGCATAATTTTGCAGGGTCACATGGACATGGTTTGCGAAAAAACTCCTGAATGCACCATAGATTTTTCTAAAGACCCTATTAAGTACGAAATAGATGGCGACTTTATCATCGCTCGTGAGACAACTCTTGGGGCAGATAATGGCATAGCTGTTGCCATGACACTTGCTCTTTTAGAATCAGATGACTACAAGCATCCAAAGATTGAAGCACTATTCACTGTCAACGAAGAAAGTGGAATGACTGGAGCAGCTAACCTTGAAAAAGGCATGGTTACTTCAAAAAGACTTTTAAACATCGACTCTGAAACAGAAGGCGTTGGATGTATTTCCTGTGCTGGTGCAGAAAGAGACCTCATAAAATTACAAAAAGAATACAAAGAATTAGATAAAAATAAAAATCTTTATGAAATAATAGTAAATGGACTAAAGGGCGGACACTCTGGTCAAGAAATTCAAGTTGGTCTAGGCAACGCAGTAAAAATTCTCGGCAGAAGTCTTTACAGAATTTTTGAAAAAGTTGATGGCGACTTAGTTGAAATTGAAGGCGGAGCAAAACCTAATGCCATTCCAAGATATGCAAGGGCCCTTGTGGCAGTAAGGGAAGAGGACATCAAAAAAATTCAAGATGTAATAGTTGAACTCAACTCTCACTTTGTCACAGAACTTGGAAAAGTTGATCCTGATGTGAGACTAAACTTTGAAAAGTCAAAGGAATCTCGCGACAAGGCCTTTACTGATGAGCTTAAAAATAAAATTCTTGGTCTAATAAATGTCCTACCTAATGGCGTAATTGCCATGAGTAAAAACATTGAAGGCTTAGTTGAAACTTCTGTAAATGTGGGAGTAATTGAAAACAAAGAAGATTCAGTAAATATTATTTCCAACATCAGGTCTTCAGTTCAATCTTCTAAGGAATATATTGGACTTGTAAGTAAAATTGCAGCAGAAAATTTTGGTGCAGATATAGAGATTATTACAAAGTACCCTGCCTGGGAATATAAGGAACATTCACCACTTAGAGAAGTGGCAAAGAAGGCTTACAAGGAAGTAAGCGGCAAAGAATTTAAACTTGAAGCTATTCACGCAGGTCTTGAATGTGGAATCTTTGTTGAAACAATTGGCGATATCGATATGCTTTCAATTGGACCAAATATGAAGGGAGTACACGCACCTGGCGAGCACCTTTCTATTTCATCAACAGAAAGAGTATTTGATTTCTTAATAAAAATACTAGAAAATTTAAAATAAAATTTGGAGGATATTATGAGTAACGAAGAAAAAAAATTACATGAACACGACGAAAACTGTGATTGCGGTTGTGACCACGATCACGAAGAAGAAGGCTATGAAACTATTACACTTACACTTGATGACGACAGTGAAATGGTGTGCATAGTTCTTGGAATCTTTGAATGCGAAGGAAATGACTATATTGCACTTCTTCCTGAAGATGAAGAAGACGGCGAAGATGTATTTATTTACAAGTACAAAGAAGTAAATGAAGAAGAAGTAGAACTTGATGTAATTGAATCAGAAGAAGAATTTGAAAAAGTTTCAAAGACTTTCGAAGAAATTTTTGACGACGAGGAAGAAGAATAATTTTCTAAATGGTTTACAGAAAATATTCTGATTTTCTCAGGGAAAAGTTTGGCGAAAAAGTCTACAAACTGCCTGTCAAACTTGATTTAACTTGTCCCAATAGAGATGGAACTTGTGGAGTGGGTGGCTGCATATTTTGCGGCGAAGAAGGCGGCTCTTTCGAAAATAATTTTGGGTCTGTGAGAGACCAACTCTTAAAAAATAAAGAGCTCATAAAAAATAAATACAAGGCCAATAAATATATTGCCTACTTTCAAAATTTTACCAACACCTACATGCCCTTTGAGGACTTCAAGAGAGTAATTGAAGAGTCTCTTATAGATGGTGTAGTTGGTGTTAGCATATCCACAAGACCAGACTACCTTCCAAAGAGGCATTTAGACTACTTGGAAGAGTTAAACAAAAATTATTTTGTGACAGTTGAAATTGGTCTTCAGACGCCAAATTATCACAGCCTGAAAAAATTAAATAGAGGACATGGTCTTTCTGAATTTATCGATGCAGCCTTAAAGCTTAAAAAGAGAAATTTAAATGTCTGCACTCACATTATTATTGGACTTCCCTGGGATGACGACTTAGATATTCTTGAGTGTGCGAAAATTTTAAATGTCCTTGGCATTGATGAAGTTAAGATTCACGCCCTTTACATCTTAAAAGATACGGCTCTTGGAAAGATGTATGAAAGAGGAGAAATTGAACCAATTTCTTTAGATGACTACAAGAAAAAAGTTATACTCTTTTTAAGAAATCTTAAAGATGATATAATAGTGGAAAGAATAATAGGAAGAGCACCTTATGAAAATTCTCTTTTTTGCAATTGGAATACTTCCTGGTGGAAAATTAGAGACGATATAATTAATGTTATGCATGAAAATGGATACGCTCAAGGTGATCTAGTGAAAGGAGAAATACTATGATAAAGTATATTTTAGGGAGCAAAGGCTCTGGAAAGACAAGATGGTTAATCGACAACGCAAATGACGACATGAAAAAGGGCGATGGAAATATTGCTTTCGTAGAAGTTGATGACGATCACATCTTTAGTTTAGACTACAATGTAAGACTTATTAATGCAACTGAATACAGACTAAACTCTATTGAAAGTTTCTACGGATTTATCTGTGGACTTCTTGCAATGGACTATGACTTGCACAAGATTTATGTTGACGGAATTTACAAGGTATTGACACTTAATATTGAAGACTTAGAACATCTTTACAACAAGATTTCTAAAATTCCTGATGCAAATAATAAAGAAATTTACATCAATGTTGATTATCTAAAGGAAGATATGCCTGAATCTCTAAAAGATCACTGTCTAGAAGTAACTGGAAAATAAGGTGTTATAAGTGGATAGAAAAACAATGGTTAGAATTATTGCAATCCTACTTGTAATTGCAATGGTAATTCCAATAATTCTAAGTGTGATTTAATGGTGCTTTGTGGAACTTAAGAAAAATAAGGGACTTTTTGAAGATTTTTTTGAACACAGGTCTTTTCTCATAATGCAATACACCAATGGTGACCTCTCCAAGAGAGAATTTTTGGAAAAAAATTTTGATTACTTTCAAATGAGAAATGCCAGGCCCTACATCAAGGTGGATTCTTACGAAAAGGGAATGTACAACTACCAATACTACAATGTAATGGCGAAGTACTATAGGGCACTTTCAAAAGATGTTAGGAATACAAAAAAACATTCAAAGTACTACAATTATTATTTAAATTTAACAAACAAATATTACGAACTTAAAGACAGATCTGTCTTAAATATTTTGAGAATACAAGATTTTAGAAACACCAAGGCTTATTACATCAAGTGTCAGTCAAAGGCACTGAGAAACGAGCTCTATGAAATTGTCTTAGAGGACAAGAAGGAGGCTATCTTTCACTCAAAGGCGCCATGGCTTTTAAGAATTTTGAAAGAAGAAAATATTTTTGACAATCAAATGAAGACATCAATAATAGATCACTATATCAATGAAAAATATTATTAAAAATAAGGACTGTGGGATTAATTTCCCTCAGTCCTTTTTGTTATTTATTAGGTCTTGAATTATATCTTTTAAAGAATCTAAATCTTCAGAATTTTTAACAAAGTAAGTCATATCATTAAACTTAAAAATACCAGAATAAAAAATATTTTTGCCTCTCGATTCTTTAATTAAAGAGATATTTATAGAATTCAAATCATAGTTTTCGATAATTTCACTTTCACCCATTAATTCAAGAGAATATGGTTCTTGATTTAAATTATTCTTCCACGATATTTCTAAGATTAAACTTCTATCATTTTCCAAATTTCTAACACCTAAATAATAAGGATTTATATCTTTTTTAAATAAATAAATTTTAGATATAAAATCATCATTAAAAAAAATAATATCGTAATCGGAGTGATTAAAAAAAGTAGAATGGAGAAAATTTAAACTTAAATCTTTTTCCAGTTCTTCTAAGGAATTATAAATTATTGATACCTTTTCTGTATGATTTTGTGATGTAACAAAATCAACAGATGAAATATATGTAGATATAGGTTTTGTATTATAAAACTCATCTAAATTTACAGTCATATTATCAGATTCTTTTGTTTTAGAGTTACAAGAAGTTAGGATTATAATTGAAAAAAATAAAATTAAACGCTTTTTCATACTTTACCTCCGTAAATTAATGCTTTACTTTAGCTTAATTTTATTATACAATAAATATGTAAAGAAGTAAAGTAATAAAAGGAGGTAAAAATGTTTAAAAGAATTAAAATATTAGCTGTTTTGCTATTTACAAGTACACTAATTTTTCCAATAAGTGCATTTGCAGAAGAAGATACTTCTAATTATATTAAAGACATAAGTTACTATTCCGCATCACAAAAATTAGAAAATCTAATAAAAGAAGATAAAGTTGAAAAAATTGATTATTACAATCCTGAAACGGGAGAATATTTTGCTTGGTTGAAATCAGATTATTCTACGAAAAGTTTTACTCCGGCATAAAATTTTAGTTTTTATATTCGAAGTTATGTAAGTTCAGAAAAATTCTGGATTGGGTCGGCTTCAATAAAAGTTTATTCACAAGCTCGCCTTGTAGATGTATATGGAAATGAAATATATGGAGCTAGATTTCCATATGAGGTTAATATAATTTCTAAATTATTTGATAGGGAAAAATTTCAATTTGAGACAAATTATGGACAAACTGAATATGGAAGGGTAAAAGGAAACAGGTATTATACAGTTTCTATTTCGACAGGTGATAACCCAGATAAGTATGGAGATGCACCATATCTTGATGGAAGTGGAACTGTTTATCAAGATATCTAAAAACTCAACTATTCAATAAGAGAATCTAATTGTAAATTACTTTTGTACATAATGTTTTTGTATTAAAATATAGCTCACATTAAACATAAAATGATTTAATGTGAGCTATATTTATTTTGCTTCTCTTTTGATTTCAATTAAGAAGCTTTCCATGATTCTAGTGAGGTCTTCTTCTCTACACTCCAAGTCCAAGGTATACATATTGCCTGTGCCTGTGAAGTCGAAGTGGTCCTGCAATTTTTCAAAAATTTTCTTTAAGTTGAAGTTTAAATTCATGGAGCGAAGGACAATTATTTTTGACCTCTTGCCATTTTTTAGTCCATAAATTTGTATAAAGTTGTCTTCTTTTAAGATGTATGAAGAAATTTCGCGAAGCTCCTTTAAATTTACATCTTCAAGGACCTTGTAGATGTAATTTATGCCAGAAAATTCTGTGGAAAAGCGTTTAAAGGAATCTACAGCTTGATAAAATAGTGGTGATTTTTCTTGGGAGTCCTTAGTCTTATTTTGGCTAAGTTTATTATTTGTCTTTTCTATTTTTTCTTCACTATTTTTTTGAGGATCTTCTATTTTATTTTCCCCGTCATCTTTTTTATCTTCAATTTGTTTATTCAAGTCCTTAAAGGATTCAAGCTTATATTTTTCGTGGAAGAATTTAGAATCGTATTTTTCTTTTTTTGCCTCTTCAATGACTTTTTCTGGTTGAGAAACTTTCTCTGATCCCTTATTTTTTTCAGAATCTTTTAAATTTTCATCAGTTACAAAATCTTTTTCTAAGTCAGAAGAATTTTTAATTTCAGAATTTTTTACTTCTTCAATGACTTTTTCAGGCTCAGAAGTTTTTTCTCTTTCATCAACTTTTTCTATTTCATCAATTTTTTCTAAGTCAGAATTTTTTGGGGCTTCATCTTTTTTATCCTCTTTAGGAATTTTTTCTTCATGAAGATTTTTTTCTTGACCAAGAATTTTTCCCCTGTCAGGGAAATTTTTTGCCTTTAACTTTTTTACATCAGAAAATACACTTTCTATGCTGTCGCTATTTAAGTACATCTTCATATTGTCCAAAAGATTTAGAGAATTTCTGGCAAGCTTGTAGGCATTTTCCCCTGAGACCATTGTAAGTCTAATGGCAGAATTTATTTTATCAACTGAAGAAATAAAGACCATGCCAATTTCGCCAGTCCTTTTTAGGGCAGGACCCTGGTAGGAAATTTCTGCCAGCCTTTCAATTTTTATGTGGTCTTCAAAATTTTCAATGGATAAATTTGAAAAGATGGCATAATTTACAAGGGATTCAATATTTTTTACTGTCATAAATTTAAAATCCTTGGCGGCAATGTCGATGTAGGAAGAATTTTTTTCAACCTTGTAATTTAAAATTTCTGAATTTGTATTTGTTGATAAAAAATATCTCACCAAGGCATTGCCAAGATTTTCCTGCATCATGAGCAGTCTATTTTTCCAATTTATCTCAATTTCAACCTGGTCCTTATTTTCATCAATTTTAAAATAGTTTTTGTTGCCAGATAAAAATACTGGGTCTTCACCATTTATTTTTATCTCATCAGCCAAAAGATTTTCGCTGCCAGTGAAGAAGGGAGGGTCTTGGACCTTTCCATAAGTAATGCCGTCACGATTTATTTTATCAATTATTTCTAATTTGTAATTTTTTTTGTAAGGGTTTTTGTATTTAGAATTCATAGCTACCTCCACTAATATATTATCATATTTCGTGACTTGGCGCTTTAAAAAGATATATAATAAGAGGGGGTGCCTATGTATTTATTTGCAGCAATTATTTTTGGAATTTTACTTTCAATTTTTACAAGGGCAAGTTTATTAATGGCGGGATTTTTTCTCCTTCTAGCAATAATTATTATTGCACAAAAGAAAAATGCCAAATTATTTATATTTCCTCTCCTTATTTTTGCTGTTTGCCTAAATTATTCCCTTAGAGACTACAAGCTAAAGGATTTTTCTGACCAGGTCACTGGAAAAGTAATTTTATCAAATGAAAATAAGTCTGTCCTTAAGACCTCTTCTGTTAATGGCAAAAAATTTGTGACAAAAATTTTATTTTACGAAAAGCTAGACAGGGGAGGAACTTATAAGATTCTTGGGAAATTCACACCGCCTCTTCCTGCCATGAACGAGGGAAATTTTGACTTTGAGAAAAATGACAAGGCTCAGGGAATTTATGCCCTTGGAAAGATAAATAGCTTCCAAAAAATTTCTCAGCCAAATATTTTTTATAAATTTTCCAATGCCTGTATAGACAGGGCAAAAAAATTTTATAGTGAAAAT
Organism: Peptoniphilus grossensis ph5; assembly: GCF_000311825.1. Taxonomy (GTDB): domain Bacteria; phylum Bacillota; class Clostridia; order Tissierellales; family Peptoniphilaceae; genus Peptoniphilus_A; species Peptoniphilus_A hominis. The sequence goes on along the minus strand of NZ_HE978566.1, from coordinate 830,651 downwards.
TTAGATGAAAGAAATTCTAAACTCATGTCCTCAATTGTCCTTGCCGATAGGTCCCTCATGGAAGAGAGTGAAAAGGATAGGTTCAACACTCTTGGCATGAGCCACATCTTGGCAGTGTCAGGCCTTCACATTGGAGTCCTTGTACTTTTTTTAGATGGCATAATAAAAGGGATAACGAAAAATAAAAAGCTCACTGATTTTCTTGTGACTTGTCTTATTTTCTTTTACATAGTGACTATTGGCATGCCAATTTCAGCCCTTAGAGCATTTTTGTTTTACCTTCTCTACAAGGCAAATATTTATCTCAAAAAAGATTTAGACCTGAAAAAAATTTATTTCTTGAGCCTTAGCATAATTTTATTTATAAATCCCATGGCAATTTATTCAACATCACTTCTCATGTCCTATGGGGCAATTTTCGGTCTAGTCTTTGTATATCCAGCCTTAGATAGCAGGATAGCAGGCAGCGGTCTTGTAAAAAAATCTTTTGTGGGGACAATCTCAGTAATAATTTCACTTTTTCCTCTATTAAATTATTATTTTGATGGATTTTCTCTTTTGGTTTTTCTTGCAAATTTAATAATTGTGCCAATTTATTCTGTGATCATTACTCTTGGTTTTATCATGGGTCTGGGAATTTTTCCTGGTATTCTTGGAAAAGTCTTAAATATTTTAATGAATGCAACTTTTGGTTTGGAAAGTCTTTTTGCAGCTAAGGGAAGCATCTTTATCGCCCTAAAAGCTTTTAAGTATGAATACATTTTTGTCTACTACACTTTACTTTTGATGATTTTATACAGGCACAAGTTAAGGGAAATTATTGAGCCAAATATAAAAATTATTGAAATTTACATGGCAGTGTTTTTTGTTCTTACATCCCTTGGGATTTTTAAAGACCTAAACACTTACAAGGAAAGCCACCTCTATGTAGGTCAGGGAGACTGCACACTTATAAGTTTTCGCGGCAAAAATTATTTAATTGACACTGGTGGAGCAAGGCAGGAAAATAAAATTGCAGAAAAATTTTTATTTCCAACTTTAAAAGTTCGTGGTATTTCAAAAATTGACGGGATTTTTATTTCTCACTTTGACGAAGATCACGCGGGAAATTTAAATAAAATCTTAGAAAAATATAGGGTGGATAATATTTTTATTAGTCACCTGCCAGAAGATCCAGAAATTTTAGAAAATGCAGAAAAATTTTCTAATATTGTTATGCTAAAAAAAGGCGATAAGGTAAAAATTTTAGGGGACACTCTGGCAGAAGTCCTCTCTGACAGTGAAAAGAGTGAAGAAGAAAATGACAATTCCATGGTCCTTCTCATAAATCACAGGGACTTTAAGACACTTTTTACTGGCGACATTTCCGAAAATGTTGAGAAAAAAATAAATAGGGACATAGACATCTTAAAGGTCGCCCATCATGGGTCAAAGACTTCCACTTCTAAGGAGTTTTTGGAAAATACTTCGCCAAAATTTGCCATAATTTCTGCTGGCGTCAATAATTCCTATGGTCATCCCCATGAAGAAGTGCTACAAAACTTGGAAAAACATGGTATCATATACTATGTTACGGCAAGAGATGGGCAAGTGGACTTTAAAATTTATGGCGACAAGCTTAGGATTGATAGGAAAAACCAGGAAGAGGACTATAAATTTTATATTTTACTTATATTTTTAAACACCACTTTACTTTATATGACGGCGAGGAAAAATTATGAACTACAAGAAAATTTACAAAGATGAGACTCACAGCGGAGCCTACTTATTTTTTGGCAAGGAAAAATATTTAATGGAAAATGCTGTGGGATATTTATTAAATAAATATGTAAAGGGAAGCGAAGCCTTTAATTATACAAAATTTAAGGGCAGTGAAGTGAAGCCCCAGGACATAATTTCTGCCTGCGAAACCTATCCTGTCATGAATGACAAAAAACTTGTATTAGTGAAAGATGTATGCGACTTTCTTGCCCTTTATGAATTAAAGGATTCCTTTTATGAATTTTTAGACAAGTTATCGGATTTTGTAATTTTAATTTTTTGGGACACTGGAGATATTAAAAAGACAACAAAATTTTACAAATACTTCAAAAAAAATAATAGAGATATTGATTTTGGCAAGCTAAGTCCAGTAGATGCAAATAGATTTGTAAAATCTTATTTCTTGAGAAAGGGCAAGAAAATTAATGACAGGGAGGCAGCTCTCTTTATTAAGGAAAGTGGCTATACATCAAAAAATGAAGACCTTGTCTTACTTGACCTAATAAGCGAAATGGATAAAATTGCGGCAGCTGCAAAGAGTAATCATATAAGTGAAAGTGACATTAGAAGTTTAATTACTGAAAATATTGACACAAATATTTTTGCCTTTTTAGATGCCATGATGCAGAGAAATAGCGAGAGAGCCCTAGTTGAATTTCACAATCTAGTAAAATTAGGGGAAGAGTATCCCGTAATCTTTTACATGATAATTAGGCAAGTGAAAAATCTTTTGTCCTACAAAATTTTGTCTGAAAAAAATATTAGTCAGGCAGAAATGATGAATAAAATGGGATTATCAAAGTTTGAATTTGAAAGAAAAATAAGGGTCTATGAGAGAAACTTTTCTAAAAAGTTTTTGACAGATTTTTATGAAGAATTAATAAGGGCAGATGAATTTTTTAAAACTTCATCAGTAGACGAGATAATAATTTTTGAGACTCTTATTATAAAATATTGCCAGGGAATTTAATTTGCCAGGAATAAAAACTTATGCAAAAAGAACCTTGCAATCAATGTAAATTCGTGGTAAAATAGCAAAAGCGTTAAATATTGGAGGTGAAATAATGGCAAATATTAAATCAGCTATTAAGAGAATAGATGTAGCTAAAAGAAATTCTGATCACAACAAACCTATTAGAACTGAAATGAAAAATGCAGTTAAGAACTTTAGAGTCGCTCTTGATGAAAACAGACTTGACGATGCTAAGGAACTTTTAATTGTTGCAGACAGAAAATTAAAGAAGGCTGCTAATAAAAATATAATTCACAAAAAACAAGCTTCCAGAAAGCTAAGTCGACTAGCTAAGGAACTTAACAGCAAAATCGCTGGTTAAGAGAAATTTTCCCGGGAGAGTTTCTCTTTTTATTTTTTATAATAAAGAGAAAGAGGTAGATAATTGTCTACCTCTTATTTTTTTACTCTTGTCTTTTTTATTTAGCGGAAAAAATCTAGCTCCACTTGGTTGGATAGGTCCCTGCCTTTTTCAGTGAGATAAATTTTATTTTCTTTAACTTCAATTAATTCTAGCCTAATATTTTTTTCTATTTCACTTTCATACAGCTTTAGAAAATCTTCTTCAAATCTTTCTTTAAATTCACCTAAGTCAATACCAGACCTGAGCCTTAGTCCCATCATTATAAATTCATTGGTCCTGTCGGTCTTATTCAAGGTCTCAGAAAATTCTATGGGTTTTTCTCCCTTATCAAGAGCCACATAATAATTTTTGAAGTCAGAAAAATTTCTGTAACGCAAATTTTTTATATTTGATGAGGCAGAAAGTCCAAAGGAAAGGTAATCTTTCAGCTTCCAATAAGTCAAATTGTGGCGACATTCATAGCCTTTTTTCGAAAAGTTTGATATTTCATATTGTTGAAGACCAATTTTTTCAAGCTCCCTTACTACATAGTGATACATTTTGCGGTCCTCATCTTCATCTGGAAAATCTAGGGGACTTTTTTTATGAGCTTCATAAAGCCTTGTGCCTTCTTCTAAGATAAGTGAATAATAAGAAAGGTGAGGGATGTCTAATTTTTTTATTTCTTCAAGAGATTTTTTGATGTCAGAAAATTTTTGTGAGGGAAGGGCAAGCATTAAATCTAAATTTATATTTTTAAAGCCAGCTCCTCTGGCATTTTCCATAGCCCTAAAAATGTCTTCGGACTTATGAATCCTTCCAATCTTTTTTAAAATTTCATCCTTAAAGGACTGGGAGCCAATGGATATCCTATTTATGCCAGAAGAAAAATAAGTTTCAGCCTTTTCTCTTGTGAGAGAATTGGGATTGGACTCTATTGATATTTCTGGATCTTCAGAAAACTCGAAGTCACTTAAGGCTTTTAAAATTCTCTCAATAAATTTCTCGTCAACAGAAGAGGGAGTGCCGCCGCCAATAAAAACTGTGTCAATAATTTTTTCCCTTAAAAAATTTCTATATAAATTTATTTCTCTCTCTAAATAAGAAAAATATTTTTCCACATTTTCTCTATTTAAAAGAGAAGAGCAGAAGTCACAATAGTGACATCTACTCTCGCAAAAAGGTATATGAATATAAATTGAAATTTTATTTTTCTTCATCGTATTTTAATACAGACAAGAAGGCATCTTGTGGAATGTCAACATTACCCACAGTACGCATTCTCTTCTTTCCTTCCTTTTGTTTTTCAAGAAGTTTTCTCTTTCTCGTTATATCTCCACCATAACATTTTGCAAGTACATCTTTTCTTAATGCTCTAATTGTTTCTCTGGCAATAATTTTATTTCCAATGGCAGCTTGAATTGGCACTGCAAATTGGTGTCTAGGTATTACATCCTTTAGTTTTTCACAGATTTTTCTTGCACGAGTGTAGGCATTGGACTCGTGAACAATAAGTGAGAAGGCATCTACAAGTTCTTCGTTGATTAAAATATCAAGCTTGACAAGGTCTGACTCTTCGTAGCCAATTAATTCATAGTCATAGGATGCGTAGCCACGAGTTTTTGATTTTAAGGCATCAAAGAAGTCGTAGATAACTTCGTTAAGTGGCATGTGATAAGTTATGAGGGCTCTTGTCTCTTCAAGGTACTGCATGTCCTTAAAGACGCCACGCCTATTTTGGCATAACTCCATAACTTGCCCAACAAAATCAGTTGGCGTCATAATTTCTGCCTTTACAATTGGCTCTTCCATGTACTCAATTTCTGTTGGGTCAGGTAGGTTTGATGGGTTTTGAATTGAAATCATTTCACCATTTTTTTTCATTACATTATAAATAACAGAAGGGGCAGTTGTGACAATATTTAAGTCAAATTCTCTTTCCAGTCTTTCTTGGATTATTTCCATGTGAAGAAGACCCAAAAAGCCACACCTAAAACCGAAGCCAAGGGCAACAGAAGTTTCTGCCTCAAAGTCAAGGGCAGCATCATTTACCTGTAATTTTTCTAGGGCTTCACGAACGCTGTTGTACTCTTCGCCTTCGCCAGGGTAGACACCGCAAAATACCATAGGTAGAACTTTTTTGTAGCCAGGCATTGGTTCACTTGTTCTATTATTTTTTAGAGTAATTGTGTCGCCCACTCTAGCGTCCTTTACATTCTTAATGGAGGCAGTTATGTAACCAACTTCGCCTGCGCTTAAAGAATCAAGATTTATGTGACCGTTGGCGATTACTCCAACTTCTACAACTTCAAAAGTTTTGCCCGTTGCCATCATGAGGATTTCATCGCCAGGCTTTACTTGCCCGTCAATAATTCTCACATGACAAATTACTCCTCTGTAGGAGTCGTAAATTGAGTCAAAGATAAGGGCCTTAAGTGGAGCCTTGTGATCGCCACTTGGTGCAGGAATCCTGTCCACAATTGCGTGAAGGACATCATCAATGCCAATGCCTTCCTTGGCAGAAATAAGTGGAATACCTTCTGTGTCAATGCCGATAATATCTTCAATTTCTTCTTTTATCTCATCAGGTCTTGCACTAGGAAGATCTATTTTATTTATTACAGGCACAAGTTCAAGGTCTTGGTCAATGGCAAGATAGACATTGGCAAGAGTTTGTGCCTCAACACCTTGGGCAGCATCTACAACTACAATGGCGCCTTCGCAAGCTGCAAGTGAACGAGAAACTTCATAGTTGAAGTCCACATGGCCTGGAGTGTCAATTAAGTTTAAGATGTATTCCTTGCCATCTCTGTCGTCCTTGTAGATAAGTCTAATTGCCTTTAATTTAATTGTAATTCCTCTCTCGCGTTCAAGATCCATGGAATCTAAAACTTGCTCATCCATTTCTCTCTTTGTGAGCATGCCTGTTGACTCAATGAGCCTGTCGGCAAGAGTAGATTTGCCGTGGTCAATATGTGCTATTATTGAAAAATTTCTTATATTATTTTGATTTCTCAAATTTTTACCTCCGTTCTAGGGGATTTTTATTTTATTAGAGTTTCTATTTTTCCTCTATTTTTTAGAGGCAAAATCCTATAAACTGCTGCTGATTTTATTCTCTTCTTTTCGATTGGTCCAAAGTATCTGGAGTCTACACTCATGCCAGGGAGTCTATTGTCTCCCAAGACAAAGTACTGGTCATCCTTTAAAACAAATTTATCTTCATCAGACTCTGTATAATCACTTGAAGTATAAGCTTCTTCTAAAACTTTTCCATTTAAAAGGACTTTTCCATCTATAAATTCAATAGTGTCGCCAGGCTTTCCTATAAGCCTTTTGATGTAATTTCTGTTGTCATTTGGCGCATCAATTACTACAATTTCGCCGCGAGGGATGTCAGTAAACCTCTTGTAGGAAAGGCAAATCAATTTGTCCTTTTCATTTAGAGTTGGGTGCATTGACTCTCCGTTAACGACTGCTATATTAAAAATAAAATTTCTCACAAAGAGTGCAATTAAAACTGCAGCTACAATTGTGATAATAAAAGATGTAGTTTCACTTTTCTTCAATTAAATCATCTCCAATAACTAATTTTAACACAAATAGCTTGAAGATTGGAATAATTTTAATTTATAGGGAAGACTATTAAGTGAGATGAGATAAAAATAAAATTTTTTTGGGGTCTTCTTAAAAAAAATTTTTTGAGAAGCAAGTAATAATTTTTAAAAAATCACAAGTTTACACAGAGAGAGACTATGAATAATAAAAATTATATCAAATTAAATTTTCAAGTTTCTTATATAGAGTGAATTAAAAATAAAATTAAAATAAAATTCTTAGAATAAAAGAAAAAAATTTTTAAATATCCTTGACAAAGCTCTTGGAAGAGGGTACTATATAAATAGATTAGCACTCGACATTAATGAGTGCTAACAAAGGAGGAAATTATGGATACTAGAAAAATAAATATTTTAAATGCCATAATTGAGGCATACATTGATATGCCCACTCCCGTCGGGTCACGAACTCTCTCCAAAGATTACGACCTTGGAGTTAGTTCAGCGACAATAAGAAATGAAATGGCAGATCTTGAAGACCTTGGTTTTTTAAATAAGCCTCATCAATCAGCGGGAAGGATTCCTTCTGACAAGGCTTATAGGTTCTATGTTGATGAACTTTTCAAAAATTTTAGTGACTTTCACGACATTGATGCTTCAGAAAAAATCAAGGACAGACTTTTATACACTTCAAGAAATATTGAAGACTTTTATAAAAATGCTGTAAACTTACTTGCCAGCGTCAGCAACTGTACGGCATATCTTATTACACCGCAAAAGGCTGACACAAAGATAAAAAGACTAACTCTAGTAAAGATTGACGAAAAAACAGCCCTCTTAGTTCTAATAGGGGACAGAGGAGTTATTGAGAGATATTTTTTAGAAATTGAAAATATTCCTGACGAAGATTTTTATTATATAGAGAAGGTTTTAAATGAAAAGATGTCGGGAATTGATTTTGACAAAATTGAGTCACTAAAAATTTCTCTTTCCGATGACATGATTAGGCATGGAAATTTTATTTCCAATGTTGTAAAAATTGCAAGCAAGTTTAATAAAAAGGTCTCATCCATTGAAATTTATTATGACGGCCTCACTAATATTTTAAATTTTGACGAATATAGGGATCTTGACAAGGCTAAAGATTTTATGAGTTTAGTTGAGGACAGAGACAGTTTATTTCAAATCTTAAATAATGATAATTTCACAGGAGATGTGGAAGTGATTATTGGTTCAGAAAACAGTGCAAGTCTAATGAAAGAAAACACCATCATTCGGGCACCCTTTGCCAAGGACTTTGGCATCTATGGCAGCATTGGACTAATTGGACCAGTTAGAATTGATTACACGAGATTGGTTAAGGTCGTTAAAACTTTTAGCGACGCTTTGACGAGAGGATTAAAAGAAATGTGAGGGAGTACATGACAAATGAAGATATAAAAAAAGATAACTTAGATGAAAACAAAGAATTAGAAAATGAAAATATAGAAGATGTTGTTAAAGAGGATGAAGTTCAAGATGATAGTCAAGAAGTTACCAATGACTCATCTGATGATGAAAAGTACCAAGATTTAATGGACAAGTTCATGAGACTTCAAGCAGACTTTGCAAACTACAAGAGAAGAACTGAAGCTCAAAAAACTGAATATGTTGAGCTTGGAGTTAAAAAAATAGTAAATGACTTACTTCCCGTTCTTGACAATTTTGAGAGAGCCCTAGATTCCATTGAAGAAAAGGACTCAACTTATGACGGGATATTGATGATAAAAAATCAACTTACTGATGTCCTTAAAAAGGAAGGTATAGTTGAGATGAAGGCACTTGGTGAAGAGTTCGACCCAACTTATCACCACGCAGTATTAACTGAAGATTCTGATGAATACGACAGTGGCTATGTAATTGAAGTTTTACAAAAGGGTTATTTAATTAATGACAAAACGTTAAGACCTGCAATGGTCAAAGTTTCACAATAAGTGAATTATTTAGGAGGTAATTTATATGGGAAAAATAATTGGTATTGATTTAGGAACAACTAACTCTGCAGTAGCAGTAATGGAAGGCGGAGACGCTGTAATAATTCCAAACATCGAAGGTAATAGAACTACACCTTCTGTTGTAGCTTTTACAAAGGATGGAGAAAGATTAGTAGGAGAAACTGCTAAGAGACAAGCTATCACAAACCCAGACAGAACTATTTCATCTATTAAGAGACACATGGGTTCTGACTTTAATGTAAAAATAGATTCAAAAACTTACACACCACAAGATATTTCAGCTATGATTTTACAAAAATTAAAATCTGATGCAGAATCTTATCTTGGTGAAAAAATTACTGAAGCAGTAATAACTGTTCCAGCATATTTTACAGATGCTCAAAGACAAGCAACTAAGGACGCAGGAAGAATCGCAGGACTTGATGTTAAGAGAATAGTAAACGAACCAACTGCAGCTGCTCTTGCTTATGGAGAAGACAAGGACACAGAAGCTCAAACAGTAATGGTTTACGACCTTGGCGGCGGTACTTTCGACGTATCAATCCTTGAACTTTCTGATGGAGTATTTGAAGTACACGCAACTCGTGGTAACAACAAACTTGGTGGAGATGACTTTGACAACAGAGTTATCGACTATATAGCTGAAGAATTTAAGAAAGAAAATGGCATTGACTTAAAGGCTGACAAGATGAGTCTTCAAAGACTTAAGGAAGCTGCTGAAAAGGCTAAGAAGGAACTTTCTTCTACAATGTCAACTAATATCAACCTTCCATTTATTACAGCATCACAAGCTGGTCCACTTCACTTAAACATGGACTTAACTCGTGCTAAATTTGATGAACTTACAGCTGATCTTGTAAAGATGACTGAAGGACCTGTTAAGGATGCACTTTCTGATGCAGGACTTTCTGCAAGTGACATTGACAAAGTTCTTCTAGTTGGTGGTTCAACAAGAATTCCAGCAGTACAAGAATGTATTAAAAAATTAACTGGCAAACAACCTCAAAAGGACATCAACCCAGACGAATGTGTTGCTCTTGGTGCAGCAATTCAAGGTGGAGTTCTTTCAGGCGATGTAAAAGACTTGTTACTACTTGATGTAACACCACTTTCTCTAGGAATTGAAACAATGGGTAACATCACAACAAGACTTATCGAAAGAAATACAACTATTCCAACTAAGAAGTCACAAGTATTTACAACTGCAGCTGATAACCAAACTTCTGTAGAAATTCATGTACTTCAAGGTGAAAGACAAATGGCTAAAGACAATGTAACTCTTGGCAGATTCACACTTGATGGAATTGCTCCAGCAAGAAGAGGAGTGCCACAAATCGAAGTAACCTTTGACATTGATGCCAATGGTATTGTAAATGTAAGTGCAAAAGATTTAGGCACAGGCAAGGAACAACACATCACAATTACATCTTCAACTAACTTAAATGAAGAAGAAATTGAAAAGAAAGTTAAAGAAGCTGAAATGTACGCACAAGAAGATGCTAAGAAGAAAGATTTAATTGAAGCAAAGAACAATGCTGACTCAATGATCTATCAATCTGAAAACACATTAAAAGATGTTGAAGGAAAAATTTCTGATGCAGACAAGACTAAGATTGAAGATGCAATTAAGGCTCTTAAGGATGTAAAAGATGGCGAAGACCTTGAAGCAATTAAGTCTAAGACTGAAGAATTGACTCAAGCTTTCTACGCAATTTCTGAAGAAATTTACAAGCAACAAGGTGCACAAGCTGGATCTGGTCAAGCAGGCGCTACTGATGCTAAACAAGATGACGATGTAGTTGACGCTGACTATGAAGTTGTTGATGATGACGAAGAATAATAATTAAATAAAATTGTTGCAGTTTCGGCTGCAACTTTTTTTATGTTTAAAATTATTTTGTTTTTCTTGCAAAAATTTGTGAGAAAAATTGAAATTGCAAAATAAGCTTTATTTTTCCAAGACTTTATATTAGAATATAAAACTATTGAGGTGGAAGATGAGAAATTTTTATGAAATTCTTGAAGTTGAAAAAAATGTAACCAAAGAAGAATTAAAGAGATCTTATAAAAAGCTTGCGAAAAAGTATCACCCTGACTTAAATCCAGGAGACGAAGTGGCAGAGGCAAGGTTTAAGGAAATTTCCTATGCCTATGAAGTCCTATCTGACGACGAAAAGAGACAGGTTTACGATGTCTATGGCGAAGAAGGCCTTAAGGGCAATATGGGTACTTCTGGCGGCAGCGGCTTTGGAGGCTTTTCTGATATTTTTGATGACATTTTTGATATTTTTGGCGGCTCAAGATCAAATAGATACGAATATGCAAATAGAAAGGACATGCCAAAGAAGGGACCTGACACTAGAGTTGATGTAACTCTTGATTTCTTTGAAGCAATTTTTGGCGTGGAAAAAGAAATTTCAGTAAAGGTTAAGGAAGAGTGCGGTCATTGTCACGGTAGCAAAATGGAACCTGGCTCAGAAAAGCATGAGTGCGACAAGTGCCATGGAACTGGTCAAGTCACATCAGAGCAAAACACACCTTTCGGAAGGTTTGTGAGAACTTCTTCTTGTGACAAGTGTCATGGTACTGGCGAAGTAATTGACCAGCCCTGCAAAAAATGTGGTGGCAGAGGTGCTGTCCTAAAGAGCAAAAAATTAAAAGTAAATATTCCTAAGGGCGTGGACACTGGAAATATTATTTCACTAAAGGGTCAAGGCTCCGTTGGTGAAAATGGTGGAGAAAATGGAGATATATTTGTCTACATTAGAGTTAGGTCTGATGCAGTCTTTAAGAGAGAGGGCAATGACATCTATCTAAACATTCCAATTTCCTATTCCGATGCAGTTCTGGGTGCAAAGATAAAAGTTCCAACTCTTAAAAAACTTGTGGACTACGACATACCTAAGGGCACTACTGGAGGAACAGTCTTTAGACTAAAGGGCGAGGGAGTTCCCTATGTAAATCGTGAAAATCAAAGGGGAGATCTCTTCTTTAAAGTTGACATAATTATTCCTAAAAAGGTTTCAGATGAGCAGAGAAAACTTTTGGAAGAATTGAGAGATACTGAACCAGAAGTTGAAGAAAATAAAAAATCATTTTTAGACAAGTTAAAAGATTTATTTGACTAATGCGGATCACTGATTCGCATTTTTTAAATTGTATAAAGATTTCAGGTAATATATAATGAAGTCAGGTGATTAGATGAAATACATTGAAATGATAATAAATACTTCAAAGGACAAAAAGGATATAATTGAGGGAATTCTTTTTGACTACGGAATTTATACAAGTGAAGAAGTTTCCAGCCACTTAGTGGAGGAGCTGGACCAAGACGAAAAGGACTGGGACTTTATAGATTATCCCCTTTTAAATTCTGATAAAGAAATTTTTGCCATAAAAGTTTATCCAGAAAACACAGATGATGCAGAAAAAATAAAGGCTGAACTTGAAGAAAAATCTTTGGGTCAGGCAAGAATAGAAGAAAAGGACGACGAGGACTGGGCTAACAATTGGAAAAAATATTACAAGCCCCTAGAAATTGGAGAGAGCCTTGCCATTGTTCCTGAATGGGAAGAATATGAGAACAATAGAAAAATTATAAAAATAAATCCAGGCATGGCTTTTGGAACTGGCACTCACGAGTCAACTTACATGTGCCTTGAACTTTTAGAAAAATATGTAAGTGAGGGCGACGAAATTTTTGACATTGGCTGCGGCTCAGGCATACTTGCCATTGCTGCCTTAAAGCTTGGTGCAAAGAGAGCCCTTGCCATTGACATTGACGACAAGTGCATTGACGCATCTCATGAAAATGCAAAATTAAATGAGGTAGAAGACAAGATGGAAATCAAAAAGGGCAATCTCTTAGATGTAGTAAAGGGAAGGGCAAATCTAATTGTTTCCAACATTATTGCAGAGATAATCGTTGATGAAATAAAAAATCTAAAAAATCACATGGATCCTGGCGGAAATTTTATCACTTCAGGAATTATTAAAGAGAGAAGACAAATGGTAATAGATGCCCTAAGGGAAAATAATTTTGAAATAATTGACGAAATCGAAAAAAATAATTGGCTAGCAATAGTGGGAAAATTAAATGTATAGATTTTTTGAAGACAGAGAATTTAAGGGAAATACAAATTTAAAGGAAGAGACAATCCATCACTTAAAAAATGTAATTAGGATAGAAGATGGAGAAGTCTTTCAAGTTGTCTTTAGTGATGGAATTTTTTCCTTTGCTTTTTATGACGGCAAGCTCAAAAAAATTGGAGAGGTTGAGGAATCTAACGAATCAAGGGTTAGGCTATCCTTATTTTTTGGAGTCCTAAAAAATAATAAGTCAGAAGATGTCTTGAGGCATGCCACAGAAATTGGAGTCAGCGACTTTTACCCAGTTTTAATGGACAGGACGATCTCTGACATTTCAAAGAAAAAGGACAAGAAGAAGGAAAGATACCAAAAAATTGTTGAGTCTGCTGCAAAGCAATCTAAGAGGGACATAATCCCCATAGTTCACGACATAATTAAGATCGATGAAATTTTAAAATTTAAGGGCGACTTGGTCCTCTGCTATGAAGACGAAGACAAGACTCAGCTTGGAGAAATTATTCATGAGCTTGGCGACAACATTGGTCTTGTAATTGGACCTGAAGGCGGCATATCAGACAGGGAACTTGAAATTTTAAGAGACGCAAAAAAAGTAGGTCTTGGCAGGAGAATTTTAAGAGCCGAGACTGCAGCAATCACTGCATCTTTTTATATAATACATGGAAAGGAGTGTGAGTAATGGAAAAAACTTTTTCAATTTTAACTCTTGGCTGCAAGGTCAACCAATACGAATCAGAAGCCATGAGCGAAATTTTTGAAAAGAGAGGCTATATAGAAGTTGGAAATGATGAATTTAGCGATGTGTATATTGTAAATACTTGCACAGTTACAAATTTATCAGATAGAAAATCAAGACAGTTTATTAGAAAATCAAAAAAGAAAAATCCCGATTCTGTGGTAGCAGTTGTTGGTTGTTACTCACAAGTGAACCCTGATGAAGTTAAAAACATTGAGGGCGTGGACGTTGTAATTGGAACCACTGAGAGAAATAAAATCGTGGACTTAATTGAAGAGTCAAAAGAGTCTCACGAAAAAATAAATATTGTTAAGGACTTAAAAAATGTTCGTGAGTTTGCCAACACCACAAATTTTGACAGCAACAACAGAACTCGTGCCTACATGAAGGTTCAAGATGGCTGCAACAGATTTTGCACCTACTGCATAATTCCCTTTGCCAGGGGACCAATTAGGTCAAGGACCATTGAGGATTCAGTGAGAGAGGCAAGAACTCTTGCAGATCGTGGCTTTAAAGAAATAGTTTTGACGGGCATTCACATAGGATCCTTTGGCATGGACATGGGCGACATGAGGCTAATTGATCTCATCGAAAGTATTGCAGAAGTTGATGGCATTGAGAGGATAAGACTTTCTTCTGTTGAGCCAATAATTATTACAGATGAATTTATGGAGAGAGCAGTGAAAACTGGAAAGCTCTGCGACCACTTCCACCTGTCCCTACAATCTGGATCCAATAACATTTTAAAGGCAATGAATAGAAGATACACTCGCGAAGAATACATTGAAAAGGCAAATATTATAAGAAAGTATATGCCTCATGCAGGTCTTACAACGGACATTATAGTTGGATTTCCTGGCGAAAGTGAAGAGGACTTTCATGATTCAATGAGCATTGTAAGAGAAGTTGGCTTTTCAAGGATTCATGTCTTTAAGTATTCCAAGAGAAAGAATACAAAGGCTGCTGTCATGAAAAATCAAATTGACGGCAAGGTAAAAAAGGAAAGGTCAGAAAAATTAATTGCCCTTGGAGAAGAATACCAAGAAATTTTTGAAAGAGAAAATATGAAGGCGATTAAGTCAGTTTTATTTGAAGAAGAACATGAGGGTCAGTATTACGGCTACACTACAAACTACATTAGAGTTAAGGCAAAAAGTGAGATTGACCTTAAAAATAAAATTAAGAGTGTAAAAATTTTAGATACAGGCGAAATTGCAAACTGCGAAATTATTGGTGATTAAATGTTAAAGATAAGAGCCCATCATCTCTTGTGCACAGAAAATTTTGTGGGCGAGGGTTATAGCGATGACTTTTCAAAAAACATGACTGAAGTTATAAAAAAACTTAGGGAAAATCCTGAAATAATGCTTATAAAAGATCTGGATGATATTTGCAGATACTGTCCAGAAAATCTTGGAGAAGTTTGTGAGAGCCAAGAGAAAGTAAAATCCTACGACGAGAAAGTTTTAAAGCTTTTAAATATAAAGGCAGATGAAAAATATTTTTGGGAGGACCTTAGGGCTTTAAGCTGTGATATAATATTTAGTAAAGATAGGCGAGAGGAAATTTGCAGAGCTTGTCAGTGGAATGATCTCTGCAAAGAAGTTGAAGGAAAAAGGAGGTAAGAATGGACTGTTTATTTTGTAAAATAATTAGTGGAGAAATCCCTTCAGACAAAATTTATGAAGACGAACTTGTCTATGCATTTAAGGACATAGACCCACAAGCGCCAGTACATTTTTTAATTGTGCCAAAGGAACATATTGCATCAGCAGATGACCTTGATGAAAGTCACAAGGAATTAATTGGCCATGTATTTTTAGTTGCACAAAAACTTTGTGCAGAGGCAGGACTTACTAAGGGCTACAGAATTGTAAATAACTGCAAAGAAGATGGAGGTCAAAGTGTTGATCACCTTCACTTCCATGTCCTTGGTGGAAGAAGTTTAAATTGGCCACCAGGTTGATTGATAATTAATAAAAACTCTTAATGCTACGAGTTTTCTTGTAGCATTATTTTTTTCGAAATTTTGGAATTTATAAAAATATTTTATAGGAAATTTTGTAAAATTTTCAGAAAAATATTAAATTAAATGTAACACTTTAAGGATTTTGTCCATAGGAAATTATAAAAAATTCATATATACTGTAATTAAGATGGGCGTATTATGATTTTATATAGAGAAAGAAGATGACTTATGAAGTTAGGTTTTGTAGATGTTGGCGGCGGAACTCGTGGCATTTATGGTGCAGGAGTTTTTGATTACTTAATGGAAGAAAATATTAGTGGAGACTACTTTATTGGAGTTTCAGCTGGGGCTGCAAATGGTGCCTCTTTTTTGGCAAATCAACCCAGGAGAAATTTTGTCTTTTACAACAAATATGCCTTTAGGAAGGAATACATGAGCTTTAAAAATTATTTAAAGACTGGCTCTTACATTGACCTAGATTATATTTATTATGATTTAAGTTCTTCCAAGGGCGAGTATCCTCTTGACTATAAGGCGCTGAAAAATAACCCTATGGACTTTGAAATAGTTGCTACAGATGCAAGGACGGGCAAGGCAAAATATTTTAAGAAATCTGATCTAGTAATAGATAATTATGACCCAATAAAAGCTTCTTGCTGCGTGCCAGTTTTAAACCAACCCTATAAGATAAAGGGCGTGCCCTATTTCGATGGAGGCTTAAGCGATCCTATTCCCTTTAAGAGAGCCTTTGAGGCAGGTTGTGACAAGGTGATAATTGTTTTAACAAGACCAAGAGATTACTTTAGAGAAGGGAGAAAGGACAAAAAATTTGTCAGAATCTTGAGGAGAACTTATCCCAAAGCAGCCAAGACCTTTGAAAAGAGATCTCTAGTCTACAACGAAAGCTTGAGAGAAGCCATGGAGCTTGAAAAGGAAAATAAAGTCATAATAGTTGCGCCAAGCTATATAGGAAATTTAAAAACTCTTACCCAAGACCACGACCAATTAGAAAACTTGTATGAATTGGGAAGAAAGGATGCAAAAAACATCCTCACTTTAGAAAATATTAGAAAAGAATGATTTATTATGAAAATGAAAGCTTTAAAGGAAAAAATAAAATCCGAGAGAGAAAATTTTAGGGATAGCAATAAAAAATTAGACGAAAATGACAAGGCTGTAAAAAATAGATTTAAAAAAATTCAAATAGTTGCACTGATTTCCTTTGCATCTATATTAATAGTTTTGATTCTAACAAGAAGTGGCAATGTGAGCATAAATTCTCTTACAGAAAAAGCTGCTGGCAATCCAAAAAAATCCATTATAACCTTAATAAGTCTATTTGCAGTAAAAAGTTTGACTATTATTATTCCACTTCCATCACTTTATGTTGCCAGTGGAATCTTATTCGACCCACTTAAGGCAGTTGCAGTGAGCTATCTTGGACTTGCAGTGACCCTAACTATACCCTTCATCCTTGGAAGATGGTCTGGCACAGAAGAAATTCATTACATCAAAAAGAAGTATCCCAAGATAGAGAAAGTAATTGAGATGCAAGAGAGAAATGAATTTTTGGCAAGCTTTATAATTAGACTTATTGGATGGTTTCCCTGCGATGTCCTAAGCTTTTATTTTGGTGCCTGCAAGACAAATTATTTAAAATATATAACATCATCACTTTTAGGGGCATCTATTGGTGTAATTACAAATACTTTACTTGGCGATGTAATCCTAAACCCTCTTTCATGGCAGTTTATTGTTATGTTGGTCATAAAAATTTTGATCTCCATATCTGTAGTAGGCATAACTTATCTTGTCAATAAAGATAAAAATCCTAAAAAGTAAAAATATTATTGAAGTTTTGGGATTTATAGAGTATAATAAACCTACATTGGCCGTAAGGCTACTCTTTTCTACGAGAGGAGGTTAAAAAATGTCCGAAATCAGGGTTGGTGAAAACGAATCTTTAGACAATGCTCTTAAAAGATTCAAAAGACAATGTGCCACAAGTGGAGTTCTCAAAGAAGTAAGAAAGAGAGAACACTACGAAAAACCAAGTGTTAGAAGGAAGAAAAAATCCGAAGAGGCACGCAGAAAAAAACACAGATATTAAAGAGGGTGTTCTTATGTCTCTAAAAGAGAGACTCATGGCTGACTTAAAAGATGCTATGAAAAATAAAGATAAACTTCGAAAAGATGTTATCACCATGGTTCGTGCAGCTATTAAACAAAAAGAAGTAGATGAACGAGTAGAGCTTGATGATGCTGATATTGAAAACATCATTTCTAAACAGCTTAAAGAAAAAAAATCGTCAATTGAAGAATTTAAGAAGGGCAATAGACAAGACTTAGTTGACCAAACTAATGCTGAAATTGAAATACTTCTTAAATACTTACCTGAGCAATTATCAGATGAAGAATTAAAAGAAATTATAAAAAAAGTAATTGACGAAAATGAAATAACATCAATGAAGGATATTGGAAAATTAATGAAAAATGTTATGCCTTTAATTAAGGGCAAAGCAGATGGCAAACAAGTTAATATTATAGCCAAAGAATTATTAAATTAAAACTCGGGGTTTTCCCGGGTTTTTATTTTTGTACGCTTTAGCATGAATAAACCACCAGCTATGCTGGTGGTAGGAATACTAGCTTTAGCTTCAAGCAAAAAACCTCCCGTGATAAACTATTAATGTTACTGGCAGTAGCATAAATAGAAAAGGGAGGTATCCTAAAATGGATAAAAATAGTTTATCACATACATCCTGGAATTGTAAGTATCACATAGTATTTGCTCCAAAATACAGGAGACAAGTAATTTATGGAAGATTAAAACAAGATATTGGAAAAATATTAAGAGACTTATGTGAGAGAAAAGGAATAAACATAATAGAAGCAGAATGTTGTCCAGACCATATTCATATGTTGTTGGAGATTCCACCAAAATATAGCATATCCCAAATAATGGGTTATTTGAAGGGC
>NZ_HE978566.1:801966-811566 GCF_000311825.1 Peptoniphilus grossensis ph5 | reverse complement strand
GCAAAAATTTTGGAATTTTATTAAATTTTACTTCTTCATCATATAGAAGTGAGAGTTTACTTTTGCTATAATTAAATCAAAGATATTTTTTGGAATTTTTTTATATTTTTTGTAAGAAACCCAGTGGACATTATTAAAAAACTAGGAGGACATAATGAAGAGGAAATTGTTTTCGTTATTTTTAATCGTAACTTTATTTTTTAGTGTCTTTAATCCTGTTTTTGCCAAAGAATCTGGACCAAAGGCAAATGATGAAAACTCGACACAGAATGGAGATCTCCCAATAGTTACTGAGACCATGCCAAAAGAAGCTGATAAAAGCAAGTATGTGAAAATACTTTTTGTAGCAAAGACAAATTTAACAGGCAATGTTCAAAATTATGGAACTATAAAAAATGAAGCAGGAGAAAGTTTTAATCTTATTGAGGAAAAAGATAATCTTGGAAAAAATGTTAAGGCTAAGCCCTTTTACGCCTTAAAGACTGCAAAGTGGTCAGAAATGTTGGACTATGAAGAAGATGGTAAAAAGGTATTTGCAGAATTATTTGCTGAGAATAATGAAACAGATGAAGAGAAAAAAAAGATCATAAATTTCTCGGTTGGACTTATAGAGGACCTTTAGTTAATCCTTATAGCAAAGCATTTTCTGAGGATAAAAAAATAGGTGAAATTGAGGGTGCCACTGGAAAGTATGACATGAACAGGCCAATGATATTTGAAGCAAAATTTCAAGGTTTGCCATATATTTTTATGAGAGGTCAAATCATTGATATGAGAGATTCTGATGGGTATTCTGTTAATTCATCTCATGATTATAAATGTGGAATTTTTGATGTAAAGGGAAAAGGAAAAATTTTAGCTACCGACTTTCAAAAAAAATATTTTGCTACAAGTTTTAATAATTTAAATGAAATGACCTTTTATGTAAGGAATGATGTACAAAATAGGAGCCTAGGGCTTTTAAAGCCTGATTTAAATCTTCCTGAAGATTATAAACTTTGGTATTGGTATGACACTTCTTCATTAAATATTTTAAATGGTAATTATGACTTGCTTAATAAAGATTATATATATAAACCTAAACTTATAAAAAATGGAGAAGATGCAGCAAACATACTAGATAAGAGCAAAAATTTACCAAAAGATATTTTTATTGTAACTTTAAAGGCTAGTAAAGGTATTGCAAATGCACCGATAGGAAATTCTGAAAGTAAATATAATAAATCTTATGCGATTTTTAAAGGTTCAACTTTAACAAAAATAGGCGATAACTTGCCGACACCAGAGGCAGAAGACAAAACAAAGGAAGCTGCCTGGTTTATTGGTGATAGAAAAGTGGATAATATAGAAAATATTCCTATCACTAGTGACATGACCTTTACTGCAAGAGTAGTTGAAGAAAAAGATAAGTATAAGGTGAGTGTAAAGGATATAGAAAAATCCTTTGGGCTTGCCACGACAGAAGAGGAAATTTTGGCAAGTGTTTCAACAGATTATCCTAAAGATTCAACAAGCCAACCAAGTAAAACCATAATAGAGGGACAAAATTTGCTAGATGGAAGGACTTCTGGCAGGCATGAAATCAAGGTTGAGGTAAAGTATCCCGATGGATCCACAGATGAAGTCACTGTAAAAGTCACTGTAGAAAAATCACAAGCCGAAACTTATGAGGCAGAGACAAAAACTATTGAAGTAAATAAAGATGAAGTCTTGACTCTGGAAAAGTTAAAAGAGGGAATTACAAACCTTCCTCAAGAAGTTAATGTTGTCATAAAGGAAAATGCCGACACAAGTGAAGTTGGAGAAAAAACTGCAAGGCTTACTTTGACTTTTAAAGACACTTCAAGTAAAGAAGTAGAAGTTAAGGTAAGAGTTAATGAAGTTATTCCAGAAAAAACTGATTCTGAAAAATATCCACCAGTAATTCCTAAAGATTTAAAAGTTTTAGATAAAAATAAGCTTAGCCAAGGAGAAATTGATGAAATTGCAAGAAAATTTAAGCTAGCAAATCCTAAGGCTAAGGATGTAACAGTTGATGAAAAGGGAATAGTGACTCTTATTTATGAGGATGATTCTAAAAATATTTTGAAGCTAGAAAATTATTTGACAGAAGTTCCAAAGGGAAATAGTGAAATTGATAAGGATAAGGACAAGAAAGATAATAAAGACAATAAAGACAAGGAAGAAAATTGGGACAATTATTATCCAGATTACTACAATTATTTTCCTCGCCTAAACAATAGAGATCATCAAGTAAATACTTTAAAAGCATTTGCCAGCCCTTCAATAAAAATTAAAGAAGAAAAGAAAGCCACAGAAAAAATTTCCTATGTATTTCACATCAACGAATTTGAATACGAAATTATAAGGGACGGATTTTTAACAAAAGTTAAGATGGACATAAGTCCTGTAATTTATAAGGGAAGGACTATGCTTCCACTAAGGCGAGTGGCAGAAGTTCTTGGCGCAGAAGTTGTCTGGGACAAGTTTACGAGAACAGCTTCCTTCACTAGAGATGGACTTACTGCCTCAATTCAAATCGACAACAATAAAATTATCCTTTCCAATGGAAAAGTTATTGAAATGGAAGCAAAACCTCTAAACATTAAAGATAGAATTTTTGTGTCCCTTGTCAATGTGGCAAAAGTTTTTGGACTTAATAATGGAAACACAGAGGACGGAAAAGACAATGACATTGAATGGGATAATGAGGCGAGGACAGTTACTATTTCTGTAAAATAAACTAGAAAAGAAGGACCAGATGGTTCTTCTTTTTTTCTTTAAAGGGAAGATTTTTATTTTTCTTTTGCTATAATTAGATTGAGGTGTTAAATGGTTTATTTTATTATTTTACTTATTTTAATAATTCTTTTGCTTCCGCAAATTCATTACAGAAAGTCAAACAATTTAAGGCAAAATGAAGGCGTGAATTTAAAATGTGATTTAATTTTTAAAGATGAAGAGGTCAGTGGCCAAAGACAAGACCGTCAAAAATTTGGAAATGTAAAAGACTTTTATGAGCTTCCAAACTGCAAGAGCCTTAAGGTTAAGTCCTATGATGATTTTATTCTTAGTGCTGCATTTTTCCCAGTGGAAAATCCCAAGGCTCTTGTGCAAATTATTCACGGAGCCTTGGAGCACAAGGAAAGGTATTTTCATCTAATTAAATTTTTTAATGAAAATAATTACAGCGTATTTATATCTGACAACAGAGGTCACGGGGCATCCCTTTCTGACAAGTACACCTTCGGATACATTGACGGTTTTGAAAAAGTTGTTGACGACAATATTGCTATTACAAGGGCTCTTAAAGAGAAGTTTCCAGACAAAAAAATTTATTTAGTGGGCCATTCCCTTGGCACTGTTTTTGGAAGAATTTATCTTGAAGAGGCAGATGATTTAATTGATAAGCTAGTCTTGTCTGGTCCACCAAATTATATTCCAGAAGTTTCCCTTGCAATTTTTATTGGAAATTTTATAAATTTTTATTTTGGTGAAGAGAGAACAGTTTTTATCCTAAAAAAATTATACACTGGCGAGAAATTAAATTGGGACTGGTTGAGTTACAGCCAAGATAACATTGATGATGCAAAGAGAGATCCCCTAATGCCAAAAGTTTTTAAAAATCGCGGCTATCTTGCCGTCTTTGAAGGTGTAAGGGAACTCAACAATTTAAAAAACTTTAAGTGCAAGAATCCAAGTCTTCAAATTTTATTCCTTGCTGGTAAGGATGACGTGGTAATCGGCGGAGAAAGTGGCTTTGAAAGTTCAATTGATGCCCTAAAAAAAGTTGGCTACAAGAATATTGAAGCAAAGCTTTATGAAAATATGAAGCATGAAATTTTTAGGGAAGAGGATAGGGACAAGGTATTTAAAGACCTTGTGGACTTTTTGGAGATTTGAAAAGGAAAATTTTTTATAAAGCAAAAAAGCTGACGCAAAAAATCTGCATCAGCTTTTATTTATTTTCATGAAAAGTTTTAAACAAAAATTATTAATCGAAATTTAAATCTTCTGTGTCGTCGTTGTCATTCATAAAATAAACTAAGAGTTCGTTGGCCTTGTCAAAGTCATCTTCAGAGACATAGATGCCCTTTTCGTAAAGAGAAAATCCAGAGATGAGCCTCATATAATCGCCTTCGTCTTTAACAAAATATGGGATGGAATTGTCCTCTAGGAAGGCACAGATTTCATCAAATAAAAGTTTATTAGTTGAAGTAACAAGTTTTACATATTCAATGTCTTTATTCATAATATCACCTGTTAAAATTATACCCTTAATTAAATAAAAATAAATTAAAAAATTTAGCTGGGAAAAACACTTTAGGACTTTTATCTATTTAAAAAATATAAATTTTATGATACTATTTTTAGTATATGAAAAAAGGAGGAGCGTATGTCAAAACAAAGTGAAGGATTTTCATCAATCCTTGGATTTATTATGGTTGCCATTGGCCTTGCCCTTGGAATAGGAACTCTTTGGAGATTTCCCTATGTAGTTGGCGAAAACGGTGGAGCAATTTTTATATTTTTATACATTTTAATAATTTTAGTCATAGGGATTCCTCTTATGACTTGTGAAGTTACTATAGGTTATGCAACGGGGAATGCGGCAATAGATGCCTACAAGACTTTAAAACCTGGTACTAAGTGGTATTTAGCAGGCTATCTTCATACTCTTGCAGCAGTTATTATTGTAGGTTATACTTCACTTATATATGCCTGGATAATAAAATACATTGCAGGAGCTATTAGCGGAGATTTCGTAGGGCTTACAAGCGAGGGAATACAAAATTATTTTGATACTTTTAATGCCAATAAGCCAATGGTATTTTTATTTTTCTTAATTAACTTTTTGCTCAATGATGCAGTAATTATTTTAGGAGTGCAAAAGGGAATAGAAAGAGTATCAAAAATTTTAATTCCAATTTTATTTGTAATTATGATTGTAATAATTATTTTTGGACTTAGACTTCCAGGTGCCAAGGAGGGACTTGCATTTTTATTTAAACCAGACCCTTCTAAATTCTCCATGAATTCAATAATAACTTGTCTAGGTCAAGCCTTCTTTGCCCTTGGACTAGCTATGCTTGGGTCCATGGTTTTTGGTTCCTACATCAAGGAAAAAGATGAAAACATCTTTAAAGATTCATCAGTAATTTGCCTTGCCCTTGTCTTTGCAGGAATTTTATCTGGACTTATGATACTTCCAATTGTATTTGCAACAGGACTTACACCAGGAGAAGGCGTTGGACTTACATTCTTGACTCTTCCACTTGCCTTTAATGTTGTGCCCTTTGGCAGAATCCTTTCAGTTTTATTTTACTTTGGATTTTACATTGCAGCCTTTACATCATCAGTTGGAGTATTAGAAGCAATAGTAGGACAATTTATGGAAAGATTTAAACTTGAAAGAATAAAAGCTCTTATGCTTGCAAGCA
Source organism: Peptoniphilus grossensis ph5 (assembly GCF_000311825.1). Taxonomy (GTDB): domain Bacteria; phylum Bacillota; class Clostridia; order Tissierellales; family Peptoniphilaceae; genus Peptoniphilus_A; species Peptoniphilus_A hominis. The sequence goes on along the minus strand of NZ_HE978566.1, from coordinate 806,125 downwards.
TAATAATAATTGCAATTGCAGCTTTATCTATTTTCTATGATCCAGCCTTTGCCTTTATTGACAATGTAGAAAGTAATTACATCTTAGTAATAGGATGTCTATTAATTGCACTTTTCTCTGCCAGAGCTTGGAAGATGGAAAATTTATTAGAAGCAGCAAACATTAAAAGTCCTTTTGTGAGAACTTGGATGAATGTAAGTATAAAATATATTTCACCTATAGTTATAGTGATAATATTCTTTAGTCAATTTATAAAATAATTTTTAGAAATCAAAAATCGCCTGGTTTTAAAAGCCAAGCGATTTTTTTTTAATATGTAATTAAAAAATAGGCAAGAAAAAAGACCCATCTGGGTCTCTTTTTCTTTCATTACATGTTCTTTGAATAGAATTCAACGATTAATTGGTCTTCAATTTCTATTGGAACATCTTCTCTATTTGGTAGAGAAACTAAAGTTGCCTTAAAGTCTTCGTCCTTAGAAATGTAAGGATAGTTTACAACAATATTAGTGTTGTAATTTTCTTTAAATAGATCAACTTTTCTTCCTTTAGCAGATAATGCAATTACATCGCCAGCTTCACATCTGTAAGAAGGAATATTAACTTTCTTTCCATTTACAGTTAAGTGACCATGAGTAACCATTTGTCTTGCTTGTCTAATTGAAGATGCATAGCCCATTCTGTAACATAAACTGTCAAGTCTCCTTTCAAGGAATGTTACAAGGTTAGGACCAGTTTGACCTGGTGTCCTTTGAGCTTCTTTGAATAGATTAACAAATTGTCTTTCAAGCACACCGTAATATGCTCTTAATCTTTGTTTTTCTAAAAGTTGCTTACCATATTCAGTAAGTTTTTTATCGCTTCTTGCAGTACCTCTTGTAGCTCTTTTCATAGCCTTTGGGTGACCGCATACATTTAGTCCAAGTCTTCTTGATTGCTTGAACTTTGGATCCATCATTTTTGCCATTTTTTATCAAACTCCTATAAATTTTCGCCGCGATAATTTATAAGCCGATAGCATTATACTAGAAATGGAGCCCTTTGTAAAGAAAAAAAATTAAAATGAGAAAACTTTTATGAAGCGACAAGAATTTTTTGTCAAGAAAGCTATTATTTAATGAAAAATTTTGAGCAAATTGTGTTATACTAACATTATAAAAGTAATCTCGGCAATTAATAGTTAGGAGGATTTATGAAAAAAATAGAATTTGTGGATACTATTCTTCGTGACGCTCATCAATCACTTATGGCGACAAGAATGACTTATAAAGATATGGAACCTGCACTTGATAAGCTTGACAAAGTTGGATATAGGGCTCTCGAGTGTTGGGGCGGTGCAACTTTTGACTCATGTATTAGATTCTTAGATGAAGATCCATGGGAAAGGATTAGAAATATTAAGTCTCGCATGAAAAATACAAAGACTCAAATGCTTTTGAGAGGTCAAAACCTTTTGGGCTACAAAAATTATCCAGACGATGTTGTAGAAAAGTTCGTCGAATTATCTGTTAAAAACGGAGTTGACATAATTAGAATTTTTGATGCCTTAAATGATTTAAGAAACATCGAAACTTCACTTAGAGCTGCAAAAAAAGCTGGAGCAGAAGCACAAGTTGCAATTTGCTACACAACTTCAGAAGTTCACACAATCGAATACTTTACTGATCTTGCAATAAAAATACAAGAAATGGGCGCTGATTCAGTTGCAGTAAAGGACATGGCAGGAATTCTTACTCCACCTGTTTCTAGAGATTTAGTTAGGTCTCTTAGAAAGGCTGTGGACATTCCAATAGAACTTCACACTCACGAAACTACTGGCTGTGGTTCAATGACTTACCTCAAGGGAGTTGAGGAAGGCGCAGATATTTTAGACACTGCTCTTTCACCATTTTCTGGTGGAACAAGTCAACCTCCAACTGAAACTCTTGCCATAATTTTAAAGGAAGCTGGCTACAAAGTTGATTTAAACCTTGATATTTTAAATGAACTTGCACCTTACTTCCAAGAAGTTAAAAATAAATATTTAAATGACGGAACTTTGAGAGTAAAAATGCTTACTGTTGACCCTAAGGGACTTATTTATCAAGTGCCTGGCGGCATGCTTTCAAACTTAAACTCACAACTTTCTGCAGCAAAGCAAGAGCATCTCTTTGATAAAGTTCTTGCAGAAGTGCCAAATGTTAGAAGAGACATGGGCTTCCCACCACTAGTTACTCCAATGAGTCAAATGGTTGGTACTCAAGCCTCCTTTAATGTAATGACAGGCGCAAGATACAAGATGGTTCCAAATGAAATTAAGGATTACCTAAAGGGACTTTATGGAAAGACTCCTGTTGAAGTTGACGATGCTTTTAGAAAATCAATTATAGGCGATGCTGAAGTGATTACAGATAGACCTGCAAATCATCTTGAGCCAGCCCTTGATAAATACAGAGCTGAAGTAGGAGACCTTGCAAGGACTGAAGAAGATGTGCTAACTTATGCACTATTCCCACAAGTTGCAAAGGACTTCTTAGCTAAAAAATATAATAAATAAATTTTTATACTATTGGAGATTATATGTCTTCAATAGTATTTTTTTGCAAATAAAAAATTTTTGTTGTATATTATTTTTTGTAACAAAAGATAAATGGAAAGGATGATAAAATGGAATACAAAGATTTTCGAGTTGATGATTATATAGAAAAATATGCTGAATTAATTTTAAAAGTCGGACTAAAAATAAAAGAGGGCGACAGGCTTGTCATAAGATGTCCTATAGAAGCAAGGGACTTTGCTATAAGATCTACAAAAAAAGCCTATGAACTTGGAGCCTCTGAAGTAGTTGTAGATTATAGGGACCAAGAAATTTCCAGATTAAAATACGAAAATGAAAGTCTAGAAATTTTAACCGATGTGCCAAAGCATAAGGTGGACAAGGAAAATTATTACATGGAAAAGAAGGCAAAGTATCTTTCTGTAACAGGGTCTGATCCAGATGCCTTTAAGGGCGTGGATTCTGAAAAACTTTTTAAGGCAAATCTTGCAACATCAAAGGCATTAAAGGACTTTTCTGCAAAGATGATGGCAAACTATGTGTCATGGATAGTCGTGGGAGCAAGCATTCCTTCTTGGGCTACAAAAGTTTTTCCTGACTTAAGTGAAGATGAAGCTGTGAGAAAATTGTGGTACGAAATTTTTTCTTCAGTTAGACTTTTTGAAGGTGATCCAGAAAAGGCACTTGAAGACCATGTAAATAACTTAAATAGGTATAGCAAATTCTTAAACGAAAATAAATTTGAAAAGCTTCACTACAAGTCAGAAAAGGGAACTGACTTAGAAGTTTGCCTTCCAAAGGGCTACATCTTTGCAGGAGCAGGCGATGTAAATAGTGACGGCGAAGAATTTATTGCCAATATGCCGAGTGAAGAAGTTTTTTCTGCCCCAAGACTAGATGGAGTAAATGGAAAAGTTTATTCAACTATGCCCCTTAATTACAACGGCAATTTAATTGAAGACTTCTATTTAGTTTTTAAAGACGGGGAAGTAGTTGACTACGATGCAAAAAGTGGAAAAGAATATTTAAAAAATATTATTGAAACTGATGAAGGATCAAAGAGACTTGGAGAAGTTGCCCTTGTGTCCCACAACACACCAATTTCCATGAGAAAAGTTTTATTTTACAACACACTTTACGATGAAAATGCCTCTTGCCACTTTGCCCTTGGCAAGTCCTATCCATCTTGCATAGAAGGCGGAGAAAAACTTACAATAGAAGAATTAAAAGAAAGAGGCATGAACGATTCACTAACTCATGTTGACTTTATGGTTGGCGATGCAAGGACAGAAATAATTGGCATCAAAGAAAATGGGGAAGAAGTTCAAATTTTTAAAGATGGAAACTTTGTAATTTAATTTGGAAATAATTGATGGTTCTAGCACAAATAATTAACACCTCTAGAAATGATAATGATAAAGCACAAGCAAATGTATTAACAGCATTAGAATTTATAGAGCAAAAGAAATGATTAGCATGGAAAAATTTTGCTTTTATATATAACAAAATCTATTATATATAAAAACTTATAAAAATACCAAAGAAACCTTTATAATTTCTTTGGTATTTTTGTTGTACGCTTTAGCATGAATAAACCACCAGCTATGCTGGTGGTAGGAATACT
>NZ_HE978566.1:798851-801405 GCF_000311825.1 Peptoniphilus grossensis ph5 | reverse complement strand
ATAGTTATAAAAGACTTTTGAATCACAACTTAATATAATCCCAATAGTAGTCAAGAAATAACTTTTTAAAAATAATAATATTTTATTCATTAATTAAAAACAAAACCTCTCCTGGTGCACAAATAAAATACACAGGAGAGGTTTTTAAAATTAAAAAGCAATTAAGGTATTTTAAATCATAACAAAACACCATTTACAAGTTATCACTTTATCAAATCTTTAAAAATGAAAAATTTTTTTCAAAAGTATTGACAAATGAAAAAAATTTTAATATACTGATGGAAAGACTTGATGAAGGGAGGTTAATTATTGAGGGAAAATGTTTTAGATTTAATTAGTAAACAATATAATACTTTTTCAAGATCTAATAAAATAATTGCTAAATACATGTTAAATAACTATGATGTTATTCCGCTAAGAACGATTATGGAATTAAAAGAGGAGATAGGTGTTAGTGAAGCGACAATAAGTCGATTTCCAAAGCTATTTGGTTATAAATGCTATGGTGACTTCCAAAAAGATTTTGAGCAATACAGGGAAAAACGTTCTCTTTCATTCGAGGAAATCAAATATAATTTAAAAAACGAAGATGGTAATTTTTTATACACCGAAATATCGAATTGTTTGGATGCTTTAAATACCTTATATAGCAAAGAATTAGAAGAAAATCTAAAAGAAGCTTCAAACTTGTTACATAAATCGAGAAAAATAGTAATATTTGGCTCAAGAACATCTAGGTCACCTGCTATATTTTTATATTATATGTTGAGTGAATTTTCTCAAAATGTATATTTTTTGGAAAATATAAATGATGATATTTCATTTAAACTTGATGGATTAGACGAAAGGGATGCCTTTATAGCAATCAGTTACCCAAAATATACAAGGCTAACTTTTGATATAATTAAACATTTAAAAAAACAGAATGTAAAGATTATATCTATTACTGATTCGAAAATTTCACCCATTGCCAAGCACTCAGACATTGTTTTAGAAGCCAAAAATAGTTCTAAGACTTTCACTGTAGTTTCAACAATAACTGTTATAAACGCCTTGGTACTATACTATGCGAACTTGGATAAAGAAAAGAGTTTATGCAACTTCAATCAAACAAATAAAACATCTAATGATTTAGAAATATATTTAGATGATTTTGAGGATAATTGATCTATACATTTTATTATCTATAGTAAATTATTTTAAATATAAGGTGGTGATTTAAAAAAATGAATATAGAAAAAATAGCAAAAGAAGAAGTAAGAAAAATTAATAATGAGTTAATCGAAATTCGTAGAGATTTTCATATGAACCCAGATTTGTCTTATGAAGAAAAAAGGACATCAAAAAAGATAATGGAATATTTAGATAAATGGGATATAAAATATGAAACCAATTTTTATAATAATGCAATTATAGCCACTATAGGCAATAACAAAACGAATAAAAAAATAGGATTTAGGGCAGATATGGATGCACTACCTCTAGTAGAAAAAAATAATTATGAATATAAATCTAAAAATGAAGGCATAATGCATGCTTGCGGACATGACGCACACATGACAATATTGTTAGGATTAGCAAAAACTTTAAAAAATCATGAAGAAAACCTTAACGGTGAAGTTAAGTTAATATTTCAACCAGCAGAGGAAGCTTCTCCTACAGGTGGAGCACAAGGTATTTTAGAGTCAGGAAAAATAGGAGATTTAGACTATATATTTGGTTTACATATGTGGCCATTTATAAAAGGCGGAACCTTTGGAATACTGAGTGGACCAATAATGGCTTCATCAGATCATTTTTATATAAATATAAGAGGGGAAAGTTCTCATGCTGCAAAACCACATCTTGGAATAGACTCTATTCTAATAGGATCTCAAGTATTACAAGAAATTCAATCTATAGTTAGTCGAAACATCGATGTTTTGAGTCCAGCTGTGATTACTGTAGGTAAAATCACAGGTGGAACTAGATACAATATACTAGCTAACTTCTGCCAATTAGAAGGAACAGTTAGGACTTTTAATGAAGATGTACGAGACTACATTGAAGAAAAATTAGGTTTAATTTTAAAATCGAAAGAAATTGAACATGGGTGCAAATGCGAATTAATATACAAGAGAGGATATCCTGTTGTTGTAAATGACAAGGAAGCTACTGACCTTATTAAAAGTGTTGCTATTAGTTCTTTCGAAGAAAAAGTTGTTGATGATATTTGCGAAATTTCAACAATAGCAGAAGATTTTAGTTATTATCTAAAGAAGTACAAAGGGTCATTTATATGGTTTGGTGTTGATGGAAATCATGAACCACTACATTCAGATACTTTTGACATAGATGAAGAAAACATATGGATGGGTTCATACCTATTTGCGAAAGTGGCAGAAAAATATTTGAAATAAAAGGAGAGGTATAGTTTGAAGAGCATTATCAAAGACTTTCAAGTTAAAGTTGTAGAACTGGAATTGAAAAAGAGTTGGAAAATATCATTATATGAACAAAAGACAAGACCACATTGTGTAGTGAAAATAATTACAGAGGATGGTCTTGTAGGATA
>NZ_HE978566.1:794936-798508 GCF_000311825.1 Peptoniphilus grossensis ph5 | reverse complement strand
CGGAGAGGCAGCTCCATCGCCAGCATTTATGGGAGAAACTGGATACACAATGGAATTGGCAATAAATAAATATTTAGGACCTTCAATAATTGGTGAAAATATTTTTAACATTGACAATATCCACGATAAATTAGACACAGCAATATATGGTAACTATGCTGCTAAATCAGCAATAGATATTGCTCTCTACGACCTAATGGGAAAAACTTTAAATGTTCCAGTTTATAAATTACTTGGAGGCAAATACAGAGATAAAATAGAACTTAGTTGGGTTGTTGGAATGCAAGACTTAAAAGGCTCTATAGAAGAAGCAAAAGAAAGATTAGCTGAAGGATACAAAGTAATTAAAATTAAAGTAGGTATTTCTCCAGAAAGAGACATAGAGTTATTATCTAAAGTTAGAGAAGAATTGGGATATGGATTCCCAATTAGATTGGATGCTAACCAAGGTTATGACTATAGAACAGCCTTAACAACATTTAAAAAACTAGAAGAGTTTCATTTGGAAAGTATTGAACAACCAGTTAAAAGGAATGACATTAAAGGACTCAGAATGCTAAGAGAAAGATTAGACACACCTATAATGGCAGATGAAGCTATATCAAATTTCCATGAAGTTGTAAATGTTGTAAACAATGATGCATGTGATATTGCAAATATTAAAGTTGGTAAAGTTGGAGGATTATCACAAGCTAAAAAAATAGCAAACTATTTAGAAGCAAATGGTCTGCATGCTACAGCAGGAAGTAATCTTGAAGTTGGATTAGGAGCGACAGCTAGCTTACATTTTGTTGCAAGTTCTAAATATGTTGATATTCCAAACGATCTTTACTTAGGTAACATACTTCATAAGAACGATATAATAAAGAATAAATTTGAGTTAGTAAATGGATGTTTAACTGTTCCTGAAGGACCAGGTTTGGGAGTAGAAATAAACGACGATATCTTTGATTAAAAATTAATATTAATATTAATTTTTAATCAATATTTTATTATTAATTTGGAGGAGAATTTATGGAAACGAAAGAACTATTATTTAACTTACCACCTATAGTTGGGCTTCTACCTTTACTATTGTATGTTTTCTTATCATTTAAGAAGAATTCAAATGCGGTTGTAAATGTTGGAATTTGTGTTATTTTAGGCGCTATTTTAGTAAAGCAACCTCTTTTGGAGTTAGGTGATGTTATTAAGGAAGCAATGGGCTCTTTTTTGGCATTGGTTGGTCTAATAATCATGCTAGGTTCAGGACTTGGTTCTGTTTTGCAAACAACAGGAATTGCAGAAAACATTGTACACTTTTTAATGGACAAAATTGGAATTAATACTGAACGAAAAGCAATCTTAGCAACTATGCTAACATCAGTAATTCTAGTTACTTTATTAGGTACTCTAGCAGGTGCAAATGCCGTAATTGCACCAATAGTTATCTCATTAGTTGCTGCGGTAGGTATTACACCTAGTACGCTTGCTGTTATTTTCCAAGGTGCTGGACAAGCAGGCCTTTTCTTAAGTCCATTTAGTCCACCTATGGTTACATTAAAAGAAATAACAGGTCTAACATATGGACAAGTTTTAATGTATGCGGGTATTCCTGTAGCGTTATCTATGTGGATTGTTACATATTTTGTAGCAAAACATGTTCAAAAGTCAACTAAAGGTATTTCAAAATTTGATCTTAAAGAATTCACAGATAACAAAGAATACAAACCTACAAAGCAAACAAATAGAGCAACAATTGTATTTCTAGTATCTCTTTTTACTCTACTAGTATTTGGTGTAGTTAAAGGGAGAGGGGCATCCTATGCTATATTTATAATGATAACTGTGGCAATGCTTACAGGATTAAGTTACGGACAAAAAGCTAAAGATATAGCAGAAGATTTCTTTGAAGGTATGCAAAAAATGGTTTGGATGTTCTGTATGTTTATATTATTTGAACCTTTCCTAAGATTTGTAGAAGCTTCAGGAGCATTTACTGCTTTATTTGAACTATTAGAACCATTAGTAATTTCAAGTGGACAAGTAATCACATCTGTTGTTATAGCACTAATAGGAGTTTTTGGAATAAATGGTGCAGCAGTAGCTCAAGCTGTTTTGATGGATAACTTATTTGGCGAAATGATAAGAGGCATGGGAATGCACATGGGATTATGGTGTCTATTAGTATTAGTTGGTCACCAAATTACATCTTTTGCTTATCCAGGAGTAGATATGTTGGGCGCAATGGGCTTAGCACAATCTAAAGATATAAAATCAATGCTCAAACTTGGATATTCAATAATATTAGTTACTATGACTTTAGTAGTTATAATGGCAGTTATTCTTTAAAAGGAGTGTGTAAAGATGTTATTAGAAGAGAAAATTAAATCATTAATAAATGAAGTTCAAGGTGAATTTGGAGTTTATTTTGAAGATACTGTAGATGGAACAAAAATATTACTAAATGAAAACATAGTTTTTTCAGCAGCTAGTACAATAAAAATTCCACTAGTAGCTTTAGGTTTAAAACTATATGAAGAAGGGAAGTTTGATTTAAATGATGAAATTGAAATCAAACCAGAAAACAGAGTTGGAGGAACAGGAGTTTTAAAAACATTAAATAGAAACTATAAACCAACTGTATCAGACTTAATGACCTTAGCTATAACAGTTAGTGATAATGTTGCAACTAATCAACTTGTAGATTTAGTTGGTGGTTTTGATAATATAAACTCATTTAGTAAAAGTCTAGGTTTAAATGATACAAAATTTCAAAGAAAAATGCTTGACTTAAAGTCTCTACAAGAAGGTAAAGATAATTTTACAACAGCTAAAGATTTAGGAACTATTCTTTCTTTAGTAGCAAAAGACGAATGTGTTTCCAAAGAGTCATCTGAACTATTATTAAAAATGATGAAAATGCAACAGTTTAGACAAAAATTACCTAATCTAATACCAGCTATAACTTCTTACGATGCAAAAGCTACAGCTGATTTGCCAGATGAAGGAAAAGTGTTAGTAGCAAATAAAACAGGAGATCTTTGGAAAGTACAACATGATGTAGGTATTTTTATCCTACCTAAAGGAGAAAGATATGTAATATCCGTGTTTAGCCAAAAATTAGCTGAGGATTATGAGGGTGTAGAAACAATTTCTAAAATCTCTAAGGCAGCATATGAATATATGACAAAAAAATATAACTATTAATATATTACTCAAAACTCTTTATAAAAAAGCTTCAGATTAAAATTGAACTGACCCCCAAAAGTTGACTAACAAACCAACTAAAGGAGGTCAGTTTTTTGATGGCAAAATACAAAACAGAATTTAAGATGAAAGTAGTAAAAGAATATCTTGAAGGAATTGTAAGTTACAAAGACTTAGCGAAAAAATACAGTATCCCAGACAAGTCTAATGTTAGAAGGTGGGTTAATGCTTATGAATCTCAAGGCTATGATGGACTAAAAGTAAAAAGAAAGAATAATAATTACTCTTTAGACTTCAAACTAAATGTAGTAAACTTGTATTTAACAGGAGAAATGTCCTATCAAAACCTAGCAAATGAATTTAAAATCAACAATCTATCCATT
>NZ_HE978566.1:790618-793979 GCF_000311825.1 Peptoniphilus grossensis ph5 | reverse complement strand
GTGGAATACAGAGAACAAAATGCAGCATAAAAATTCCACCCCTAGGGGTGGAAAGTAATAAAATAATACCAGAACTAGCAAACTACTAGTCCTGGTATTAAGTCCAACTTTATGGGGTCACAACATTTGGGGGTGGCTTTTTTGTGAATAGAAAAAGAGACCTGATTGTAGGTCTCTTTAATATTTAAATCGGTAGTGTGAAAAGTTTTGTGTATCAGCCCTCCTGATAGGATGTGGCTGATATTTTTTATTGAAAAATATCTTAAAACTAAATATATTCAAAAATTCACTTTTATGAATCTTTGTAAGCTAATTTTGGCACAAGAAAATTAAAAGGTCAAGATTTATTTTAAAATCTACCTTTTCTGCCTAATTGATTTTTTTAAATTTGAGGATTTTGTCAAGGGTTGGTCGTAAGACCAAGGCGTAGCCTTTACCCTTGACGGGAATTCTCAAATTTTTTATTATTTTTGTGGCAGAAAATTAGATTCTGACTTCAAAGTATATTGTTAGCTGAGATAATATTTGATCCCATCCACAGATTCTTGATGTCCACTTGCTTGATGCATCTACCATTGCTAGGTACAAGCTTTTTTGTAGTGCATAGTCATTTGGAAATATGACCTTATTTTTTGTAACTTTTCTTAGTTGCCTATTGAAGTTTTCCACGGCATTTGTTGTGTATATTAGTTTTCTGATACCTTCTGTGTATTTGAAATATGTAGATAGTTCTGCCCAGTTGTTCCTCCATGAGCTTACACACATTGGATATTTTTTGACCCATTTTTCTTCAAAGATATCTAAATTTGTTAGAGCAAGTTCTTCTGTCGGTGCCTTGTAGACTGTTTTTAAGCCTTTCATTAGTTCTTTTATGTCTTTGTATGATACATATTTTGTGGAGTTTCTTATTTGGTGTATTATACATTTTTGCTTGTGCCCTTTGGGTATATTTCTGATTTTGGATAAACTGCTTCTATTGCTTGGCTAAAACCTGGTAAGTTATCTGTTGAGAATATGAGTACATCTTCTAGTCCTCTTTCTTTTAATTGATTTAATACTAAAAGCCAGTATTTGCTTGATTCATTTTCTCCTACCCCACATTCCTAATATTTCTTTAAATCCTTCTAAATTGTATCCTAGGGCTATATATACTGCTTTTTTTTACTACTATATTGTTTTCTCTTACATGGTAGTGGATAGCATCTAAGAATACCATTGGGTATAGTCGTTCTAGTGGTCTATTTTGCCATTCTTCTATGGTTGGTGGTATTTTATTTGTTATTTTACTTATCATTGTTTCTGATATTCCAAAACCATAGATATCTTTGATATGACTTGATATATCTCTTGTTGTCATTCCTTTTGCGTACATGGATATTATCTGATTTTCTATGTTTGATATTTCTTTTTCGTATTTCTTTAATACCTGTGGTTCAAAAGATCCTTCTCTATCTCTTAGTATGTCTAGGTCTATGTTTCCGTAAGATGATTTGACTGTTTTCTTACTTGAACCATTTCTAGTGTTTAGTGATAGTGGTGTTTCTCCGTATTTATAGTCTAAATGCTCATCTAGTTCTGCTTTAAGCATTTTGCTCCATTGTATCTCCTAAAAGATCTTTTAAAGCTTCCTGTAAATCTTGTACTGTTTCTGGTTGATACTCTTCGATTAACATTTTTGATATTTTGTTAAGTCTTGTTTCTGGTCTTTTTCTTGCTATAAAAATTCCTCCTTATTATTATTATACTATCAGGAGGAGTTTCCATACACAAATTATTTCACAATCTCTTTATTTGCTATTAAAAACAAGATTTAATTGTCCTCTTTACAATCAGGACATCTAATATTTAATTCTTTGAGACCATATTCGTTGATTAAGAAAGAATACCAATTTTTAAACATCATTTTTTTAAACCTTATATCTTGTATACTTTATAAAACACATTTATATGCAGTAGTAATTGTTTGAGTGACTATTCTTGCCTCTCACAAAAGATGTAAAACAATTTTATTTTACTCTATAACACTATTATAAATTTTTAGCGAAATTTTACCTATAATATCCTTGGCAATAACATTTGAGTCCGCATTGTTTACTAAAACAACTAAAATATAATTCTTGCTGTTTGTAAAAAATATTCCTCCGTCATTTTCCAAAAAGTCTAAATCGCCACTTTTATTAGCAATTTTTAAATCTTCTGGTAAATATCTTTGAAGCCTATCTCTTTCCTGTTGTCTTAGTAAGATATCAAGAGCCAATTCTGAAAGATCCTCTCTTAAAAAACTTTTTTCGTAAATAATTTTCAACACAGAAAATACATCTTCTGATGATGTAAAATTATCTAACCCTCTGCTCTGAGCATCTGTATCCATCATGATTCTTTCAAGAGAAGTTTCTAAAAGATTAAGCTCTTTACCAAGCTTGTTAATGTTATCCATTCCAATTTTCTCAATTAAAATATTTGTAGCATAGTTGTCACTTATTATTATCATAAGCGTCAACAGTTCTTTTATAGTGAAAGAATGATCACAAGAAAGATCCTTTAATACTCCTGAACCTCCAACTCTCTTATCTTCCACAAGTTTTGTTTTTTCATCAAGAGATATTTCTTTTAATTCAACTTTTTTTAAAAGAGTCAACATTATTAAAAGTTTTATCATACTTGCTGATGGCACTTTTTTATTTCCGTTTATAGAAAATTTTTCGTCATTATCTAGATCACAAAAGGTAACAGATATAGATGCAGAACTTTCTTTTATAAGGTTCTCTATATCATTTTTTAAATTATCATAGTTTATCATACTTAACACTCCATATTCTATTAATATTTTAAATATCTAAATATTTTATTCCTTTGACAGATTTTATTCCTAGCCCTACATCGTCAGATACTTTTATTACTTTCTCATCAAAGATAGCTCCTCCTTCTATTGGGTCTTCTATACAGAGGACTGGTCCGTCTAAGTCTACCTTTGTTATTATCTGCTTTGCACAAGCTAGATGTACTGCTGCATTTACTGATATCTTTGCTTCAAGCATGCAACCTATCATGCATTCTACTCCACATAATTCTGCCATGCTAACTATTTTTAGGGCGTTATAAAGTCCTCCGCACTTCATTAGTTTTATGTTAATTAAGTCTGCTGCTTTCATGTTTAGAATTGTCATGGCATCTTCTGGTGAAAATACACTTTCGTCTGCCAAGACTGGTACTATTGAGTGGTCTGTTACATATTTTAGTCCTTGGTAATCATGTGCCTTTACTGGCTGCTCTACTAATTCAATGTCTAGTTGTTTTTCTTGCATTGAGTCTAAGATCCTAACTGCTTCTTTAGGTGACCATGCTTGGTTGGCATCTATTC
>NZ_HE978566.1:756867-790080 GCF_000311825.1 Peptoniphilus grossensis ph5 | reverse complement strand
CGTTTTTTACTATGCAAGTATTTAAGTCCTTCATCAAGTCTTCAAAATCGTCTACATCTCTTCCCACTATTGTCTTTATTATGTGGTCTTTAAAGGCACCAATTATTGAACCTTGAGTTTCTCCTGTTATCGCCCCTGTTGGTGGCGCTTCACCATATCCCACATGACCTGTATCTGTATGTATCTCCACTATTATATCTTCTACACTATTTACAGATCGCAAAGCTGTCTTAAAAGGGACTCTAAGTGGAACAGATAAAATCCCCAATTTCACTTTTGTTAATTTCATTTTTACCTCCTTATTAACCATCCATCTAAAATCTAGCAAAGAAATATGTATTTTCTTATAAAAAAACCAGTAAAATAAAGAGCACTTTATTTACTGGGTCTAAAATATTTTTGGATATAATGTCATAGCTCACACAAAAATGAAGCATTTAAAATTTGTTTCTAATTTAATTAATATTTTAATATTTTTTAAATGTTTTGTCAAAGCACAGTGGTAGCAAAGTTAATTGAATAATAAATAAACGTATCTTGTTTTGTATTTTAAAAAATCTTTTTATCATGATACACTTAAATAACAAATTGTAATTTTTTATTTGAAAAAGGAATTAATTATGCTAAAAAATGAAATTTTAACAATAGAAGAAGAGCTAGGACAACTTGCCAAATAAGTGTTTATTGAAGCACCTGATGATAGCTTTTATAAAAGAGTTGCTATCAAAGTTGATAATAACTTAAAAGAATTTCTAGAAAAGAACGAGGAGAGATCCCAATTTTACAACCTATCAAATAATAATACTTTCATATTATAAAAAATAAATAAAATTATTAAAATCATCTTGATAACCACCCTCTTTACTGGACAAACCAGTAAGGAGAGTGGTTTTATGAAATACAGATATGAATTAAAAAATATGATTACAATTTGATAGGTGAGGCAAATGAATTGATACACCAAAAGAAATTAAAGAAAATGATTTACATACTTTGATTATAAAACTATTTAAGCTATAAGAACATCATCAACCAAAAGTTTCAAATGAAAAAATAATATTAAGTTTGCTCCGTGTTTACGGGTTCACTTCATTTTAAGTCTGGCTTTTTTTATAATAATTTACCAAATAAACTCAAATCTGGTAAAATAAAATAAAGTGGTAAATTAAATTGAAATTTTAAAATAAATGATGAGGAGGAAGTATGTACTCTTGCACAAAAACTTGCACCTTAACTGGACTTAATGGCTACCCAGTAGATGTTGAAGTTGACCTTTCCAATGGAATGCCAAAAATTATACTAGTTGGGCTTGCAGACACTGCAGTTAAAGAATCAACGGAGAGAGTAAAATCGGCTATAAAAAATTCTGGCTTTGACTTTCCAAAAAAGAGAATTACCATAAATTTAGCTCCTGCCAATTTGAGAAAGGATGGCACCCAACTTGACCTTGCCATAGCAGTGAGCCTTTTGAGCTGCGATGAAAGTTTGGAACTTGACTACAGTCCCTATACATATATGGGCGAGCTTGCCCTTGACGGCAAGGTAAATAAAATTCAAGGAGCTCTTCCTATGGTGATTTCCATGCGTGAAAAGGGCTACAGAAAGTTTATTGTGCCCTATGAAAACCGAAAGGAATGTGCCATAGTTAGCGACGTGGAAATTTATCCTGTAAAAACTTTAGAAGAAGTGATTTCTTTTATAAGAGGTGAAATTCAAATCGAAAGATGTATGGGATCTTTCGCCAGGGAAAAGGTTTCTTATGATGTAGACTTCTCTGACATTAAGGGACAAGAAAATTTAAAGAGGGCTCTTGAAATTTCTGCCTGTGCCAAGTCAAATATTTTAATTTTAGGCTCACCTGGTTCTGGAAAGACCATGGCGGCAAAGAGGTTTCCAACAATCCTACCAGAGCTTGACTTTGAAGAAGCCATTGAAGTGACAAAAATTTATTCCATTTCAGGACTCTTAGACGACAATGCCCTTATAACGAAGCCACCCTTTAGGGCACCCCACCACACAGCATCAGCTGTTTCACTAATTGGCGGAGGACAAATACCAAAGCCAGGAGAAATTTCTCTTGCCAATAAAGGCGTATTATTTTTAGATGAGCTGCCAGAATTTTCAAAATCAGTCTTAGAAGTTTTGCGTCAACCAATGGAATCTAAGGATATAATAATTTCTCGTGCTAATGCAAGTGTAAGGTATCCTGCAGACTTCCAACTTATAGTTGCCCTCAATCCTTGTCCTTGTGGCTACCACAATTCAAAGACACACGAGTGTAACTGCTCTCCTTATGAAATTCAAAGGTATCTTTCAAGAATTTCTCATCCCCTTTTAGATAGGATCGACATTCACTTGGAAGTACCTGAAGTTAATTACAAGGAGATTTCCTCTGAAAGGTCTGGGGAAAGCTCTGAAGTCATAAGGGAAAGGGTAAAAGACATTAGGGAAGTTCAAAAGGATAGATTTAAGAATGAAGTTTTTAAATACAATTCAGAAATTCCTGAGAAAAAGTTAAAAAAATATTGTGCGCTTGATGCTAACTCTGAAAAAATTTTGGAGCTTGCCTTTAGAAAATATGGCATGAGCGCCAGGACTTATAATAAAATTTTAAAAATCGCAAGGACTATTGCAGACATGGATGGCTGCGAAAATATTAAAGAAGACCATGTCTTGGAAAGCATTCAATATAGGACTATGGACAAAAAGTTTTGGGGTAATTAAATGAAGGAAAGAGACTTACTAATTTTTTTAAATGGAATAAATTTTTCCAGCGAAAACTCCCTTAAAATTTTAAATTATCTTTTGGACAAAAATATTCCCCTTGAGGACTTTCCTCAGCTTGATTATTTGGAAGAAAATATCTTGTCAAAGAGAAGTTACGACAGGTTGATGGAAAAGTCAGCAGATTTTGAACTAATAATTGAAAAGATCAATGAAAAAATCACTTCAATTGGAGTGAAAATTATTACGATTTTAGATGATGACTATCCAGAGTCCCTTAGATATATTGAGGACCCGCCTTCTCTCTTGTATGTAAAAGGCGACTTAAATATTTACAATCCCATTGCCTTTGTTGGTGCCAGGAGCCACTCTTCCTATGGCAATATGGCTGTAAATAAAATAATTGACGCCATAAGTTCTTTTGATTTTACTATTGTAAGTGGCATGGCCTATGGAATTGATTCTCTTTCCCACAAGAGGGCTCTTTTTAATAATTTAAACACAATTGCAGTTTTGGGAACTGGCATTGATGTAGTTTATCCAAAGTCAAACAAGGCACTCTATGAAGAAATTTCAAATAAGGGCGCCGTCATAAGTGAGTTTCCCCTTGGGACTGGTGCAAATAAGTTTACTTTTCCCATGAGAAATAGAATTATTTCTGGGCTTTCGAAGGTCGTTGTAGTAGTTGAAGCTAAAGACAAAAGTGGAAGTTTAATTACAGCAAGACTTGCTGCCGAACAGGGCAAGGAAGTTTTTGCAGTGCCAGGCAACATCACTTCCATTTATTCTGTTGGGACCAATAAATTAATTAGGGACGGAGCAATTCCTCTTGTTGAAGTAAAAGATATTTTTGATTATTATCCAGAGCTTTCTAAAAACAAAGTTTCTGAAGAGAAAATCCAAATGAATGGAGAGGAACTTTTAGTCTATAATTTGATAGAAAAGGGAATAAATAACACCAATGATATTTGCAATAATTTAAATAATGAGGTATTTTATATAAATAAGATATTGACGAAGTTGGAACTTAAGGGAATTATTGAAAGAATTTCTATGAATGAATTTCAAATTTTAAAATAGATTTTAGGAAGAAGGAGATGGTATTTTGGCAAAAAATCTTGTAATTGTGGAGTCGCCAACTAAGGCTAAGACAATAAAAAAGATGCTTGGCACTAATTACAATGTTATTGCTTCTGTTGGTCATGTTAGGGACCTACCAAAATCAAAACTTGGTATTGATATAGAAAAAGATTTTGAACCCCAGTATATGAATATATATGGCAAGGGACCTCTTATAAATGAGATTAAGGCTGAGGCTAAAAAAGCTGACAAAATTATTCTCGCAACCGACCCCGATAGGGAGGGAGAGGCAATTTCTTGGCACCTTTCATATATTTTGGGCATGGATCCAGAAGACAAAAACAGAGTTACTTTTAACGAAATCACAAAGGACACTGTTAAGAGAGAAATAAAAAATCCAAGGGCTATTGACATGGACCTTGTTGATGCACAACAAGCCAGGCGTGAACTAGATAGGCTTGCCGGCTACAAAATTTCTCCCCTTCTATGGAAAAAAGTTAAGTCTGGTCTTTCTGCTGGGCGTGTTCAATCTGCTGTCTTAAAATTAATTTGCGACAGAGAAGAGGAGATAAACAATTTTATCCCTGAAGAGTATTGGACTATCCAAGCAGATCTGCGAGCAGGAAGGCGAAAACTTTTAGCTGATTATTTTGGAGTTAAAGAAAAACAAGGAATAAAAAAGAACAAACTTGAGTCAGAAGATGACGCGGACAGGGTTCTTAAAAATATAGATAGTGAAAAATTCATAGTTGATTCTGTTAAAAACCTTAAAAGAAACAAAAGAGGTCCAAGTCCTTTCACAACTTCAACTATGCAACAAGAAGCTTCAAGGAGAATAAATTTTTCAACTAAGATGACTATGATGGTTGCTCAAAGTCTTTACGAAGGCATAAAGCTTCCAAAGGTAGGATCTGTAGGTCTTATAACCTATATGAGAACTGACTCTACAAGAATTTCTGCTGAAGCGCAAAATGCCTGCCTCGATTTTATAGAAAAGAGTTATGGTAAAGAATATTTAGGAAAACATAGGTCTGTAAGCAAAAAGAAAAATGAAAATGTGCAAGATGCTCACGAATGTATTAGACCAACGGATGTTAATAAAACGCCTTACTCTATTAAAGATTCTTTAACAGAAGAACAGTTTAAATTGTATTCTTTGATATGGAAGAGGTTTGTTGCATCTCTTATGGCAAATGCAATTTATGCTACTACAAGAGCAAATATTTTTTCAGGTATTGAAGTTTTTAAAGCATCTGGATCAGCCTTAGTATTTGATGGATTTTTAAGAGTTTATGATTATTCAAATGAAAAAAATACTGAACTTCCACCTCTTGAAGAGGGACAAATTTTAAAATTAAAGGAAATAAATAAGGAACAACACTTTACAAATCCACCTCCAAGATACAACGAAGCTTCACTTATTAAAGAGCTTGAAGCTTTAGGCGTTGGAAGGCCTTCCACTTATGCACCAACTATTTCAACTCTCCAAAGTAGGTACTATGTAGTTCTTGAAGAGAAAAAATTTGTTCCAACTGAACTGGGACAAACTGTAAATGAAATTTTAGTGGAAAATTTTGACAACTTAGTGGACAAAAAATTTACTGCACAAATGGAATTTGAATTAGATGAAATTGCTGCAGGCAAAAAACCTTGGAAGGAACTTGTGAGAGCTTTTTATGGAGACCTAAAGAAAGATTTGGACAAGGCCTATGAAAATATAGAAAAGGTTCAAATAGAAGATCCAGTCACAGATGTCATCTGCGACATGTGTGGCAGGAACATGGTTATAAAAATGGGAAGATATGGAAAGTTTTTAGCTTGTCCAGGTTTCCCTGATTGTAGAAATACAAAGCCTCTTGTAGAAAAAATTGGCGTAAAATGTCCAAAGTGTGGCAAGGGAGAAATTGTAGTCAAGAGAAGTAAAAAGGGCAGAATTTTTTACGGCTGCGATTCCTATCCTAAGTGTGACTTTGTATCTTGGAACAAGCCAATTAACGAAAAATGTCCAAAGTGCGAAAGTATTTTGACAGAAATGAAATCCAAGGGCAAAAAAATTATAAAGTGTAGCAAGGACAAATGCGATTACAGGAGAGAGGAAAGTGAATAAATTTTCTTTTGAAATTAGAGATATTTTCGGCGAAAATTATTGCCGCAAGAATTTTATAGCTCCTGCCAGAGAAGAAGACGACAGCGTGGTCTTCTACTCTTTACATATTGATGAGATTTTAAAATATAATCTCGAAGAGAGATTAGAGAAAAAAGTAATCTTAGAAAAAACTTCTAAAGAAAAAATTTTAGAAGAATTAGATAAAATTTATAAGGATGAGGAAAAAGATTTTCTCTTAGATGACATAGACACAAATTATGGGGACTTACTAATTAATGAAAAGGGAGAAAGAGAAGACTCACCGGCAGTTAGACTTTTAGACTACATTTTAAGGGAAAGTATCGAGAAAAATGCCAGCGACATCCACATTGAGCCTGGCTTTCAAAAGGTTATTGTGAGAATAAGAATTGACGGAGCTTTAAATAAATTAATTGAGCTTCCAAAAAATATTTATCCTCAGCTTGTGACCAGAATAAAAATTTTATCTGAACTGGATATTTCTGAAAAGAGACTTCCTCAAGATGGAAGATTTAGCTTTGATTTTAAGGACGACAAAATCGACATAAGAGTTGCCACGACACCTACTGGCACTGGCGAAAAAATTGTCCTTAGGATTTTAGACATTCAAAGGATTTCCTATACTCCAGAAGGCATTGGTCTAGTGGGTGAAAATTATGAAAAAGTCATGAGTTTAATTAGCCAACCATCTGGCTTAATTCTAATTTGTGGTCCAACTTCTTCAGGCAAGACTTCAACTCTTTATACACTTTTAAGAAAAATTCAAAGTGACGACATAAATATTATGACCATTGAAGATCCAATTGAATATAAAATTGACGGCATAAATCAAATTGAAGTAAATCCCAACACTGGGCTTTCCTTTGAAAAGGGACTAAAGGCAATTTTGAGAATGGACCCAGATAAGATTATGATTGGTGAAATTAGAAATGAAGACACAGCTCACATTGCCATTTCATCTTCCATAACAGGTCACTTAGTCCTATCAACTCTTCACACAGAATCTTCCCCTGCATCAATTGGAAGACTAATTGACATGGGAATCGAGCCTTATTTAATATCTGCAGGCTTAATTGGAGTAATTTCTCAAAGACTTATAAGAAAATTATGTCCTCATTGTAGGGAAAAAATTAAAAACACAAACCCACTAATAGATAGGGAATTTATTTATAGAGCCAAAGGCTGTGACAAGTGCAATAGCGGTTACAGCGGAAGAATTGCAGTATTTGAAATTATGATTGTGGACAGCGAAATACGCGACATGATTACGAGAAGAGAGAGCGTAAAAAATATAAAAAACTTTGCCCTTGAAAGAGGAATGAAGACACTATCTAGTGAAATTTTAAGCCTAATAGAAAAGGGCGAGACCACTTTTGAGGAATACTATAAGAACATTCATACCGTTGGTGAATTATGATTTACAAGTATAAGGCCTTTAAAGGCAGCGAAAAAGTAAAGGGCAAGCTTGAAGCTACAAGCATTAAAGATGCCAAGGAAAAATTAAAGAGAGAGGGACTAAGACCAATAAAGATTGAAGAAAATATTGAGTCCTCTAATTCCTTTGACTTTAACAGAAAATTTAAAAATGAAGATTTGTATATTTTATTTAGAGAGCTCAGCCTACTTATAAATTCTGGCATAAATATAGAAAGTGCCTTTGAAATTTTAAGTACAGAATTTCCTAAGGACAAGGGCAAAATATTAAGCCAGGTGAAAGATAATCTCAGGATCGGAATTTCTCTGTCTGAATCCATGGAAAAGACTCGTGCCTTTCCAAACCTTGTTATAAATATGGTCTTTGTTGGAGAAAACACATCAAGCCTTGGCAAAATTTTTAACTCCTTGTCAAACTATTACATAAAAAAGAGGGAGACAAATTCAAAAATCATTGAGGCCCTAGCTTATCCAATAATTCTCCTCATCACTTCAATTTTTGTAATTAATTTTTTAATTATAAATGTAATTCCAAGTTTCAGTGAAATTTTTGCTTCCAATGACAATTTGCTGCCACTGCCAACAAGAATCTTGATAAATTTTTCTAACTTTATCTATAAAAATTACATTTTTATAATTTTAGTAATACTTCTTGTAATAGCCATTATTTCTATTTACCACAGGAAAAATCCAAAGACTTTTCACAAGATACTCTTGAAATCAAAGTATTACAAGATGACTAAGAGTTTAAAATTTACTTTTAACATGGACCTACTCCTTGGGGCAGGTCTTACTGTAGATAGGAGTCTGGAAATACTTTCTGCCATGGAAGACAATGTGGTTTTAAAGAGTAAATTTTTAGAAGTTTTAAGGGATATTAAGTCGGGAGACTCCTTTTATATAAGCATAAATAAAATAAATGTATTTCCAAAAATTTTAGTTTCCATGATTCGCGTTGGCGAAGAATCTTCAAACCTAAAGGAAGTTTTTTCAATAATGTCTGGCTTTTATGACGAGGAATTAAACAACTACAACAAGAGATTTTTGGGAGTTCTCGGTCCTATTTTAATAATAATTATGGCTTTAATAATTGGCTTTATAGTGCTATCAATTGCACTTCCAGTTTTCGATATGGTAAATCAATTTTAGGAGGTTTTTATGAAATTAAAAAAGAGACAAAGGGGCTTTACCCTTATTGAATTAGTTATTGTAATTGCCATTATTGCAATTTTAATTTCCATTGCAGCTATGAAGTACAGCACGACGAACCTAGCAGCTGAGGCAGCAGCCCACAATTCTAATGTTAAAGTTTTAAAGAGTGCAGGAATTTTATATTTAATTGACAATCCTGATGCAAAAAATGAGCTTTCTCTTGAAGCTTTGAAGCCATACCTTGAAGGAGGAAAAATTCCAAAACCTGCAAAACACTTAAGTGGTGCAAGTGATTTTACAGTAACTTCAACTGACGACGGCGATGTGGAAGTTACACCAGGAATGATAAAAGTTTCAGGAAAAACTTTAGTTGAAGATAATGGAAAATAAGATTTATAAAATTTTTATAGGCTTTTTGATTTTTATGCTGGGAGGATCCTTGGCGTCCTTTTATGGTGTCTTTGTCAGCAGAAGAGAAAAAAATGAAAATTTTTTATGGGGGAGAAGTAACTGCGACTCCTGCCATAGGAATTTAAAATTTTATGAATTAATTCCAGTCTTTTCTTATGTTTTTCTCGGCGGAAAGTGCAAAACTTGTGGAGAAAAAATTGGCTCAGATAAACTTTTCACAGAAATTTTAGTTTCTATCCTTTCCGTCTTTGCTTTTTTAAAATATGACTTGTCCATTCAAAGTTTTTTAGTAATTGGAATAATTACAGTGGCAACTTTTATAGGGATAATAGATTACAAGACTGGATTTATCTATAACCTAGACCTTTTTATAATTTTAATTTTAACAATAATTTTTAAATTATCTCAAGGAGAAAGTATTTTTAACTCCTTAAAATTTTCCCTGGGCATGGGTCTGACTTTCTATCTTTTATACAAATTTACAGGCATGATGGGCCTTGGAGATGTGCTCTATGCCTTTGTCATGGGAGTTTTTGCAAATAATTTACTAGATGCCTTTTTTATATTTAAAGATGCCTTTGTAATTGCAGCAATATTTTCCATGATTTTAATTTTCTTAAAGAAGAAGAATTTTAAAGATTCAATTGCCTTTGGACCCTTTATTAGCATAGCAATTATTATTTTCATATTGTGCAGGTGAAATATGTTTCAAAAAAATATTACAAAATTTATAATTTCTGACGGTTTTATAAAAATTAATAAAAATGACAAAGAAGAGTTCAATATTCCCTTGCCCTATAGAATTTTTAGGGATGGGGAGATTTTAGATTATCATCACTTTTACTACAAATGCAGTAAAATCTTGGAGAAAATTGATTTTCAAAAGAGTGATAATTTAACTTTAATATTTGACTCTTCTTCTTTTATTCACATAAATTATAAAATTCCTGAAATAGACGAAAGTGAAATAAGAGATTTTCTTGCCTTAGAGCTTGAAGACTATGGAGATTTTAATTTATCAGGCTATGAAATTTTCTACGACTTCCTGAAAGAAGATAAAATTTTAAATCTATCAATTGACCTAGTTCCTAGAAAATTAATTTCAAAATTAAGGGAAGTTTTTGAAAAATTAGAAGTTGAAAATCTTGAGATAATTCCAGAGCCAAAATCCATAAATAAGAAGGGGAAATTTATTGAAATAGCACCAACTTATTTAAAATTTATTTCTGTAAAAAATAATTTAGTAAATACCTACGAAAAAATTTATGACGACAATTTTGAAAAACTAATTTTGGACAACAAATTGGAAGAAGAAAATGCAAGTAACATAATAAACCTTCGCTATGACCCAGAAGAAGATAAAATCGATGAAGACTTTTTATTTAGATTTAAAAATTATTTTATAAGTCACATAAGGGAAATGGAAAATTTTTCTAAGGGCGAAGAAGTCTATTTATTTGGAAATATTTGCGACTCCAAGGAAATTAAGGATGCTCTATCAACTTATGGCAATTTTAAATATAAAATACTTGAAGAAGACCTTCACAATAAGCTGCCAATAAAGAGGGAGAAAAAAGAAAAAAAGACTAGAAAAAAGAAAAGTCCTATTAATTTTATTCTTCCCCTTGCCATGGCTGCAGTAATAATTTTTAATGTCCTATATTATTTTAATCTCAAAAAAGAAAATGAAGTGAGCTTAGCTAATGCAAAAGAAATAAAAAGTGAAGAAGTGGAAGATATTGACCTTTCCAGCGACAAATTTCAAGAGAGAAATAAAATTTTCATAGATAAAATTTCTGAAATTCAAAAGCTCGAAGATGAAAATTTAATTATAACAGATTATTATTTTGACAATGGAAAGATGACAGTAAGAGGTCTTGTCAAGGACGAAGATTATTTTAATAGAGTCTTTAAGGACATAAATATTTTGAGCAAAAATTTTTATATGGAAAATGGATTTTATAAATTTGAAATGCAGATAAAATAATTGTAAAATCTTATGGGGTGTTAATTTTGGAAATTGGAAAATTAAAAACTGAATTGTTGGAAAAATACATTTTCAACAATTTGAGTTCAAATAGAAAAGAAGTAATAATAAAAAGTGGAACAGGACTAGACAACGCAGTTATGGACTTTGGAGGCGACTTAATTGTAGCTTCAACAGACCCCATAACTGGTGCCTCAAAAAATATTGGCTCTCTTGCCATAAATGTTTCAGTAAATGATGTTAGCTGCCAAGGGGCAGATCCAGTTGGAGTTCTCATGACAGTTTTAATTCCGCCAAGTGCCAGTCTTGAAGACCTAAAGGAAATTGTCGAAGATGCAAATAAAACTGCAGACAAGTTAAATGTAGACATAATTGGCGGCCACACAGAGATAACTGATGCCGTAAATAAAATTTTAATTTCAACAACGGTTCTAGGAAGAGTTAATAGAAAAGTTATGCCAGACCCTAAGTGTATTAAGGCAGGAGATGTAGTCGCTGTTTCAAAATATCTTGGCATTGAAGGCACAAGCATTATTGCCCATGATAAAGACGATGTCAGTGAAATTTTAAGCGAAGAAGAATTAAAATTTGCCAAATCCTTAGCAGATGATATTTCAGTTTTAAAAGAAGCAAGGATGGCGACAAAATACGGCGTAAAGCACATGCACGACATAACTGAAGGTGGACTTTACGGAGCACTTTGGGAAACTGGAGTTGCAGTGGGTCACGGTTTAAGAGCCTATTATGACGAGATCCCTCTTCTTGATGAAACAAAAAAAATTGCAGAATTTTATGGTCTTGATCCCATGAGACTCATCTCAAGTGGAAGTATGCTCATGATTTTTGATAAGGATAAATTTATTGATTTTAAAGATGAGGCAGATAAAAGAGGAATAAAAATCACAAAAATCGGAGAAGTAATAGAAGATAAGATTACAGAAGTAATAGTAGGAGATGAGGTAATAAGTCTATCTGAACCAGGTTCTGATGAGCTTTACAAGCTAGTTTAGTAAATATTACAATTCGGTTACAATATTGACAAATTAGTTAATCCTATATAAACTTTAATTAGGTGAATTAAATGAAAAGAATTATTAAATTATCAATTTTATTTATAGCAATGCTAATCACTCCAGTTTTTGCTGCAAATATTTTTAATGTAAGTATATCCAACAAGCCTTATAAAGTTAAGGAAGCAGGAGTTCTAGTAAATGATGAATCACTTAAGACTGAATTTTCTCCTTACATAAAAGAAG
Source organism: Peptoniphilus grossensis ph5 (assembly GCF_000311825.1). Classification (GTDB taxonomy): domain Bacteria; phylum Bacillota; class Clostridia; order Tissierellales; family Peptoniphilaceae; genus Peptoniphilus_A; species Peptoniphilus_A hominis. Next base: position 777,911 of record NZ_HE978566.1, on the reverse strand, counting down.
GAAGGACTTTTGTGCCAATTCGTGAAATTACAGAAAAACTAGGCGCTGATGTTAAGTGGAATGGAAGAGATAAAAGCATAAAAATCACCTTAAATGGCGATGTAATTAATATGCAAATAAATAGTCCCACAGTCACTGTGAACGACAAAGAAATTGAATTAGACGACGCACAAGCACCACAACTTGCCCTATATTCTAGTCCAAGAAAAGAGACAAAGACTATGGTGCCACTAAGATTTATCTCTGAAACTTTTGGTTACAATGTGGACTGGAATAATGACAAGGTTAGAGCAGAAATTAGCACAGTCAGTTCAAAATCAATAATGGAAGATGACAAGGACAATAATAAAAAGACAAGCGAAAATAAAAATTCTAAGAAAAACTCAAATACTAAGAAAAATACTAAAAAGAAAAAGTCTAATAGCGTAAAAAAATCTAAGGTAGATTCAAAATCCATTTTTGATGACAGCTTTTTCCAATCAAATACTGAAAGAAAAGAAACAAAAAATATAAAGAACCAAATCAATAGAGGAAACGAAGACAAAATTTTTGAAGAAGCAGATTTAGACATCAAAGAAAAGGAAAATAGAGTCATAAAAGATAAAATCGAAATTAATGGCAAATTAAATATAGTTATAGATCCAGGCCATGGTGGCAAGGATTCTGGCGCAATTGGTGTAGATGGTTACACTTACGAAAAAGATTTAAATTTATTAGTTGCTGAAAGTTTAATGGAAAAGTTAAGTGAAAATTCTGAAATCAATGCAATAATCACAAGAGATAGAGACGAATATATCAAATTATTAGATAGAGCCTCTGTTTCAAATGACAGCAATGCAGATTTGTTCCTATCAATTCACTTTAACAGCTCTGACAATTCCAGTGCACAGGGAATAGAAGTCCTCTACGCATCTGAAAAGAATGTTAAAATTAAAGACACAGTTCAAAAGCACTTTGCCTCTTGCCTACAAAAGGCATTAATAAGAGAAACTGGAGCAGTGGACCGTGGAATTAAAAATACACCAGCTATAATTGTTTTAAATAAAACTAAAAATGTTTCCGCCCTTGTTGAACTTGGATTTGTGTCCAATGAAAGTGATTTGGAAACTATAAAGGACCCTGATTACATTGATAAATTAGCTAGGGGCATCTATAATGGTATAGAAGACTATATGAATAGCTATGTTATTAAATGAGAAAGAGAATTATGAGAGAAGATAGACAAAACGATGAAATAAGACCAATTGTAATAAAACCAAATTATTTGGAACATCCAGATGGTTCGGTCTTAATAGAATGTGGAGAGACAAAAGTTATTTGCACAGCAATGATTGAAAATAAGGTTCCAACATTTTTGAGGGGAAAGAACAAGGGCTGGCTTTCTAGTGAATACTCAATGCTACCTGGTTCTACTCCGACGAGAAAGGTAAGGGACATCTCCAAGGGAAAACTTGACGGAAGAAGCAGCGAAATTTCAAGATTAATAGGCAGGTCTCTCAGGTCTTGCATTGATTTAGACAAAATTGGCGAGAGAACAATTTGGATTGACTGCGATGTAATATCTGCCGATGGTGGAACAAGAACGGCTTCCATTACTGGTTCTTATATTGCCTTAAAAATCGCTGTTAAAAAAGCCTTGGAAAGTGGAAAATTCGAAGAAGACCCAATGAAAACTAAGGTTGCAGCAGTTAGTGTTGGAAAAGTCGACGGCGTAAATTTAGTAGATTTAGATTTTAAAGAAGATTCCAATGCCGATGTAGACTTAAATGTTGTTATGAATGACAAATTTGACCTAATAGAAATTCAAGGCACAGGAGAGGGTGATTCCTTTTCCATTGATGAGTTAAATGAATTTTTAAGAGGTGCAAAAAGAGGAATAGAAGATATTTTTAAATATTTTGAAATTGTGGAGCAGTATATATGAGAGAGATAGTTTTATCCACTGATAATATTAATAAATTGAGAGAAATAAGAGAAATCTTAGAAGATCTTGACATAAAAATTTATGGAAAGTCTGACATAAAAGGTTTGGACTTTGAAGTAATTGAAGATGGCGACACATTATATGATAATGCCCTAAAAAAAGCCTCTGCCATGGCAGAAAGAGTTGACTATGCAGTCCTAGCAGATGACACAGGTCTATTTGTAACGGCTTTAAATGGCGAGCCAGGAGTTCACTCTGCAAGGTATGCCTCAGAGCATGACGATAAAAAAAATAGAGAAAAACTATTAAATAATCTCAAAGACAAAGAGGACAGAAGTGCCTACTTTAAGACAGAGATAATTTTAATCGACGAAGATAAAAATATTATTCCCATTGAAGGAGTTTGCCCTGGAAAAATTTCTCTTGAAGAAAGAGGCGACAATGGATTTGGCTATGACAGCATTTTTATTCCTGATGGCTTTGACAAAACTTTTGCTGAGATGAGCCACGAAGAAAAAAACCAAATTAGCCACAGGTCGAGGGCTTTAAAAAATCTTAGAGATAAAATTTCTAATTTGTAAAAAATTATTGACAATAAATATATAATTTGTTAATATATATTTATTGTATGTGGTGGGTATGGCCTAGCTGGTTAAGGCGTCAGATTGTGGTCCTGAAGATCGTGGGTTCGATTCCCACTATCCACCCCACAATATTAGAAGTGTCCTAGACACTTCTTTTTTTGCTAGAGTGGCGGAATTGGCAGACGCACCAGACTCAAAATCTGGCGGTCGCAAGATCGTGTGGGTTCAAGTCCCACCTTTAGCACCAAAACGTGTATCACTTTTAATCAATTCTATTTGCGATTAAGTGATACATTTTTTTTATTTTAAAACTATTATAGAAAAATCCTTATATTTTCATTTTACATTAATTTATTTTTGTCAAATATTTTAAAACTTTACAATATCTTAAAGTTTTTTTTCGATTATTGATAAAAAATTATGGGTACAAAGCTTGTAGCAAAGGAGGTCAAAGTGAAAAATCTTAAAAAATGTTTTTACAACCTTCCATTTTTTATGCTTATGACAAATTCTGTCTATGCAGCAAGTGGAAGTGCTTTTATAGAAAAATTTTTTTCCAATGATTATATTTTCACAATTTTACTTATTATAGCAATAGTTGGAGCTGTGCTTGAAATTTTGACTCCAGGCTTTGGACTTGGCGGAATTATTTCAATAGCTGCCTTTGTACTCTTCTTTTGGGGAAACATTGCAAGGGGAAACACTAACTGGTTTGAAATTTTGCTGTTTGTCCTGGGACTCTTATTACTAGGTTTTGAAATATTGATACCAGGTTTTGGAGTGGCAGGCATTAGTGGAATACTTGCAATAGCAGTAGCAATTGTTCTGTCAATGGAAGATATTTACTTTGCTATTTTCTCTTTGGCAATTGCCCTGGTAATTGCTATAGTATTAGGCATTGCCCTTGTTAAGAGGGGAATTAACTCAGAGCTTATAAATAGGCTTAGACTTTTTACTGAAAGCTCAAGTGAAAAGGGCTATGTGGGAGTGAAAAGTGAAGAAGTAAAGCTTGGCGATGTACTTATAACAAAGACAGCTTTAAGACCAACTGGCTATGCAATTTTTCATGAGGAAAAAATTGAAGTTATTTCAGATGTTGGTTTTATAGGAAAAGATGAAGAAGTTAGAGTAGTTAGAATTTCCGGCGCAAGAGTTTTCGTCGAAAAAAATATTTAGGAGGATTTATGAATTTTTATCCCTTTGGAAGCATTATAGTTATTGTCTTAATTTTAATATTTATATCCATATTTTTGTCCTTTGTTCCTATTGGACTATGGGTGACAGCATTTTTCTCTGGTGTAAGAATAAAAATTTCAGAACTTATTGGTATGAAACTTAGAAGAGTTAAACCTTCAAGAATAGTTAGACCTGCTATTAAGGCAACTAAGGCTGGTTTAAATCTTGAAATTGCAAGTCTTGAAGCCCATTATCTTGCAGGTGGTAATGTAAACACTCTTGTAGATGCACTTATTGCAGCTCAAAGAGCAAATATTCCTCTACAATTTGAAAGAGCGGCTGCCATTGACCTTGCTGGTAGAGATGTACTTGAAGCTGTTCAAGTTTCAGTTAACCCAAAGGTTATTGAAACTCCAAATATTTCTGCAGTTGCACAAGATGGTATTGAAGTCATTGTAAAGGCAAAGGTAACTGTTAGAGCAAATATTGAAAGACTTGTGGGTGGTGCAGGTGAACAAACTATTATAGCAAGAGTTGGAGAAGGTATTGTAACAACTGTTGGTTCATCTCAAAGCTATAAGGCTGTCTTGGAAAACCCAGATTCAATTTCTAGGGTAGTTCTTGACAAGGGTCTTGACTCTGGTACTGCCTATGAAATTTTGTCAATTGATATAGCCGATGTCGACGTTGCAAGAAATATCGGTGCAAGACTTCAAACTGACCAAGCTGAAGCTGACAAGAGAATTTCTGAGGCTAAGGCAAGTGAAAGACGAGCTATGGCTCTTGCTCGTGAACAAGAAATGAAGGCTGAAGTTGAAGCCATGAGGGCAAAAGTTGTTGAAGCTGAATCACAAGTTCCTATTGCTATGGCTGAAGCTTTAAAGAGCGGTAATTTAGGTGTCTTTGATTATTACAAAATGAAAAATATTAATTCTGATACTGATATGAGAAATTCTATCTCAAAAATTTCTGATAAAAATCACAAAAAGGACAATAAATAATGAATCCAATGCTTAGTTTTTTTATCGCAATAATTTCTCTTATGCCTGCAATTATTTTCGTAGTATTTTTTAAGATATTACTAACGATTTTAAATAGGGGCAAGAGGAAATTTAATGAAGATTTTCATGAGGAAGAAAGAAATTTAAACAAATCAAAAAATTTTCATGATGATAGAAGATCAGATGCAGATAGCTTGGCAAATGAAATAAAAAGGATAATCAAAGAAGAGAAAGAAAAAGAAAAGAATAAAAAGATTTCTAAAGAAGAATCTAAGAAAAATAAGAAAAATATCTTAATTGACAAGGACCCAAGACTAGGTCAAAGAAAGTTAAAGGAAGAACTTTTAGATAAGAAAGAAGAAGAGAAAAAAGAAATACCTCAAGAGAATTTGTCAAATACTTACAATCTTGAAAACACCTATAACTTATCAGAGACTTACAATCTATCCAAAACTTATAATTTGGAAAATGATGGTAAAAAGATAGTTGACAGTGAATTTATAAGGGAATGTGAGTCAGATCAAGTTTTTTATGAGGATGAAAATGGCGAAAGTTTGAGCCTTGATTTCTTAGATTTTGCTGAAGAAGATTTGCCGAAAATTATTATCTATAAAGAAATTTTTGGTGAACCTTTAAGTCTTAGATAAATAGTGGCTTGCTTTTCATAATCTATGGAAAAGTAAGCCTTTTTGTGGTATTATAATAGTCTAGTTTAAGGGGGTATATATTTGGCAAAAGTGGAAAGTTCCATTGATATTAATGATATAAATTTATTGTCAATTGTCTTTGGCAAATTAGACGAAAACATTGGTCTCATTGAGAAGGAATTAGATGTATCTATTAAGTCAAAAAATGACAAGGTTTTAATTTGTGGCGATGAAGAAAAAGTTGAGGATGCCACACTTTTACTAAAAAATTTAATTGAAACTGCAAGAAAACAAGATAGCTTAAGTCTTTCTGATGTTAGATATTCTATTTCTCTAATTAAAAACAATGAGAAGAGACCAGTTTCTGAACTTTTAAAGGACACTGTAGTTTACACTTCTATGGGTAAGCCCATAAGGGCGAAGACACTTGGTCAAAAGAGATATATTGACGCTATAAATAACAACGACATTGTATTTGGAATTGGACCTGCAGGTACTGGTAAAACTTATCTTGCCATGGCGGCAGCAGTTCGCGCCTTTAAGTCAAAGGAAGTTAATAGAATTATCTTAACAAGGCCTGCTGTTGAAGCTGGAGAAAATTTAGGATTTTTGCCAGGAGATTTGCAAAATAAAGTTGATCCCTATTTGAGACCACTTTATGATGCTCTCTTTGAAATACTTGGACACGATACCTACAACAATTTATTTGAAAAGGGACTAATTGAAGTTGCTCCTCTTGCTTATATGAGAGGTAGGACCCTTGACTCTGCCTTTGTAATTCTCGACGAAGCTCAAAATACAACTAACGAGCAGATGAAGATGTTCTTGACTCGTCTTGGTTACGGCTCTAAGGCAATAATAACAGGTGATGTCACTCAAATAGACCTTCCTCGTGGCAAACAATCAGGACTTAAAACTGTTCTTAGAATCCTTGCTGGAGTTAAGGGAATTGGCATAACTTATTTAAATAAAAATGACATTGTAAGACATCCTCTAGTTCAAAGAATTATTGATGCCTACGAAAAATACGAAAAGACTAATGAAAAGGCAGCAGAAGTAATAAAGGCTAAAAAGTCAAAAAGTTGGGAAAAATAATGGAAGTTTATTACGACGACAGACAAGATGATATAAAAATTACTGATGAAATAAAAAATTTAATTGAAAAATCCATTGCTGCAGTCTTAAAGGTTGAAAATCTCGATGAAAATGTTGAAGTTTCAGTGTCCTTTGTTGGCGATGAAGAGATTAGGGACTTAAATAGAGACTACAGGGGAGTGGATAAAAGCACAGATGTACTATCTTTTCCCATGGATGATGAATTTATTATAGTGAGCAGAATTCTCGGAGATGTTATAATAAATACAAGAAGAGTCATGGAGCAAGCAGAAGAACTTGGACACTCTAATGAGAGAGAACTATCTTATTTGACAGTTCACAGCATCCTTCATCTTTTAGGTTACGACCACATGGAAGATGAGGACAAGAGAGAAATGAGAGAGAGAGAAAAGCTTGCAATGAAGGAGCTTTCTATATACAGGTGATTTTATGAAAAAAGGACGATTTATATCTTCATTTAATTATGCAGTCCAGGGGATTATTTCTGTCTTAAAGACAGAGAGAAACATGAAGTTTCATTACCTTGCAGCTCTTGGAATAATTATTTTATCTCTTTTTTTTGACATTTCATCTACAGAATTTTTGTTGATGCTCTTTGCTATAACTCTTGTAGTTTTTGCAGAGATGATTAATACGGCAATAGAAAGGACAATTGACTTAGTTGTTCAAGAGTACAATCCTATTGCAAAATATGTAAAGGATGTATCGGCTGGAGCAGTTTTAATCACTGCAATAAATGCAATAGTAGTTGCCTATTTAGTGTTTTATGACAAATTTGCATCCTTTGGAGATTTACTCTTATTTAAGATAAAAAACATGCCAAATCACCTGGCTTTTGTGTCCTTACTAATAATAATTATTGCCACAGTTGGGGCGAAACTTTTAATGGCGAAAAAAAGTGGTGGTACATATTTTCAAGGTGGAGGGCTTAGCGGTCACTCTGCAATATCCTTTTGTGCAGCAACAATTATAACGATGATAGCAGAAAATTCCCTTGTAACACTTTGCTCCTTTGGACTTGCCTTTTTAGTTGCAGAAAGTCGCGTGGAAGGAAAAATCCACAAGGTTTCTGAAGTTGTTGTGGGGGCAATCCTTGGAGTATGTGTTGCAATATTTGTATTTAAGGTAGTTGGTTAAATGGAATATAATAAATTAATTGAACTTGCAATAAAGGCAAGAGACAATATGACATATACGCCTTACTCACACTTTAATGTGGGCTGTGCAGTGGAGATGGAAGATGGATCAGTTTATACTGGTGGCAATATTGAAATAGCATCTTATTCTCCAACGAACTGTGCAGAGAGGACAGCCATTTTTAAGGCAGTATCTGAAGGCAAGAGAGAAATTAAAAAAATTGCCATAGTTGGGGACAGTGATTACACTTTTCCTTGTGGAGTCTGCAGACAAGTTATTCGTGAATTTTCAAAAAATCCTGAAATAATAATTGCAAATTCTACTGAAGATTATAAAATTTATGGAATGGAGGAAATTTTACCTCATTCCTTTGGTCCAGAGGACCTAATGGGAGATGAAAATGACGGAAAATAATTTTAAATCGGGCTATGTATCTGTAGTTGGAAGACCTAATGTTGGTAAATCTACTTTACTAAATGCAATAATAGGTGAAAAAATTTCAGCAATATCTTCAAAACCACAGACAACAAGACAAAATATTACTTTTATTCACACTGATGATGATTCACAAATCATATTTTTAGACACGCCAGGCATTCAAAGACCAAAAAATAAACTTGGCGAATTTATGTTAACTGAATCAAAGGAAAGTATTGATGAAGCTGATGTGATAACTTACATCGTTGACACATCAAAGAAAATTGGAAAAGCTGAAAGGTCAATAATAGACATTCTAAAGGAATACCAAGGCAAATTGCCAATAATTTTACTTATAAATAAGGTTGACACTATAAAAAAAGATGAACTTCTTGAAATAATTTCCATGTATGCTGATGAAGGAATTTTTAATGAAATTATTCCAATTTCTGCCATGAAAAATGATGGCGTTGACATTTATATTGAAACTCTAAAGAAATACTTAAAGCCTGGTCCAATGTACTATCCAGAGGACATGATTACAGATAAAAATGAAAGATTTATCGTAGCTGAAATTATTAGAGAAAAGGGCCTTAGATATTTAAACGAAGAAGTTCCTCATGGACTTGCCATATCAATTGAAAAATTCAAAAAGAGAGAAGACAAAAACATCTACGACATAGAGGCAAATATTTATGTGGAAAGGGATTCTCACAAGGGAATTTTAATTGGCAAAGGTGGCTCCATGCTAAAGAGGATTGGCACTGAGGCTAGAGAAGATGCCGAAAGACTTTTGGATGCCAAGGTAAATTTACAAATCTGGGTTAAAGTTGAAAAAAATTGGAGAGAAAGAGACAATTTGGTAAAGAGATTTGGCTACGACAAATAATTACACCTTGGGTATTGTCTTAAATGAAATGGAATTTGGCGAAAGCTCAAAAATTATTAGAGTATTTACTAGAAATTATGGGAAAATTTCCATTATGGTAAAGGGAGCCATGACGCCAAGGTCCAAAAATTTAAGTGTATCACAAGTTTTTGGCCTAAATGAATATCTTTTAAAAAAGGGACAAAACTTTTACTATATTGGCGATGCAAAAATTGTAGAATCTAACTTTAAAATTAGAGAAAGTTATGACAATTTAATTTATGCATCACTCCTTCTTGAGATTTTAGAAAAATCCTCACTTGGAGGAGAGGCAAATAAAAAAGTTTTTGATCTCATGAGAAAGACTCTGAGCTTTTTCAACTCAAGCAAGGACCCTATTTCCCTAGCACTTGCCTTTGAGCTTAAGTATCTTTCCTTTATAGGTTACAGGCCAAAACTTGAAGCCAAAGAAAAAGCCTACTTTTCCATAAGAGAGGGAATAATTGACTTTCAAGATCCCTATTCCTTTTCTCTATCGAGAAGAGACTTACTTTACTTAAATAAAATTCTCTATGGCAAGCTTGAAGAGTTAGAAAATATTGAAGAAATCAAAGAACTTGATGTAAATAGGAAAAAATATTTGCACAATATTATTTTAAAATATATAAAATACAATTTAGATATAAGCAGTTTTAAGTCAGATAAGCTGTTTAATTAAGGAGGAAAAAATGTATTTCCAAGATTTAATTATGACATTGGAAAATTATTGGAAGGAAAAGGGAGCAATTATTATGCAACCTTACGACACTGAAAAGGGTGCAGGAACAATGAATCCCAACACTTTCTTGAGGTCTCTTGGTCCTGAAGAGTGGAAGGTAGTTTATGTTGAACCTTCAAGAAGACCTGCTGACGGTAGATATGGTGAAAACCCAAATAGACTTTACCAACATCATCAATTGCAAGTTATCTTAAAACCATCTCCAGAAGATGTGCAACAATTATACCTTGATTCACTTTTTGCAATAGGAATTGACCCAAAGAAACACGACATTAGGTTCGTTGAAGACAACTGGGAATCTCCTACACTTGGTGCATGGGGACTTGGTTGGGAAGTTTGGCTTGATGGGATGGAAGTTACACAATTTACTTACTTCCAACAAGTTGGCGGCGTTAACCTAGACCTTGAAAGTGCAGAGCTTACTTATGGACTTGAAAGAATTGCCATGTATCTTCAAAATGTTGAATCCGTTTACGATATTCAGTACAACGAAAATATAACTTATGGTGAAGTATTTAAGAAAAATGAATACGAACATTCAAAATATGCCTTTGAACTTGCCGATGTAGATATGCTTAGAAAATTATTTGATATGTATGAAGCCGAAGCTAATAGAGTCATAGAAGATGGCATAGTAATCGATGCTTACGACTACACATTAAAATGTTCTCATGCCTTTAACTTACTAGATGCAAGAGGAGCTCTTTCTGTTTCTGAAAGAACAAGTTATATTCAAAGGGTTAGAAATCTTGCAAGAGTAGTGGCAAAGACACATTTAAAACATAGAGAAGAAATGAACTATCCCCTTATCAACAGAGGTGAAATAAATGAATAATTATTTACTTGAAATCGGTGTGGAAGAGTTGCCTTCAAGATTTGTCAACATGGCAATTGAGCAGCTTAATGAAAAATCTAAAAAATTATTGACTGAAAATGAAATTGGTTTTGAAAATGTAAAAGTTTATGCAACGCCAAGAAGACTTAGCCTTATTGTTGAAGGTCTTGACGAAAAACAAAAGGACATTCAAAAGGAAGTTAAGGGACCTTCTCTTAAGATTGCTTATGATGATGACAAAAAACCAACGAAACCTCTTTTAGGTTTTATGAAGTCACAAAATATTAGTGAAGATGACTTAATAATAAAAGAATTAAAGGGAACAGATTATGTTTTTGCAAATATTTCCTCAATAGGCAGAAAATCATCTGAAATTTTAGCAGAAATTATGCCTTCACTTATTAAGGACATTAATTTCCCTAAAAATATGCGTTGGGGCGGCAAAAATATTAGATTTGCCAGACCAATTAGATGGGTAGTGTCACTTTTAAATGACCAAGTAGTTGAATTTGACTTTGAAGGCATTCCTGTTGGAAATAAAACTAAGGGTCACAGATTTTTAGGTTCTTCAGAAATTATTATTGACCAAGTTAACAATTATGAAAAATTGCTTGAAGAAAATTATGTAATTTTAGACCAAAATAAGAGACGCGACCTTATTAAATATGAATCAACAAAAATTGCAAAAGCTCTTGGTGGTGAAATTCACGAAAATGAAGATTTGCTTGAAGAATTAACTTACATTGTTGAATATCCATCTCCAATTAAGGGAAGCATCAAGGAAAAATACTTGACTCTTCCAAAGGAAGTTGTAACTACAACAATGATTGACCACTTGAGATTTACTCCAATTTATTCACAAGATGGTGAACTTCTTCCTTACTTTATTACAGTTAGAAATGGTACAAGAGACTACGAAGACATTGTAATTGCAGGCAACGAAAAAGTTCTTGGAGCAAGACTTGAAGACGCTAAGTTCTTCTATGAAGATGACATTTCAAAACCTCTTGAAGACTATGTAGAAAACCTAAAGGGAGTTTTATTCCACGACAAATTAGGCTCTATGCTTGAAAAAGAAAAGAGAGATGGCGTTGTGGCAAAGAAAATTGCCAAGTCACTTTCCTTTGCCGATGAAGCAATTGAAGCTATTGATAGGGTAGCTCATCTTTCAAAGGCTGACTTAACTACAAAAATGGTAATTGAATTTACTGAACTTCAAGGTGTAATGGGAGAAATTTATGCCCTTAAATCTGGAGAAAAGGAAATTGTGGCAACAGCAATTAGGGAACAATATCTTCCAAAATTTGCAGGCGATGCTCTTCCAAAATCCAGTGTGGGTTCAATCTTCTCTCTTGCAGATAAAATTGACACAATAGTTGGGCTTTTTGCCATTGGAGAAATCCCTACAGGTTCTACAGATCCCTTTGCCCTAAGAAGATCTGCAATTGGAATAATTAATATAATAAGAAAAACTGGCTGGAAATTTAACTTAAATGAAGTAATAGAAACAAGTTTATATGAATACATCAATGATTTAGGTCTAACTTTTGACCATGAAGAAGTTATTGCCAACATAAGAGAATTTTTCTTTGGAAGAATTAAGACAATGCTTCAAGAAGAAGGCATTAGATACGATATTATTGATGCAGTTTTAATTCCTGAAAGTGAAATTTACAATATATTTGAAAAAGCTAAGGAATTAAATGAATGGTTTAAAGATGATAGGACAAACTTTGTTGACGCCTACAATAGAATTAACAACTTGACAAAAGATATTAATTTCACAGAAATAGATGAAGAACTTCTAAAAGAAGATGCAGAAAAAAATCTTTACAATAAATTTGTAGAAAATGACAAGAAATTTAAGGAAGGGCTTTCTTCTGAAAATTACAAGGATGCCATGGATGCACTAAATGACTTAGTTCCTTCTATTGACGCTTTCTTTGACAGTGTAATGGTAATGGCAGAAGATGAAAACATAAGACACAATAGACTTGCACTTATAAATAGCATTGAGGAAAATATTCAAAAAATATTAAAAATCGAAAATATAGTAGAATAGGTCGGTGAGCAAATGAAATTTAGCGAAAGACAAACTGAAATTATTGAAATTGTAAGAGATGAAGGTCCCATTACAGGCGATGAAATTGCAGAAAAACTAGGTTTGTCAAGAGCGACTATTAGATCAGACCTTTCAGTTCTCACTATGATCAATATTTTGGGAGCTAGACCAAAGTTTGGATACTTTTATACAGGAAAATCTATTCTTTCACAGCTTTCCGATGATTTAAAAAAATTAAAACTTAGGGATTATATGTCCCTGCCCTTTTCTTGCGACCAAAAAACTTCCGTCTATGATGTAGTAGTGGGTCTCTTTATGGAGGACCTGTCTTCTATGTTTATAACCGATGGGGGTTATCTTGCTGGTATTGTATCAAGAAAAGATTTGATTAGATTTATGATTGGTGATGCCGACATAAAGAAGACTCCCATAAGTGTTATTATGACTAGAATGCCCAATGTTTTTTATGTTGACATTGACGACACTGTCTATAAGGCTGCAAATTTAATTGTATCAAAGGGAATAGATTCTCTTCCCGTTGTGGAAGTTAAAAATAATAAAGATCTCGAAGTGGTTGGCAGATTTACAAAGACTAATGTAACACGACTTTTTGTAGATGTCTGTGACGGCGAGATTATCTAGGAGGAGAAATGAATAAAGACGATAAACAACTTACTATTTTTGTCATCTCCGATTCAATTGGAGAAACTGGTGAATTAATTGCAAAAAGTTCAGCTAGACAATTTGAGTCAGAAAACTATGAAATTATTAGATATCCTTATCACAACAGCATTGACCAAATTAAGCCAGTTCTCGAAAAAGCTTCAAAAATTCAAAATAGTTTAATAGTTTACACAAACGTAGTAAAGGAAACTAGAGAATTTATTGAAAGAAAAACTCACGAGCTAAAACTTCACACAGTTGATGTCATGGGTGAACCTATGCGTCAAATTCAAGATATTTTAGGTTATGAACCTCTTAGAGAACCTGGACTAATAAGAAGACTTGATGAAAATTATTTCAAGAAAGTTGAATGTGTTGAGTTCGCAGTTAAGTATGACGACGGAAAGGACCCTCGTGGTGCAAAGAAGGCTGACATATGTCTTGTTGGAATTTCAAGAACTTCTAAGACGCCACTTTCCATGTATCTTGCCAATAAATTATATAAAGTGGCAAATATTCCGCTAGTTCCTGAAGTTCCTGTGCCTAAGGAAGTTTATGAAAAAGATGTTGATAGGGTAATTGGACTTATTGCCAATCCTGAAAAAATTATTTCTGTAAGAGAACAAAGACTTAAGTCTCTTGGACTAACTTCAGGTGCAAAATATGCCAACTACGACAGAATTAGAGAGGAACTAAATTATTCAAAGCAAGTTATGGAAGAGCTTGGCTGTTTTGTAATAGATGTTTCTGACAAGGCAATTGAAGAAACTGCAGAAATTATAATTAATCATATGGAATCTAGGATGTGATGAGATGAATCTTCGAGTTGAGAGAGAAAAACTTGAACACGAAATGCTCTTTGATTTTGCCACCTTTGCAGATTCAACTTTAGGAAGAAATGAAAGAGAAGAAAAATGTAATCTTAGAACTGAATTTCAAAGAGATAGGGATAGAATTATTCACTCAAAAAGTTTTAGGAGATTAAAACACAAGACTCAGGTCTTTATTTCTCCTGAAGGCGACCATTTTAGGACAAGACTCACTCACACTCTTGAAGTCAGTCAAATTGGAAGGACCATAGCCAGGGCACTTAGGTTAAATGAAGATTTAGTTGAGGCAATTGCACTGGGACATGACTTGGGGCACACTCCCTTTGGCCACTCTGGCGAAGCTGTCTTAAATGAATTAAAAAGTGATGGCTTTATTCATGGAGAGCAGTCACTAAAAGTCGTAGACTTTTTAGAAAGATCTGACAAGAGAATTGGATTAAACCTTACAGAAGAAGTGCGTGATGGAATTTTAAATCACTCTGGCTCTGGCGAGGCAAAGACCCTTGAAGGTAAAATAATAAAGTTTGCCGATAGAATTGCCTACATCAATCATGACATTGATGATGCCATAAGAGCTGGCATAATTTCTTCTGATTCACTGCCAAAGGATCTCACTGATATTCTTGGACACACTTCATCAGAAAGAATAAATACAATGATTACTGGCATAGTTAAAAAATCCTATGGCAAGCCTATTGTTGAAATGGAAAAGGAAATTTACCAGGCAACCATGGAGCTTAGGCAGTATATGTTTAAAACAGTTTACATGGATCCTGTTGTCAAAAGTGAAGAGATTAAAATAAAGAGACTATTAACTGAGCTTTATAATTATTATATGGAAGATTTAAGAAGGATTCCTCAAAATCATTTGAGCCTTTATGAAGGAAGAGTTCACAGTGACGAAGATATTGTTTCAGATTACATTGCAGGAATGACAGACACCTATGCCATGAAACAAATTAAAAATATTTTTATACCGAAGGGATGGAGCATTTAATTGTATGTTATAAATGATAATGTTCTTGATGAAATAAGAGACAGAGCAGATATAGTAGATTTAATTGGAGAATATGTTGACTTAAAAAGGTCAGGCTCTAACTATATGGGGCTCTGTCCTTTTCATTCTGAAAAGACTCCTTCCTTTTCTGTTTCTCCATCAAAATCTATTTTCAAGTGTTTTGGCTGTGGAGTTGGAGGAGATGTCATTACCTTTATTATGAAAAGGGAGAACTTAAATTTTCCTGAAGCTGTAGAATTTTTGGCAGAAAAATATAATGTAAGACTCTCTGAATATAAAGATGAAAACAAAGAAGCCCGCGACAAGAGAAACAGGCTCTATGACATAAATAGAGAAGCGGCAATGCACTTTTTAAATAATCTTTCGTCCTCACCAAAGGCGCAAAAGTACTTAAGGGACAGGGGACTAAGTGATAAGACAATAAGGGCTTATGGACTTGGCTATTCTAAAGATTCTTGGACAGACTTATATGACCACTTGACTAAATTAGGTTACAAGGAAGAGGAACTTTTAGATTTGAATTTAATTTCCAAGAGCAAAAATGGGAATTACATTGACAGATTTCGCGACAGGGTTATGTTTCCAATTATAAATAGAAATAATAAGGTAATTGCTTTTGGTGCGAGAGGATTTGGAGATGCTAAGCCAAAATATTTAAATTCAAGGGAAACACCTATATTTCACAAGGGAAGCAACCTCTTTAATATGAATATCATCTCAAGAGAATCCAGTCGTCAGAGAATAATATTAGTTGAAGGTTATATGGATGTTATTTCTTTATACAATAGTGGTATAAATTATAGTATAGCAAGCCTTGGTACATCTCTTACTGAAGACCAGGCAGCAATTATTAAAAAGATGGCGAAAGATATATACATCTGTTATGACAGCGACAAGGCTGGAATTAACGCGACTTCAAGGGCAATAGATATATTTTTATCTAAGTCTTGCAAGCCTAAAATCATTGAACTAGAAGGTGGACTAGACCCCGACGACTTTATAAAAAAATATGGAATGGAAGGCTTTGAAAATAAAATCAAGTCAGCAATTTCTTATATTGACTTTAAAATAAAAATACTGAGGGAAAATTTTAATTTAGAAGAGGCAGAAGGGCTTAGCAATTTTACTCTTGAATCTGCGAAAATTTTATCTAGCATTAAAAATCCCATTGAGAGAGATATTTTTGTAAAAGAATTTTCTAAAAAATATAATATTTCTTACAAGGCAATTGAAAATTATATAAATTATTTAAACAGAAATAAAATTAATAGTGAGAAAAAAGAAAAGTTCAAGCTAAAGAAAAATACAAATGTTGTGAAAAGTACAAAAACTAGAGCACAAGAGGAATTATTATCATATTCTTTGCTTGACAATGATATTTACGATTATATCAAAAATAAAATTCAGGTTTTTTATTTTACCAATGCAATGACTAGGGCAAGCTTTGAAGAAATACCTAAAATGTTTGAAGAAGAGATGGAAGTTTCTGAATTTTTAAATTTATTAGAGAAAAACAGGCTAATAGATTCTTATTTTAAAGAAAATATTTTAGGAATTATAAAAAATATCCACGTCAATGAAAAAATTGTAGATGAGTTAATTAAAACTCTAGAGAGAAATTATCTCCAAAAGGAAAAGGAAAGAATCCTCGAAAACATTGATAAACTTCAAGGGGAAGAAGACAAAAATCTTTTACTCGATGCTTTAAAGGATCTTAAAGAGATTAATTTAAAGTTAAGTGAGTTGAAAGAGGAGGGCAATTATGAGTGAAAATTTAAAAAATAAGGATTCGATTGAATCAATAACAGAGCAGCTTTTAAAAGATGGCAAAAAAGATGGGAATCTTAGCTATGATGAAATAGGTGATGCCTTTGAAAAGTTTCAAATTGATTCTGACGATATAGATGAATTATACAAGACCTTTGAAAAGGAAGGTATCAATTTAGTTGACAAAAAAGATTTAAAAGATGATGATGAAGAAGAAGTTGATGTTACTAAAGAGGACTTGTCAGTGCCTAAGGGCGTCACTGTAGATGATCCTGTCAGGATGTACTTAAAGGAAATTGGAAAAATTTCTCTACTTACTGCTGAAGAAGAAGTTGAAATTGCAAAGAGAATGGAAGCAGGAGATGAGTCAGCGAAAAAAGAACTTGCTGAAGCCAATTTAAGGCTTGTAGTTTCCATTGCAAAGAGATATGTTGGTAGGGGCATGAGTTTTTTGGATTTAATTCAAGAGGGAAACCTTGGCCTTATGAAAGCTGTTGACAAGTTTGATTACACTAAGGGCTTTAAATTTTCAACTTACGCAACTTGGTGGATTAGACAGGCAATAACAAGGGCAATTGCAGACCAAGCTAGGACTATAAGAATTCCTGTGCACATGGTTGAAACTATTAATAAACTTGTTAGAGTTCAAAGACAACTTGTTCAAGACCTTGGACGAGATCCACTTCCAGAAGAAATCGCTGCTGAAATGAATTTAGATGTAGAAAGAGTTCGCGAAATTCAAAAAATTGCACAAGAGCCAGTGTCTCTTGAGACTCCAATTGGTGAAGAAGAGGACTCACATCTTGGAGATTTTATACCAGATGATGAAATTTTGTCACCTCAAGATGCAGCTACTTTTACACTTCTTAAGGAACAACTTAACTCTGTTCTTGAAACTTTAACTGAGAGAGAAAAAAAGGTTTTAACTTTAAGGTTTGGACTTGATGATGGAAGGGCAAGAACTCTTGAAGAAGTTGGAAAAGAGTTTGATGTAACTCGTGAAAGAATTAGACAAATAGAAGCTAAGGCGCTAAGAAAATTGCGTCATCCATCTAGATCAAAGAAATTAAAGGATTATTTAGAATGATAAAATTATCGAACAGGCTAAAAAAAATTGCAGAACTTGTAGATTTTGGCGCAACGGTAATTGATGTGGGCACAGATCACGGATATGTGCCCAATTTTTTATGTGAAAAAAAAATCTCAAGGGATATTATTGCAACGGATATCTCAAAAAATTCTCTGGAGAAGTCAATTGAACTGACAAGAGAAAGGGAGAATGAAAAATATATTAGAAATATTCTTGCCAATGGAATTGTAAAGGAAAATCGTGACAACATAATTATTGCAGGACTTGGTGGGATTCAAATTGCAGAAATTATTTTAAATTCAATTGAAATCTCAAAGTCTGCAAAAAAATTAATTTTGCAGCCTATGCAAAAGACAAATATTTTGCGCCGAGAATTAAACAATATGGGCTTTGAAATAATTGATGAAGAGATAATCTTTGAAGATGACAGGTACTTTGAAATTATCCTTGCAAGATATTCTGGTCAAATAAAAAAATTAGAAGAAGTAGATTTTTATTTTTCAAAAAGTTTAATGGAGAAAAAGGACAAAGTTTATTTAGACTTTTTAAGAGAAAGGCAAAGAGAACTTGAAAAAATTTTAAGTAATATTAATAATGACAGTGACAGGACAAAAAAGAGAAGTGGTGAACTTAAAAGTTTATTAATAAGAACCAAGGAGGCAATAGATGAAATATCAAATAAGTGAAATTAAAAATTACATGGAAAATTGGGCGAGAGAAGACCTCCAACTTACTTGGGACAACTCTGGCAGTCAAATTGAATTTAAGGGCGAAACAGATTCCCTTGTCCTTGGCTTAGATGTCACTGATAAATTAATTAAGAAGGCAATAGAAATGAATTCAAAGCTAATTATAACTCATCATCCCATGTTTTTTGGCGGGGAGAAAAGCATAATTGAGGGAACTTATAGGGGAGACAATATTATTGCCCTAATAAAAAATAACATTTCAGTTTTTTCCTATCACACTTCCATGGACATAGCAGAGGATGGAGTAAATGACACTCTCTTTGAAAAATTAAATTTAAAGAATAAAGAAATTTTAACTTATGAAGAAGAAAAAGCCATTGGTTTAATTGGCGAACTTGAAAAAAATTATTCTATGGAAGAACTTTTAAACTTTTTAGAAGAAAAATTAGAAGTAAAAAAGATAAAAGTTTATGGGAGAGATAAAAGAGAGATAAAAAAACTTGCAATCCTTGGAGGCTCTGGTGCTGATTTTATTTCTGCTACCAAAAATGCTGGCGTAGACGCCTATATTACAGGAGATGTAAAATACCATGATGGACAAAGAGCCTATGAAGAGGACCTTCTTTTAATAGATGTAGGACATTTTTATTCAGAAAAAATTATTCTTCCAAAAATAAAAAAGAGGCTAAGTGAAGAGTTTAGTGATTTAGATTTTTATATAGAAGAAGAAAGTAGCTTTGAGCTTGATATTTAAAGCTCTAAGTGTTAAACTATTTTAGTAAGTAAATTGGTCAACTGCACATATGTGAGGAAAGTCCGCGCTCCACAGAGCAGGGATGCTGGCTAACGGCCAGTGGGGGCGACCCCAAGGCAAGTGCAACAGAAATATACCGCCCTAGGGTAAGGTTGGAAAGGCGAGGTAAGAGCTCACCAGATCATTAGTGATAATGATGCTATGTAAACCCCATTCGGAGCAAGACCAAATAGGAATAACAGATGTTGCTCGCATCTGCCGGTAGGTAGGTTGCTAGAGATTATAGGTAACTGTAATCCAAGATTGATAGTTGACAAAACAGAACGCGGCTTATAGATTTGCTTACTACATAATTTAAAATTTATTAAGACAAAAGTTACAAAGAAGTTAAAATTAATTTAACTATTTTGTAACTTTTTGTTGTTTTTTTGTAATAACTTTGTTATACTTAAGGAGCAATAAAAAATGTACGCATATAATTTTTTTTAGAAATATAAAATTCAGAGTATAGGAGTTGTTAGTATTGGTTTCCTTTAAGAATAAATTGCCACTTGGTCTATTTGCACTATGCGCAGTTTCAATAGTTGGCATGAAAGATACGGGAGTATTTATTAACGAACATGTACAAAGGACATATAGTGGAAATGAAATTGAGTTCTCTATTGGCGAAAAAGTAGAAATCCTTGAAAATAAGGGCAATGAATACTATGTTCAAAAGGGAAAAGCAAAAGTTACTATTCCACAAGAAAAAATTTTACTTACAGAAGTTAATGTTCCTACATATCAAATTGTAAAAGCAAGCCCAATCTTAGATGATAATGGAAAAATTATTAGAAGCTTGTTTATCGATGAATATGCAGTTGGAATTTCAGTAGACACTACTACAGCAAAAATTAAGTGTAACGACGGAACTATAGGTAATGTTAGCAGAAGTGCACTTAAAAAAGTTGCTGACAAGAGAAATAATGTAACAGAAGTTCAAGTAAAGAAGGACACTGTTGCCAGAAGTGACAATGGAAAAAAATTGAACTTAAACAAAAATCAAACTGTAAATGTAGTTGATTTTGACAATGGACTTTTCATCGTTGATGATAAGGGAACATCTTACAGTGTAGATGGCAAAGATTTAAATATTCTTTCTGGATTAAAGGTAGAAAAACCAGTAGCAGTAAAAGTTGATGAAAAAGCATTACTTTCTGCTGATGAAAAAGAAATTCAAGAAGTAATAAAATATAAAGAAGTAAAAGAATTCAAAAAAGTTGCAGCGCCTGATTCTTCAACAGCTGCTAAAGTAATATCTTCTGCAGAAAATAAACTTGGATCTACTTATGTATATGGAGATACAGGTAAAGAAGGATATGATTGCTCAGGTCTTGTTTATTCAATTTATTGCAATGAACTAGGAATTTCACTTCCAAGATCTTCAGCATCACAATCAACTTTTGGAAAACAAGTTTCAAAATCTGATTTGCAAGAGGGAGATCTAGTATTCTTTAACACAACAGGCAATGGAGTTAGTCATGTTGGAATCTATGTTGGAGATGGAAAATTTATCCACGCTTCATCTGGACAAGGAAAAGTTATGACTTCATCCCTTACTGAAGGATACTACCAAGATAGATTTGTTAACGCAACACGCGTGCTATAAATAATTTTTCATTTAGAGCCTTAGGGCTCTTTTTTTTGGC
>NZ_HE978566.1:590343-755724 GCF_000311825.1 Peptoniphilus grossensis ph5 | reverse complement strand
TTTTTTTTATGTCTTGAAGTAGGACTTTATTGGCGTAAATATTTTTTAATTATAATTAGCTTTTTAGAAAATGCTAAGTTGTAAAATTAAATTTGACAAAAATAAATGATAAAACAAAAAATTTCAAAAATTAAAATCAAAGGTTCATAAGAAGAAATTAACAATATTACCGAAAAACATTTAATACAAGAATATTTTTAAGTTAATATTTTTAAAACTTATATAAATTTGTAAAGCAAGTTAGGTTATTAAAAGAATTTTATAAACCACAGAAATAATAATATTTTTAATTAAATTGTTTTGTTAAAAATACAATAGTTTTATTAAAGAAATGAATATTGAAAAAGTAATTTTCTGATGCTAAACTCTATTAGGTAAAAAATGATGATAATTATTATCGTTATAAAATTTATTTGGAGGAATTATGAATAAGAATTTAAGAAATTTTTCATCGTTGACTTTGTCGATGATATTTGTGATGAGTTCTTTTAATGGAGTTTTTGCGGAAAATAATATAGGCAATAATTCTTTAACTGAGACTCAAAAGATTGTTAGAGATAAAAAAGAATTTGATTCAAAGAAAAGTAAAATACTTGAAGACTTTGAAAAAGAAGAGCCAAGTGTAAAAGTTAAAAGAGATAAAGTTGTTTATTTTGTAGAATTTGAAGATAAGGCAAATAAAAATGAAATTTTGCAGACTTTAAATAAGATAAAAAACTTAAAGGTTTTATATGAGTATAATATTATTTTTAACGCTGTCTCTGTTGAAACTTACCCTGAAGAATTAGATAATTTAAAAAGTATTAAGGGTGTTAAAAATGTTGAAAGGGCAGGCAAATTAGTTCCACTTATGGAAAATGCAAGAAAGCTTGTAGGGGCTGATAGTGCCAGCGATTATCTAAAAGAGTTAAATGCAATAAATGCAAATCTTGGAAAAAATTATGATGGTCGTGGTATGGTAATTGCAAATATTGATACTGGAATGGATGCAAGTCACAAGGCTATGCGAATTGATGATGACGCGAAGAGTTCTTTAAAGATTAAAAAGGAAAATTTAAAAGGTTCTGATAAGGAATTCTGGTTATCGGATAAAGTCCCTCATTCTTTTAATTACTTAAATGGTGGTAAGATTACCACAGAAAAATATGACGATGGTTCTGATTATTATGATCCACACGGAATGCACATAGCTGGGATTTTGGCAGCAAATGATACTTTAGAAGATGTAAAAGCCAATAAAGGGATAAGAGGTATTGCACCTAATGCACAAATTTTTTCTTACAAGATGTATTCTGATGCCAGTGACGGTTTTGCTGGAGATGAGACTATGTTTCATGCCTTTGAAGATTGCATTAAGCATGATGTAGATGTTATTTCTGTTTCTTCTGGTTTTACGGGAACTGGTTTAGTAGGAGAAAAATATTGGTATGGAATTAGAGCTCTTAGAAAAGCTGGTATTCCTATTTGTGTTGCCACTGGTAATTATGCAACGTCATCTTCTAGTTCATCTTGGGATAGATATGCAAATAATTCTTTGAAAATGACAGATACAGGAAATGTAACGAGAACTGCTGCTCACGAAGATGCAATCGCTGTTGCATCATCTCGTAATACTAAAATTGATTATGAAGGCGTGAACATTGGCGGAAGAGATTTTAGATATTCTCAAATTGGTGCTTTCTTTGATAAAAATAATTTCCCTCAAGGCAAATATAATTTTATTTACTTGGGACAATGTCAAGATGAAGATATAGCTGGAAAAGATTTGAAAGATAAAATTGTTGTAATGGATAGAATTTATACTAAGGATCTGAAATTTGCCTTTAAAAAAGTTTTTGACAAAGGAGCAAAGGGATTAATAGTAGTAAATACAGTTTCTTATTACAATAGAGATGATTGGGAAAGTATTCCTGCTATGGGATATGAGCAAGATGAAAATACAAGAGTTCCTGTATTTTCTGTATCAGGCATGGATGGAAAATTAATCTGGGATATGATTTGTGATAGAAAAGTTGATGATAAGGAAGACTTTAAAGCAAAAGATTCAGATTACAGAATTGATATGGCAAAATATAATTCAAAGAAACCAAAAGTTGGAGACGAAAAAGAACTTAGCCTTAAATTTTTAAATCATAAAATTGCCTGGGAAGATACTAATGTTCCAGCTGGCTCAACTTCATGGGGACCAAGGATTGATTTAATGTTAAAACCTGATGTTTCTGCTCCTGGTAAAAATATTTATTCAACTTTAAATAAGATAAATGGTGTCGACACTTATCAATATATGTCAGGAACATCAATGGCTGCTCCAGTGGTATCAGCTTCAACTGTTTTAATAAGACCGAGAGTTAAAGAGCTTGTAAATGAACCGGTTATAAAATCAAGAGGTATAGATATAACTTCTCTTACAAAGATTATGCTCCAAAACACATCAACGCCAATGATTGATCCAACAACTGATGATGGAAATGGAAATTATTTATTTGCTTCGCCAAGACAACAAGGATCAGGTTTAATAAATGTTGAAAAAGCTTTAAAGAACAATTTAATTGTTTCTTACAAAGTTGAAGATTCTAAGGGAGAAATGAATTCTTACGGAGCTGTCTCATTAAAGGAAATTAAATCTGATAAAAAAGATTTTACAATTAATATAGACAATCCATCTGATAAAGACATAACTGTAAAAGTAAGTTCATCAAAAATCACAACAGATGGAGAAGTAACAAAGAAAAAATTAGACGAAGAGTATAAAGATGAAAATAGCAAAGATGGAAAACAAGTAGTTGCAGAAATTCATCCTAAAGAAGTTTCTGGAGCAAGCATAACTTTTGCACAAGATGAAATAACAATACCAAAAAGAGGCTCTTATGATTTGGGCGCTACATTACATGTGGGCGAAGCAATGAATAAGGACCAATTTGTCGAAGGCTATATAAAATTTGAATCTAAAGAAGAAAAAACTGATGCAAAAGATCCTCAGCCATCACTTTCAATGCCTGTAATGGGATTTGCTGGTGATTGGAACAAAGAACCAATTGTTGATAAATGGGCTTGGGAAGAAGGTTCAAGGTCAAAGGGTATTGTAGGTTATGATGATGAAGGAAATCCTAAAATTCCAGGAACATTAAATAAAGGCCGTGGTGGAGAGCATGGTATAGATTTATTTAAGCCGGCAGGAGTAATTCAAAATAGGGAAACTGAAAACAAAACTTTAGACCAAGATCCTGAATTATTTGCTTTTAATAACTCACAAGACTTCAATATGAATTCTAGTGGAGATAGTAAAATTATTTCTGGAAATGAAATTGATAGAGGTCTTACACCTAGTCCATTGATTTTAAGATCTGCATCTGACTGCAAAATTTCTATTGTAAATACAATGGATGAAAATAATCAAAAGCCACTTAAAGTTATTACAGTTGATCATTTTATAAAGGGAATTTTAAATTCAAAGAGAAGTGACGCAAAGGGAATTAAGGGCTCAAAGTTAAAAGTTTATGGCGATTTGAGATGGGACGGATTAATTTATAATCCTCATGCAGAAGATAAAACTGATCCAAATTATATTGAAGGAAAATTTGATCCAATTGCAGAAGGTCAATATTATTATAAATTTGAGTATAGACTTTCTCCAAAATATCCTTATCAAGTTTCATACATTCCTGTAAAAATAGATAGAACTGCACCAAAAATTGTTAGCCTAAATGCAGAAAATCCAGATGAAATTATTTTAAAGGTTAAAGATACTTATCATCTTCAAAAAGACAAGACAAAAACTCTTTTTGAAAGAGACCAAGAAAAAAATCCAGCTGATTTTAACGAAGTAAACAATAAAGTTTGGTTTGCAGGGGCAGCTTTTGTAAATGAAGATGGAGATATAGAAGAAAACTTAAAGGTAGTTAACACTGGAAAAGTTGACAAATATGGAAGCTTTGAAATGGATAACGAAGGAAATTCTGTTTATAAAATCCTCGGTGCAAATAAAAATCTTCTTGGCAAGACTTTAGAAGTTGCAGCTCTTGATGGTGCTTCAAACTTTACAAATTTATATAGAATTAAGTTTGATAAAGAAGTTAAAAATGGAAAACTAGAATATTTCCTAGAAACTGAAGATGGTCAAGCTAATGAGAAACTTGGAGAAATTGATGCATCTAAGCTTAAAAATGTAGAAGTAAAAGAAGATAAAAAAGAAGAAGATAAGGCAAGAGATAATAAAAAGAAGGATTATGGAAATCCTGAAATAAGCATAGAAAAGAATAGTTCTTATATAAAAGAACTTACGGAAGAAGATACCAAGAGAATCATAGAGCCAAAGGAAATAAAGAAAACTAATGAGTTTACAGGAGAAGATAGCATAGATTATGACTATGGCGATATTAAATCAATAGATGAGTATGGTATTCCTTCAAGATATTCTGATGGTTCTCCTATGGAATTTAAAGATAAAGATTTAGATACATTAAAGGATATGGGATATATTGGAAAAATTATTCCAGATTCAAATGGTGGCTTTGACATAAAGGGAGAAGTTAAAAATGTTTCTCAAGATGCAAAAATTTATTTTGTATCCACTACAATGTCAAAGACAAATAAGAGAGAAGAGGTAAAGAAAGTTCCTGGTTCTTATGATGAAAATACTCACAGTCTAAAATTTAATTTATGGGCAAATAAGGATGATATAGACAATAATAAGGGAATTGACTACAAAGGAGATATCGAATTATTTGTAGTAGACAGTGGTAAAACAAGTAAGAGTATTTTCCTTAGAATGCCAAAAGAAAAAAATACTAGCGTAGAAAAAAATGAATCGTCTAAGCTATTAACTTCAGAGCATAGCATTGTAGAACTTGGTGGAGAAGATCTTGGCGGGAAATTAAAAGAAGACAAAGATGAAAATGGAAAGACTTTTTATAGAGTGAGAGATGAACTTAGAATAAAAAAGGGTTATGGAGTTAGAATTATTTCTAGAAATCCAGGCAAGACAAATCTAGACGCAAACTACACTGAAGATTTTATAAATAATGATGAAGATGTAAAGACTTTTGAAGCTAATATAAAAGTTTTAGATGGATTTAATGTAGTTAGGTATGAAATCTATAAATTAGATGGTAGTAAAGATCTTAAAGAGGAAAATCTAATTGAAGAAATGGGCAAGTGCTTCTATGTTGATAGAGATAAAGTTCAATTGAATATGGATCCAGATACTTTTTATCCATATACTGATGGAAATAAGGGAGAACTTTATTTTAGAAAGAGTCCTCACACATTGAGAGGTAAAATTGGAGATAAGGGTGGATTTAATTGGCATCTTAGAATAAATGAATCAATGATTGACCAATATTTAATTTATGGTGATTTAAAATCTGATAATTCAAAAGATTTTGAAGTTAAATTAGATGTTAGAGATAATGATGTAATGGATTGGTCAGCAAAGGATTATAAATTAAATGGACCTGAAGGCGGAATTTTATCACAATACAGAATTTACATGGACAGGTTTAAGCCAGAAATAAAATTATCTAAAGATGATAATTCAGAAAACCCAATTACTTTAAACTATGGGGATAAAAAAGTTTATTTAAAGGTTTCAGATAAGAGAGATGCGGATAAACCTGGTCGTATAGAAAAAGTTAATATTTTCGCAAATGGCAAAGAGTTTGACCAAAGTAAAAATTTAAAAGATTTTGCTCAAGATGATAGAATTGAAATAAAAGTAATAGCCTCAGACTATGCAAGAAATACAAGTGTAAAAATATTTGATTTAGATTTAGATAAGGATGAAATTAGAGAAATCGAAAACGAAGATGTAAAAGTAACAGTAAATGGAAATGAAGAAAATGTAAAACAAGGAGAAGATTTTGTCCTTCCAGAATACAATGAAAATGTAGAGACAAATAAAAAATTCATTGGCTGGAATGTAAGAGGTATTATTCAAAAGCCGGGACATATATTCCTTGCTAAAGAAGATATTGAAATTGAACCAGTATTTGAAGAAGTTAGCCAAAAGAAATATACTGTAACTTTTGAGGCAAACGGAGGAAGTGGAAAAATTCCATCTCAAACTGTTACAGAAAAGGAAGAAATTGAATTGCCACAAAACACATTTGTAGCACCTGAGGGTAAAGTTTTTGATGCTTGGATTGTTTCAGGAGATAGAAACAAGAAAAATGCTGGAGAAAAAATTAAAGTTGATTCAGATATAACAATTACAGCGTCTTGGAAAGATATTAAGGAAGAAAAACCAGCAGATGAGAACAAAAAACCATCTGAAGATAATTATCCTGACAAAAAAGAAAATGAATCAAATAGTAATTCAAATAAAGAAAATAATTATCCATTGATCAGAAATAGAAATCACGAGAAAATGAGTCCTGTCTTTACAAATAACGGCATAAACAATAACCCAGGAAGTATATTTTCAACTAATGATGATAATACAAATGGACTTGAAAATCACTGGGCAAAAGATGCAATTAATAATGCAGTAAATAAAGGTTACTTTAAAGATATTGCAGAGTTAAATAATTTTATGCCAGACAAAAATCTTACTAGAGCAGAATTTGTAACAATTCTTGGAAGAGTCGCAAATGTTGACACAAATAAGTATAAAAATAAAGTATTTTCAGATGTAGATGAAAATAAATACTATGCTCCTTATGTTGATTGGGCATACAAAAATAAAATAGCATGTGGATTTGGTGATGATACTTTTATGCCGGATAAAGAGCTTACTAGAGAAGAAATGTGTGCCTTCCTATCAAGATTTAATAAAGTAAATAAATTAAATAATAAGGTAGAAAATACAAATATTGATTTTAAAGATGAAAAAGATATTTCATCGTGGGCAAAAGATTCTGTAAAAGAAATGGTTAAACTTGGTTTAATTAAGGGAATGGATGACGGAAAGTTTGCACCAAAAGAAAAGCTAACAAGAGCACAAATTGCACAAGTTGTATTTAGCATGAAATAAATTTTCTGCTATGGCTTTTTTGCTAGCTAAGACTGAAATTAGATATATTTTAGTAGGTGAAGAAAATAGAAACAGAAAATCTTTAGACTTTATAACAAAAAGTTGAATAGGAGAAGGAAGATAGACTGTTTACAAGTTAAGATATAATTAAAGTATTACGGAGATTCATTAAATTGAATCTCCTTTTTAATTTTAGATGGGATATTTACAAATGAGATAAGAGGAATTTAAAAACTATAATTTTTTTAGTAAAATATAAAATAAACTATATGAAGAGAAATTATTTTATAAAGATTAAAAAATTTTAATACTTTTATTTTTCTAAAATGGTAAAATGATAGAAGAAGTAATACTTCAAATTTATAAAATTTTAAGGAGGAGAAATGAAAAAGAATAGTTTTTTTAATTCCTTAGTTTTTAAACTAATCTTAGGAATTATTATAGGAATTTTTGTAGGAAGAATTTCCAGCGAATCAGCAATCATTGTAATCAATACTATTAAGAGAGTTATGGGAGACTTAATTGGCTATGTAGTTCCACTAATAATTTTGGGATTTATCACTCCTGCCATAGTTTCTTTAAAGGAAAGTGCAGGCAAGATTTTAAGTGTAACTCTTGCAATTTGCTACATATCATCTGTGGGAGCTGCCACAATGTCTTTCTTAGCAGGTAGGGCCATTATTCCAAAGCTTAACATTGCGTCAGATGTTGGCGCAGGCAATGCCATTCCTGAATCAATTTTTAAGTTATCAATTGATCCAATTATGCCTGTTATGACAGCACTTGTAACTTCAATTTTATTTGGAATTGCAGTAATTGTTACAAAATCAGAACATTGGGAAAATTTGCTAATGGAACTTAATAAAATTGTTTTATCGATTGTAAATAATTTCGTTATAAAGATTCTTCCAGTTTACATTGCAACTACATTTGCAACTTTATCTTATGAAGGAGCAATTATTTCTGAATTGCCAGTTTTTATAAAGATAATTTTAATTGTAATAGTTGGACATTTTATTTGGATGACTCTTATGTATTCAATAGCCGGGGCTATTTCAAAGACAAATCCAAAGGAAGTCTTCAAACATTATCTGCCAGCTTATTTAACAGCTGTAGGAACAATGTCCTCTGCTGCAACTCTTCCAGTGGCATTAGATTGTGCTAGAAAATCAGAGACACTTGATCCAAAGATCAGAGACTTTGCTATTCCACTTTGCTCAAACACTCACTTATGCGGTTCAGTTTTGACAGAAGTTTTCTTCGTAATGACAGTTTCACAAATTATATATGGAAAGCTTCCAGAAATTTCTAACATGATTGTCTTTATAGTTTTGCTTGGAATTTTTGCAATAGCGGCACCAGGAGTTCCTGGAGGAACTGTAGTGGCATCTCTTGGACTTATCACATCAATTCTAGGATTTAACGACACAGGAACAGCCCTAATGCTATCAATTTTTGCACTTCAAGACAGTTTTGGAACTGCTTGTAATGTAACATCTGACGGTGCAATTGCCCTAATGGTTACTGGAATATTTAAAAAAGTTCCAGGAAGGGGAGAAGGTAAAAAGCTAAAGGAAGCTTAATTTTATAAAATATTTGACCAAGGATTCGTCCTTGGTTTTTTTATTTGTGAATTTATCTTCTAATTTAATTTAAAAGAATTTATTATTTTATTTTAAAATTTTTGCTTCCAATTAAAATTTTATAATCATTTTGAGCTTCAAGATAATAATTAATTTTTCTCAGACTTTACTTTAGAAATTATTTAATCAACTTTTGAAATTATAAATATTAAGATAATAAAAATATTTAAAAAATTCTTATAATATTATATAAAAAATTAAAAAAATATTTATTACAATTAAATTAAATGATAATAAATTTCAAAATTGGAGGAAATAAAATGAGTAAAGTAAATGTAATTTATTGGTCTGGTACTGGCAATACAGAAAAAATGGCAGAGGCAATAGTTAAGGGTGCTGAAGGAGCAGGCGCTGAAGTAAAACTAATCCAAGTAGGTTCCGCTACAGAAGATGATGTAAAAAATGTAGATAGAATTGCCTTTGGATGTCCTGCCATGGGAGCAGAAGAGCTTGAAGAAACTGAGATGAGACCTTTTATGGATAAGGTAAATCCACTTCTTTCTGGGAAAAATGTTGTTCTATTTGGATCTTATGAATGGGCTGATGGCGAGTGGATGAAACTTTGGCAAGAGGAAGTTGAAGGCACAGGTGCAAAATTAGTTGATGATGGCTTTGCTGCCTATGATAATCCTGACGAAGATGCACTAGAAGAGTGTGAAGCTCTTGGAAAGGAACTTGCAAGGTCCTAAGTATGATTAATAATTCTATTTTCATTGAATTTTTTGATCAAATAAAAAATTTTAAAGATTTCGAATATCTTCACGCTCTAATTAAGTCCACAGTGGCTCCAACTTATAAGGATTTAAAATTGGGTACAATGATGAATTTGAGAAATGGAAATAGACCCTTAAAGGACTTATGGTTAAAAAATAAATTTTTAATTGGAGATGCACTGGAGCTTGATTTTTTTGAATTAAAGGAAGGGGAAGATTTCATTTTAGTTTATTTTTTCAAAAAAGATAAATTGATGAAAAAATTATCCAACAAAAAAATTTCAGAATTTTTAGATTTCATGGGATACGAAAATTGTAATCAAGTTGATGACTATCTGGGTCTCTTAAAAAGTAGGTTCAATGACAGCTGTCCTGATGAGATAGGAGTTTTTTTGGGCTATCCTTTAAAGGATGTAATTGATTTTAAAGATCGCCACAAAAAAATTTGCAAGTGCACAGGTTATTGGAAGTGCTTCAACGATGAAGAAAGTTCCAGAAGGGCTTTCGAAAAATTTGACCAAGTAAAAATTGTAGAGATGAAAAGTATTTTAGAAGGAATTTGAGACTGCTTAGGCGGTCTTTTTTTATGTATTTAAAAATTAAAATTTAGGTCAGTTTGAAAAAAATTCTAGATAATTTTGAAATTTTATTATACAATATTTAGAACATATAATTTATGCTAATGCGTTAAAGAAAAATATACTTATTTTTTACGCAGATTATATTTTAAAATGAAATTTTAGGATTAATATAGAGGTACTATGAAAAAATTAATTTTTAAGTTTTTAGGAAAAGAGCATATTGACGAGATATATGAGCTCACATCAGAGGTGTATGAAGGCATTGAGAATAAGGAAATTTTTTCTCACGACTCAAAGAGTGACTTGGAACACTTAATTGACAATGGAGGAGCCTTTGTAGGTGTCTATGATGGGGACAGGCTCGTTGCTTATAGGAGTTTAAAAGTCCCTGACAGAGAAGATAATTTGGCTTATGATGTGGATTTTTTTGTGGATCCTGACAAGGTCGTTATCAACGATACTGTCGTCGTCTTAAAGGAATATAGGGGAAGAAACCTACAAAATCTAACTAGAGAAAAGTTGGAAGAAAAATATAAAGATTCTAAATTTTCTCACAAGATGTCCACAATCTCTCCCAAGAATCATAGGTCCTACAAAAATACTTTGGATTCGGGCTACATGCTTGTGGCGCTAAAAAAGAAATATCCCGATGAATTTTCAGAAGAGGGTTATGATAGATTTATTCTATTAAAATCAGAAGACATTAATTTTGATTTTACTGGGGAAGAAATCACTATTCACTCAAGTGAAACTGAAAAGTTAAAGGAGGCTTTTGAGGCAAATTATGTAGGTGTAGCTGTAGATGATGAGGGAAATATTTTGTTCAAAGAGGCAAAAATAGTTTAATTTTATAATTTAGCAGATAAAATAAATAAATTTATAAAATGTTAATATTAGATTAGCTTAGGGTATAATAAAATTATAAAGATAGAGTATAAACATAAAATAATATAGTTTAACCATAAGAGGAGGAATTAATTTGGATAAAGGATACAATTTTTTTGAAGATTATATGAATTCACAACAAAAGATGATGAATATGTGGCAAGATTATGCAAAGTCTTTTGGCGGAAGTAACTTCAACCCTTTTAGTGAAGAATATCTTTCAAGTTTTAATAAAATTTTTGGAGATTTAGGAAGTGCAGATTTCTTCAATTACAGAGGCACACCTAGTGAACTTGCACAAAAAATAAAGGATACATCTAAACTTTATTACAGCATTTATGAACTTTATAAAAATATTTATGACAAGAACATTGAGCCAACTAAGGAAAATATGGAAAGAATAATGAAAGAGTATAAGGAAGGCTCACTTCAATACATCAACAATTATCTTTTCCCATATATTCCTGTAGATCTTCAAAATTTAATCAAGCAATGTATAGGCGCTTGTGAAAGTTACAGAGACGCGCTTATTACAGTTTATGGTCCTTGGATGGATACTTCTTCTGACTTAATGGATTCTGTAATGAAGGGAGCTTTTGCTGATCCTAAGGCTTTCCTTGAATTTTTCAAACTTTGGAAGAAAAATTATGGGGAAACTTTTGGCAAGATGTTAAACTCTCCACAATTTGGTATTGACAGAAATGCCTATGAAAGAAATATGAAGACAATAGATAAGTTAATTACATTTATGGGCAATTATCTTGAACTTACTATGATGCTTTCAAATTTAGTTAACGAATCTACTGAAAATGTTGTAAAAGATAGCTTTGAAATGATTAAGAAGGGCGAAGCTCCTAAGACTTATGAAGAATTTTACAATTATTGGAGAGAAAAAACTTCTAATGAGTTTGATAAATTGTTCTATTCTGATGAATTTTCTAAATTCTTAGGAAACTTTGTAGATTCTCTAATGCTACTTAAGATTGACTTAGACCAAGTGATAGAAGAATCACTTAAGTGGTACCCAATACCAACAAACTCTGATATGGATTCACTTTACAAGACTGTTTATGAACTCAAAAAAGAAGTTAGAACTCTTAGAAAACATATTAGAGACAAAGAATACGAAGAAGAAAAAAAGGACAATAAATAATAGGAGGTTATTGATTTGAAAAATGTTTTTGGAATAGATTATGTTAAGTCAATGTCAGATATGGTCGACTCATACGAAAAACTAATCAAGGGTGTAGATACTCTTATGAATGTTGACTACAGTGGCTTTGACGCAACTCCTAAGGAGCTAATTTTTCAAGAAGACAAGATGAAACTCTACCACTATGAGCCAAAGGTAAAGGATCCAAACAAAATTCCTACCCTAATTGTCTATGCTCTTGTTAATAAACAATATATGATGGACTTGCAAGAAGACAGGTCTCTTATTAAAAACCTATTAGAAGGTGGACAAGATATTTACATCATTGACTGGGGCTATCCAACAATGGATGATAAATATATTGGACTTGGAGACTATATTAACGGCTACATCGACGACTGTGTTGACATAATTAGAAGAAAACACAATATCGAAAAAATTAATATTATTGGAATTTGTCAAGGTGGTACTTTCTCCTTTATTTACACTGCAACTCATGGAGAAAAAATTAATGCACTTGTATCACTAGTAACACCAATTGATTTCTCTACAGATGATGGACTTCTATTTAAATGGGGACCATATCTAAATCCTGAAAATATGGTAAAGGCCTTTGGAAATGTGCCAGGAGAATTTATGAATGCAGGTTTTGTATTCTTAAAGCCAATTGACCTAATGATGGACAAGTATGTTGGCGTAATTGATTCTCTTGACGATCCAGATAAACTTGCCAACTTCCTTCGTATGGAACACTGGATTTTCGATTCACCTGACCAAGTTGGACGAGCATATCAAGAATTCCAAGAAGAAATGTATCACAAAAATAATTTGATTAAGGGAGAATTTTATCTCGATGGCGAAAGAGTTGACCTTAAAAATGTAAAATGTCCAGTGCTTGCAATATTAGGTACAAAGGACAACCAAGTTCCTCCAAATGCTACTAGACCAATACCTAAGGCTGTTGGTTCAAAGGATGTTGAACTTGTTGAAGTTGAAACAGGTCACATTGGTCTCTTTGTATCTGGCAGAAGCCAAAGGGAAGTTGCACCAAAGATTAATGAATTTTTAACAAGTAAATCTAAATAAAAAATTAACCGAGCTTTGATGCTCGGTTTTTTAATTATATTTTAAATTTTGAGGCTCCTTAGTGGAGCCCTTCTTTTTTATGTATGTAAAATATTATAAGACTTCTTAATGAAGTTTTTTTATGTGATATGGAAGAAAATAAAAATTTAAAACTCAAAAATAAGAACTTATAAATTAAGGCTAGAAAACAATAAAAAAAAAGAGTACCAAACTTGGTACTCTTATGGTGCCCAGAGCCGGAATCCATTTTTAAACTTACATTATTTTGGCATATCTTCGTATCGTTTGATTTTAAGCCATTCGAGGGTATGCTTTTTTAAAATATTTTGGTATAAATAGGCATATTTTATACACGGTAGCCAACACAGTAGCCAACTTTAAAACAAATCATTTAATTTGTTTACTTCCTGGTCGGCTTGATTTTTTATGACATGAGTATAGACGTTCAAGGTTATTTCAATTTTGCTATGACCCAGGAGCGACTGTACTACTTTTGGAGAAACACCTTTCTCAAACAATCTCGTGGCATAAGTGTGACGAATTGAGTGCAAGGTCAAATCTCGATAGCCGTGCTTTTTGCAAAAATTTCTCACACGCTCCTGCGGGAGTTTCCTATCTAAATAATTTCCTGTTCCATTTGGAAACATAAGATTTTTATTTACATAGTCTGGATTATTTTTTATATAATCATTTTGCAGCTTCCTATAATTTTCAACTTGCCTAACCACATTGTCCGGTAGAGGGACAAAGCGATAAGAGTTTATAGTTTTTAAAGGTGTTATTTCCTGGACCACTTTTCTTTTATTTCCATCATCGCTAATAATTTGTGATTTGGAATACTGTTTATTTATTTCAAGACCACCGTCGTGGAAGTCGGGCCACTCAAAAGCAAGACCCTCAGAAAGCCTGCAGCCAGAAGCAAAATAAATATAAATCAGCATATCAGTTGGAGTATAAGTAGTCAAGTTCAACTCCGAGAAGAAGGTGTCCTGCTGCTCAACTGTGAAATGCTGATACCTTGTTCTTAATTTTTTTCTTTTGGAAGGCTAACGTTATAAGTTGGGTCGTGAAGGATATACTTTTCTCCTATCGCCATTTTAAAGCAGGTTTTAACCCTACCAAAGACATCTTCTGTTTGTTTCAGTGAATTATTATCCAGCCAATAATTAACAGTTTTTCTGATTAGGAAGACATCAATCTTTGAGAGCCTGGCATTCTCGAGAGGACTGCCAAGAATTCTAAGCCTATAATCGGCTTCGTATTTTTCAAAGGTCGAGTTTGAAACATTAGGCTTTTTAAAGACATAAATCCACTCTCGGAAGAAGTCACCAAAAGTGACATCATCTTTTAAAGATAAAAGGCCCTGCGACACTTGTAAGGTTTTTTCTTTCAACTTAGTTTGGATCTCAGCCTTATTGTAACCGGAGATGGACCTTTTTATTTGTTTGCCATTTTCATCGTAACCAACTGTGTAGCGACCAGTGAAATACTTTCTACCATTTCTTATTTGATAGGTTATTGAGCCAGCACCATTTTCTTTTTTTTCTTTTTTTTCTTTCTTTACTTTTCCCATTTTCCATCACTAAGCTCCTTTTTGAATAAAGAAGGTTGAATTATTTTAAATATAATTTTTTTCAAGTTCTTTATTACATTTTTCAATATCTTCTAATCCCAACAATACAAATCTGAATATTTCATCTTTACCAGCCAACGGACCATCAGAAACTAACCTTTCAAATTTTTTTACAGTCATATAGTTTTTGTCAAAACGGTCTTTTAACTCTTCTTTTGGTATTTCTCTAACTTTATTAATTAAGTAGGGAGCGATGAAAGGAGCAATGCCAGATACGTCAATGCAAATTATTTGCAAGGCCCAGTCAGGAATAAGTTCTTCTCTTTTTGAGTCTTTAAGATTTTCAAGCTCAGTCATTAGAATAGCAGCCAACTGACGATAGCTACTCACTGAAAGTCGTAATTCTTGCAAGCAGGCCCAGCTAATATCCGAACCACTAGGAACAAATCCCCAAAGGTTTTGGAAATGCTCCCAGGTTTCCTTATAAAACTTCAAAGGAATGACGTCGCTGTTTTTCATTCTGTGATAGTAGAGCCAAGGCTTATTATTTTTTAGAATAGAACGACCAGCTTCACTGATAGCATATATAGGGTCATTGTTTTCATTTTGAGCATCGACACTAAAAGCATTATTTTCTAAAATTCTATCTATCAGTTCTGATTTTTTGCCAGAAACTTTTAAGTTATTTTTTTTCAAGATTTCTTTTAGTTCCACTACGGTTTTATATTTTAATATTTCATCAATTTTAGGTGGAGCTAATATCCCGGAATCAATCCAGCCTTTGTGAATTTCAGCTGCATTTTTAATAAAATACCTGTCAGAAAAATAGGCAGGGTAAGAAGTTACAGGGTAGCTCTGCATATCACACCAATAAAGCAATTGAGTTTTTCCAAGTTCATTCAACAAAGCACGTTCTTCTGGGTCAGAGGGTGGTTTATTTGAAGATTTACTATGAGAAAACGAAACTTCAAAATGTGGAGATTGACTTGGACCTTCATCTAAATTCGATTTATTAACCGAAGGAACATAATATTTATTTTGATTTATTTTCTTTGTTTTTGTTTTGGAATCAGTAAACAATCGCCAAGAAAGAGCAAAGAGAACCAAAGCAACAATAAGAAAAAGAAAACATTCAAACTTGGCATTTAAAACATCGTAAAAAGTATAAGCCATAAGGACAAGAAAGAGTCCAACTATAAAAGATAAGAAACCAAGTATTTTTTTAAACATAAAGCACCACCCTTCTATAAAACCTTACTTAGTTTATATGTGGCCTTTCCCAAGATTAGAGCAGGCACACCACCGTCCAAAGTTATTGGAGGGAAGCTAGGGTTTTCAGCTCTAAGTTGGACCACACCGCCTATTTTATAAACCCTTTTCAAAGTCGCTTCTCCATCGATAAGTACCGCAGCAATCTCACCATCATCGACGTCGGACTGCTTTTTTATAAAAACAATATCGCCAGAGTTGATGTTGGCATTTATCATGCTGTCACCCTTAACCCTTAGACAAAAATCAGCTTGGACCTTTTCATCAAAGTCGATATATTCTTCAATGTGTTCTTCAGCAAGAATAGGATTACCAGCAGCAATTGTACCAAGAAGTGGTATCTTTTTACTTCCTTTTTTGAGGGGAATAATATTATTGTACTTACTGAAAAAATCTTGATACTTGTTTTTTATTTCAGATTGGCCATACAAATAATTCATATCCACATTAAAAAAATCGGCAATAATTTCTAACATTTCTTTATTTGGCACCCGTTTATTATTTTCATAATTACTTATTGTTTGCCTAGTAACCTCAAGGGAGTTGGCAAGCTGCTGTTGATTTAGTCCTTTTTCTTCCCTAAGCTCCTTGAGGATATCACTAAAATTCTTACTCATTTTAACACCTCCCATAAGTAGAGTATAAACGAATTGTTTACATTATACAAGAAAAAAGTTCTACAAACTGTTGACAATAAAAAAGGGGGTGCTATAATATAAATAAAGCAACAATACGTTGACGAAAAGCGGAGGTGATTATACGGATGACAATCGGCGAAAAACTTAAATGTTTGAGGGAAGAAAAAGGAATATCAGTAGACGAAATGGCTAAAGAACTGGACTTAACAAGACAAGCAGTCTACAATTATGAAAGCAATTCTAGAATACCAAGAGATGAAATAAAAGTTAAAATTGCACAATACTTCAAAAAAAGCGTTGAAGAAATTTTTTTTGACACTAAAGCAACGGAATGTTGCAAATTATAATTTTTTAAGAGGAGCAAGGAAATGAATGAAGTTCTAGAAAAATTACAAGAAATCGAGAACAATGTGAAGCTAAGTTTTAAGGCTGGCCTAACTTTAGACGAGGCCAGCACTTATACAGGAATTGGAAGAAAGACTTTGGAAGAAGCCATAAGACTTTACAGCGTACCTTATAGCACCATTGGAAGAAAGAAAATTATTTACAAGGAATATTTAAACGAACTTTTAAAAGCAGGAGTAGAGATGTGAGAAAAGAAATAAATAAAGAAAAAGAAAGGTTAAGAATCAGAAGGCATAACATAAACCTAACAATTAGAAGAGCAGCAGGAATAACATTACTAATTTTTGCCGTAAGCGTAGCCTTCATTTTACTATATGCGGTCTTCGAGTTTTTCATACACTTTATATGTTTTGGAATGTACAAATCAACAACGATGACCAAAGGTTTTTTTACCAGATACCTATAAGAAAAAGGGGTTGAGAATGGAGAATTCAAAAAAGAGCATAAAAAAAGGGTCCCTGCAAAAACCACTTGCAGGAACCGAACAAAAGAAATAAATAAATTATCTAAAACAATTATATCACAGAAAAAAGGAAAAGGAAATAAAATGGGAAATTTTGAGCTGGAAAACTTAATGGAAAATTATGAGTTTTCAAAAAGCCTACTAAGAAGGAGCACGAACTGGGAGCTGAAGAAAGAAATTAGAAAAAACATGAAAGACATTTCTAAGAAAATGAACCAACTCCTAGAGGAGCAAGAAAGACTAGATGTAAATTTTTAAAAGAGAGAGGAGAAATAAATGAACTATCTAACAAACCAAATTCACAAAAACATTAAGGAAGTAAGCACATACACCATAGACGGAAAAAAATTTTTTAAGACCAAAGAGGAGCTAATAAGAAGCTACAAGACGGACGAGGTAGTGAGAATTATAAATGAGTGCGTAGGCTCAGTTTTTGACTACGACAAAACAATGTACGCAGACAGGATAGCAAATAACATCATGAAAAGAATGGGCGAAATTATAGAAATTTGCAAGGTAGAAGAAGGAGAAGAAAAATAAAATGGAAAATTTCACACTTTACGAATTAACGGAACTTTATACAAACTTACTAGACCTAGACCTAGAGGACGAACAGGTGCAGGAAGCCCTGGAAGACATAGACGAGAAGATAGAAGTAAAGGCAGACAACATAGCAAAGCTGATAAAGGGTCTAGAAGGTCAAAAAGATATCTGCAAGGCGGAAGAAGAAAGAATTTATAAAAGAAGAAAGAGCATAGAAAACAGGATAGAAAACCTAAAGGAATATTTAAAAGCTACGATGATAGCAACAGACAAAAGGAAATTTAAAACCGACTTATTCAGCTTCAACATTCAAAAGAATAGAGCTTCAATAAAGATTTTAGACGAAGAAAAGGTGCCAGAAGAATACGTAGAATACGACAGAAAAGTTTTAAAGGATAAGCTAAAAAAGGCAATCACGGAAGGACTGGAAGCAGACTACGCAGAAATGATACAAAGCGAAAGCATAAGGATAAGATAAGGAGCAGGAAATGGATAATACAATTTTTCAAAAATTACAAAACATTCAAAGCAAGTTGAAGGTAGAAAAGAAAAACTATAACAGTTTTGGAGGATACAACTACAGGAGCTGTGAGGACATACTGGAAGCGGTAAAACCGCTTCTTGTAGAAAATAACCTGGCCCTAGTCATGACGGACGAAGTAGAAGCAATTGGAGAAAGATATTATATCAAAGCCACAGCAACTTTATACGACACGGAAAACGGAACAAACATATCAGCAACAGCCTATGCAAGAGAAGTTAAAGAGAAAAAGAAGATGGACGATGCCCAAGTTACAGGAAGCTCAAGCTCATATGCAAGAAAGTACGCACTCAATGGCTTATTTGCCATTGACGATGCTAAAGATAGCGACTTTCTAAACAAAGACGAAGCTTATACAGCAAACCAACAAACAAGACAAAATACTCAGCAGGGGCAACAGGGAAGACAAAGCAACCAACAACGAAGCAACCCAAGCAACATTCTAGAAAGCACCAGAAAAGAAATATCCCAAATGCTCAAAGTAAAGCATATTCAAAACAAGGATTTTATAAACTGGCTAAAGAAAAACTTCAACACGGACAAGCTAGACGGCCTACAAGTAAACCAATTAAACGCAATCAAAAGCCAAGTGGCAAGCTGGTAAGGAAGATAGAAAATGAAAAAAAACACAGTCAAACAATTACTTTTAATGAACAACTACTACTCACTAAATAAAACTTTAGTGAGTAGGTTGGGGATAGAAGAAGCCTTCTTCATTTGTCTTTTGGCAGAAGCGGAACAACTTTTTAAAGGACATGAGAAAGATGATTATTTCTTCCAAACAGCCAAGGAAATAGAAACAAGAAGTGGCTTGAGCAGTTACAAACAAAGAACCATTATAGCAAGCCTGGAAGAAAAAGGACTTATAAAGACGGATCTAAAAGGAATACCGGCAAAAAGATACTTCAAGCTGGAATACGAAAGCATTTCAAAGTTTATTTTTGAAGGAGAAGAAGCAGAAAAAGAAGAAGAGGAAGAAACCGCAGAAACTCCAGATGTTAAAAATTTTGACAACAAGGAATCAAGTGACCCAGAAAAAGGGGGAGACTTAACAACAAGATGTGAAAAAATTTCACAACAGGCAGTAAAAAAACTTAACAACAGTGAGTCAAAAAATTCAACATCTAATTATAAAGAAAGTAATATAAAGAACATATATAAAGAAAATAACCCTATAGGGGCGGGGGAGAAAAAAGAAGAAGTAGGAGCAGCAGAAAAAGAAATAAAAGCTATCAC
The DNA here is from genome assembly GCF_000311825.1 of Peptoniphilus grossensis ph5. Lineage (GTDB taxonomy): Bacteria > Bacillota > Clostridia > Tissierellales > Peptoniphilaceae > Peptoniphilus_A > Peptoniphilus_A hominis. The sequence continues at coordinate 736,025 of NZ_HE978566.1, read as the reverse complement.
TACCGACAAAGAGATGCAAGAAGTAATAAAAGGCTTTGCCAAAGAAGACCTGGAGCTCATAGATGCCATAAAGGAATTTTATAAAGCAAGAAAGATTTTAAAGAAGCCACTAACCGCAAGAGCACTAAAACTAAATATTAACAACCTAAAAAGAATTACAACGGACCGCCAGGAACAAATAGCGATTATCAACCAAAGCATACAAAAGGGGTGGCAAAGCTTCTACGAGCTACCTAAGGACCACCCGATAGGAGCAAAGAAAAAGGAGAAAGATAATGCTAAATATGGATTTAATTTCTAAGGGATTGAGGACGGAAGGAACAGCGAAAACCCTAGAGGAAATACTGCAAGAAGAAGTGAGGAACTACAACTCAACGGAAGGAACTGAAACAAACTGCCAAACTTGCAAGGGAAAGGGCTACATCATGGAAATTCAAAAAGATGAGTTCTTAGGACCCTACACCACAGTAAAAGAGTGTGGCTGCATGAGAAGAAAACTAGAGTTGCAGAAAGCTAAGAACAGCGGAATAGTTCCACTACTCAAAAAGAATTTTAACAACTTCGAAACCACTAACGATTGGCAGAAAAATATAAAAGCTCTGGCCATAGAGAACGCAAAGACTAAAACCTGGTTCTTTATTGGCGGTCAATCCGGAGCAGGGAAGACACACATATGCTCAGCCATTACCAACCACCAGTCCAGGAACAACGTAAAAGTAAAGTACATGGTCTGGACCGACGACATAAGAGAGTTAAAGAGCTTCGAAGACGACACCTTGATGTACCAGTCAAAGAGGGTGGAGTGCTTATACATCGATGACCTTTTTAAAAAGCCAAAGAGGGAAGACGGACTGCCAAATTTAACCGCAGCAGATGTGGACAAGACCTGGGAGCTTATAAACTTTAGGTATTCTAACAGGCTAAAGACCATAATCTCGACGGAGCTATCCATCGACGACATTATAAGGATTGATGAGAGCCTGGGCAGCAGAATAAAGCAAAACTGCGGCAAGTATATCATCAACCTAAGCAGGAATCAAGAAAGGAACTACAGACTGATATGATTTACCAGGAAGCTAAAGAAGCTTTTAATAACAGGAGCAAAATTATAGTGGACGGAAGGACATATAAGCATATAAATGCCATTATTTTTAGACGACACGAACAAATCGAAGTAATACAGCTAGAGTTGCAAGACGAAGCTAGCGAAAACTCAGTGACAGTCGTAAAAATGGAGAAGGCCGAGGTGGCAGAATGAAACTAAAAGGTAGATTAAAAAATATTAATTACAGCAAGGAAGGCAAGCCACAGATAACCCTGGAGCTAGAGAGGTACCTCGATGTAAATAGCATAAACGACATAGAGGAAGAAGACCTGCTAAATATTAAAATTACAAACGCAAGGAAGTCACGAACCCTGGACCAAAACAACCTACTCTGGGCAATAATAAGCGACATCGACAAGAAGATAAACGGAATCCCTTCTGAGGAGTCCAGGTGGCAAATCTATGTACAGGGAATAGAGGAAGTAGGAGCAGAATACGAAGACATAGTAATACCGACCAAAAGCTTTGAAATGTTTAAAAATGCTTTTAGAGCCTATAAGATTTTAGACCAAAGAGGAGACCAAATCCTAATGCGATGTTTTATTGGCAGTAGCAAGTTTGACACTAAACAGATGGGAGAACTTATAGACTTCTTTATTAAAAAAGCCAGCGAACTAGGAATAACAATAATTGACTACAGAATGGAGTACATGAATTTATTTTGAAAGAAAAAAGAGAGTGCGAACTATGTGGAAGATATGATTATTTAGAGGAGCACCACCTTATACCAGGAAGAGGACTAAGAGACCTATCTGATAAATACAAACTAACAAAAAATCTTTGTAGGAGCTGCCATAACAAAGTACATAGCGATAAGGAGCTATTAATTAAAAGCAAGCAGGAAGGACAAAAACAGTTTGAAAGAACTCACACGAGAGAAGAGTTTATAAAAATATTTGGGAGAGATTATCTTGATTTATAAATTGACTTACGAAGTACAGCTGCCAAGCACGAACCAAATTATCAACTCCAATCGGAATAATAAATTTGCAGCAGCAAAACAAAAAAAGAAATATACCAAACTCATCGCATACTTAACCAAGGCACAGATGAGGAAGAGCATAGAGAAAAAGGTGGACATAAGCTGCCACTGGTATGTGAAAAACAGGAAGACCGACAAAGACAACATAGCGGGAGGAATAAAGTTCCTACTAGACGGATTACAGGAAGCACAGGTAATCAAAAATGATGGGTGGAAGGAAATCGGAAACATTTTTCATTTTTTTGAAGTCGACAAGGACAACCCGAGAATTGAATTATTTCTAACGGAGGTAGAAGAATGAAAGTTAGAAAAGTGTATGAATTAATAAATAAATATAGTACAAGTCTTAATGACGAGATTTTATTTTATGACAGCAACGGTAACGAAATAAAATTAGCTGACATAGATGGAGATGATGGAGAGATTTTTGTTATATTGAACAAAAATCTAGTGCAGCCAGAGGTGGAAGAATGAACTTTCAAATAAATAAACTTAATAGATTTTTAAAAATATCACTTGACAGTGCAGACTTAGTTGAAACTTTTGAATTAGTAAATCCATTTACTGATGGATTAGGTTTAGGGAGAAGAAACTATTCTGAATCTATAAGGCAAGGAGTAAAAGAAGTTATTGACTTAAAACAAGAAAACATTAAATTAAAAGACCGATTAGAATATGCACTTGATGACTTAAAGGCATATGGAGAGGTAATTCCCTTAGATGACTTAGATGATTTAACTGATGAAAACAAAGAAAAAATTAAAGAGTTTCTTAAAAATTTAGGAAAAGAGGCGGAAGAGTGAAATTTAAAATATCTTTTGAATTTGAAACCTACGATGACTGGTCGAAAGCAGATGTTAAAGAAATTGTAGATACAGTAATAGACCCTATATATCGCTTAGGTGATATGTGCATTGGAGAAATTAATGTTGAAGAAATAGAGGAGCAAGAATGAATATTTTAAAACAAGACCAGCTAACAGAATTACCGGTTTTAAAGATTAAGGGAAACGTGATGGGAAACAGAGTTCTAGGGAGCAACGTCCACGATACCTACGTACTAGGAAAAGACGGAGGACTTCACTACCTAAACATTCAAGGAATGATAGGCACAGAATACGGAGAACTAGAGTTTGAAGTTGAAGACGACGACTCCTACGAAAGGACTTTTAAAAGCTGGAATTTTATAGAGCTAATGGACCACGATGCGAAGAGACTAGGAATCGAAGAGGAAGAAGAATACAAAGAAGCCAGAAAGAAAATCAAAAACATTTTTATTAAAGCATTTAAAGATAAAGACGAAAGACAAAACGAGATAATGATGGAAGTCTTAAAACAACATTTTGAAGAGTTTGAAGGGAAAAAGAGAAGGAAGTAAAAAGGAGAAATTAAGCATGAACAAAAAACCGTTTGAAGTAGGACAAAGAGATTTAGATGAGGAAGCAGAAGAATTCAAAGAAGGACAGCTAGTTTTATATGAAGGTACGTTTGGATTTGAAATAGGAAAAATAAAAAAACTAAAAGGCAAGCGTAGAGCATATGTCTGGTATCACAGTGGAGACACAGCAGCACTAACTGACTTAAAACTTTTAAAACCAATAATAAACGATTATTGTACCAAAGATTTACTCGATAAAGGGGTGGAAGAATGAAAACTAAGGAGCTAACTTTTAAAGATAAAGTTAAAGGATTTATCATACTGAATTATCATTGCATGGACTTTGAAGTTGAAAATCTAATAAAAGAATATGAACTTGGGGAAATATCAGAAGACTACTTAGATGGATATTTAAAAGGGGTTAAAGATTTTAAAGATATGCTAATAGAAGCTAATATGAGCATTATAAAATAAATGAGGTGGAAGAGTGAAGACAATAGCATTTAGTGATTTTGAATTAAATTTACTTCATGGGCTTTTGGCAGACGAAGAAATAAGGCTAAAAAAGGCTTATAAAATTATTTCAAAGAATGGAGATAACTTTGGAAACACGAAAAATTATATAGAAAAAATAAATAAGCTAAGAATGAAATTCTCAAATATGGACGACTCAGAAGATTACTTTGAAGTCTTTAATAGAATCGAGGAAAACAGTCTAGATACAAAAGCGGAGATGGAAGAAATGAAGTACAGAAAAAAGCCTGTGGAAATTGAAGCAATAAAATACGAAAAAGAACATATAGCTAGAGCGTTAGATTTTTGTAACAAACTTAGGTATAGCCCATTCGATAATGAGTATTATGTCGACACTTTAGAAGGTTTCGTGAAAGTGACAGAAGGCGACTTTATTATTAAAGGAGTCAATGGAGAGTTCTATCCTTGCAAGCCAGATATTTTTGAAAAAACTTATGAAAAACTTTTTGAGGTTGAAGAATGAGAGCGTGGATATTAAGTTCAGACGAAAGCCCAGAAAATTATTGTAGTCTTGTATGGGCTGAATCAAGAGGTAAAGCAAAAGCACAAGCTAATTATGATGGTCCTTATGCGTATCAATACAGCCTAGAGGTAGATGACTTTACAAGTATAAGAGCAATTAGAGCCAAGAGTTTAGATAATGGTGAGGAATTGTCAGAGAAAGAGATTTGCTTGCGACTTATAAAAGACTATGGATGGAGTTTTTATGTAGGTCATGAAATTTATGACGAAGATAACATTGAAGAATTTGAAAAACTTTTTGAGGTGGAACAATGAACAATAAAACACTAGAAGAATACAGTGTGTATTCTCCATTTGATATTAAAAAACACAAAGAGACATATATAAACTATTTGGAAGTTTTGATTTTAGAAGAGGGAACAGTTGAATATGCAGTACCCTCTCATCAAGAAAAGGCATTAGAGATAGCTTGTAAGAAACTAAACAAGACCAAGCAAGAAATTGAAGACATGTGCCCTAGAGAATACTATTGCGATTATCTAACTTGGCTGTTAGGAATAACAGGAAGTATTTCAGTATGGGGGACTAATGATGAATACTTTATCGTTTATAAAACCATTAATAAAAAGCAGATAGCCACGCTTAAAAAATTAAAGAAGCACGGATTATATAAGGGAAATATACCAATTATTTAAGGGGGTTAATAATGAAATTAAAATGCAAAAAATGCGGAAATGAGGGAGATTTCTTTATTATTGAAAAGTTTTCTGGGGTCGCTGAATTATGTGTAGATGCCGATGGAGAACTTACTGATCGTAATTCAGATGCTTATGACGGTGCTGGTTACAAACTTAAAAGCGTGTACTACTACTGTTGTAATTGTAGGTCAAAAGTTGGAAAAATTCCCGAAGAAAAAAGATATTGAAATTGAGGTTATGCGATGAAAAAACATGTAGTAATTAAGTATTTTGACACATACCCTGAACATAGATTTTATTTTGATAGTAAAGAAGAAGCAGAAAAATTTATAGAAGAAAAAAGGAAAAGTGATACTAGATATTTAACAACATACGAATATAGAGGAATAGTTGAGGGGGAAGAATGAACAGCGTAAATATTATCGGAAGGCTAACTAAAGAACCGGAACTAAGGTACACACAAAGCGGAAAAGCAGTAATGAGATTGACAGTAGCGGTCAATAGAAATTACAGCAAGGATAAGAGACAAGAAGCAGAAGCAGCAGGGCAGCCAACTGCAGATTTTATAAGTTGCATTTCCTGGGGGAAGACAGCGGAACTGATAGCAAATTATTTTAATAAGGGCAGCCAAATAGGCATCGAAGGAAGAATTCAAACAGGATCCTATGAAAAAGACGGACAAAGGATATACACCACAGATGTAGTCGTGGATAACATAACATTTATTGGCAGCAGCAACAACCAATCAAACAACAACTACCGACCAAATAATAACTACAACCAAGGCAACAATGGTTGGAGCGACGAAGATGAGAGTTTAGAAGATGCTGGTTTTTTCCCAATAGACAATAATGATATACCATTTTAAGGAGCTAAAATGACTGTAAAAGAATTAATTGGAAAATTAAAAGATTATGAGGAAGATGACGAAGTTTTATGCAGTACCTACAAGGGTGATGATGAGATCATTCTTGAGATTGGAACTGTGGAAGATGGAATAGATAAAGTCTATATACTTTTAGAGGATTTATGCTGATGAAAAAATTAATTGTAATTTACGATAAAGGAAAGGCTGATTTAGGGCGAGACAAATATATAAAGGCTATTAAAAGGCAAATACCATGTGCAATAGTTGCTGACATTGGAGAGCTGCCAGATTGTACTGTAAGTAAAATGCTAGTTTTAAAGCCTATGGAAGATGACGATTATAGGACTTTAATGGAGTTTTTGAAATACAATCCAGACCATGATGTAGAAGGTGCAGCTAGTGGGAAATTGACAATTACTGCTGAAGCCATCTTAGAAACTATTTGGAGCGAGAAAGGTAACGACCTAAAAGGCAAAACTGTGGCTATTTTAAATCAATCTGATGTGCTAGGGCGACCATTGGCAAAAGAGCTTATAGACCTGGGAGCAAATGTAATTAGCATTAACTCATCTTATCCCTGCATTGATAACTTACTGACTATGACAGATGTTGATGTATTAGTATCTGCAAGCGGTAAGTTTGAGTTTAAACTTGATAGAGAACTTACCAGGTTTATTGACGTGAAGATAGATCTATCTGACGATCTTGAAGATCCAATTAAAATCACAACAGTTCCAACAATAGAAATCTTAAAAGAAAGGTTAGAGGAATGAGCAGGAAGAAAAAAGAAAAGAAAGAAAATACACCAGTATACCAAGTGACACTAGCCGACATTGAAAACTATAGAAGGCAGGGGTACGAGCAAGGAAGAAAGGACAGCATAGAAAAAGCAACGGAATTCTCCATGGCAGTACCAATAATGGTCTTGAGGGATGAGTTTGGATTTGGGCAGCAAAGAATAATAAAATTTGCTGCCGCATTCAAAGAACTATACGAGAGCATAGACGAAAAATACCTAGATTTGCAAGACATTCTAAAGACGATAAAAGAGGAGACAGGAGTAGAAATAGTTTCAAGGAAGTAAAGATGTATCTTACAAAATTTAAAATAATACTAATCAACGATGAAGCTTATACAGGAACAATCTGGATAGGAGATAACCCTGTATCAAGCCTAGACGATTTAAAAATAGAGCTGGAGAACAACGAGTATATATCGTTAGTTTTTGAAGACGGAATAGAGGTGGTTGTAAATTCCAGCTCAATACTTATGGCAACAATAGACGTATAAAAGAGGAGCAAGAAAATGATAAAAGCAATTTTATACTACGAAAATAATACCCTAGGTTATGGTGCTCTACCACGCCAAGAAATCTTAGTTAAGAACGAAGAAGAATTCTGGGAAAAATATAATTCAAGCAATGAATATGTTAAGTGCGAAGATGCACTAAAGGGAGCTTATAGCGTATACCTCAAGAAGGATAAAATCATAGAAATATGGATTGAAAAAATAATAGAGGAGCAAGAAGGATGACATATAAGGAAATTGAAAAAATAGCAATAGAAAACGGGTGGACTACAACAAGTGAAGCAACATTATACCGTATAGAAAAGGAATATGGAGACAGCACAACAAATTATATAGTAATCGGAAAATTTAACAGGAATGTTATTTTTTTAAAAAATGAAAGGTGTAATCCAGGAGACCTTATAGTTATAAAAGCAGCAATAAAACTGGCAGAAACACCACCCGGAGAAAGAATTCCAAAAGAAGACTGGCAAGACGTGAAAGACGAAATCAAAGAATTTATTATAGACCAATTCAAAGAGATGTGGCGAGACTATAATCTTTGGGATTGTGATGCAGTTGAGGGAAGGGTTGCAGAAAGAATGAATGATTATATAGACATGGAAATTCAAAGAATACTTAGAAAAGATGATGTGAAAAAAATTATTATACAAGAAATAATAAATCAAATTAATAGAGAGGTAAAAAGATGAGGAACAATCCAGAACACTATACGATAAACGGAAAAGAAACCATTAAGACAGTAATCGACATAGTCGACAACAACCACCTAAAGACGGAAGAGAGTATCTATCTTTTTAATACTCTCAAATACCTGGTACGATTTAACAACAAGAACGGATTAGAGGACCTCGTGAAAGCAAAGGACTTCTTAGAACGATTAATGGAAGTTTATAAAAAAGGAGAAACTAAAGTGGATGGATTAAAACGAATATCAATCGCAGCAAGAATTTTAAGACTAAATCTCTTAAAAGAAAAAATCGAACAACGGGCAATCGAAAGAGAGCTGGACAAAAAGGGAACAGTCGAAGGGCAGCTAACAAAAACAGCGGAAGAAGCCGCTGAGCTTATAATTGGAATATCCAAGGGCAAGAAGGAGATAATCAAAGACAGTATAGGGGATATCTACGTAACCCTGGTAGTTGGAAATATGCTAGACAGGGAGCTGGATTTTGACAAACTAAATATAACCAGTTGCAAGATGTTTGACGAAATACTCCCAGAATTACCCAAACAGAAAGACGAAGATAATAGACAAGCTTTTATTTTTTGCATGGCATCATTAATAACTTCAAGCTTAGAACACGGATATAGAAAAGACATTCTAGAGATTGGGATTACAAACTTAATGGGAGCAGCAACAGCATATGAACTAGATTTTGTGAACTGCGTAGAAAGTGCCTACAAGGAAATCTCTAACCGCAAGGGGAAGATGGTCAATGGTACTTTTGGGAAAGAAAGTGATTTAAGTGACACCACTAAATAAAAGATTAAAAGATTTAATTATTAAGAGCGGGAAACCACAAACAAAAGTAGCAAGAGAAGCAGGAGTACACGTAAACACCCTAAGAAATATTTTAAACGGGAAGCAAACAAAAAACATAAGTCTTAGAGTAGCACTAGGAGTAGCAAAAGCAACTGGAGCAATGGTAGAGGAGCTAGTAAAAAATACAGAATACGAAATAAAGTCGTAAAGATTTCGAGAGGTGCAGCTTGGTAAAAAAAGATTTGGAGAACATAAGGGCCGACATTTTAAATTTAAAAAGCATGCTGAGACAGCTGGAGTGGTACCAAAGTATAAAATATTCTGTGAAATCTTCTACCGACTTTCACGCAGTAAGAGCCACAGGCGGGAAGATTTATAAAGATAATATTGTAGAGGACATAGACGAGCTACAGTACTGCATAAGCATACGCATATTAAAATTATTAGAAAAAGTAAACAGGGCACAGATTGAAATACAGAAGATAGGTGGAATAGAAGCCTGCATTTTGGAGCGAAGATACATCGAAGGAATGGAGTGGGAAGAGATAGGGGAAGAGTTAAACTATAGCATTTCACAGGTTTATAAATACCACAAAAACGCTTTGAAGATGATAGTAAAAGATAGTCAATAATAATATTTTTGTGATACTATAGTAATAGGTAAATTTGAAGATTTACCAAGATTTTTCTTTCTTTTTTTCTTACGGATAGCGGACAAAAAATTGTCTATAATGCTCCTTTTGAGAAGAGCCTGTATCGCTGTGCAGGCTCTATTTTTATGAGAGGAAGAAGCAATGAAAGAAAATATGAATTTGAATCAGTTTTTGAAGAAACTAAAAAAACATAAGAACCACATAGAAAGAAATACTTTTAAAACCATAAGGGGTCAAGCTATAAACGGAGACCTGGAAGGAGCAAGAAAAGGACTGATGAGAATACTGGATAAAGAGATGATAAACCTTGGATAAAATAAAAATAGTATATAAAAAGGTTGAAGAACTTATACCATACATAAATAACCCGAGAGACAACACCAAGGCAGTAGACAAGGTAGCAAGTTCTATAAAAAACTTTGGATTTAAGGTCCCAATCGTCGTAGACAAAGACAACGAAATCGTGGCAGGTCACACTAGAATTTTAGCAAGCAAGAAGCTAGGACTAGAAGAAGTACCCTGCATAGTAGCAGACGACCTGGACGAATCTCAAATAAAAGCTTTTAGACTTGCAGACAATAAAGTATCCGAGTTGGCAGAATGGGATTTTGAACTTTTAGGACTAGAGCTAGAAAGCCTAAAGGATTTTGATATGTCAGAATTTGGATTTGAAGAAATAGACTTCAAAGACAACTTCAAAGACGACAACTTCGACATAGACATGGAAGTAAATGAAATCAAAGAGAAAGAGCCAGAAAGTAAACAAGGCCAAATATATAGACTGGGAGACCACCTGCTAATGTGCGGAGACAGCACTAATCTAGAACAAGTCAAACAAATAGTAGACTTAGGAGGAGTTGATCTGGTCGTAACCGACCCACCATACAATGTCAACTACGAAGGTACAGCAGGAAAAATACAAAACGACAACATGAGCAATGAGTCCTTTTTGAATTTCTTGGAAGACACTTTCAAAGTTATGAGGGATTGCTTAAAAGAAGGCGGATCATACTACGTGTGGCACGCTGATACAAATAGATTATATTTTTCACAGGCACTAAAGAATAATGACCTGGAAGAAAGACAAAACCTAATATGGGTTAAGAAAAGTTTAGTACTAGGACGACAAGATTACAACTGGAAGCACGAACCGTGCCTATATGGTTGGAAGCCAGGAGCAGCTCACTACTTTATAAATGATTTTACAAACACTACCACATTTGATGATGAGCCAAACTTATCAAAGATGACAAAGGAAGAGCTAAGAGACTACGCTGAACTTTTACTAAAACTAAGGGAAGACGGAACAACAATTCTAAGAGAAGCCAAACCGTCAACAAATCCACTACACCCAACAATGAAACCAGTTCCACTAATAGCAAAACAAATAAAGAACTCCAGCAAGAAGCGTGAGATAGTCTTAGATTTATTTGGAGGAAGTGGAACAACACTAATAGCCGCCGAACAAACAGGAAGAAAAGCAAGACTTGTAGAACTAGACCCAGTATACGTAGACGTAATAATTCACAGGTGGGAAAAGTTCACAGGCAAAAAGGCGGAGCTAATAAATAAATAAGCGTACAAGTTGAAAGACGGAATAGATTTAATAAGGGTAGCCAGGAATATAAATCGCCAATTAACAAACCTACCTTATTATGTAACCCTTAACGGATAACCATTAAAAAGATTTCTACAATAGTTTACACCTCCATAGGCACCCTTAAAAAATCTATAAAAATTCAAGTTAGTTTATACAAGAATCAGGAAGCGAAAACATCGCTTCTTTTTTTATTATTTAAAAAGGAATGATCAAATGACGACAAAAAAAGGAGGAAGAAAAGGCAAGTTCCATGAGTGGCTAGAAGAAGATGGTCTGACAAAGATAGAAGCCTGGGCAAGAGACGGACTAACCGAAGAACAGGTAGCAAAGAATATGGGAATAGCATACTCAACTTTAAAAGAGTGGAAAAACAAGTTCCCAACTATAATGGCTGCCCTAAAGAAGGGGAAGGAAGTCGTAGACTTTGAAGTAGAGAACTCACTACTGAAAAGAGCCATGGGAATGGAAGTAACGGAAGAGAAAGTATACTACCAAGAAGTGGACGGTAGAATCACTACAAAAAAAGAAGTTACAAAGAAGCAAATACCACCAGATACCACAGCAATGATATTCTGGCTCAAGAACAGGAAGCCATACGAGTGGCGAGACAGAAGGCACCAGGTACTAGAGGGAGAACTAGACATAAATGGCAAAAATCCATTTGATGAACTTACAGCAGAAGAACTAAGGAAGATGATAAAGGACCAGTAAGAAAGGATTGTAAAAAATGAGTTGGAATCCGATTAAAGGCTATGAAGGTTTATACGAAGTAAGCGAAGAAGGACAAATAAGAAGCCTGGACAGGTATCAAAACAACCACGGAAAACCACAATTTATTAGAGGGAAGACAAAATCACTAAGAAAAGACCCACAAGGATATTTGATGACCGACTTATACAAGGAAGGCAAACAAGAAACAGTTAGAGTTCATAGAGTAGTTGCAGAAGCATTTATAAAAAATACTTTTAATTTGCCAACCGTAAATCACAAAGACGGAAACAAAGAAAATAACAAATTATCAAATCTAGAATGGGCTTCTTATAAAGACCAAAGCGAGCACCTATATAAAAATAATTTGAAGTCAAAAAAAGGCATTGAAAAATCTATCAAGGCAATGGCCAAGGCAACATCTATAAAAGTTAGATGCAAGAATAATAACAAAGTTTATAGTTCGATTTCAAAAGCAGCGAAAGAAGTAGGAGCATCAGCAAGTCAATTAAGTATAGCCTGTAAAATAATTTCAAAAGCAGCAGGAAGAGACAAAAACGGGAACCCTTTATATTGGGAGTATGCATAGCAGGAGGGGGTGGTTAAGTGGCAATTGACTATAAAATAATAAAGCAGGCAAAACTAGCACTGGCAAGAAAAGATTTTTATTATTTTTGTCAACTCAAAAACCCAAACTTTTATAAAGACGATAGAAGATACTTAAAAGACCTTTGTGACAGTTTGCAGGATTTTATGAAGTCGAAGAACCAAGTGTTTATAGTCAACATGCCTCCGTAGCTTAGGCACGGGAAGACTTTCTCTATTAACCACTTTGTACAGTGGATACTTGGGAACAACAACAAGCTAAAAATAATGATAGGAGCATACAACGACCTACTATCAACAAACTTCTCAAAGCAGATAAGGAACTCCATAGCGGAAGAAAACCCTAGAGCGGTTACATTCTCCGACATATTCCCAAACACAAAAATCAAATACGGAGACGGAGCAATAAACCAGTGGTCCCTAGAAGATGGGAACAACAACTACTTAGCAACATCACCAGGGGGAACTTCTACAGGATTTGGAGCCGACATACTGGTAATAGACGACTTGATAAAAAACTCGATGGAAGCAAACAACACCCTAACCCTAGACAAGCAATGGTCCTGGTTCACAGATACAATCCTATCAAGGCTGGAAGGAAACAACTGGAAGATAATCGTAGTTATGACAAGGTGGTCCACCAAAGACCTGGCCGGAAGACTTATAAACTTTTGCAAGGAGAATGAAACACCCTACCAGCACATAAATTATAAGGCGGTCCAGGAAGATGGGAGCATGCTATGCGACGAGATACTGAACCGAAAGTCCTTTGAAATAAAGGCCAAGGCCATGAGTCCGGAGATAGCAAATGCAAACTACCAGCAAGAACCAATAGACATCAAGGGAACTTTATACAAAGGCTTTAAAACATACGACACTATACCAGTTGATATGTTTGGCAGATACAAGTTCACGGAAATTAGGAGCTACTGCGATACAGCCGATACCGGGGAAGACTACCTATGCAACATTATATACGGAGTTTTAAACCGAGAAGCTTATATACTTGATGTTTATTACACCAAGGACCACATGGAGATAACGGAAAAAGAAGTAGCAAGAAGGCTGACAGATTACCAAGTAAACACAGCACTCGTAGAGGGCAATAACGGTGGCCGAGGTTTTGCAAGACAGGTAGAAAGTCACTGCCAAGAATATGGCAACTTTAGGACAGTTATAAACACCTTCCACCAATCAAACAACAAGAACGCAAGGATACTATCCAACGCTACCTGGATAATGGAGCACATCTACTACCCAGAAAACTGGTATAACAGGTGGAACGAATATTTTATCAGCATGAAAGAGTACCAGAAGGAAGGGAAAAACCTTCACGACGATGCTCAAGATGCAACAACGGGAGTAGCGGAAAATATTATAAACGAAGGAGGCCTATACTTTGGATAACCTATCGACCAAGATAATAAATAAAATTTTAAATGATTACAGGAGCAGCAAGGACTACGAAGAAATAGTAACCAGCTACGAATACTACAACAATAAACAAGAAATCCTATACAAGAAAAGATTAGGGATTGGAGAGGTAAAAGGAACGAGAGAAGTTATAGAAAACCTCCCAAATAATAAAATCATGAGAAACCAATATGCAGTCCTAGTAGACCAGAAAAAGAACTACTTACTCACTAGACCAATTGGAGTGAGCAGCGAGAACAAAAGCTACCAGGAAAAGCTGCAGCAAGAACTTTTTGATTTTAAGTTTCACAAACTCATAAAATCAGTTGGAAAAGACTCACTCCTAGCAAACATGGGGTATATCTACCCATACATCGACAAGGAAGGAAACTTCAAACTGATGAAGTTTGACCCTTTAGAAATTATACCGATTTGGGAAGACAAGCTCCACACATGGCTCCAGGGCTTCATTAGATTTTACAAGACAGTAGACTACGAGGACCACGAAACAGAAATAGTGGAATACTACCACATGTGGGGGATAGATAGATACGAGGAAGTAAATGGAGAGTTAGTCCTAAGAGAGCAGGAGCCTTATTTTATGATAGGAGACGAGATAGGCAACTGGGGAAGAATTCCACTAATTTATTTTAGGATGGACGAGCAGGAACAACCACTACTAAATAGGGTGAAGGCTTTGCAAGATGCTATCAACTCAATCCTCTCAAGATTTATGGACTCAATGGACGAGGACTCCAGGAACACAATCCTGGTCCTAAAAAATATTGGTGGCCATAACGAACAAGACCTAAAGAGGATAAGAAGAGAAATAAACCGCAGCGGAATTATAGCTTTTTCTTCTAACCCACAAACAGGCAACGCAGATGTATCGACACTAAGCGTAGACATAGACATAACCAACTACGAGACAGTCCTAGGAATTCTTATAAGGTCCCTTATAGAAGTTGGAAGAGGAGTAGACACAAACTCCGAGCTATTCCAGAAGGCAGTAAACCAAATGACCATTCAATCTCTTTACACCAACATCGACCTAGATGCCAACGAGATGGAAACAGAATACAAGGTCAGCCTAGATATACTTTTATATTTTTATAATTTTTACAAGGGTTACGACCACCAAGATGTCAAGTTTAATTTTGACAGAAACATTTTAATCAACGAGACAGCAACAATAGAAAACGCTCAAAGGTCAATCGGAGTAATCTCAAACAGGACTATCATGAGGAACCACCCATGGGTTGAAGACATAGCTGAAGAAGAAAAGCAAGTAGCCAAAGAGATGAAAGAGGAGTCGGACTATGACGGAGTACTGGAAGAATAGATTTCTCAAATCCACAAAAAATGTTTTTGATAGCAACGACAAATATGTAGCTGAAATTTTTAGAATGTATAAAGGGGCAGCAGAAAACATAGACAGGGATATTCTAGGCATACTAAACAGCATGGACGAAGTAAGCATGAGCGAAGCAAAGAAACTTTTAAACAAGAAAGAGGTTAAAAGTTTTAGAAACAATCTATCAGATTTTACAAATGCTTCAAAAGGTTTTATAACACAGGACCTGGAGAAGGAACTCGATGTAGCTTCAAGAAGAGTAAGGATATCAAGGCTCCAGGCCATGCAGCTATCCCTAAAATCAAATGTGGCTGTACTGCTAAATAAGGAGCAGAAGAAACTTTTTGCACATTTATCAAACCAATACACCAGCAGCTACTACGAAGACCTATACGAACTACAAAGGATAACGGGGTACGAGCAGATAAACAAATTATCGCCAAGCTTCGTAGAGGAAGTGCTAAACACTTCATGGGCCAACGACGGGAAAAACTTCTCGGACAGAATATGGACCAGGAAGGATAAACTTCTAAGCACCCTTGATACCAACCTAAGACAAGGGCTTATAACCGGAAGGGGTCCAGATAAAATATCCGCCGAGATTTCACACGAACTAGATGTCAGCAAGTCAAATGCAAAAAGACTGGTTCAAACAGAATCGGCAGCCATACACGCAAGCTCCAGGAAGTCAATGTTCAAACAAATGGGAGTAGAAAAGTATGAGATTTTGGCAACACTTGATACAAGGACCACAGAAATATGCCGAGGACTAGACGGAAAAGTTTTTAATGTTAAGGACTACGAGGTAGGAATAACAGCTCCACCCTTCCACATATACTGCAGGTCGACAACAATACCATACTTTGATGACGACATCCAAGATGAGATTGTAGAAAGAAGAGCAGCAAGAGATATAAGAACAGGTAAGTCTACAACAGTACCGGATATGACCTATAAAAAATGGTATGAAAGATTTGTAAAAGAAATTGATACCAACACAGCTGGAGGGTATAATAGTGATGAAATAATAATACCTAGAAGCTTAAGTGCGGCAGGGTTTAGAGATACAGTAAAGTTACCAAACGGGGGTTATACTAAGCTAACTCAAGGAACAAAGATCACAAAAATAGTTGTATTTGCAGGAGGGAACTCAAACAAAAAAGTTAAGGTAGCTAACCACCTAGCAAAACAATACAAAAATAAACCGAAGGATTGGAAAAAAGTCAGAGGGGAAGGTTTTGTAGATTTTAAAGGAAAACCAGCAAGATGCGAACTACACTGGTTTGAGTCAAAACAAACCGGAAGAGTAAAAATGAAAGTCAAAAGGTGGTTTGAAGATGAAAGTTAAGTATATAGGAGAAACGGACCCAGTCTACATGATAAAAAATAAGATATATGAAGTCTTAAGCATAGAGAAAGGTTGGTATAGAATAATTGACGAAGAAGAGGAAGATTATTTATATCCGCCAGAATTATTTGAAATAGTAGAGGAATAAAACAAGGAATAAGGCACGCTAACATTTGAGTTGGTGTGCTTTTTGTTTGGAAGAAAAAAAGAAAATTAATCGTAAATAATCGTTAGGAAATCGTGCGAAAAACACACGCAAATTCACACGATTATTTTTTATGGTCAAAGTGGGAAGTGCGACAAGTTATATATTTTGCACAAAGGGGCGGGGAAAAATAACTTGAAGAAGTTAAGCAACTGTAAAATGCTGAATAGCAACTATGCGAAAATAGGAGGAAGAAATGTTAACTAAAGAAAGATTACTGGGACTTGGAATTGAAGACGAGAAAGCCGACAAGATACTTGAAGAAGTAAACAAGGACTACGTGCCTAATTACAGATACAAGGAAGTAAAAGACAACCTAGATAGTTTAAGCGAAGACATCAAAAAGAGAGACAAACAAATCGAAGGGTTAAAAAAACATAGCGGCAACAAAGAAGAGCTTGAAGCTGAAATCAATAAGCTGAAGGAAGAAAACAAAAAAGATAGAGAAGCAGCTGAAGAAAAACTAAAGGCTGTAAGAAAAGATAATGCAATCACAGAATATCTATATGGCCAGAAGGTAAACAACATAAGCGTAGTCAGAAAGCTATTAGACGGAGAAAGCATAAAGTACGAGGACAACAAGCTAATAGGAATCGACGAGCAGCTCAATACATTAAAGGAAGACGAGACACTAAAATCTCTTTTCAAGGAAACGAAAATCAAAGGCGGGAACCCAAGAATCCCTGGAGACAATCCAGAAAAGCCAAAGGGTTTATTTGACACAGTAATCGAAAGAGAAGCAGATACAAAAGATTTTAATCCATGGGGATAACAGGAGGTAAAAATGTTAAGCAAAAATTTATCATTTGAAGCAAAAACAAATATTTTAGCATACGCAGACCCATACGTAGCTATGACAGTTACTCTAAAGAAGGGCAGCGGAAAAGAAGTAGCAGGAAGAAACATCGTAAAAGCAGGAACAGTTTATCCAAAAAATGATGCAACAGCAAAGGGCATTATTTTATACGACATCGACGTAACAGAATCAGACATGGAAGCACCACTACTAATCGAAGGTTATGTGTACGAAGACAAACTACCAGAAGCAATCAACGCAGAAGCCAAGATGCCAGAAATTAAACTAGTAAAATAAGAGGAGGAAAATAAATGCCACAAGAACTTACTAATGCGATTTTAAACTTGAGCGAGGGGAACCTTGACCTAAGAGAGTACGCAAGAACAAAGCAAGAAGAAAACAATGTCGGAAACCTTTTATTTCCAAATGTTAAGACAAACGATTTAAAAATCGAATACATCGTAGGCGGCAACCAACAACCAGTCACAGCAGAAGTTTATTCTCCAGATACTAATACAAAACTATCCGGAAGACCAGGCCTAGCAAAAAACATCTTAGACATGCTTTTAATTAAAGACTCAAAGTACATCACAGAAGATGAAATTGTTAAGCTTCAAAACCCAAGAACAACTGCAGAAGAACAAGAAGTCCTAAACAAGATTTTTAACGACGTAGACCTAACAATCGAGTCAGTTTATAAGAGAATCAACATGATGAGATTTGAAATCCTACAAACAGGAAAACTAACTCTAGACGAAAACGGTGTAAAGGGAGTAATCGACTACCACATGCCAGAAGCACACCAAGAAACTCTAAAGACTACTTCAAGATGGTCAGAAGCAGCAGCAAACCCACTAGAAAATCTTGATAAATGGGTGGACACAATCGTAAACGATACAGGAATCAACCCAACAAGAATGCTAATGGATAAAGCCACTTCAAGACTACTTCTAAACTCAGAAGCAGTAAGAAAAGGAATCTACGGAGTGAACGCTTCAATAGTTCCAAGCCTAACAAACTTAAACGACTTTTTAACTCAAAGAGACTTGCCAACAATCGCAGTTTATAACGAAAAATATAGACTAGCGGACGGAACAGTAATTCCACTCATTAAACCAAACACAGTTATTCTAATGCCAGAAACAAAACTAGGCAATACAAACTTTGGACTAACTGCAGAAGAAGTGGAACTACCAGCTGTATCAAACCTAGAAGTAAGGAACCAAGATTTTATTACATCTGTGATCTACAGAAGAGTAGACCCAGTAGCGAGAATCACAAAATCAGTTGCAAGAGCAATCCCATCCTTCGAAGCTTGTAATCAAGTATTCGTAGCGACAGTAAAATGATAAGACTCGATAGGATAAACGGAATTATAAGATATTTGGGAGGAGAAGAAATCGACTCCCAAGTCTTAGAGTTCCTGGAAGTTGAGGTTTTAGACATTTTAAGGTGGGCATGTTATAGGGAAGACTTTCCAGAAGAAGCTGACATGGCCATAGAATACTTAATGGCAATAAAGGCAATCCTAAACAGTTTGGAAGTCGGAGATATAATCGATGCCAAGACACCAGCAGCAGGAAGGACTCCAAAGTCAGTCACAATAGAAAATACTTCTGTAGACTTTGGAGATACAGGCGAGCAAGACAAGAAGGATTTAAAAAAGGAAGGCTACAAGCAAAAGATGAATGACCTCTTCGATAGCAAACTAGAAATCTTTTGCAGCAGGTACAGGTGCATGAAATGGTAGGAGTAGAAGACATATACACAGAAGCTCTCAAAATCTTAATGGAAGATACATTCGATGCCTACGCAGAAGTGGAGTACAAAGACCCAGAAACAAAAAGGCAGATGACCAAGACGGAAAAGATTATAGATAATCAAATCTGCTTACTAGCCTTTAAAACAGTTTCAAGCGAGGACAAAGAGACGGGATATGTTAAGTACGGAAGAGAAGATGTACTAACAACCCTACCCGGCATAAAGATACCAATGGGGTCAACCATTGTAGTTAGAAAAGCAATAGGGAAGACCTACAAGTATCAATTGTCGCAGCAACCGTCAATGCATACAACTCATACAAAATATGTTTTGAAGAAGGTTGATATCGGATGATAAAAATCGATGTGAGAGAGCTGGAGGATTTGAAGAAGAACTTCAAAAAATTTGAAAAGATGCTAGACAAAATCATGGAAGAAGCCATAGAGGATATAGCACTAAGGACTCTAAGAAAGATTACAAAGAGGACACCAGTCGATACAGGGAACCTAAGATTGTCCTGGGATATTTCTAGAGCAAAAAAGACCAGCACAGGATATCAAATCGAGATTTTAAACCCAACAGAATATGCTCCCTACGTTGAATATGGGCACAGGATAGTAGCAGGCGGAGCAACAATAGGCTGGAAGGAAGGAGTCTTCATGATGACTATATCGGAAAAAGAAATGGAAAAAACCATGGATAAAATTATTCAGAAGCACCTAGACAAATACGAAGGCTTATTATTTGAGTGATAATTATGAATTTACTACAAGGCATAATCAACAAACTAGACGAGCACTACCCAAACGTCAAGAAGGAAACAAGGATAGGTAAACAAGGAATCAGTCCGGAAGGAATAAGAACTCCTTGTTTTTTTATTTTTACAGTTGAAACCCAATTATTAAGGCAGCTGTATGATTTCTTTTTGACCGATAACGTGATTAATGTGGTTTATATTTCTGACGACAAGGACAGATACAACCTTGAGGAAATAAAGCTCGACCTTTTATTTATTTTGGAGCAAATCCAGCTAAAGCAAATTGGAGTTACCGCTACGGAAGTAAGCGGCAAAATAGTAGACGGGGATATTGTTATAACAGCCAGATACAAGGTGCTGCTAGAAAAGGAAAAAGACCAAAACATCATGAAGCACCTGGACGAAAACATAACTACAAAAAGGCAAGGAAATTCTGAAGACCAAAGCAACGACAACTACAGGAAGAACCTAAGTAAAAGAGTATTCAGAGACACTTATAAAAAGGGCCAGAGAAAAGTAGACCAGGAACTAGAGGACCAACGAATAGCGGAAGCAAACCAAAAGATAAAAGATAGAGATATAGAAAATTTAAAAAGATTGGAGAAACACGATGGAAACAAAACAAGCGGATGTTAAAGTAACTGCGGATGTTAAATTCACTAAAGAACAATTCCTAAATGCTAAAGAACCAATTGGAAGTCTAGATGCATTATATGTTGTTTTGGAAGACGGAAAAGAATACACGAAAGAAGAAGCAGAAAAATTATTAAATGATTTTTTAAATAGAAAGGTGGTTAAATAATGGCATACGGTGGTGGAACTTGGAACCCACCAATTCAAAACAAAGAATTGGGCGGAACTTATGTATCTTTTACATCAAAGGCTAGACCTTCCAATATCTTTGGAGAAAGAGGGTTCCTAGCAGTAGCGATAAACCTAGACTGGGGAGCAGCGGAAAAAATTATCACAGTAGAAGCAGCTGACCTACAAAAAGACTCACTAGCTCTATTTGGACACCAATATACGGACGAGGAACTAATGCCTTTAAGGGAAGCACTCCTACACGCAAAGACAGTATATGTTTATAGACTAAACGCAGATGGCCAAAAGGCTAAAAATGATTTTATTGAAGCCAAGTGCACAGGAACAAAAGGAAATGACTTCACAGTAAGAACCTCAGTTTCAATCGACGACGAAAACAAGATAGAAATCGAGTTAAGGATTGGAACTTTTAAGGCATTACTTGAAACAATCGACAACACAAAAGAAGCGATTGAAAAGTTCAACAAAGAAAACCCATACATCAAGTTCAACATTTCTAAGTTTGCAAAAGAAACAAACATAGGAATCTACAAGCTAACAAATGGAGTAGACGGGGAAGAAACAGTAGGAGAACACCAAAAGTTTTTAGACCTTATCGAAAGTAAATATATTAACGTTATAGCTTACGCAGGAAACGACGAAGGAGTAAAGAAATTATACTGCTCATACGTTGAAAGAAGAGTAAACCAAGAAGGGGCATACCTACAAGGGGTAGTTTATAACTTCAAGAAAAACTCAGAATTAATTATCAACGTAACAACACCTGCAGAAGGATCAAAGTTACCAAGCGACATAGTCTACTGGGTAGCAGGAGCAGAAGCAGGCTGCGAAATTAATAGGACAGTTGGCAACGACATCTACGACGGAGAACTAAAACTAAAACCAATCAACAAGGCAAGAGACCAAATCGCAGCACTAAGAAATGGAGAATTCGTGTTCCACGAAGTAGACAACGAAGTAAGAGTCCTAGACGACATAAACTCACTAACAGAATTCTCAAAGTCAAAGAACAAAGACTTCAGCAAGAACCAAATTATAAGAGTTATTCATCAAATCGCCAACGACTGGTCAACAATTTTCAACACTGAATTTTTAGACAAGGAACTAAACGACAAGACAGGTCAAAGCATCTTGTGGAACGACTTCACAAACCACGCAAACAAGCTACAAAATATTAGAGCTATAAGGAACTTTGAAGCGGAGGACATAATCGTGGACTTTGGGGAAGACAAGGATGCAGTTTATGCTGAGTTTGCAGTTTGCCCTGTTTTAGCAATGAAGAAACTATATCTATCAGTAATCGTAGAATAAGGAGGAGCAGCAAATGGCACTAGAAAAATTTCTCGAAAGAGAAGACTTGATAAACGGTCGATTTGGAGAAGCAGTAGCGGACATCGAGGGAGAAAGGGTAACCTTATTCTTTTTGAAGAACATTACTGCTAAAGTGGATATCGATAGGACGGACATACCAAGACTAGGTACACCAATAAACCTATCAACAGGCGGAGATGCCAAAGGAACTTGGGAAGCAACAATGTATTCCCACACAAAGGCTTTTAGAAAAATCGCCAAAAGATATATGCACGAAAGAAAAGAAACACCAATCGACATTATACTAACGCAAGATGATCCTAACTTTGCACAGGGAAGTGACACAGTAATTCTAAAGAATTGCTACCTAGAAACTACAACGATTTTCCAACTAGATGTCGAAGCTTCTGAACTTGAAGAAGACATCTCTGGAACTTTTGAAAACTTTGAGGAGAGATAAGAAAATGGATAGAAACAACCTAAATGTATTTTTTAGAGAAAATGTAGAAGCAAAAAGAACTGAAATCGAAATCCAAGCCAGCGATAGATTTAAAGACAAAGAAGGGAATCCTATTCCTTTTGTTTTTAGACTTTTAGAAGCCAAAGAAATCGCTGAGTTAAAAGAAAAAGGATATGAAACAGATAAGAACGGAAACATCAAAGTAACCACATCAAAGATGGCAAGAGAAACTATCCTAAGAAGTATCATCTTCCCAAATCTAAACGACAAAGCACTACAAGATAACTATAAGGCTTCAAGTGCCGGTCAACTTTTAAATGCAATGTTGGAAGGAAGAGAGTACGAAAAACTAGGAGATAAACTCGTAAGAGAGCAAGGACTAGTAGCCGACTACAAAGAGCTAATCAAGAAAGCAAAAAACTAATAAGGGAGGACTTGCTAACCTCCCAAGCATATGTGATATTTTGGGAAACCAAGGGCAACATAAGGCCCGAGGAGTTTTTATCATGGACTGTTGGGAAACAGTCCTTTTATATTGCAATGCTATCCTGCAAGTACGAGGACGACAAAGAAGTACAAAAAAGACTTAAAAGCAAAGTCAGATAAAGGGGTGAGAAGATGAGCTTAGAAACAACAATAATGATGTACAACCAGGTAACTCCTGTTTTACAAAGCGTAGTAAGTGGACTTGATATGTTAGTAGCGGAAGCCAAAAAGACAGAAGGAGCTACTAAGAACATGATAAACTTAGAAGCTCTTGAATCAGCCCAAGGTCTATTTCAACAAGCAGGAACAGGCATAAAGCAAATGACTGAAAAGGCGGAAGAAGCTAGACGACAACATGAAAACTACAACAAGGAAGTAAGAAAAAGTCCCGAGTTTTTAGGAAATGCTACAAGAATGTTAAAAACATTTGTAGCTACCTACGCAGGCCTAAGAGGAATAAAAGCCTTTGTAGGTGCAGCCGACGAGTTCTCAAATATAAAAGCAAGGCTAGATATGATTAGTGGAGGAGCAGCTCAAACTTTGCAGCTTCAAGATGCAATCTATCAAAAGGCCCAGGAATCTGGAGCAGGCTACACCGCAATGGTCGATAACTTTACAAAGCTAGCGATGCAGGCGGGGAATGCTTTTGGCAACTCAAACCAAACAATCCTAGAGTTCTCAACGCTATTAAATAAACAGTTTGCAATAGCAGGAACAGAAGGTATGGCAGCAGAATCTGTAATGTACAACTTGACCCAAGCACTAGCAAGTGGAGTTTTAAGGGGCCAAGACTTAAACGCTATTTTACAAAATACTCCTCAAATAGCAAGAATGATAGAAGAGCAGATGGGGATAGCCACAGGAAGTATCAAAAGTGCAGCCGAAGAAGGACTAGTAACTTCTGACATTGTAGTAAGGGCCATACTGGAAAACAAAGCAAAAATAGAAGGGGCATACAACGAGATGCCGAAAACTTTTGGAAGGATAACAACGGAAATAGGAAACTCATTTTTAATGGGTTTAAGACCAGCCTTCGAAAGTTTCAGCCAGTTTTTAAATGCCGAGCAGTTCCAAACTTTTGTAGCCAACGCAAAAAATGCAGGCAGTATACTAGGAGAAGTAATAGGGCAAACAGTAAACACAGCTATTACAGGGTTTAACTTTATCATTGAGTACGGGGCACTAATAAGACCAATTGTTTTAAGTATAGCCACAGCCTACGGAATCTGGATACTACAAACTAAAATCTTGACTAAAACAAATGTAGAGATGATGAAGTCTTTGGCAACAAACCCATACGCATTGGCCGTGGTGGGAATAGTCGCCTTTACAGCTATTTTAAAGGAAGCTTTGGAGTATTTAGGTTTGGCAAAGGACGGAGCCGATGCACTCAACAAAGCCATACTAGCAGTAAGTGGAGCAGTGACAGTTTTGACCTTAGCCATGATAATTTTAAACGGAACTATAGCCGCAAACCCAATAGGCTTGGTCTTAATGTTTGCAGCATCACTAATAGTTCTTATTATTACTGTTGTTAAAATGCTTATAGAAAAGGTTGGAGGATTGGCAGTAGCCTGGCTTTTAGTTCAAGATTTCTTTATAGGCCTTTGGGAAAAGGTCCAAGTGGGATGTGCAGTAATGGGCAACCAAGCTCAAATAGCAAGTGCAACAATGAACATAGCATTCATGTCAGCATTTGATGCAATCCAAGTAGCTTGGAATGGGCTCCAAATGCACATAGTCAACGGAATCCAAATCCTCATGAACAATTTCAAAATCATGATTAACGATTTTATAAACGGACTAAACGGCCTTTTAGGACTTGTAGGAAAAACACTTCCAACACTCGAAGTAAGTACCAACGAGGAAATAATGGCCAAGAACCAGGCGGAACGTGATAGAAAGAACGCAGCTGATACTGCATCTACTAAAGCGGCTCAAAAACAGTTGGAAGAACTAAAGGCAAGTAACGAAAAACATATACAAGATATGCGAAGCCAATTCTCACAAAACAAGATGAGAAGAGAAGCGGACATAGCAATAGCTAAGAGCAAGGCTCTAGACAAAAAGAATGCTAAAGACAAGTCGGATAACCAAGTCGACATAGAAAAAATGCTAAACAACCTTCCAGGGGGAAACGGTGGAGAACTTGAAAAGAGCCTAGGAAGTAAGGGTTCAAAGCTAGACAAGATAGCGGACAACACCAAAGGGATAAAGGATAATACAGCATGGAGAAACAACGACCTAACAAGTTTGAGAGACCTAATGGAACAAAGAGCCATTACAAGTCTAAGTAAGGACTTCAAGGTTGAAATCAATAACTCCTTCACAGGAAATGTCGACAGCAGCATAGACGAGGAAGCTATGGCACAAAACGTATCAAACAAGATAGCAAGACAGCTAGAAATGCAATTCAATGCGGGGTGATTAGATGGCAGAAGCATATGAACTATATATAAACGGTTGGCAGGTCCCAATCACACCTTCAGAATTGGAAATGAGCGTAGACAGCAAAAATGATTTTTTGAATCTAATAAACGGAGAAACTTATACAGTCCTCCACAAAAGGGAGCTAAAGGAATTTAACTTCTCCTTTTTCTCATTTTCACACCCACACCCAAGCGTAGGGAATTTTATATCCCAGGCCCAGGTTCTGAAAAATTTGGAAGACTTAAAAAACAACAAAGAAGTTTTTGAATTTGTAATTATAAGAACTTCCTCCGACCCGGAGCTAAAAAACTCAACCTGCAGATACACCACCCTAGAAGACTACAAAGTTTTGGAAGACTCCCAATACGGAACCAATATAAAGATATCCGTCACTCTAAAAGAATACATCCCAATAAAAACTGTGAAACTAGTTGATAAGAGCAACAACGAACCGGAAGCCAAAAGGCAGATGTACAAGACTATTACAGAAAACCCTGCTGCAGTAGGAATTGGGATAGCACTAACAGCAACCTGTATGGCTATGCCAGGAGCAGGAGGAAAAATAGTAAATAAGTTATTGACACCTCTAGTCAAGAAGACCAGCAAGGAAAAGATAAAACATGATTATCAAAAATTCAAACAAAGTATTCACAGTTAGGATAGAAAGAGGAAGTGGCGGCACAGTTTCTGAACCAGTAATCGAGGGAGATGTTGTCATTACATGGACCCGAGATTTTAGGGCAGGAATAATGGAATTTAACACAGTCAAAGATGATGCTTTAAACTTCCAGGAGGGAGATAGGGCATCATTCTCTATTGACGGAAAATTATTTTTTCTAGGATTTGTCTTCAAGAAAGCAAGAGACAAAAGACAAATTATAAAAGTAACCTGTTATGACCAGGTAAGGTATCTGAAAAACAAGGACACCTACCAGTACAAGGCCATGAGTGTATCGGACCTTATAAAAAAGATTTGTGAGGACAGGGGCCTAACAGTTGGCACCATAGAAAGTGCCAAGTTTAAGGTGCCTAAAAAGATTGAAGAGAACCAAGAATACATGCAAATGATAAAGGCGGCAGATGACATCAACCTATCGCAAACAGGGGAAATATTTACACTCTTCGACGACAAGGGAAAAATATGCTACATGAAGCCGACGAGCATGATAGTAGACTACCCACTAACCTACGACAACGCAGTAGATTTTGACTACGTGACTTCAATCGACGATGGAACTTATAACCGAATTGTGGTTTATATCACGGACGACAACGGGAACCAACTAAGACAAGTGGTCAAGGAAGACAGGGAGTCAATAAAACGTTGGGGAGTTTTGGAATACACAATCAAGACGAATAATGCCGAGGACATAGAAAGCAAAGCAAGCCAACTGTTAGAACTTTTTAATAGAAAGTACCGCAGCTTTAAAATTAAGCAAGCAATAGGAGACGAAAGGATAAGAGCAGGAAGTCTGGTGCCAGTCAGAATGATGGCCATAGGAGATATAGACATAAACTCCTACATGCTAGTGGACAGCATCAAACACACTTTTCATGATGGAAATCATTTCATGGATCTAGACCTCCAAAACAAAGACATAATGCCTATTGGCAGCGGAGACGGAATCATTCAAGATAACAAGAAACAAATGCTTGATGGTTTTGGAAGTGTTGGAAGTTTAGGGACAAAAAAGTCACCAGTTCAAGCAGACAGTGCTCAGCTACAAAAAATGCTAGATAGTGCATTCAGTCACCTTGGAGAAAAGTACAGCCAACCCAAGAGAGGGCAGAAAGGATATTCAGACTGCTCTTATTTTGTTTGGCAGGCAATGAGAGATGCAGGCTTCAATGTCCCAAAGGGAGCCTGGGATACTTCTTCGATGCTAAGAAGTGGGTGTTTTCAAAGAATACCATACGACGACGTCAAGGCAGGAGATGTGGCCATAAAACCAAGGACAAGGTCGGGCGGAGGTCACACTTTAATAGCACTGGGAAAAGATAAGATAATACACCAAACAAAACCACGTGCAAAGGTAAGCAACATGGGCAAGTACAAAAACTATGCCTGGTATAGGATTGTGAAATAATGGCAGATTTATACAAAGTTTTAAAAAACATAGCAGATAGTCAGCAGGAAAAGATTTCTTTTTCAGAAATCATCTACGCAAAGCTGACATCCATAAACCCAGTAACCTTTATTCCAGAAGACAGGGAAGGGGAAGAGGAACTGAAGAAGATAATTATAAAAGAAGACTTTCTGGTTATTCCAAAGTATAGGGTTTTTACAGAAGAGGAAATAGGAAATAAGTTCGTGCTACAAAAAAACTTTAGGGGCCAAACTTATTTTTATCTTTACGAAGCCAGCGAACCTCAAGGACAAAACGGAATAGAGTACAAGTGGAAGGGAAGAATAGACCAATGCCAACTTATAGGAACGTGCCCACACGGACAAGTCGTAGTGACACACGGAACTATAGAAAAGGCGGTACACGAAAAGGGGGTTGAAAAATGACTCCAAACTTTGACAACGAGTACCTGGAACAAGAAATCGAAATTGTTCTGCAGCCTAGCTTTACTCACAAAATGCTTATTGAAGAAGAAAGAGTAAAAGGCTACACGGACGGAGAAGAAGCAGTAAAACAATTTATTTATAAGTGCATCAACACCGAGAAAGGAATCTATCCAATTTACCCAAATTTTGGTGTAAAGAAAAGGGATTTGTTTGGCAAACCAAAAAATTATGCCTTTGTAGTTTTAACCAGAAGGATATCAGATGCACTAATGCTAGACGACAGAATCGAAGACGTGTACGAGTTCAAGTACCACGAAGATTGGTCCCAGGATTTAAACCTAGGGATGAGTTTTAAGGTCAGTTTAGTTGGAAGAGAGAAGTCAGTAGATATAGAGGAGGTGTTATTAGTTGGATACTAAAAGAATATACGAGCCGATGTTCGAGGACCAAACCTATGAGAAAATCCTTGAGAGGAACCTGGACAGGATACCGAACGAGTTCGACAAAAGAGAAGGGTCGGTAATTTTTGATGCCATAGCACCAATGGCCCTAGAGGTATCAATTCTTTACTCCTATTTGGACTTTCTTTTTAAAAATGCTTTTGGAGACACAGCCAACAGATACTGGCTAATTCAAAGAGCCAAAGAAAGAGGAATAGAACCACACCCTGCGACACCTTCGATAGTCATTGGAAAATTCAATGTTGAGCTACTCATAGGGGAAAAATTCTCGCACGAAGATCTTTATTTTGATGTGATTAAGTTTGCAGGAGAAAAAGAAGGCCTTTTTTATTACGAAATGCAATGCAGCACTCCTGGGATAGTCGGCAACATCAGAAAAGGAAGACTAACACCAAATAGAGCTATAAGAGATTTAAAGGTTGCAGAAATAGACAGCCTAGCTGTACTTGGAGAAAATGAGGAAGAGACTGAAACTTTTAGAGACCGATACTTTGAAACAATAAATTCAAACGCATACGGTGGAAACATTGACGACTACAGGATAAAAGTAAAAGCCATCGAAGGAGTAGGATCAGTAAAAATAATACCAGTTTGGAACGGTGGGGGAACAGTAAAGGTAATTATTACTGACCCAGAAAACAAAGGGGCAACCAAAGAACTCATAGAAAGAGTGCAAGAAGCACTAGACCCTGTACCCTTTAATCAAAAGGGAGTTGGAATAGCTCCTATAGGACACCTAGTCACAGTCGTAAGTGCCAAAGAAAAAGTAATAAACATCAACGCAGAAATCATGAAGGAAACAGGAAGCGATATCGAAGAAATAAAGAAGGACATTAAAAGAGATATCGAAGAATACTTCAAGTTGGAGCGTGAAAGATGGTCCAGGAAGAGCAAGGAAAAAGATGAGATTTACATTGAGAACGACATAAGACTAGCCAAGGTTATGAGTATTATTTTAAACACTAAAAACGTGGTGGACTACAGGAATATAAAATTCGATAGCGATGAAAAAATAATGGTTTTGCAAGAAGAAGAAATACCAGTGCTTGGAGAACTCAAGATAACTGAGGTGGTAATTTGATTGAAAAAAGAGAATTACAAGTAGACCTAAATGAAATAAATTTACACCAGTCGGAAGACCTAATAAACATCAATAGGGAAGTAGATGTAGGAGTCCATATACCTCAAGACATTATAGGCAAAGGTTACGAGTTCACGCAAATAAGAATCAACGAGAACATCGAGCTTTCTAACTTGTGGGCAAGGCTCAACAAGATAATGGAAAATCTTTATATTCAGTCCGCAGGCAAGGAAGGGTTAAGTGCTTACCGCAGGCTTATAAATGACGAAAGCATAAAGGGAGATTTGGAAGAACAAAGAAGATCCATTTATTCTCTTTGGAACATGCTAAGGAAGTGGACCCACCGAACCCTAGAAGAGTGGCTCGATTTAGTTTTAGGCAAAGGCAATTATAAGCTGTCTCTAGATTACGATAAGTATGGAATCGAAGTTGAAATATTTGTCAAAGAATCAATATATTTTGAACTTGATACTCTCCAAAGACAGCTTAGGAACATAATACCTGCTAACCTAACGCAGCTTATAAAAGTTAAGTTTGTAAGAGACCAAACCATCTACTATGGCATGTACGGACAAAAAGCTAAACACTACAAGGTCTTACCTAACAAGGTTGAGGATAAGGAATTTAAAGAGCCGTTATTTATGGGAATGGCAACTTATCACAAGAAAATTAAAAGAACTGCTATTATGCCAGAGGTTTGGACTTTAAATAAAGATGGGATGTTTTTAGAAGTTGAAGACGGAAGTGGGGTGCGAATGAAGTATGACTAATAAAATCAACGATATCAACAAAGTTTTTAAGGGAAAGAAACTCCTTGCTTATGATGAGACCACAGGGGAATTTGCAATAGTATCTCCACACATTTTTACAAGCACAGTTTACACCGAAGAGGGAGTACCACTTGATGAGTATTTAACTTTTAAGCCACAGGAACTTATAGACAAGTTAGACAATATCTTAAAAGACGCTCCAAAAGAGTATGACACTTTTAGGGAAATTGCTGCAGAACTTAATACCAATAAAGACTCAATAGTTGAGATTTTAAGGGCAATTTCACAAAGGGTTAAAATGCCTGAGGGTGGAAAAGCAGGGCAAGTTTTAAAACTCAATGCTGACGGACAAGTTGTTTTTGATGACGACAGGGACACAGTCTATACCCACCCAGAAACCCACAAGGCAGGGATAATTGTAACTGACCCAAGCCATAGGTTTGTAAGCGACAAAGAAAAAGAAACTTGGGATAAAAAACTTGATAAGGATAGCGACTTAAAGGCTAGCTCCATAACCCTTAATAATCAAAAGAAATTATTAAAGGATATCCTAAATCAGCTTATAAAAGATACTGATGACCTTGAAAGTCTTATAGGGGTTGCCAACGGACTTGCAAGTCTTGATGGCAACAAAAAAGTGCCAGTAAGTCAACTTCCAGATGAGGCTTTAAAGGACACCACTTATGACCTATCAAGTTTTTTAACTGCCAAAGATTTAGAAGGATATAAGAAAGCCGATGGGACAACAGTTGCTGTACTTAAAGCAAGGGGTACTGTAGATGCAAATGCCATAAAAGAAGAATGGGTTCATGTATATTGTGGTTCATCTAATACACCAGATAGGCAAAAAGGTTGGTATATCAACACAATGAACTTTGGAGGTCTTATTCTCCAAGTTGCTTATGACGGAAGAGATAAAAACTCATTCTACTTTAGGTCAGGCTTGGGTAGTAATTGGTCATCTTGGCAGCCTATCCTTACAGGGTTAGATTTAGCAATTTTAGCAAGTAAAAAAGACCTTGAAGCAAAAGAAAGCATTATCCACAAGGGCGAGGTCAATGGATACGCTGCACTTGATGATAAAGGCAAAGTACCAGAAGACCAACTCCCAGAAAAAGCTATAAGAGAATATGACCTTACACCTTATGCAAAGAGTGAGGACATCAAAAAGACCTATGCAACTAAGCAAGAAGTAAGTGCAGGTAAGCTTGACTACACACCAGAAAATATTGCAAACAAGGGCAAGGCTAATGGCTATGCCTCACTTGGTGGAGACGGAAAAGTACCTGCCGACCAATTGCCATCTTATGTAGATGATGTTTTAGAATTTGCAAGTAAATCTAATTTCCCAAGCACGGGAGAAAAGGGAAAAATCTATGTAGACCTATCATCAGAAAATATTTATAGATGGTCCGGAAGTGCTTATGTTGAAATATCTCCAAGTCTAATAACCCAAGCTGATATTAAAAAGTTACAAGGGATTGAGGACGGGGCACAGAAAAATAATGTAACCCAAACCATGATTAATGTTTGGAATAAGAAAATAAGTGAAAGCGATGTTGCGTATACAGAAATCACACCAGGAACAGGGGGAACAAAGTGGTCTACAAGCTCAACAAGAAAGCTAATATTCTGGATATCTGATTTAATCCAAAGGACGGAAGAACTCAAAGAAAAGCTTGATAAAAAGCCTGATGTAGTTGAGATGAGCCTTGCAGACTACAACAATTTGACGACCAAAAAACCCAATACGATTTATGCGACTTACTAGGTGGTGGGTATGGATTTTTCAAGAACTAAAAATATATTTTTTAATGGCAAGGAAATTCAAAAACTTTTTTATGGGGAAGATCTTATTTGGTCTAAGATGAGAACCGATTTTTCTAAGGATTTTAAAAATCTTAAAGAAGATGAAAATTTTGAGGGTTTGTACGAACAAAGCAAAAATGCTTTTAAGATTTAGAAAGGAGAAGAAATGCAAAGAGGAAGATTTTATCTAACCGAAAAAGGGCGAGACCTCTTGGCGTACTGCCAAACTGGAGAGCCTTTAAACTTTACAAGGGCAGCAATTGGTACTGGCAAAATAGAAAGTACTGCTGCTCTTTTTAAGATGGATAAGCTAGTGGAAGAAGTCCAAGAAGTTGACATTAGAGGGATAAAGGCTAATGGAGATGGCACAAGTACAATATCACTTGCAATAACTAATCACGATACAAAGACAGGATTTTTGATGTCTGAGGTTGGTCTTTTTGCCCAAGACCCAAGAAAGGGAGAAATCCTTTATGGGGTAGCATATTATGACGACCATGCTGACTATATACCAGTCCACGACCAAGAAATGGTAGAAATCTCTATGGATATAATCGTTGTAGTTGCCAACGTGGACACGATAAATATTAAGATTGATAGGTCAATGATTTGTGCAAGTCAACTTGACCTCATGGATTTAGCAGGCAAGGGCAGGACAAACCAAACCGTGAAAGGCAACTGGGATTTAATCCAAGACTTAGCTTTAAGAATTGCAGCAATGGGAACATCAATTCAAACAGATGCAAGATATAACAACTTTAAGGTCGACTTTAAACGCTTGGACGGGGCTGAACAGTTTGAAGGTATCTACGACCCTAAGATGGCAAGATTTGTGATTTAAGAAAGGAGTGATAGAAGATGACAACTTATAAGTGGGGGAAATTTGAGAGGAACACTAGAACATACACCACGCAGGAAAAAGAGAAAGTTTGGGTAAGAAATGAAATGCTATACTTTCCGCATGAAAGAGATGTTCAAAATTATTACGACGATTATGTAAGGTGGAACAATTATACTGACGGAGTAGATATAAAATTTGGTGGATCTTTTGAAACTGATTCCGGTCAATATAGCGGATACTTTTATGTACTAGAAACTAAGACAGTACCAAAAAGTCACACCTACTATGCTAAGGGTTCAAAACTTGGCGAAGTAACATCAGAAAATAGGAACGCTTATCCAGATAATAATTATTCTGGCTCATACTGGTATGTTTATGAGGGTATTTCAAACCAAACTCCAACAATATCTGGTAAAGATGAGGACTTAGGTGGATTTAAAGCACCTTTTAAAAAGGTCTTTAGCGTAGACGACCCAGACAATAACGAGACTTTAAATGTTACTGTAAAATTAAACTCAGCGACAATTAGGACAATAAACAATGCAACTAAGGGCGAGTCTTACGAGATTGATATCGACAAGACAAAATTTGATGAGTTAGAACTCAACAAAACCAATACAATCGAGATTACAGTTAGTGACTCCAACGGGGCAAGTGCAATAAGACGATATACCTTTAAAAAGGTCAACACCAATCCGATAGTCACAGTCACAAACTCCAACTTAGGGGAGCAAAATAAACCTTTTAATTTTAGCTTTAAGGCAGCAGACCCAGACGGAGACGACATCACAGTTAAGGTCTATGTGGATGATGTGCAGTTGCAAGACTTGGGAAAAGTTACGCCAAACCAATCCAAGACAGTAAGTATCGGAAAATTAGACTATGCAAAACTTTTAAATGGCGAACACAGAATAAAAATCGAAGCCACAGATAGCTTTGGAGCAAAGGGAACAGGCTATATAACTTTTTCTAAAAAAATAACTCACTGTTGGTACAATCTAAAAAAAGAAGTCGACGCTCAGCCATCTGCAATAGTGGTAAACCCTCTAACAGAGTTAGCAAAAGGGGCAAAAATGACTGTCAAGGTGTCACTCAATGCCAAGGACACAAACCCAACTTGGGAAGTAGTGCCAGAAGAATTGATAGGTCAAAAATACAATTTTAAGACCAAGACAAAAACTGCTGATAAGTGGTGCATAGGAGTAGACATAAGGATTGACAGAGCCGATACACCAGAGGGCATGGAATCTTACTTCTATGGCTTTGTTGGAGCGTACATGTAGGAGGTAAAAAATGGCAATAGAATTTATAAACGAAAGGTCTTTAAAAGAATTACAAGCAGGTGGAGACTCTGGGGCAATCTTGGAGGAACTTAAAAAGCTTAATGATGGAAATTTAGCACTTGCTGAGGCAGTTGCAACAAACTATGAAACAAATCTTGATAGGGCAGAAAAGACAGATGAAGTCTTAGCAACAATTTATGAAACTATTTTAGGAGGTCAAGCATGATTGATTTATACGTTGGATTAGTTAAAAATGGCAAAAGAACTTGTGATGTAAATAACAAAAAGGTTCGACAAGTACCAAAACATTTAAGGGAAGCAGTTATCGCAGAACTTAAAGCACAAGGATACGACGAAAATGGCAAGGAAATTAAATAAGGTATTGATTGGATTTGCTTTAGCAAGTCCTTTTTTATACAAAATTTTAAAAAGTAGAGGAGGTGTAAGTATGCTAGATTTATACGTTGGATTAGTATCAAGGCAAAGAAGAACTTGCAATCCAGAAAATAAAAAGGTTAGACAAGTGCCTGCAATCTGGAGGGAGGCAGTCCTTGAAGATTTAAAGGCTCTTGGTCTTGACGCTGATGGTATGCCAATTGACATCGAAGGTTAGAACATGGGGAGGCTTAGTCCTCCCTTAAATTTTTATAAAAGAGGGTGACATATGGAAGATGAAAAAATTCTAGACCACGAAATACGAATCTCGAAACTAGAAGAAAATGACAAGGCACAGGATAAAAGGATAGAGGTCCACGGGAAGCAAATAGACGAGCAAAAAGAGTTAAGTAGGGAACAAGGCTTTAACATCGAGATTATAAAAAAAGACGTGTCAAACATCGACAGGACAACTAAGAAAACTGACGACAAGATAGACAAGCTTTATAGCGATAGAATATCCGACCACTATATAAAACCAAACGAAAGGGTCAGAAAATATATAGATGCAGCATTAAAAATTGTTTTAGGAATTCTTATCGCAGCCTTTGTTTATTATTTATTCCCAGCACTAAGGTAGGAGGAAAACATGATAAAAATCATGCTTGACCCTGGACACGGAGCAGGCAAAGCACATAATCGAGGATTTAAACAAATAGACAATCTCCCTTACTGCAACGAGGGGGATTGTAATTTTTTATACGCAAAAAATTATTTGAAGCCGGAGCTAGAAAGATACGGATTTCAAGTAGGACTCACAAAAAATAGCATAGCAGAAAACCCAAGTTTAAAAGCAAGAGGAAATGCTGCTAGAGGATATGACTTATTTTTATCTTGTCACTCCAACGCAGCAGATGGAAGAGCTCGAGGGGTTGAGGTTTGGGATAGCACAAACCCGAGAGAGTCCTGCAAGCAACTAGGAGATTTAATCTGCAGAAAGGTATCTGAAGCACTTGGCATACCCAACAGGGGCACGAAATACAGAAGAGCTAATAGCGGAGCAAACTACTACGGAGTTTTAAGAAACGGTTTGGCAAAAAGAAATATGATTATTGAACATTGCTTTCACGACAATCTGGAAGATGCGAGAGCCTATAGGACCAACCTGGATAAGTGTGCAAAAGCAGTTGCAAAAGCCGTGGCTGAATTTTATGGTTTGGAAGTTAAAACTAAAGTGGAACCACCAGCAGCAGCTCCAGAAGATACCTTCATAAAAAATATTTTAAAAGCCATAGAAGGACAAAAGCTAAATATACTTCCAAGCGTAACCATCGCCCAGGCCATACTGGAATCGAACTGGGGCAGGTCTGAGCTTGCAAAAGGTGCTAATAATTTATTTGGCATAAAAGCTTCAAAAGAGTGGAAGGGAGAAATATACTCCAAGCTAACTAAGGAACAAAAACCAAGTGGAGAAGTATATTCTATAAAAGCAGATTTCAGAAAATACCCAAATTTTATAGAATCCATAAAGGACCACGACGTATTTTTTATAAGCACACCCTGGAGGGAAAAGAACTACGCAGCAGTTCTAGCAGCCAAAGAATATAAAACCCAGGCTCTAGCTTTACAAAAATGCGGGTACGCAACTGACCAAAGATACGGAACGAAACTAATCAGCCTAATAGAAAGATTAGGTTTGCAGCAATACGACAAAGGACAAGGTGAGTATGTAGTGAGAGATATAAACGAGCCTTCTGAATGGGCCAAAGAAGATTGGAAATGGGCAAAGGAAAATAAAATAACCGACGGAAATGACCCGAAGGGAAACTGCACTAGAGAACAAGTAGCAGCAATGATAAAAAGATACCACGACAGCCAATCCAATGAAGCTAGACATTAAGTACAAGCCAACATGCAAAGAAAGGCCTTGGCTAATCGTAAGAGTGGGCGGAGAATACGAGCAGCATGCCCACATGCACACCAGGAAGGAAGCAATGCTGGTAAGAAATATTATTGATAGGTGGGTGTACCCTTGCAATAAAAATTTAAAAATAGCAGTAAGAAGACTTCTAACGGAAGAGGAATTCAAATCACTAGATAAAAAACAAAGATATTTCAACTCAAACAAGGGATTTAGGGGAAAAACAGTAAGGTAAATGTACCTTATAATAATAAAAACGCAAATTTGGGGCATTGTCGCAAACAATCGCTCTAAACAAGTGATTTCAACAGATTGAGAGGTTCATAAAATGAAAAAAGAAGATTTAATGAGAAAACTTGGCAGTAGAAAATTTTGGGCCTGCGTTTCTTCAGTTTTGATAGCTTTGATAGCTTTTTTAAATGCAAGTCCGGAAACAACTGAAAGGATAGTCGCTCTGGTTTCAGCAATAGGTGGACTTTGCATCTACATGCTGGCAGAAGGAATAGCAGATAGCAAACCAACAGATATCACAAACATTATAGACACAAAAGAAATAACTGAAGAAGCCAATAAATAAAAAAGAGCCTGGGGAAGAACCCAGGCATTATTTTTTTATTTTTGAAGGATTAGGCCATTTTTATAAATTGCTTCCTTGGCCCATTTGTTATAGTCGACTTTTTGTTCTTTCATTCCAAGGATTTGGAAACCAGCATCTGTGAAAACTTTTAAAGCATTCATAAGACCAGTAGAGTTATCAGTAACAACAATTTTATTAATGTTAAATCTTTCAAGGTTTTCAACTATTTCTTTTACGTCGTAGTCAAAACCACAGTCATCAAAGACAAGGCATTCAAGGTCAAATCTTTTGGCAGTTAAATAGGATACTAAAAAATAGTGGTTTAAGTTTTCTTCTTTTTGTTCTTCTAAGATTTTTTCAAGTTCGATAAATTTTTTCATTTCTTTTGTTCCTTTCTTTTATACCCTATAAGGTATATTGTTTTAGATTCCTTTTTTCTTCCCTTTTGTTATGCTTATTATACCTTATAAGGTATAATAAAACAAGTCTTTTTTTAAAATAATTTAAAATATTTTTTAAATAAAAAGCTTGATAACACTAAACCTTATAAGGTATAATACAGGTAACAAAAGAAAAAGGAGTTGGAGCAATGAAACAATTTATATACGGTATGAGGCTTAGACCTTTCAGCGTTGGAACTTTTCCAAAGAAAGGGTTCATAGAGCTGGTAGAAAAGATTGAAGACTACATCGATAAGGACAAACTAGAAAGAGATTACTGGGATTTCCTAATTTATGGAGAAGAACTAACAGAAGAAGCGAAGAGCGACTACGACCTAGACCTGGTAGGAATCAAAGAAGGATAAGGGGCAGGAGAATGCAAAGAGATAATATAGAAAAGAAACAAAGCGATGCTCAAGCGAGAGCAAAGTATAACTGGAATAAAAAGAACCGAGAGAAGAATGTGATGTACTCAGCAAAAAGCATGTGCAAAAAATACATTAGAGACTACGCTGAGCACAGCGAGCTGCAGGAAGTCGAAGAATGGATAGCTAAGAAAAGGGAAGTTTTAAAAAAGGAAAAATAAAATGAAAGGAATTAAAGTAGCAGTAAAGATAGAAGAAAAGTAAATAATTTAGACAAAGGGAAGGATTGACATCCTTCCCTTTGTCTAAATTTAAAAGCTAATACAACTGAAACCAGGGGTTTTTGGCAGAAGAAATTGAATGTAAACAGTACTAGAAAAGCAATAGGGTAGCCAACAGGTAGCCAACTTTTAAAATAATAAACCGTTGAAACCTAGCGATTTCAACGGTTTAAATAATTATGGTGCCCAGAGCCGGAATCGAACCAGCGACACGAGGATTTTCAGTCCTCTGCTCTACCGACTGAGCTATCTGGGCAAGTTAATGGTGGGCCTTCAGGGACTTGAACCCGGGACCTACCGGTTATGAGCCGGGCGCTCTAACCAACTGAGCTAAAGGCCCTCACCATTGGCGGAGAAAGAGGGATTTGAACCCTCGCGACCCTAATCGGGACCTACTCCCTTAGCAGGGGAGCCTCTTCAGCCACTTGAGTATTTCTCCAAATCGAAGGTCACTCTTTAGCAACTTACTTTATCTATTCTAACGGACCAGAAGTTTTTTGTCAACTATTTTTTACAAAAAATTTAAAATCTTTTTATAGTTTCAACCTATTTAAGGGACCCTGCTCAAGCATTATCTCATACTTCTTAAAAAAAATAAAGTTAAAAAATGATATTGACATAAAATTAAATTAACCCTATAATGAACGTATGAACAAATATAGAATCTTAATTTGCGTTATTTTAGCGGGAGGTAATTATGAATAAATATATTTTTCACTTAAAGGGACTTACTTGTGCAAACTGCGCAGGAAAAATAGAAGAAAAACTTAAAGAGACGCCTGGCATGATAAATCTCAACTACGATTTTTTAAATGATGAGCTTACTTTTGAATCTGAAAAAGAATCTAAGGATTTAAAAAGTGAGATTCAAGAGATAGTTGACTCCATAGAAGATGGCGTAACAGTTACAGAAGATTTAAATGAAGAGATTGAGGAAGAAGAGGAGGAAGAAAACTTTTCTATTTACAAGTGTATCTTTGTCTTTCTTGGAATAATAATTCTACATTTTTTAAATCTTCCTGAAAAAATTAGATTTGTTTCTTACATAGTTTTATATGTAATTATTGGATACGATATAGTTAAAGCTTCCATTTCAAAAATTGCCACGGGAAATTTTATGGATGAAAAATTTCTAATGACAGTGGCATCTATTGCAGCTATTATTTCTGGAGAATACGCCGAAGCTGTTGCTGTAATGCTATTTTATACTGTTGGCGAAATAATTCAAGACAGGGCTGTAGATAGTTCAAAGAAATCAATTAGAGAAGCCTTAAAATTAAAACCTGAATTTGCAAATTTAAAGAAGGGTCAGGAGATAAGTAAAGTTGATCCAACGGAAGTTTCTGTTGGTGAAGTAATTGTAATTATGCCTGGAGAAAAAGTGCCTCTAGATGGAAAAATAATTAAGGGTGCATCAAACCTTGACACTTCAAATATTTCTGGCGAGTTTGCACCAATTTCTCTTGAAGTTGGGGACGAAATCACTTCAGGTTTTGTCAACTTAGATTCATCTCTTGAAGTTGAAGTTACAAAGGAATATAAAGAGGGGACAATTGCAAAAATTATTGACATGGTAAAAAATGCCAGTACAAACAAGGCAAAAGTTGAGAAATTCATCACAAGATTTGCAAAAATTTACACACCAATTGTCATAGGACTTGCAATCTTACTTTTCCTAGTTTTAAATTTTGCAAGTTCACTAACTTTTAAAGAATCAATTTATAGGGCTGCCATATTTTTGGTAATATCCTGTCCTTGTGCTTTAGCAATTTCTGTTCCTCTTACAATTTTTGCAGGAATTGGCTCTCTTTCAAGAAGATCAATTTTTGTCAAGGGAGGAAATTCTATTGAAGCTTTGACAGACATAGATGGAGTTGCCTTTGATAAGACAGGAACAGTTACTAAGGGCGAATTTACTCTTGCAGATGTTGAAGAAATAAAGGCTACAAGAGATGAAATTTTGGAAATTGCAGCAGTGGGAGAGATGTACTCAACTCATCCAATTGCAAAGGCAATTGTAAAAAGTTTTAAAACTGCAAAGATGCCTGAACACTTAAATAATATTGGTGGTAAGGGAATTGAATTTGAATTAGATGGCAAATCTTATCTAGTTGGCAATAAAAAATTAATGGACGACTTTTCTTTAAAACTTGAAAATGAATCAAGTTCAAATTATGTAGATGTCTTTGTTGCAGATAAAAATGAAATTTTGGGAATTATAAAACTAAAAGATGAGATAAAAGAAGGAGTAAAGGAAAGTGTTGATAATCTTCACAAGAGGGGCGTAAAAACTTATATGTTCTCTGGCGACAAGGAAAATGTAGTTAAGGAAATAGCCACTGAGGTTGGAATAGATTATTACAAGGGCTCACTTCTTCCTGATGACAAGGTTAGGGAAATAAGGGAAATCGAAAAAAATAAAAAGATTGCCTTTGTTGGAGACGGAACTAATGACGCGCCTTCACTAGCAAGCGCCTACCTAGGCATAAGTATGGGCAGCGGATCTGACATCGCCATTGAAACTTCAGATATAGTTTTATTAAAAAATGATATTTCTTCTGTAGTAAGAGCAATTGATATTGCAAAAAAAGTAAAAAAGATTGCCTATCAAAATATTTTTATAGCCCTAATTTTAAAGGTAGTAGTCCTAGTTCTTGGCGCAATAGGATATGTTTCCATGCCACTTGCTGTTTTTGCCGATGTGGGAGTTGCCCTTATTTGTATTTTAAATTCTCTTAGAGTTTTTAAGGAGAAATAAAACATAGTAAAATGCTATGAATTATTAGTGTTAATAAATAGTTGGATAATTTTAAAAATAAATTTTTAAGGTTTTGGAATTAAAAAAATGTCACAAAAGCTTATAAAATAGAGAAATTTTATTATTTTTAATAAAATTAATAAAATTTCATCATAAAAAAATAACAATAATTATTGAAAAATTAAAATTATTATGTTACTATTATGTCAGAACATTATGAATATAAAAATTCATAAATTTTGGTATAATTTTATGGAGGTAAATTAAATGGCATATGTAATTAACGATTCTTGCATCGCTTGTGGTGCATGTCAACCAGAATGTCCAGTAGGATGTATTTCTGAAGGAGATATCTATACAATTGACGAAGCTCAATGTATCGATTGCGGTAGCTGTGCAGCTGTTTGCCCAGTTGGCGCTCCAAATCCTGAAGACTAATTACTTAAAAGAAAGATAGGTTTCCTGCCTATCTTTTTTTATTTTTAAACTATATTTGTTTTTAAAGAGAGAACTGTGTTTTCTCTTTTTTTATTGTAAAATTTTTGAAATTAAGTAAATATTTCACTATAAGTTCACAATTTCGGTTATAATAGATATAAACGAAAAGTTAAGAAATGTTTAATATTTTTATAATAAATATCAAACTTTATTTAAAAAAATATTGAATTAAGGCACTGAAAGTGCAATAATTATTTTTCATTAAATTTTAGTTAATAAAAGATTAATAAAATTAAAATAAATTATTTTAAATGAAGTATTAGAAATTATACTCAATT
The DNA here is from genome assembly GCF_000311825.1 of Peptoniphilus grossensis ph5. Taxonomy (GTDB): domain Bacteria; phylum Bacillota; class Clostridia; order Tissierellales; family Peptoniphilaceae; genus Peptoniphilus_A; species Peptoniphilus_A hominis. Next base: position 694,245 of record NZ_HE978566.1, on the reverse strand, counting down.
TGCTTTTAATTTGAAAGGAGAAGTAGAGTATGCTAATTCATATGGGATTAGATGTTGGTTCCACTACTGTAAAACTTGTAATATTAGATGAAAAATTAAATATCTTGTATAAGACTTATAGAAGACATTATTCTGATGTTAGAAAAACTGTAAAGGATGTCATCAATGAAGTTTATAAGGACTTTAAATATGAGACAGTTACTGTAAATGTAACTGGAAGTGGTGGTCTTTCTGTCCACAAATTTTTAGATATAGACTTTATCCAAGAAGTTGTGGCAGGAAGGGAGGCAATATCTTGTTTCATTCCAAAAACTGATGTTGCCATTGAACTTGGTGGCGAAGACTCTAAAATTACTTACTTAAGAGGGTCTGTTGAACAGAGAATGAACAGTATTTGTGCTGGAGGTACTGGTGCCTTTATAGATCAAATGGCTTCTCTTCTTCAAACTGATGCTTCTGGCTTAAATGAAATGGCAAAGGATTATGAAAAAATATATCCTATAGCATCTCGCTGTGGTGTTTTTGCCAAGACTGATGTGCAAGCACTTATTAATCAAGGTGCCAGCAAGTCTGACATAGCAATTTCTGTCTTCCAATCAGTTGTCAACCAAACTATTTCAAACCTTGCTTGTGGCAGACCAATTAGGGGAAATGTAGCCTTTTTAGGTGGGCCCCTTCACTTTTTGCCAATGCTAAAAGAAAGATTTGTTGAAACTTTAAATTTAAGTGAAGACGAAATAATTTCACCAGAAAATTCACAAATATTTGTGGCTCTGGGAGCGGCTCTTTCTAGTTTTGATTCAAAGCCAATTTCCTTTGTGGAACTATTTAATCGCGTAAATAAAAGTGCCGACATAAACATCAAGGAAAGTGATGTAATGCCGCCACTTTTCACAAGTGATGAAGAAGTCATAGACTTTCGTGAAAGACATAAGACTAAGTCACTTAAAAAAGTGGATTTAAAAACTTATGAGGGACCAATTTATTTGGGCATAGACTCAGGCTCAACGACATCAAAACTTGTTGCAATCTCTGATAAAAATGAACTCCTTTACAGTTTTTATGGATCAAACAAGGGCAATCCCCTTGACATTGCCATTGAAAACTTAAAAGAAATTTATAAAGAAAAAAATGACAAGGCATATTTTGCTGGCTGTGGCACAACTGGTTATGGGGAAGAGTTTTTAAAGGCTGCACTTAACTTAGACTTTGGAGAAGTTGAAACCATAGCTCACTTTACTGCTGCCAAATATTTTGACCCAGAAGTTGACTTTATTTTAGACATTGGCGGACAAGACATGAAGTCCATGAAAATTAGAAATGGCGTAATAGAATCAATACTTCTAAATGAAGCTTGCTCTGCCGGCTGTGGATCCTTCCTTGAAACTTTTGCTCATTCAGTAAATATGACGGCAGAAGAATTTGCCAAAGAGGCAACACTATCAAGAGAACCAGTAGATTTAGGTTCACGCTGCACAGTCTTTATGAATTCCAATGTAAAGCAAGCCCAAAAGGAAGGGGCATCAGTGCCAGATATTTCTGCAGGACTTGCCTACTCTGTAATTAGAAATGCCATTCAAAAGGTAATAAAAATTAGAGATCCTAAGGACTTGGGCGAACACATAGTAGTTCAAGGCGGAACTTTTTTGTCTGATGCAGTTTTAAGAGCTTTTGAAAATTTAACTGGCGTCAATGTAACAAGACCTGACATTGCAGGGCTAATGGGTGCACTTGGAATGGCACTTATTTCTAAAGAAAAATCCACAGGTAAATCTAATTTAATATCTGAGGAAGAATTAGAAAAATTTGAATATAAATCTATTTCAACAAATTGTAGACAATGCACAAATAATTGTGCCCTTTCTGTAAATGTATTTCCCAATGGAAAGAGATACATTACAGGGAACAGGTGCGAAAAGGGAGCAGGTCGCTTAAGAAATAAAGAAGATGAGCTGCCAAATATGTTCCGCTACAAATATGAAAGAGTCTTTGACTATAAGTCACTCTCAGAAAGGGAAGCTAAGCGTGGTCTAGTGGGCATACCTAGAGTTCTAAATATTTATGAAAACTATCCCTTCTGGCATACATTTTTCACAGAGCTTGGATATTCAGTAGTCCTTTCAAGTAAATCATCGAGAGAAATTTACGAAAAGGGAATAGAGACAATTACCAGTGAAACTGCTTGCTATCCTGCAAAAATTTCTCACGGTCACATAGAAGACCTAATAGAAAAGGGAATTGACTTTATATTTTACCCAGCAGTATTTTATGAAGAAAAGCAATTTGAAAAGGCAGACAACACATTAAACTGTCCTGTAGTTGCAGGTTATTCTGAAGTTATAAAAAATAATGTGGATGCAATAATTGATGGAAAAGTAAAGTTTATGAATCCCTTTATTTCCTTTGACGACAGAAAAAAACTTGAGAAGAGACTTTCTGATGTCTTCGACTTCATCCCTAAGGACGAAGTGAAAAAAGCTGTCCGTGCAGCCTATGAAGAGCAAGATAGGTATAGACTTGATGTCTTAAATGAAGGCAACAGAATCTTAGAAGAAGTGACTAAAAAAAATCAAAGGGCAATAGTTTTATCAGGTAGGCCTTATCACATTGACCCCGAAATAAATCACGGCATACCAGAACTTATTACAAGCCTAGGTCTTGCTGTAATTTCTGAAGATGGAATTGCAAGAAATGTTGAAATCGACTCAAGACTTAGAGTCCTAGACCAATGGAATTATCACTCAAGACTTTACAGGGCGGCAAAATTTGTGGGAGAACATGAAAACTTAGAGCTTGTTCAACTTAACTCCTTTGGTTGCGGAATTGATGCAGTTACAACTGACCAAGTTCAACATATTTTAGAGTCCTACAACAAGATTTATACTGCCCTAAAAATTGATGAAGTTTCAAATTTAGGTGCCGTAAAAATTAGAATTAGGTCCTTAATTGAAGCAGCAGAAAAGAGAGAATTTGAAAAAATAGACGCTGAACTTGAAGGACTATTAGATGATGATCCAGTAATGTTTACAAAGGAAATGAAGGAAGACTATACAATTTTAATGCCGCAAATGTCTCCGCTTCACTTTAGCATTTTTGAACCAATCCTAAGACATGAGGGAATAAATATTGAACTCCTAGAAGATTCTGGTCACAAGGTTGTCAACGAAGGCTTAAAATATGTAAATAACGATGCTTGTTATCCATCAATTTTTGTAGTTGGACAATTTATGGATGCAGTAAAGTCTGGCAAGTATGACACAAACCGCTTGGCTCTACTTATGAGTCAAACGGGTGGCGCTTGTAGGGCATCAAACTATGTTGGCTTTATTAGAAAGGCATTAAAGGATGCAGGTTACGGTCATGTGCCAGTAATTGGACTTTCCTTCCAAGGAATTGAAAAGCACACAGGTCTTGAATTTGACAAAAAACAATTAGTTAGAATTGGCAGAAAATTAATTCAAGGAATGCTTTACGCAGATCTCATAATGCGACTTACTCAAGCAACAAGACCTTATGAGGTTATAAAGGGTTCAGCAAATATTTTGTGCGACAGATGGATTGACATTACCACATCAGAAGACTTAAATTACAGCAAGAAAACTTTTATATCCAACATTAACAAGATGATTGGAGAATTTAATAGACTTGAAATAACAAATGAAAAGAAACCAAAGGTTGGAATAGTTGGAGAAATCTTAGTAAAATATGACCCAGCCGCCAACAATCATGTGGCAGAACTTCTTGAAAAGGAAGGAGCAGAAGTTGTTATTCCTGATTTGACAGATTTTATGATGTATTCCTTTAAGAACGCAAGGGCAAAGGCTGATAAACTTTCAAAGTCAAGACTTACTGCCTTTGTATGTGAAATGGGAATTTCCTACATTGAATCCTACAGAAAGCATATTAGATTGGCACTTGAACCTACAAGGTTTATAGTTCCTGAAAAAATTGAAGAGATAATTGACTATGCAGAAAAGTATGTTGACCTTGGAAACCAATATGGTGAAGGATGGCTTTTGACTGGCGAAATGGTGGAACTAATTGAGTCTGGCGTGGAAAATATTGTCTGCGTCCAACCCTTTGGCTGTCTTCCAAATCACATCACAGGCAAGGGCGTCATAAAGGCAATAAGAAATTCCTACGAAAGGGCAAATATTATTCCAATTGACTATGACGCTTCAGCATCAGAAGTAAATCAATTTAACAGAATTAAACTAATGCTTTCACAAGCCAAGAGAAACATGGAACAAGGCGAAGATAAATACAACAGAGGCTATTTAAAGAAAGCTGCCAGCTTAAAAAATTAAAATTTATTAAAGTTAAAAAATAAAAAGGACAAAAAATTTCCCCTCAGGCTTGAGGGGATTTTTCTTGTCCTAATTTATTAATCTTATTTAAATATAAATTTTCTAAATAAACTCAAAATAATTAGATTTTCTTAAAAATATTTTTCAAAGTTTCATCTTGTAATAAATTACTTGTGCTATCTTGTTTTTTCTTTTCGTCGTTGTAAACTTGGATGTCCTTTTGAGGGTTGTAAGTTTGACCCTTAAGAGCAGCCTCAAAGGCATCCTTAGCCTCTTGCATCTTAACTTGGAAATCATTTAGTTCAATAATAAATTTTTTGGCAGAATCTTCATTTTTAGTCATAATAGATTCCTTAAGGCCAGGCAAAATTTCTAGTGCCTTTTCGCTTGCCCTTACAGTGTAATCGTGAGAATTTTTAAATTTATCTGGCACGCTCATATTCTTAATCTTATCAACAGTATTTCTAATTTCAGAATCTGCTCTGTCGTAGGCAGCATTTAAATCTGCATCAGAAAGTTTTGCTGCATTTTCAAAGAAACTTGATTTTAAATTGACAATAGATTTAGTCAAATCATTTTGCAAATTTTTAATTTCCTTTACATATATTTCTTCATCAGTTGACAAATCTAGTATTGAAGAATTTGCTGAGTCCTTAATAATTACCTTAAAGTTGTCATTGTCCCACTTAACTTCAGCCTTCAAATTTTCAGCAACAAATCTTAGGGGAACAAAAGTGCGTTCGCTTTTTATAATAGCTGGTGCATCAAGTTCAAGATCTTTTCCATTAACCGTTGCCTTTTTTGAATCAATTTTTAATTCAATGGAAGTGTCCTTGCCCTTAACAGTAACAAGTCTTGCATCATTATTCCAGCCTACCTCATAACCTAGTGTTTCAGAAATAAACCTAATGGGAACCATGGTTCTGTCATTTTGAATAAAGGGTGCAACATCTGATTTAATAATTTTTCCATTATATTCAATTGATGGTGTCCTTGCTGCAAAGACACTTGAGCTAATAAATATCAATAAAACTAATGAAAATATAATCGATTTAAATTTTTTCATTTAATTTTTCCTCCTTGTTTACCCTTATATTGAAGATGTGTAAGAGTTTGGATCAAATTGCTTCTCAATATAAATTAAATTAGAGTCCTTGTCACCTTGAAGCTCAATGAAAGCTCCATCTCTTTCTGTAGGTGAAACTTCACCCTTGTCATCGTCCTTAAAGAAGACAATATATTCTTTGTTTGGTGTGAGAGTCTTAGGAAGGCTTACTTCAATTTGTGATAAGTCGCCCTTATAGTCCTTTAAGAAAGAAGTGTTCATGCCTTCTGCTGTTGATGTTGAAATTCTAACCCTTGATATGTAATCAGAGTTTTTAATCAGTTCATTAACAGCTTCCTTGTCAAAGTTTGATGTAGTAATTTCTTCTTCGCTAGCTTCTTTTTCTACAGCAACAGAAGATATTTTTGCGTCATTAGTTTTTTCTGCCTTAGCACTTTTTTTGCCACAGCCTGCTAGACTAAGTGCCAAAGTTAAAGATACTAAAACAATTAATAATTTTTTCATAGCTACCTCCAATTTAGTTAATTATACCATAAATAAGCTGAAGAAGAATTATATAATTTTAAATTAAGGACAATATGATATAATAAAAAGGGTGATAGAATGCCAATAGAAGTGCTATTTATTTTAAATAAACTAAATGAGGAAGGCTTTGACGCCTACATTGTAGGAGGTTGCGTCAGGGACAAACTTTTGGGTCTTCATCCTCACGATTATGACATAACAACTTCTGCAAAGCCTCAGGAAATAAAAAGAGTTTTTAAAGATTTTAAAACTATATTAATAGGCGAAGAGTTTGGCACAGTTGGTGTTTTAATAAATGGAACTCTTTACGAGGTCACGACTTTTAGGATTGATGGCAAGTATTTAAATTTTAGAAAGCCAGAAAATGTAACTTTTTCAAAAAGTTTAAGAGAAGATTTGAAAAGGCGAGACTTCACAATAAATGCCATGGCTATGGATTCAAGTGGAGAGCTTTACGATCCCTTTGGCGGAAAAAAGGACTTAGATGATAAAATTTTAAGGGCTGTTGGAAGGCCCAATGAAAGAATAAAAGAAGATGCCATTAGAATTTTAAGGGCAATTAGGTTTGCAGGTAGGTTTGATTTTTATATTGAAGATGAACTTTTCGATGCAATTTCCTTTGAAAGAAAACTCCTTAAAAGAATTTCCCCAGAAAGAATTTTTGATGAATTTTCAAAGATGATAACATCAGAAAGACCTTCTTACTATCTACTTTTAATGGACGAGACGGGAGTTCTCGATGTAATTTTTCCAGAGCTAAAGAGGACAGTTGGCTTCTCACAATTTTCTCCCTACCACGACAAAACTCTCTTTGACCACTTAGTTTGTGTAATGGACGAAGTAAAACCGGACTTAGCTCTTAGACTTGCGGGGCTTTTTCACGACATATCAAAGGTTGACACACTTTCCATTGGCGAAGATGGCAGGGGACACTTTTACGGTCACGAAGTTTTGGGAGCAGATTTAGTTTCTGAAATTTTAAAGAGATACAGAGTCTCCAACAAAATTATTGATAAGGTAAAAATTTTAATTCTAGACCACATGAAGGTTCACAGCGAAATGACAGATAAGGCACTGAGAAGGCAGATAAAAAGAGTGGGAAGAGATAATGTATTGGACCTCTACGACCTTTTAATTGCCGATTGCAAGTGCACTAGAATTGATAGAGATGCAAGCTTTATTATAAAGAGAAAAAATAGGGTAAAAGAACTATTAGACGAAAAAGAAATGAAAACTGAAAAGTTTTTAGAGATAAATGGAAATGACATTAAGGCTTTGGGTTTTAAAGAAGGCAAGATCATTGGGAAAATCTTAAAAGATCTTGAAAACTTAGTTTTAGATGACCCAGAGAAAAACAAGAGAGATTACTTAATAGATTATATAGATAAAAATTACAGGTGATAAAATGACAAGATTATTTGGAACAGATGGAGTTCGTGGCATTGCCAATCAAAAACTAACTCCAAAACTATGCTACGATATTGGAAGGGCAGCTGCCTTTGTACTTACAAAAAATAAAAAGGGAAAAGTTTTAGTTGGAAGAGATACAAGACTTTCAGGCGACTTAGTAGAATCTGCTCTTATTGTAGGATTTATGAGCCTTGGACTTGATGTAGATGTGGCTGGAGTGATTCCTACACCAGGAGTTGCATATTTAACAAGAACTGGGGACTACCTTTGCGGAGTTTCTATATCTGCATCACACAATCCCTTTGAATACAATGGCATAAAGTTTTTCTCTAGCGATGGACTTAAGCTTGACGACAGTCTCGAAGATGACATTGAAGAAAAAGTTCTTTCCACTACAAAAATTTACAAAGATGTAACGGGAGACCAAGTGGGAAGAGTAAATAGGTCTCATGAATTTACAGAAAAATACATTTCTTACTTAAAGGAACTTACTGATGAGAGATTTGATGGATTTGAAGTTGCAGTAGATGCGGGAAATGGCGCTCAATCCTTTATAGCAGAAGAAGTTTTAAAATCCTATGGAGCAAGGGTAAAAATTATAAATAATGAGCCCAATGGCAAAAATATCAACGATAAGTGCGGCTCAACAAACCCAAAATTAATTGAAGAACTTGTAAAAAAAGAGAACTCTCATATTGGCATGAGTTTTGACGGAGATGCCGACAGGATTATTGCTGTTGACGAAGAGGGAAAGGTTGTAGATGGCGACCACATCTTGGCAATTGCTGCAACTTACTTAAAGGAAAATAATAAACTTAATAATAATGCAGCTGTTGGGACTATAATGTCAAATATGGGCTTAAAAAAATACCTTGAATCCATAGACGTTGATTTTATAGAAACAAAAGTTGGGGACAGATACATTTTGGAAAGGATGTTAAAGGATGATTATATAATTGGGGCAGAACAATCTGGCCATGTCATCTTCCTTGACTACAATACAACTGGTGACGGACTTGCAACGGGAATACACCTTTTAGAAATTATGAAAAAAACTGGCAAAAAATTGTCAGAATTAAATGGACTTATGAAGGACTATCCACAAGTTTTAAAAAATGCAAGGGTTAGAGACGAATTAAAAAATAGATACGAAGAATTTCCTGATATAATTAAGGCAATAAGAGAAGTGGAAGAAGCTTATCACGGAAGTGGTAGAGTTGTAATTAGACCATCTGGTACAGAAGCTCTTGTTCGCGTTATGATTGAAGGCGAAGACACTTATAAACTTTCACAAGATGCTGATAAACTAGTAAAAATTATTGAAGAGAAATTGAATTAGGAGCATATAATGTACAAAATAATATCAGATACAAGTTGTGATTTATCAAAAGAAGAAGTAAAAGAATTGGGAATTGAATATGTACCCTTTAAAATTTCTATTGACGGCGTTGAGTATGAAGATGATGACAATTTAAACATGGAAGAATACTTGGATAAAATGGAAAAGACAGAAAATGCAATAAAGACAGCTTGTCCATCACCCTATGATTATTTAAAAATTATTGAAGAAAATTCTGACAAGGACCTTTATATTCTTACAATTTCCTCAAAATTATCCGGCTCTTACAATTCTGCCAAAATTGCAGAACAGGAAGCAAGGGAAAAGTTTAAGGACATAAAAATTCATGTAATTGACACAAAGGCTGCCTCAGCAGGGCACACAAGAGTGGTTTTAAAACTTTTAGATTTAGTTAAGGATAAAAGCTTTGAAGAAGTTGTGCCTGCCATTGAAAGTGAAGTCAACAATTCTACAACTATGTTTGTCCTTGAAAGCATGAAAAATTTAATAAAAAACGGAAGAATAAAAAAGTCTGCTGGTCTCATTGCCAATGTCTTAAATATTAGACCTATTATGATTTCAAAGGATGGAGATATTGAGCTATTTGAGATCAATCGCGGAATAAAAAAATCTCTTGATAAGATGATTAAGGCAATTGGAAGTGAATGCAAAGCAGGCGCCCCAAATCTTATTACAATTTCCTATGTCAAGAACAAAGAGCGTGCAGAGCAAATTAAAGATAAAATTGAAGAACTATACCAAGGTGCAATAGTTCACGTGAGACACACTAATGGTCTTTCCTCTGGATACGCAGACATTGGAGGTATTGTCATAGGTTTTTGAGGTGAATTATGAGAAAAAGTGAAAATGAAAAAAATTTTGAAGAAAAAATTAATACTGCTTTTAGAGAAGAAAATTTTAAAGAGATTGGCGATTTAATTGGCGAGGGGATTGACACTGCCATTGATGTAACTAGGTCATCTCTCAACAAATTTATAAATAAAAACAAGGTGGATTTGCCCTACAGCGTGCAAAATGACGACAGAATTATAAATCAAAACCCAAAAACTATTAAAAGAGTGAAGACTTGGGGCTTTGTCGCAAAAGCCTCAATAGTGGTACATCTTTTTGCTTTATTTGGTTTTCTTATGGATATGTTTGATACTTACGGGTCTGTAAGAGAAGATCTCCCAGCTTTAATTTTCTGGGTACTACCTGCCCTTGTAATTTCTTTTTATCTAAATTACAGAGTAAAAAAAGATAAGGATCAAATAATTAGATTTAGAAAGTACAATCGTGAAATTGGAAATAACACTGTTATACCAACAGCTGACCTTGCTGCTATAACTGCAAAGCCAATTGATTTTACAATAAATGATCTCTTAAATATGATTGAAAAGGACTATTACAGACAAGCTCGAATTGTAGAAAATGGCGAACTTTTTATTTTAGATTCCAATACCTATAAGCTCTACAAGGAAGAAATGCTTCGCGACCCCAAGGAAAGGTATGAGGAGCTAGAGGAAAAGGAAAGTAATGCTCTTGTAGAAGAATATTTATCTAGGGCAAAAAGAGATGTCACAGCTTTAACAGAAATGACTCCAAAACTTAGAGAGCCAATGAAAGCTAAGATAAGTGAATTTTTACAAATAGTTGGGAAAATTTTTGAACTTTTAAAGGAAAATCCAAATACAGCAAAGGATTTAGACAAGGTCATAAATTTTTACTTGCCAACTACAGTAAAACTCATGGATAATTACATCGACCTAAGTGAAAAACCAACAGATTCAGTAAAATCATCCTTAAAATCAATGGAGCAAACTATGGATTTAGTAAATGATGGATTTATGAAAATGTTAGATAATATTTACCAAGAAAAAATCATGGACCTTTCAAGTGACATGAGTGTTTTAAAATCAATGCTTAGACAAGAAGGACTTTTAGACCAAGATAACTTTAATTTAGGAGGAAAATAAAATGGATAAAGAAATAAAATTATCCTTAACAGATGATTTCGAAGATCTAAATAAAGATAATGAAGTGCATGAAATAAAATTAGTTGACGAAAAAAATGAAGTGAGATTAAGTCCTGAAGAAGAAAAACAAGTTGAGGAATTTGCCAAGACAATTGACATAACAAATTCAAATATAGTTTTGCAATACGGAATTGGGGCACAGAGAAAAATTTCTAACTTTTCAGAAAAAACTCTTGAAAGTGTCAAGACTAAAGACCTTGGCGAAGTTGGCGATTTGCTCTCTGGCGTAGTAAATGAACTAAAGAGCTTTGATGTCGATGAAGATGACAACAAAATAGTTGGATTTTTCAAAAAACAACTTAATAATGTCACTTCTTTAAAGACAAAATACGATTCTGCAGAAAAAAATGTAAACAACATTATAAAGGCACTTGAAGACCATCAAGTCACTCTCATGAAAGACATCGCTATGCTGGACCAGATGTATGAACTAAATGAAAATTATTACAAGGAACTTAGCATGTACATACTTGCTGGCAGAAAAAAATTGGAAGAAGCAGCAAATGTTGAACTTCCAAAACTTCAAGCAAGGGCACAGGAGACAAACCTACCTGTAGATGCACAAGTGGCAAATGATTATGTAAATATGATTAGCAGGTTTGAGAAAAAACTTCACGATTTGGACTTAACTAGAATGGTTTCAATTCAAATGGCGCCACAAATTAGAATGGTGCAATCATCAAATACAGTTATGGTTGAAAAAATTCAATCAACGATTGTAAATACAATTCCACTTTGGAAGTCTCAAATGGTAATTGCTCTAGGTGCAAATCACTCAAAGGAAGCTGCCAAGAGCACCAAGGAAGTAACTGATTTAACTAATAAACTTTTGAAGAAAAATGCAGAGACACTAAAGCAAACTACAGTTGATACTGCAAGACTTTCTGAAAGAGGTATAGTCGACATTGACACAATTAAGCACACCAATGATCAACTTATATCTGCCCTAAATGAAGTTCGTCAAATTCAAATTGAAGGACACAAGAAGCGTGAAGAAGCATCACTTGAGCTAAGAAAGATTGAAGAAAACTTAAAGTCTTCACTAATAGAAATTGCAAATAAATAATTTTAAAGAACTTAATAAAATGATAAAAGCCGAGAAGATTTCTTCTCGGCAATTTTTTTTCATAAAATATTTTTTAAAATTTAAAAATTTATCTAAAGCTTATTTTTCCCTCTTCAATTGAATCAATAATAGCAAGGGAAAGTAAATCGTAGCCCATATCCCTTATAATTTTGCCGCCTTCTTGGAAGCCCTTTTCTATGGCAACTGATACTCCAGATATAGTTGCACCTGATTGATTTGCAACATCAATTAGTCCCTTTAGGGCATTTCCTTCAGCCAAAAAGTCATCGATTATAAGTAAATTGTCTTCAGGAGACAAAAATCTTTTAGAAATTGTAATTGTATAATTTTTCTTTGTAGTAAAGGATTCAACCTTTGATTCATAGACATCGTCGCCAATGTTTAAAGTTTTTTGTTTTTTACAAAAGACTACCATGGCATCGTCAAAATGTTTTGATGCAACAGTGGCAAGGGCAATGCCGCTTGCCTCAATTGTAAGGATTTTATTTATTTTTTTATCTTTAAAATAGGATGCCATTTCTGCAGCAAGCTCATCTAAAAATTTTATGTCAAGTTGGTGATTTAAAAATGAATCTACCTTTACAATATTTCCATCTAAAATTCTTCCGTCTTTAATAATTCTTTCTTCTAATAATTTCATTTTACACCTCTCGATTTATTTTAAGGCATTAGGATAAACTAATCAAGACCAGTAATTATTTATTAAAAAAATATCTACTGTGGTATAATAAAGATATGAAGTACATATTTTTGTTATTAATTTTTTTGACTGCCTGCTCTAAGGACATAGTTCTAGATAGGATAGAGATTAATGATGTAAGTGCAGAAATTATTTCTCAGGACCATAAATTTGGCAGGGATTTAAAAATAAAGGCTAAGGGCAATGAATTTGTTATTGATGTAGAGGAATTAAAACCTTGGAAAGTTGATTTTTGTAATGTTGATGGAGGTGAGATGGAGCTTGCACTTGGCGTTTACAAAAAGACACCCTTTGATCCAAAATTTGATAGGAGATGTTTCTTATACAATATTGACTTTAAAAATAGAAAGTTAAAGCCAAAACTTAGAATTTCGAGACTCTATAATCCTATTGTGGATTTTAATTTGTGCGATATTGATGGAGACTCTTACGACGAAATTATTTCAATCGAGAAAAATATTGATGGAAATTTTTTATTTGGCGTCTATGACTGGACTAACTTTGCCTTTCAAAGAAACCATGGCAGCATGATTTTAAAGGAAGAGCCAAAGTTTTTAGATAAGGAGAAAAAAGTTGAAATAGCTGGCAGGGAGAGAGAATTATATTTAGAGGGAGATGAAATTAAATGGAAGTAAGAAAAAAAATACTTATTGCTTCACTTATAGGACTTTCACTTTTAACAGGATGTAAAAATAATAAAGTGAACTTACCAGAAAAGGAAGCGGCAAAAATCGAATTGCAGGACACAAAATTTTTAGATGAAATGGAAAATAAAACTACTTACATTGACTACAAGCTTTCTGACTTTACGCCAAGCATTGAAGATTATAAGATTGCTGAAGATTTTTCCAATGTAGTTAATTTTTCTAAATTTGGAAATTTTACAGATAAGCAAAAAGAAATGCTTCTAAAAAATGGCTTTGTAATTACTAAGCCAAAAAACTTAGAAGACAATGAGTACATGGAAGAACCTTGGAACTATGAATTTGACCAAATTCACCAAATTTATGAAGACAACGAGTATCAATACATAGCAAGTTTCGTGACTACTGATTCAGTAACTCACATCTTCCACATTTTTTACGATGGATTTTTGAGAAATCTTGAAAAGGATGAACTTTATCCAAAATCTATTGACCTAAATAAAAAATTACTTGCAGAAAATATTAGTCTTTATGATGAGTTGCAAAATGAAAGATTAAAAGACCTACAAATTAAAAATATTGCCTTTATTGCTACTGGACTAAAACTTTTGGGAGAAGAGCCAGAAAATTTGCCAGAAGAAGCAAAGAAAATTTATGAAGAAGAGATAAAAAAGGCAAGCTCAGAAGGAATTGTTTCTTCAGCTATAAGTGGAAGAGATGTAGATTTTTCACAACTTAAACCAAGAGGACACTACACTCGCAGCGAAGAATTAAAAAAATATTTTTCAGGAACAATGTACTTTGGTCAAGTTGGACTATTTATTGAAAATGATGGGAAGCCTGATGAAGACAGTATATTGCAGGGCCTACTTTTAACTCACTCAATTTATAAAAATCCTGAAATTTTAAAAACTTGGGAAGATTTAGTTGAGCCTATTGACTTCTTAGTTGAATCTGCTGATGACCTCTCTATAAGAGAGTACGCAAGGACGCTTTATGGAGTCTACGGAAAAGATTTTGACATAAATAAGTTAGATGATGAGAAAAATTTAAGTAGTGCCTATAAAGTTTTAAGTGACTATCCAGACCCACAAGTTGCTGGATTTATGGGCAAATCCTTTAGATTTATGCCACAAAGAGCTGTTATGGATAGCGTATTAATGCAAAATGTCGTTGACATTGCAAGGGATGACAAGCCATCTGATAGACCAATTTATTCTGGGCTTGACCTTATGACTGCCTTTGGAAATGAAAAGGCAAGGGAAATTCAAAAAGAAGATCCTTATAATTCTCACTGGGATAAATACCAAGAGAAGACTGACGAAAATATTTCTACTGTTAAAAAAATGAAAGATCTTGACTGGCAAAAAAATATGTATCGTGGCTGGCTATGGATGTTAAAGTCCTATGACCAAAAATTTGGCGAAGGCTACCCAATGTTTATGAGAAATGATGCTTGGGAAAGGAAGGACCTAGTATCTGCCCTTGGATCTTTTGCAGAGTTAAAACACGACACAGTTTTATATGGCAAGGCTGTCATGGCAGAAATGGGTGGCGGAGGAGATTTTGAAATTCCAAAATCCTACGTTGAACCAAATGTAGAGCTTTACGAAAAATTAAATTGGCTACTTGAATTTACAAAGATCAATTTAAAAAATCGCGATATGTTAAGTGAAAAGTATGAAGAAAAAATAAATAACTTCCAAGCCATGGTAGTGAAGTTTAGAGACCTTTCTATTAAAGAACTTCAAAATGAGCCACTAACAGAAGAAGAGATTGAATACCTATTGTACATTGGTGGAGAAATGGAAAGTCTAATGGTTGACTTCGTAGAATCTACAGACGAAAATCAAATCTCTTATTGGTATGAAATCCAAAATGCAACAGACAGGAGGATGCCAGTTGTAGTTGACTTAATGAGAGTTGTAGAAAATAGCGTAGGTCTTCCTAAGGATGAAATATTTAGCATAGGAACTGGTAAGCCAATGGAAATTTTTGTAATCTATCCTCACCAAGGAAAACTTTACATGGGTAGGGGCGCAACCTTCTCTTACTACGAATTTTTAAATAAGGAAAGACTTACTGATGAAGATTGGCAAAAGATGGTTTACGACGAAGCCACTGATTTTCCAACTTGGTATAAGGACCTTGTAACAGAAGAAAAGGAAGCTATAGAATTTGATAGCTATGGACCAGATTATGAAGAAAGCATGTATAAAGAATAGTTAAAGAGGGCGAGTCCCTCTTTTTTTCTTGCAAAATTTTAAATTTGAAATTAACATGTGTTATAATGTTTTGAGGTGATAATATGCTTTTAGAATTAGTTGAAAAGAGAAGAAGTATAAGAAAATTTACTGACGAAAAAGTTTCTGAGGAAGACTTAAAGGAAATTTTAACTATTGCACTTCATGCCCCAACGGCAAAAAATAGAAATCCAGTGAGGTATATTGTAATTCGAGATAAAAAAAGGCTAGGAGAACTTTCTAACTTTAAGAAAAATTCGGCTAAGTTTCTTGCAAATGCAAATCTTGCCATTGCTGTCGTTACAGACACTGAAATTGCACCAAATACCAACCATCAAGATGCATCTATAGCTGCAACTTTTATTTTACTTGCCGCAGCTGACTTAGATCTTGGTGCAACTTGGGCAAATGTAGTTGATGCAAGACATGAATCTGGAATTTCTGCCCAAGAGTTCTTGCACAAATTTTTTGACTTAGAGGACAAGTTTGATGTGGAATGTATAATTGGCATAGGTCATCCCGCAGAAGAAAAGTCAGAAAAAGTTCCCTTTGAATATTCTGAAAATGTATTTGAGGATCTCAATGATAAAGTTAAATAATTTAGAAGAAACGGAAAAATTTGGAAGGCTTTTAGGAGAAAAACTAAGACCAGGAGATGTACTTTGCCTCAACGGTGACTTGGGAGCAGGAAAGACTACTCTAACGAAGAGCATTGCCCTTGGACTTGGCATTGATGACTATGTAACTAGTCCAACTTTTACCATAGTTAATGAATATTATGGCAAGACTAACCTCTATCACATTGACACCTATCGCCTTGACGACAAGGTTGATGTGGCTTATCTTGGTTTTGATGAATACTTTTATTCTGATGGAGTGACAATAGTGGAATGGGCAGAAAAAATTAAGGAGGCTCTTCCAGAGGAATATATTGAGATAAATATTTCATCAAGTGGAGACACTAGAGAGCTTGAAATTAATTTTATTGGCAATAGATTTGAAAGGCTGAAGGAGAAATTAAATGAAAGTTTTGGGAATTGACACTTCTACAAAGACAACGGCAATAGGACTTATTGAAGACGAGGAAGTCCTTTGCGATTACAATTTAACAGGTCGCGTGGCCCACTCTGAATCTGTAACAGATATGATTCATGAAATTTTTAAAAAATTTGAATTTAACCTAGAAGACATAGATTTAATTGCAGTGGGTCTAGGTCCAGGCTCTTTTACAGGTCTAAGAATTGGCATTACTATAGCCAAGGTCATGGCTTTTGCCCTTGATGTAGATGTAATTGGAGTTTCATCTCTTGTTGCAAATTCCATATCAGATTATGGCATTGTGTCAACAATAGTTGATGCAAGGCGTGGCAATGTCTATGCTTCAATAATAAAAAATGAGGACGAGCCAGAAGTTTTATTTGAAGATGAAATTTTATCCTTTGAAAAATTCAAAGATGAACTCAAAAAATACCAAGAAATAACTATTGCAGGGCTTGATGGAGATAAATTTATAGGAGAAATTAGTAATGGCAAATTGTCAAAAAATAAGGCAATGAGGGGCTCAAACATAGCAAGGCTTGGTCTGATAGATTACAAAAAGAATGGTCCCATGGACGCCTTTAATTTAGTTCCTAATTATTTGAAAATTTCTCAGGCAGAAGCACAATATGAAAAGAATAACGAGACTGGCAAATAAAAATGATGTAGATGGAATCTATGAAATCGAAGCAGCAAACTTCGACTTTCCTTGGTCAAAAAATGCCATAGAAAATTCCATTATCAATGATGACTTGCAGGACATAGTAATAACTGAAGTTGATGGGATCTTAGTAGGCTACATCAGCTACATGATAGTCTTCGATGAGATTCACATAGCAAATGTTGCTGTGAGAAGTGAATACAGGGGACAAAAAATTTCTCTTGACCTCTTTGATTTTTTGACAAAAAAAGCAGATGAGGAGAAATTAAAAATAACTTTAGAAGTTGCAGAGAAAAATAAAATTGCAATTAATTTATACAGAAAATATAATTTTAAAATATCAGGAATGAGAAAAAATTATTACGGCATTGACAGAGATGCCTATATAATGTGGAGGGAGTGATAAGATGAAAGTTTTGGCAGTGGAATCATCATGCGATGAAACTTCAGTTGCCGTAGTAGAAAATGGTCGCGAAGTTTATTCAAATGTAATTGCATCCCAAATTGACACTCACAAAAAATTTGGCGGAGTTGTGCCTGAAATTGCATCAAGACAACATGTTGAGGCTATAAATACAGTCTTAAAGGAAGGACTTGACCAGGCGGGCCTAAAGCTAGAAGATATAGATATTATTGCAGCTACAAAGGGACCAGGGCTTATTGGTGCACTTTTAGTTGGACTTAGTGCAGGGAAGGCTCTTGCACTTGCTACAGGCAAGCCCTTTGTTGGAGTTAACCACATAGTTGGTCATGTGTGTGCAAATTATATTTCCTTTAAGGATTTAGAGCCTCCTTTTATTGGCCTAATTATTTCTGGTGGTCACACTTATTTAATTGAAGTTAAGGACTATGTTGACTTTACTCTTCATGGAAGGACTGTCGACGATGCAGTGGGAGAAGCCTTTGACAAGGTTGCAAGGTCCCTCGGTCTTGCCTATCCAGGTGGACCACTAATTGATGCTCTTGCAAAAAAGGGAAAAGAGACAATTGAATTTCCAAGAGTAATGATTAAAGAGGACAATTACAATTTTTCCTTTAGTGGACTTAAGACAGCCGTTCTAAATTATTTAAACAGCACAAGGCTTCGTGGCGAAGAAATTGTAACAGAAGATGTGTGCAAGTCCTTCCAAGAGGCAGTAGTAGATGTCCTTCTTGAAAAATCCTTTAGACTTGCAAGGGAAAAGAATATGGATAAAATTGTTCTATGCGGCGGAGTTTCTGCCAATTCAAGAATTAGAGAAGCCTTTGAAGAAAGGGGAAGAGAAGAAAATATAAAAATTTTCTATCCTGAACTTAAACTTTGCACGGACAATGCAGCCATGATTGCATCAGCTGCCTATTACGAATACATGGCAGGAAAAGTTGATGAAGAAAATTTTGCAAATCCAAACTTAGGCTTAAAGTAAATTTGCTAAAAAATAAAAAGTGCATTTCTGCACTCTTTATAAATTATTTATAAATTTTAAAATTTCCATCTTAGAAAGATTATTTTCAATAACTTCTAAGTGGTCAATGCCCATGATGTCATGGGCATTTTTTATGCCCTCTTGCACTAGTTTTTCTACAGAATAAAGTTCTCCAAAGTCAGAATTTTTTGAAGAGATGAAAAATAAATTGCAAATTTTATTTACATTTCTCTTATAACTTTCTCCAGGGATTTTTTTGTAGTTTTCAAAAACTGAAATGCCTACATTTTTTAAATTAAATCTTAAATCTGCGTAATTTTCTTCCAAGTTAAAAAGCTTAATTAGTGCGAAGAAGAAGTCTTCACCATTTAATGCCTTAAAAGCATCACCTACGAAAATGGAATTTTTATTTGGATTTAAAATTTTTAAAATTACCTCATTGCCAACAATTTTTGCAGAGATGCCAGACTTTACTTTAAAGATGAAAAAATCATTATCTTGCAAATTTTTCTTTAACTTCTTTATAAAGGAGTCGTCAGAAAATTCTAAACTGACAAATAAAATTGATGAGTCTCTAGTCTTTCCCTCGATTTCCTTGTAAATATTTTGCGCAGAAAAATTATTTTTTGAAATATAGCTAGATAAAATTTTTTCAGGAATGTTAGTTGTGTTTCCCAGTGCCAAATTTGACAGATAAGTTGGAGATTCAATGGAAATAATGTCCTTTAAATCAGTTAAAACTTCTTCAATTTGCTCATTTTTTTCAAAAGTTAGTTTATCTACATAATTATCTTTAGCATTGAAGTCGATAAATTTATACTCATCATAAAAGTTTACGCCAAGCTCAATTAAATAGTCCCTTAAAAATTTATAGATTCTATCTGTATCCAGATCAAAATAAGATTCTGAGCCTATAAAATCTAATAAAGCTTCCTTTAATTCAAGGACAGGAGAAGTTGACTTCAAGTTGTAGATGCTAGCCAAGTAATAAAATAAATTTGAACTTAAAAAGTCAGTGAATAAAAAATATTGCTCAAGGGAAGTTTTATCATCTAAGTCCATGGGATAAAGCATTAGCTTGTATAATTTCTTTTTGCTTGCCTCGTCAACTTCTAAAACTTTAGAAAATTTATTTAAGGATAAGTCCAAAAGCATGGGCTTTTCTTTTTTTGCAATTTTTTCAGAGATTTTATTTAATTCTTCTTCATCTAAAATATTTTTCAACACTTCATAGGTGTTTTTAAAATTAAATTCTGAAAATCTATTGTCAAAGCTTGGGTAATTATTTTCGCCTTCCTTTATTTTTACAAATTCGTTAAAGTTCTTAGTGTAAATATTTATATTAAGTGGCGATAAATTTGCGTGATTTATAAGGGCGTAGGCAAGGGCTAAATTTCCAAAGCCGTCGCCAAGTAAGTAAGCTTTTGAGTTTTCGTCGCGATTAGGCATTAAGATTTTTACATCATCATCGGAGACTTTTTTTGCAGCAAAAATGGCAGCAGAAATTGTTGCAGCTGCAATAGCTAATTTTTTGATGTCATCTTTTCTTGACATAATCTCACCTCGATTTAATTTTACCCAATTTTTACAAGGCTTAATTCAATTTGTTAAATTGTTTTTTTACAAGTATAATAAGAACTGGAGGGATTAACTTGAAAAATTATAAATTAATCGAAGAAAAATATATAGACGAAGTTGCATCAAATTGCAAGGTCTATTCTCATATAAAAACTGGCGCAAAAGTGTTGACACTGGAAAATAATGACGACAACAAGGCCTTTGGCATAGGCTTTAGAACTCCACCTGAAAGGGGAAACGGAGTTTGCCATATTGTTGAGCACTGTGTACTTTCTGGCTCAAGAAAATTTAAAACCAAGGAGCCCTTTATGGATTTGATAAAGTCATCACTGCAAACTTTTTTAAATGCCATGACTTTTCCAGACAAGACAATTTATCCTGTGTCAAGTAGAAATGAAAAGGACTTTTATAACTTAATGGATGTCTATTTAGATGCAGTTTTTTATCCAAGCATCTATGAAGAAGAAAAAATATTTCTACAAGAAGGTTGGCATTACGATTTAAAAAGTGAAGATGACGAATTAAAATATAATGGCGTTGTCTACAACGAAATGAAGGGAGTTTATTCTTCATCAGAAAATATTGTATCTGATGCCATGATATTTAATCTTCACGAAAATTCATCCTATGGAGTGGACTCTGGTGGCGACCCAAAATTAATACCAAGCCTTTCCTACGAGGAATTTAAAAATTATCACAAAAAATATTATCATCCATCAAATTCTTACATCTACCTTTATGGAAATCAAAATATGGAAGAGGCACTTGATTTCATAGACAAAAATTATTTAGCTGACTTTGATAGACAAGAAATAAATTCAGAAATTATTTTAAATGATGAATTAAAGGTTACTAAGGATGTTGAAATTACTTTTTCTGCATCAAAGGAAGAGATGAAGGAAAAAATCGACTATCTTTCCAAGGGCTGGACTATTGGTTATGCTGATTCAAAGATGGATGTTTTCATGCGTGACCTTTTGGCTGAACTTTTAATTGATGCCCAAGCCGGACCACTTAAAAAGGCAATCCTTGAGGCAGGCCTTGCTGAAGATGTTTATTCAGAAACTTCATCTTCACTTCCGCTGGACCTTTCCCTTGTCCTAAAAAATACTGACGCAGATAAAAAAGATGAGTTTTTAAAAATTTTAGATGAAACCTTAAGAGACTTAGTGGAAAATAGTATTGACAGAGATCTTCTTGAAGCAACTTTAAATAAATTTGAATTTATCTTCAGAGAAGGCGGCGGCACACAAAAGGCAATAATTTACTATATAAGGGCCCTAAACTCATGGCTTTACGATCAGTCACCACTGGATGCCCTATATTACAACGATGTCCTATCTGAAGTTAAGGAAAAACTTGATGACAATTTCGTTGAAAATTACATCAAGGAAAAATTAATTGACAACAATTATTCTGTAAACTTATCTGCAAGACCTGAACTTGATAAAAATGAAAGAGAAGAAAAAGAATTAAGGGAAGAACTAAAGTCTTTAAAGGAAAAAATGACTAAGGAAGAAAGGGAAGAAGTCATTAAAAAAAGCCTTGAACTAGAAAAATATCAAAGCCAGGAAGACTCTCTTGAAGCAAAAGAAACTATTCCATCTCTTGAACTTTCTGACATTGACGAAAAAGTCACAGACTATGAATTGGAAGAAGATAAAATTGGAGATGTGCTTTACCTAAAGTCTAATCAAGAGACAAATGGCATTGTCTACACAACAATTTCTCACGATATTTCCTTTATTGAAAAAGATGAAATTGAAACAATGTCTCTTCTTCTATCCTTAATCGGACTAATTGACACGAAAAATTATTCTTACGAAAAATTAAATAACGAAATTTATAAGTCAACAGGTGGCATTAGCTTTAATCCAACTGTCTATGTTGACTCCAAGGACAAGGAAAAGTATTCTCTTAGAATGAACATCAAGATGAAATCTACTGCAGACAATGTAAAGAGGGGCCTTGAAATAGTTGAAGAAATTATGAATAATTCACTTCTCGATTCAAAAAAGAGAATTAAGGAACTTTTAAACATTTTGAAGTCAAGAGTTGAGTCCACTATGCTACAAAATGGACATCAATTTATAATTTCAATTTTAAAATCTTACTACTCAAGGGTGGCTGACCTCCAATCTCACCTAGGGGGACTTGATTATTATGACTTCATGAGAGATTTAGTGGAAAACTTTGAAGAAAGATGGGAAGAATTTGAAAGTGAATCAGAAAAAATTTATGAGAAATTATTTGTAAGAGATAATCTAATAATTTCAACAACGGGAAATATTTCTGACTTAAATAAAATTAAGGATGACTTAAAAAATTATATAGAAAAATTAGAAGTTAAGAATGTAAAGCCTTGCCCATATGAATTCTTAAGTGACAATAAAAATGAAGGGCTCTATACAACTTCCAATGTAGTCTATGTGTCAAAGGGCTACGACCTTGAAGAACTGGGCATAAAATACACAGGCGACCTTACAGTTCTTGCCAACATATTAAATTCATCCTACCTTCACAACGAAATAAGGGCAAAGGGTGGAGCCTACGGTGCAGGTATTACCATTGGAAGAAATGGCGACATGGCAACTTACTCCTACAGAGATCCAAATTTGAAAAATACTGTAGAAGTTTATGATAGCATTGGAAAATTTGTTGAGAATTTAAAAATGTCAGAGGTCGACTTAAAGGACTTTATAATCGGCTCAATGAATGCCTTTGACCCACTTCTATCACCAGAACAAATTGGAGATATAAATTTATCAAGATTTATAACTGGTCTCACAGCAGAAGATATAGAAAAATCTAAAAAAGAAGCCTTGGAAACTAAGGTAGAAAAATTAAATTCCTATGGAAAAATATTTAATGAAGCCATGAAGAAAAATTATCTAGCAGCCTTTGGCAGTGAAAGTATAATAAGAGTTGACGGAGACCTATTTAAGGAAATTAAATCTATTAAATAGTTGGAGGATTTATGCTAAATTATCCAAAAATATTAGAAAAAATTGAAAAATTAATGAAAGAGGCGGGAGAAATTTTCTTTGATCTTGATCCAAAAAATAATTTTGAAATGAAGGGTAGAAATGATTTCGTCACAGAAGTTGATTTTGAAGTGCAAGAATTTTTAGAAAAAAATCTTTTAAATTTAATTGAGGGCTCCAACCTCTTGGCAGAAGAAAAGGGCAAGCCCAGTGAAGACTTAAGGGACTACACTTGGGTCTTGGACCCCGTAGACGGCACGACAAATTTAGTTCACGGCTTTAACCACTCTGTCATAAGCCTTGCACTTTTAGTAAAATCAGAAATTGTTCTTGGAGCAATTTATGATCCCTTTAGAGATGAATTTTTCTCTGCAATTAAGGGTCAAGGTGCAAAACTAAATGGTGGTGAGATAAAAGTTTCTCCTGACAAAAATTTTTCAGACACCCTAATTGGAGCTGGCACTGGTGGAGGACGAGCTGGTCGTTCTGATGAGACCTTTGAAATGCTGACGTTTATCTTTGATAGGACCAATGGCATAAGAAGGCTTGGAACTGCTGCACTAGAGATGTGTTATGCAGCTTGTGGCAGGTACGATGCCTTTATAGATGATGCTCTTAATCTTTGGGACTATGCTGCTGGTAGCCTAATAGTTAGAGAGGCAGGGGGCATTGTCATAAATATGCATGGCGAAGAAGTCCACTGTGAAAGGCATGGCGGCATAATTTGTGGCAACAGACTGGCAGTTGAAGAATTGAAAAGATTTATATATTGAAGCACGGCTTATGCCGTGTTTTTTTACTTTTTAAAAGGCAATAAAGGGGATATAATTAAAATAAGAAAATTTACATATAATAAAGAATAATTTTACAAAAAATTTACAATTTTAGACTAAGATATTTGAGAGGGGATTTATGAGACACGCAATAGTAGATATAGGTTCAAATACAATAAGGCTTATTGTCTTTGATATTGAAGAAAATAGCAAAAATTTTAAAAAAGTTTTAAACAAGAAGTACACTGCAGGACTTATTACTTATGTGCATGATGGCGAGCTTTCAGGCAAGGGAATAAAAAAACTTATAAAGACTCTTGCCAGCATAAAAAATATTGTCCTTGAACTTAATGTGGACACTTTTTCGCCCTTTGCAACGGCTTCACTTAGAAATCTGGAAAACACTGAAGAAGTCCTAGAAGAAGTAAAAAGGGAACTTGACATTGACGTTGATGTCTTGGAGCAAGTTGACGAAGCCTTCCTAGGCAATGTGGGCATAAGAAGTGAAATAAGAGTAGATAGGGGAGTTACTATTGATATTGGTGGTGCCAGTACAGAAATAGTTTATTTCGAAGTAGATGGACCTCAAGAGTTTATCAACTTAAAGACAGGTTCACTTCTTCTTTTTGGAGAAAATGTATCAAGAATTTTACCAAAGAAAAGTGAAATTCGTTCAATTGAAAAGGCTGTAATTCGAGAAATTAATTCCTCACATTTTTCTGCTAAATCAAACAAATTAATAGGAATTGGTGGAACTATAAGGACAACTGGTAAGGTAATTGCAGATTTGTGGTCTTCAGATGAAGAACATTTTACTCTAAAGGATATCTACAAGCTCCTTGATCTAATTAATGATAGGAACACTGAGACTATTAGGTCCATTATTAGGATTAATCCTGCCAGAATTCACACCTTAGTACCTGGCATCATTATTTTAAAAACTGTAATGGAAAAACTTGGAATTAATGAAATCCAAGTTTCTGACAATGGTCTTAGAGAAGGTTATTTAATTTATAAAGTATTGGAAGGTAATAATGAAATCTTATTTTCAAAATAGAGAGCTGTCCTGGCTCAGATTTAACGAGAGAGTTTTATTAGAAGCAACTGAAGAAAGGGTACCAGACCTTGAAAAATTAAAATTCGTCAGCATTTTTGTTTCAAATTTAGATGAATTTTTCATGGTGAGGGTGGGCTCTCTTCACGATCTCTCTTCTCTAAAAAAAGAAGTTAAAGACAACAAAACTGGCATGAGTGCGGAAGAACAAATCAATGCAATTTTAAATGCCTTGCCAGAAATGTACAGAGAAAAAGATGAAATTTTTAAAAATGTAAGCGAAAGTTTAGAAAAGTCCAACATCAAAAAGTTAAAATACAGTGATTTAAATATAGAGCAAAAAAAGTTTGTGGAAGATTTTTACATGAAGAGAATTGACCAATTGGTCTCTCCTCAAATTGTTGACTTGAATCATCCCTTTCCTTTTTTAGAAAACACTAAGTTATATGCCTTTGCCCATCTTGAAAAGAACAAAGAAAAGGTCTTTGGAATAGTTCCTGTAAGGAATACTTATCCAAAATACTTACTTCTTCCAGGTGAAAATGTAGAATATATTTTGATGGAAGAAATTATTTTAAATCAAATTGATCAAATTTTTAAAGAATATAAAATTTTATCAAAGAACATTATTAAGGTGACTAGAAATACTGACTTTGTCGATGACAGAGACACTTGGGAAGAGTTTGACGACTACACTGAATACATGAAGAGCATATTGAAAAAGAGAAAGAGGCTTAATGTAGTAAGACTTGAATCAGAAGGCAAGCTTTCCAAGCAGGCTCTCAGCTTTTTGTTAGAAAAAATTGAACTGACTGAAGATGCTTATTTCCCTCTTGAGTCACCTCTCAATATGAAATATGTTTTTAGCTTAATTGATGAAATCCCACAGGCAATAAAGAGCAAGCTCTTGTATAAAGATCTGATTCAATATAATCCTGCTGACTTTACAAGAAGTGTAATTGAAGATGTAAGAAACAAGGACAGGATTTTGTCCTATCCTTATGAAAGTATGGATACCTTTTTAAGTCTGTTAAAGGAAGCAGCCAATGATCCAGACTGTAAATCCATAAAAATTACAATTTATAGGCTTGCGAAAAATTCCAAAGTTGTTAGATATTTGACAGAAGCGGCACAAAATGGAAAGGAAGTAACAGTTTTTGTAGAATTAAAGGCAAGGTTTGATGAAGAATCAAATATAAATTATGCCAATATCCTTTATGAAGAAGGCTGCAACATTATTTATGGCTTTAACAAGTATAAGATGCACTCAAAAATTTGCCTAATCACCTTTAGAAATCCTAAGACAGAAAATTTGAATTACATCACTCAAATTGGCACAGGAAATTATAACGAGTCAACTGCAAAACAATACACAGACTTTTCACTAATGACTGCAAGCCCAGAAATTGGTCTTGATGCCACAGACTTTTTCAAAAACATGTCCATAGGAAACCTAGACGGCAAGTATATGCACCTCTTGCAGTCCCCAACTACATTAAAAACTGGCTTAATGCATCATGTGGAAAGCGAAATTGCAAAAGGGGAAGATGGATACATCCTTTGCAAATTTAATTCCCTAACTGACAAGGACTTCATCGAAAAATTTATCGAAGCTTCACAAAAAGGAGTAAAGGTGGATTTAATAATCAGGGGAATTTCTTGTCTACTTCCTGACATAAAAGGTCAAAGCGAAAACATAAGGATAAGATCAATCGTTGGAAGGTTCTTGGAACATCCTAGGGTATATGTCTTTGGAAAAGAAAATCCAGTGATGTATATATCTTCTGCAGACTTGATGACTAGAAATACAGAGAACAGAGTAGAAATAGCTACGCCAATTCTAGATTCAGAAATAAAAGAAAGAATTTTAAAATATTTGCAAGTCCAAATGGAGGACAATGTTGGAGCAAGAATGATGAACAGCAGCGGCGAATATGAAAAAATAAAAGATGATGGCGAAAAAATTTCTTCTCAAAGATACTTTGTAGAGGAAGCAGAAGAAAAGAACTTTGCTTCTAAGTCCAAAGTAGAAAAAATAATTGTAGAGAGTGGAAAAGTAGAAGATAAGGAAAGTGAAAAGAGGGAATCTTTCTTCGGAAAACTATTAAAAATCTTTAAAAAATAATATTATTTTACTCTCGGTGATTCTGGGAGTATTTTTAATTCCAAAAGCTGTTAAAAATTTTAGGAAAATCTAAAAGAAAAATTTTTACTGAGTCTTTACTCAAAATTTTTATCAAATATACACTTTTTCATTAAAATTAAGGCAATCCTATTTGTTACATCCACAGGTGTGACCAGCTTAACAAGTTTTGAAAAACTATTGACAATTAAAAATTAAATTGTTAATATCTAAGTGGCTCATATTTTGAGTGAAAGTGTGCCTAGGGATCCGGGCTTTGCCAAGGACCGAGCGGTACGGATACTTTTTTTAAGTATCACACCTTAGGGAAAAAAGCCCAGAGGGGTAGGTTTTACAAAAATCTGCCTCTTTGGGCTTTATTTTATTTTACTGGAGGAAATTATGAAGACTATTTACCAAGGAAAAACTAAGAATGTTTTAGAAGAAGATGGAAGATGTTATCTACAATTTAAGGATGATATGACAGGAACTGACGGAGTTTTTGATACTGGTGGAAACCAAGTAGCTGGTAGTATTGAAGGTGCAGGAAAAGAGTGTTTAAAAGTTACTAAATACTTCTTCGAAAAAATTAACGAAGCTGGAATTAATACTCACTACATTTCTGCAGATGTTGATAATAATTTAATGGAAGTAAAAAGAGCAAAGGTTTTTGGTAAAGGTCTTGAAGTTATTACAAGATTCAAAGCTGTAGGTTCTTTCTACAGAAGATATGGTCTTTATGTTGAAGAAGGTCAAGAACTTCCTGAATATACTGAAATAACTTTAAAGGACGATGGAAGAGACGATCCTCTAATTACAAAGGAAGGTCTTGTTGTTCTAGGCATTCTAAAGGCTGAAGAATATGACAAGATTGTTGAAATGAATAAAAAAATCGCTAATGTTGTTAAAGATATTTTAGCTGAAAGTGGACTTGATCTTTACGATATCAAATTTGAATATGGTAGACTTGAGGGTTCTGACGAAATCGTACTAATTGACGAAGTAAGTGGTGGAAACATGAGAGCATATAAAGATGGCAAATATGTAGAACCACTTGAAGTTTCAAAATATTTAAACATTTAAGGAGTAAAAATGAGAGTATCAATTATAATGGGTTCAATTTCTGACAGAGAAATTGCAGATAAGATTGTTGCAAAATTAATGGAATTTGGAATTGAGTATGACGCCAAAGTAATTTCTGCTCACAGAGCCTTAAATCAGTTGCAAGATTATGTTAAAAATGCTGAAGATGAAAGCCAAGTTTTCATCTCAATTGCAGGCAAGGCTGCTCACCTTGGTGGTGTAATCGCAGCTCTTACTACTAGACCAGTTATCGGAGTTCCTGTTAAGAGTTCTACTCTTGACGGACTTGATGCACTTCTTTCCACTGTTCAAATGCCAAGCGGCGTACCAGTTGCCACAGTTGCAATAAATGGTGGAGAAAATGCTGCAATTTTAGCAGCAGAAATTTTAGCTATTTCCGATGATAATTTAAAGGAAAAGTTAAAGAAATTTAGATCTGATATGTCAGAAAAAATTGCAAACACCGATTATGTTTACGAAGGATAAAAGGAGCGGAGATGGCAATTAATTATAAAGATGCTGGCGTAGATGTTGATGCCGGTCAAAGAGAAGTTGAATTAATTAAAAGTATTGTTGCAAAAACTCAGTCAAAGGATGTTTTATCATCCCTTGGCGGTTTTTCAGGTCTTTTCAATTTAGATTTAAGTGAAATTAAAAATCCAGTTCTTGTTAGTGGAACTGATGGAGTTGGTACAAAAGTTATTTTGGCTCACAAGCTTAATAAGCACGACACAATTGGTATAGACTGTGTGGCTATGTGTGTAAATGATATTTTATGTCAAGGGGCAAGGCCACTTTTCTTCTTGGACTACATTGCTACAGGCAAATTAGTTCCTGAAAAAATGGAAGAAATTGTAAAGGGTGTTGCTGAAGGTTGTATTCAGTCTTCTGCTTCTCTTATTGGTGGAGAAACTGCAGAAATGCCAGGAGTTTATCAAGAAGACCAATATGACCTTGCAGGTTTTGCAGTTGGAGTAGTTGATAGAGATAAAATTATTGATGGCTCAGGCATTAAAGAAGGAGACCTTATTTTTGGACTTTCTTCTAATGGAATTCACTCCAATGGTTATTCCCTAGTGAGAAAAATTGTATTTGACCACTGCAAATTTGATTTAAACGAAAAGTTTGATGAACTTGACTCAACACTTGGTGAAGAACTATTAAAACCAACTAGAATTTATGTAAAGGAAATTCTTGGACTACTAAAAGTTGTTGATATCAAGGGCATGAGCCATATAACTGGCGGCGGTTTTTACGAAAACATTCCAAGAATGATACCAGATGGACTTTGTGCAAAAGTGGACGCATCTGTTGTAGAAACTCCAGAAATTTTTAAACTTCTAAAGAAGTGGGCAGATCTTAAAGATAAAGATATGTATTCTACTTTTAACATGGGAGTTGGACTTACTTTTGTTGTAAAAGAAGATGATAGAGATAAGGTCCTTGATTTCTTTAAAGATAGCGACTTAAAGCTTTATGAACTTGGAAAAGTTGTAGCTGGAGAAGATAAAATTGAACTTAGCTTCTAAAAATATTGCAGTTTTAATTTCAGGTGGTGGCACAAATCTTCAAGCCATCATTGACAATACAAAAAATAATTATATCAATGGAAATATAAAAATTGTCATTTCTAATAGAGAAGATGCTTATGGACTTACTCGTGCAAAGAATGCAGGCATAAAGGCTGTAGTAATAAAGGACGACGAAAAACTTATAAGCACTTTATCTGAAAATAAAATTGACTTAATTGTTCTGGCAGGATATTTAAAAATCTTGCCAGAAAAAATTACTAAAATTTATGAAAATAAAATAATAAATATTCACCCATCACTAATCCCTGCCTTTTGTGGTAGGGGTTATTATGGATTAAAAGTCCATGAGGCCGTCATCAAAAAAGGTGTAAAATACACTGGTGCCACTACTCATTTTGTAAATGAAGGCGCAGATGAAGGTCCTATTATCATGCAAAGAATTACTGAAGTGGGAGAGGAAACTCCTGAAGAACTTCAAGCAAAGGTCTTAAAGATTGAGCATGAAATTTTGCCCCTTTCTGTAAAATATTTTTGCGAAGATAAGTTAAAAGTTGTTAATGGAAAAGTTGTGATCGGAGGTTAGTATGAGAGCACTTATTTCAGTTTTTGACAAAGAAGGAATTGTTGAATTTGCAAAGGAACTTGCAAATAGAAATTGGGAAATCATTTCTACTGGCGGAACTTTCAAAAAGTTAAAAGATGCAGGAATTGATGTTATATCTGTGGATTCTGTCACGGGTTTTCCAGAAATTTTAGATGGAAGAGTTAAAACACTTAATCCAAAAATTCACGGCGGAATCTTAGCTAGACGCGACATAAAAGAACACATGGAAACTTTAAAAGATGAAGAAATTATGCCAATTGATATGGTTGTGAATAATCTCTATCCTTTTGAAGAAAAGCTACTTGAAAAGGCTGACCACGAAACTATGATTGAAAACATAGATATTGGTGGTCCATCTATGATTAGGGCTGCTGCCAAAAATTATAGAGATGTCTTTATTGTAACTGATCCAAGTGATTATGAAGGTGTACTTAATAATTTAGAGGGAGATAATTTAGAGTTTAAAGAACATCTTGCAAAGAAAGCCTTTAACTACACTGCTCACTATGATGCTGTAATTTCAAATTATTTCTTAAAGAGACTTCCTGAAGAATTTCCTAAATATATTAACAAGAGCTACAAACTTTCTGAAGAATTGAGATATGGCGAAAACCCACATCAAAAGGCAGCTTTTTATGAAGATTCTTAC
Source organism: Peptoniphilus grossensis ph5 (assembly GCF_000311825.1). Classification (GTDB taxonomy): domain Bacteria; phylum Bacillota; class Clostridia; order Tissierellales; family Peptoniphilaceae; genus Peptoniphilus_A; species Peptoniphilus_A hominis. Next base: position 663,404 of record NZ_HE978566.1, on the reverse strand, counting down.
ACACCAGATAAGGTTGAATATAAGGTTCTTCACGGCAAACAAATTTCCTACAACAACTTAAACGATATGTATTCTGCCCTCAATGCAGTCATTAATTTTGAAAAGCCAGCTGCAGTTGCAGTTAAGCACACTGACCCATGTGGAATTGGTACAGGGGAAAGTCTTGAAGAAGCCTTCCTTAAGGCTTATGAATGTGACGACGAATCAATATTTGGTGGCATCATTGCCCTTAATAGGGAAGTTGATGGAAAAACTGCAGAACACCTTTCAAAGATTTTCCTTGAAATTGTTGTTGGACCAAGTTTTTCTAAGGAAGCCTTTGAAATTTTGACTCAAAAGAAAAATATAAGGATTGTAGAAATTCCTGAATTCCAAAGACTTTATGAAGGTGGAAAGAGATTTAAACAAGTTTTAAACGGAATTATAATCCAAGATTCAGACGATATAGTTTGGGAAGAGGAAAAACTTTCCTTTGTATCAAATAGAAAGCCAAGTGAAAATGAACTTGAGGAATTAAAATTTGCCTTTACTTGTTGCAAGACAACCTTCTCAAATTCAGTTGTCATTGCAAAAAATGGCGGAACTCTTGCCCTTGGTCAAGGTGAAACAAAGAGAGCTTGGGCTGTAGAAGAGGCAATTGATAGGGCTGGAGAAAAGGCAAGTGGAGCAGTTCTTGCATCTGATGGATTTTTCTTTAGAGATACAATTGAACTTCTTTATAAGGCAGGCATTGATGTAATAGTTCAGCCGGGCGGCTCTGTAAAGGATCAAGAAGTTATTGATTATGCAAATGAGCATGATATTTGTCTTGTCTTTACTAATATAAGACATTTTAGACACTAGGAGGACAAATGAAGGTACTTGTAATTGGAAATGGCGGAAGAGAACACGCACTTGCATGGAAACTTAGTGAAAGTAAAAGCGTTGATAAAATATTCATGGCGAGGGGAAATGGCGGCACAGAAGATTTTTGCGAAAATCTCGACCTTGACCCCAAGGACATTGATGGACTATTAAAGTTTGCTGATGAAGAAAAAATTGATTTAACAGTAGTTGGTCCAGAAGATCCACTTTGTATGGGAATAGTAGATGCCTTTAAGGAAAAGGGATTAAAAGTTTTTGGACCAAACAAAGCCTGTGCAAGATTTGAAAAGTCAAAGGAATTTACAAAGAAATTTTTGGAAAAATATTCTATTCCAACTGCAAAATACAAAAGTTTTGAAAATTATGATGAGGCTCTGGAAGGCTTAAGTGAATTTTCTTATCCACTTGTTGTAAAAGCTGACGGACTTTGCCTAGGTAAGGGCGTAATAATTTGTCAAAACTTAGAGGAAGCAAGGGATGCTCTTCATAAAATATTTAAAGATAGAATTTTTGGCGACGAAGGAAGTACTGTTGTCATTGAAGAATTTTTGACAGGGGAAGAAGCTTCTGTACTTTGCCTTGTATCAGATAACAAATTATTTCCACTAGAAAGAGCCAAGGACCACAAGCAAATTTTTGATGGCGACAAGGGTCCAAACACTGGCGGAGTAGGAACTTATTCACCAGTATCTGCAAGTCCTGAACTAGAAAAAAACCTTCAAGTAATTTATAGGCAAATAGAAGATGGACTAGATGAAGAAAAATTAACTTACTCAGGAATTTTATTTATAGGCTTTATGATTGAAGAAGACAAGCCAAAAGTTTTGGAATTTAATGTGCGCTTTGGCGATCCAGAGACAGAAGTCCTAATGCCAAGACTTGACTGTGACTTATTTGAACTTTTAAATAAGACAATTGATGGAAAATTAAAAAAAGAAGACATCAAGTGGAAGGACGAAACTTGCCTAACAGTTATAATGTGTTCAGGGGGCTATCCAGGTTCCTATGAAAAGGGCAAAGAAATTTCTGGACTTGATGATGTAGACGAAGACATAATAGTTTTCCACAATGGAACAAAAAAATCTGATGCCCTCTACACTAATGGCGGCAGAGTCTTATCAGTGACAGCTTTAGGCAAAAACTTAGAGGAAGCTCGCAAGAAGGCTTACGCAAATGTAGCAAAAATAAATTTTGATGGAGCCTACTTTAGAAGAGACATTGGCACGAAATAAAATAAAAATATTTAAGATGCTGTGATAGAAATTCATAGCATCTTTTATATTGCAGAAAAAAATTTTTGTATTAAACTATAAGAGGTGATTAATTTGAAAATAAAAACCTATGAAAATTTGCACGAAACCTTTTTAGTTTTATTTTTTATAACAATTGCAGGTGGCTTTCAAGATGCTTACTCCTACTTAATGAGGGGGAAGGTCTTCGCCAATGCACAGACGGGAAACATTGTACTTCTCTTCAAGAATATTGTTGACTTAAATTTTAAGGCATCAATTTCATATTTAATACCTGTCATAGCTTTTGCCTTTGGCGTATATGTTGCAGTTCGTTTTGAATATGCTATCGAAAAGAAAATTCTTCATTGGCGCCAATACATAGTTGCCTTTGAAATAATTATTATGGTTATTGTTGCGCTTATTCCAGAAAATTTAAACAATCTTGCCAATGCTCTGCTCTCTTTTTCCTGTGCCATGCAAGTTTATTCCTTTAAGAAAATTTATGGACTTAACTTTGCAACTACTATGTGTATTGGAAATCTTAGAAGCGCCACAGAAAATCTTTCCAAGTACCATATAACAAGAGAAAGAGAATACCTTGAAAAATCAAAAAAATATTATACAGTAATTTTAATTTTTGGCATGGGAGCAGCTCTTGGCTACATTACATCAGATTTATTTGGAATAAAATCAATACTAATTGCAGCAGCCTTCCTTACAATTTCTTTTATAATTTTATTTTTTGAAGAGAGAGGCAAATAAGTCTATAATAAATTATAAGATTATTAAGTTTTTTAATATAATAATATGTTGTATAATAATACGTGATTTCATAGAACAAAATGCCCTAAGTTTATAAGTAATTAATATGAAATATTTGTAATTAAAAATACATTTTTTTAATATTTTTGAGATCTGATTTTTTAATTTAAAAATCCTGAAAAAATTTTACCGATATCAAAAATAGAATTATAATTAATTTTTATATTTACGAAGCATAATTTAAAAAACATACAAGATATCTTCAAGGCTTTAGTTTGAAGTCTTTTGTTTGAAGTCTTTTGTTATTCGGTTAAATTAAATGAAATAGGAGTTGATAAGATTGCTTAAAGTAAAAAGCTATAAAATTGCTGCTTACGAAGAAATAAAAGAAAAAATAATAAGTGGGGAATTCGAACCTGGAAAATCTTTAAATGAGAGGACATTATCCGAAGAGTTTGGAATTAGTAGAACGCCAATAAGAGAAGCTTTGATGAAACTATCTTATGAGGGTTGGATTATTAATGAGCCTTATAAGCCGAATGTTGTTAGAAATTTTGATTTAAAAACTATTCTTGAAGCACAGAAAGTTAGGGCATCTTTAGAATTATTGGCTATTGAGGAATCATTTAATAAAATAAACATTGATGATATAAGAGAAATAGAATTAATAACTATAGATACTGAATCTGCAAAAACACAAAATGAATTTATTTATGCTGATAGGAGATTCCATGAATATATTTATAATAAAAGTGGGAATGAAATATTGAAAGCTACGATGAGAAATTTAAATGATATTATTAGATATTTTGGATTAGTATCCATAGATAACCCCGGACGAACTAAGGAAACTGTTGATGAGCATACTAAAATAATTGATGCTTTAAAAATGAATAATAAAGAAGAAGCAATTAGATCAATGAAAAACCATATGATTCAAACAGAAAAATCGATAGTTAGAAGATTTGAAAGAAAAAATAAAAAAAATCAATAAAGAACTTGTATTAAAAGCTCAGTATTAAAGATTATACTGAGCTTTTAAATTATATAAAAAATTTAAAATTCTGATTAGATACTATTGACAAATGTTTTCTTTATTGATAATCTTAGTATATGGTATACCAAATACATAATAAGGAGGCATTTATGAAAATTAGTTTAGTTCAATGTGAACTTATAATGGGTGATGTTGATACAAACTTCAAAAACATTGAAGACAAAATAAGGGAATCCATGGTTGATAACCCAGATGTCATAGTTTTGCCAGAGATGTGGAATACTTCATTTATACCAACAAATGTGAATGAGATAAGTGATAGTGAAGGAAAAAGGTCAAGAGAACTATTATCTAAGTTATCAAAAGACTTAAGCGTAAATATTGTAGGTGGTTCTGTATCTAATACCTTAAATGGGGAGCTATATAATACATCTTATATTTTTGATCGTAATGGAAATGAAATAGCCAAGTATAATAAAGTACATTTATTTTCTCCTTCAGGAGAAGACCAGTTGTTTGAAAAAGGTAATCAACTTGTAACTTTTGAATTAGATGGCATAAAGTGTGGAATGGTAATTTGTTATGATATTAGATTTTTAGAATGGATAAGAAAATATGCACTAGAAGATATTCAAGTATTATTTAATTCAGCAGCTTGGCCAGCAAAAAGATCAATGCATTGGGATGTCTTAAACAGAGCAAGAGCTATTGAAAACCAAATGTTTGTCGTATGTGTTAACAGCGTAGGTGATTTTGGCGGTCATAGTGCAATAATTGATCCATGGGGAGAATATATTATTGAACCATTTGAATCAGATGAAATTAAAACTGGAGAATTAGACTTTTCTGTAATTAAAGAAATAAGAGAGAGCATAAATGTCTTTAGAGATAGACGTCCAGAATTATATTAACGAGGTGATCTATATATGAAAACGTTAAGTTTTATTTTAAACAATAAACAAATAGATTTTGATTTTGATAAAGTTTATGTTATTGGATACGCAGGAAGAGATATGGAAAAAACACAAGAACATATTGATGAGTTAGAGAGAGAACTGGGTGTAGCACCCCCAAAAAGAATCCCAACAATTTTTGAAGTATCTAAAGAAATTGTAACTCAGGATTCTGACCTAAAATTTGTTGGTGAACAAACTTCTGGAGAAGCAGAATATGTTATTTTATTAAAAAATGGAAAAACCTATATAACAATCGGGTCAGACCATACAGATAGAGGGTTAGAGAGTGTTAGCATTTTTAAATCAAAACAGGTGTGTTTAAAACCAATAGCAAATACTATATGGGATTATGATGAAATAAAAGATCATTGGGATTCTATCAAGCTAATGTCAAATCAAATTGTTAATGGAAAAGAAATAAATTATCAAAATGATACATTGGCATCAATTTTACCTGTTGAAAAAATATTAGAAGAATTAAAAGATAGGGTTGGGGATATTAATAACTCAATTATTTATTCTGGTACTGTTCCATTATTAGGTGGATTTGAATATGGAAATAAATTTATTTCTAAAATGGTAGATGAAAAACTAGGTAGAACAATAAATTTAAATTATGAAGTAAATGTAATACTAGAAGAAGAGAGATAATCGAAATTAAATCTAAATTAAGGAGAATATCATGAAAAAATTTAAAAAAATATTTACAAGTATTTTAGTCGTTTTATTAATATCTATAACATTAACAGCTTGTAGTTCAAAAAAAGAAACCAACACGGCTAATAGTTCAACATCTGGAAAAATACAAATTAAACTAGGATGTGTGGGAAATGAACAACACCAATCTACTATTGCAGCAGATTTATTTAAAAAATATTTAGAAGAATCATCTGATGATTTTGAAGTTAGTGTATATCCTAATGCTCAATTGGGCGGAGAAAGGGAAATGGCAGAAGGTACTAAATTAGGAACTATTCAAATGACAATAGTTACTTCTGATGGAACGTTACCAGCATGGGTTCCTGAAATCCAAGTACTGTCAATACCTTACCTATTTGAAAATCAAGAAAAAGCGTATAAAGCATTAGACGGAATTATTTCTGAAAAATTAAACCCTAAATTTGAAGAAGCTGGATTTAAACATTTAGCTTTTGGAGAATTAGGTTTTAGACATTTTACTAATTCAAAAAAAGAAATAAAGACTGTAGAAGACATGAAAGGTTTATCTTTCAGAGTACAAGAAGCACCAGTTTGGTTTGCTTTACTAGATAGTTTAAATGCTTCAGCTGTTCCAGTTTCATTCAATGAGCTCTATACAGCTCTACAACAAGGAATGGTTGATGGACAAGAAAATCCAATAGCTACAGTAGCAACACAAAAATTTTATGAAGTGCAAAAATATTTATCTTTAGATGGACACACTTATGCTGCAGTAAGTATGGTTATGAATAAAGACTTTTTTGACAAACTATCACCTGAACAACAAGAAGCAGTACAAAATGCAGCAAATAAAGCTGCTGAAGAACAAAGAAAAGTAGTCTCTGAACATGAAGAAGAATATTTAGAAGAATTGAAGAATAATGGAATGGTAATAACTGAAGTTGATAAAAATTCATTTGTTGAAGCAACTAAAGATATATACACTAAACCAGATGTAGCACAATTAGTAAGTCCTGAATTTGTTGATGAAGTTAGGGATTACATTAAATAACATTGGAGGTTTTATGAAGTATCTTGAAAAATTTTTAAAATTCGTTATGGTTGTAAGTTCAGCGGTGCTCGCAATTGTCACTTTTTTACAAGTTATAATGAGATTTTTATTTAAAATGCCTGTTGCTTGGGGACAAGATATTATAAGATTAAGCTTTGTTTATTTAGTATTTCTTGGTGCAGCTTATTGCTTAAAAACCAATGATCATCTAAATATTGATATCATATTTTCATTGATTCCTAACAAAGCTGGTAAAATTCTACAAATTTTAATAAATATAATATTATTAGGGTTTTTTGTATTTTTACTAATTTATGGTGTTGAGTTTTCAAAAACTGGTATAACACAAAAAGCACCATACACTGCTATTCCAATGATTTACTATTATGCTTCAATTCCAATAAGTGCAGCTTTCTTAATACTATATGATATTGAAATAATAATAAATCAAATCAAAAATATTAAGGATGGTGACAATAAATGATAATTATAATATTATTTGCAGCATTCCTTTTAGGAGTACCTATAGCATTTGCTTTGGGATTAGTATCATTAGGACAAATAGTAGCTGATGGTTATCCTTTACTTGTAGTAGCACAAAGACTCTTCACAGGAGTTGATAGTATTGCTTTAACTGCGATTCCTTTGTTTATTTTATCTGGTGGTTTAATGCTCAAAGGTGGAATGAGTGATAGACTTGTAAACTTTGCAGATTTACTAATTGGACATCACCCAAGCGGTTTAGCAATGGTAAGTATTTTAGCTTGTATGTTTTTTGCAGCAATCACTGGTTCAGCTATAGCAGCAACAGCTGCTATAGGTGGTATTATGGCGCCTATAATGATAGAGAAGGGTTATGACAAAGAATTTTGTGCTCCATTACTAGCAACCGGTGGATCAATAGGTCCTATAATTCCACCATCAATACCTTTGCTCATTTATGGTGTTATGGCAAATGTAAGTGTAGCAAAACTATTTATTGGTGGCTTTATTCCTGGAATATTAATGGGTGTAGCCTTGATGATTTACTCATATTTTGTAGGTAAAAAGAGAAACTATATTGGTAGAGATGAAAAAGCATCATTTAAAGAGGTACTAGTTGCGGGAAAAGATGCGATATTAGCCTTGATAATGCCTATAATTATAATAGGAGGAATAATGAGTGGATTTTTCTCTCCAACAGAGTCTGCTACAGTAGCTACTTTTTATGCATTAATAATAGGTTTATTTGTATATAAAGAGCTTAAAATCAGTGATTTGCCAGGAATATTATTAGATGCCGCCAAATCAACAGGACAAGTTTTGCTAGTAGTAGGAGCAGCTTCATTATTCACATGGGTAATAACAGTTAACAATATTCCTCAAACAGTTGGAGCATTCTTGGCTGATAATATAGGATCTAAATTTATGTTACTATTAATAATAAATATAATATTGTTGATAGCTGGAACATTTATTGATACTACAAGTGCGGTAGTTATTTTTACTCCTTTATTTTTACCAATAGTCCAAACATTTGGAATAGACGTAATCCATTTTGGATTAGTAATGGCTGTCAATTTAACTATAGGTATGTGTACACCTCCATTGGGAGTGTGCTTATTTGTTGCAGGATCAATTACAAAAGTTTCATTGAAAGAACAAATGAAAGATTTAGTTCCTATGCTAGTAGTTTTATTAGTAGTATTATTGATAATAACATATATACCTTCTACGGTAACAATACTACCTAATCTCTTTGTTAAATGATATTTTAAACTTCTAACTATATGTAAATTAGACGTTGGTCGTGATTATACAAATATAAATAGTTAGAAGTTTTTTAATTATTATAAACATTTTTATTTTTGATTTTATCTTAAATTTTTACATAAGAAAAAATTTTTACTTTTTTAATTTTTATTCTTTAAATAAGAAAAAGTGAAAACATTTTAAATTTGAATTTAAATTGATTTCTTAAAATAAAGGTAAAATTTTTCCATAATAGTAAGTATAGTATAATAGCCTTAATTTTATAAAAAAATCATTTTGATTTATTTGGCTGAAATCAAATATAATTTTTTCGAAATTTAAAAAAAAGCAAAAATTTTGCCTTATATCAAGGTCTGAGCACAGTTTGCCCAGACTTTTTTATTACAGGCTTATTTATTGGTGTAAAGGAGAAAAAGGAAAAAGTATTATTTTTTTAGATGGACTATTTATATTATTAATAATTTGTATTTTAAAAATTCTCTATTTAAATTGTTGAAAAATATTATCAAAAACTTGCATTTTTTCAGAAGATTATTTGTAAGAAATATATCAAAATTAAATTTTACTTTGTGTAAATATTAGGTAAAATTTTTGTATTTAAAAAATTTCTTTGTATGTTCATATATTGAGAATAATATTGACCTTTGCTATTTAATGTGATAAAATCTCTTTAATTTATAAACCAATATTAAATAAATTAGAAGAGGTGTAAAAAATGAATGTAAAATTTAAAAGGTTTATGGGTATTATAATGCTATTATTAGCAGTTATCGCCTTTAGCGGTTGTCAAAAAGTTGACAATGGAGCTAAAGAGGAAGGCAAAGATGCTAATGTTGCTGCCGATGTCAAAGAAGATGGCGTTAAAGCTCAATTTGAAACTCTTAAAGATGGCGAAGAATTCCACATTGGAATTATAACTGGTACAGTATCACAAGGTGAAGATGAGTTCCGTGCTGCTCAAAAAGCTATTGAACTTTATGGTTCTGCTGATGAAGGCGGAGTTATTAAACACGACACTTATCCAGACAGATTTGAAGCTGAACAAGAAACTACAATTTCAAAGATTGTAGCTATGGCAGATGACCCTCTAATGAAAGCTGTAATTGTAAATCAATCAGTTCCAGGAACTGTAGCAGCCTTTAATCAAATTAGAGAAAAAAGACCTGATATCATTCTTGTTAACTTAGTTGCACAAGAAGATACAGTAATGGTAGAAAAAGCAGCTGACCTAGTAATGGATGCCGATAATGTTTCCAGAGGTTACAGAATTATTGCTGCAGCAAAGGAAATGGGAGCTACTAAATTTGCTCATATCACTTTCCCTAGACACATGTCTATTGAACTTTTAGCTCTTAGAAGAGCTATTATGGAAGAAGCTTGTAAAGACCTAGGACTTGAATTTATTTCACTTAACGCACCTGATCCAACAACTGATATTGGTATCCCAGGAGCACAACAATATGTAGCTGAAAATATTCAACCTTGGATTGACAAGTATGGTAAAGATACTGCTTTCTTCTGTACAAATGATGCACATACTGAACCACTTCTTAGAGGTGTTGCAGCTGGTGGAGCTATCTTTGTAGAACAAGATTTACCATCTCCAATCATGGGTTATCCAAAGGCATTCTCTGTTGATATTAAAGATATGGCAGGAGATTGGCAAGCAATCAACGCTGCTGTTGAAAAAGCTGTTATTGAAAAAGGCGGCGACAAGAGAATGGGTACTTGGGCTTATTCATTAGGTTATTCACTAACTCTTGGTGCACTTGACCATGTAATGGATGTTCTTAAGGGACAAGGAGAACTTCTTAACCAAGAACAAATCGTAAGTGCTATTGAAAAATATACTGAAGGCGCAAACTGGATGGTTGAAAACTATATAGATAGAGCTTCTGGAGAAAAGAAAGAAAATCACTTCTTACTATCTCAAGACACTTATGTATATGGTAGAGGTTACCTAGGTATGGATAAAGTTGAAGTTCCTGAAAAGTATTTGAATCTTAATGTTGATTTAGATGCTATTGAAGCTGCTCAAGAACAAGCTGAAGGACAAGCTAAATAATTATTTTATAAGAAAAATTAAAGTCAACGGGCTACCGTTGATTTTAATTTTATTTTAAGAAGATGGAGGGATTTTGTTGACAAATAGTTTACTTGAAGTCAAGAATGTCAGCAAGAGTTTTGGCGAAAACGCCGTCTTAAAAGATGTTAATTTTAACCTTCAAAAGGGAGAAATTTTGGGACTTGTTGGTGAAAATGGTGCCGGTAAGTCCACTCTTATGAATATAATTTTCGGAATGGAAGTTATTAAAGACACAGGCGGTTATAACGGTGAAATTTATTTTGACGGAAAATTAATTGACTTCAAAAACCCAATTGACGCTTTAAATGCAGGCATAGGCATGGTACATCAAGAATTTAGTTTAATCCCTGGATTTACAGTTGCAGAAAATATTACTCTCGATATGGAGAAGACAAATTCCTCTGTAATTTCTAAAATTTTTGGTAAAAAACTAGAGAGTATAGATGCTAAAGAAAATATTAGAATAGCAGGTAAGTCTCTCGACACTTTGGAAGTTAGCATTGATACTAGTGCTTTAGTTTCCGAAATGCCTGTTGGTCACAAGCAATTTATTGAAATTGCTAGGGAAATGACAAGAAAAGATGTTAAGTTAATAATTATGGATGAGCCAACTGCTGTACTTACAGAAACTGAAGCTAATAACCTTATTGCTTCACTGAGGACTTTAGCAGATCTTGGCATTTCTATAATTTTCATCACTCACAGACTTCGTGAAATCATAAATGTATGTGATCAAGTTGTTGTACTTAGAGATGGTGAAATAATTGAAGACAGAAAGAATGAAAATCTATCTATTGAACAAATTGCTAAATGGATGGTTGGTAGAGATGATGAATCAAAGAAGTTAGCTGTAGAGAAAGTGGATAAGAATTTAGATGAAAATGACCACATTCTTGAAATTGAAAACCTCTGGGTTGATATGCCAGGTGAAGCTGTCTACGATGTAAGTCTTTCTGTTATTAGAGGAGAAATTCTAGGCATTGCTGGCCTTGCTGGTCAAGGTAAACTTGGTATTCCAAATGGAATTTTGGGCACTTATCCAGTAGGTGGCAAGCTAATTTATAATGGCAAAGAATTAAAACTTGGCGATACTTTAGATATTTTGAGAAATAAAATTGCCTTTGTTTCTGAAGATAGAAGAGGTGTAGGTCTTTTATTGGAAGAGCCAATTTTTTGGAATATAGCTTTTAATGCTATGCAAGTTCAAGAAAAGTTTATTAAAAGAGTTCTTGGATTTAAGTTTAGAGATGAAGCTAAGATGAAAGAGCTATCCAATGAATACATTGAATCTCTTCACATAAAGACAACTGGACCAGAACAAAAGGCAGGAAACTTATCTGGTGGGAACCAACAAAAGATTTGTCTTGCTAAAGCTTTTGCCATGGAACCAGACCTTTTATTTGTATCTGAACCTACTAGAGGTATAGACATTGGTGCAAAGGAACTTGTATTAGATGCCTTAAAAGAAAGTAATGAAAAGGACAATACAACTATTGTCATGGTTTCATCAGAACTTGAAGAACTTAGAAGTATATGTAATAGAATTGCTGTTATTTGTGAAGGAAAAATCGCAGGTATTTTACCAGCAAATGCTGATGCAACAGAATTTGGACTTCTAATGAGTGGAGAAGTGGAGGCAGTAAATGACTAAAAAGAAAAGTTTAATTAACAAAATTGGAATTCCACGACTTATTATTGGAGTCTTCTTACTAATTCTTTTTATTGCAGCTCCAATGGCTGGCGTTTCATTAGTCGATTCTATTGACAATGTTCTTTCAAGATTTGGTATGTTTTCAGTTTTAGTTTTATCCCTTGTGCCAATGGTACAATCTGGTTGTGGACTTAACTTTGGTATCCCAATCGGTGTTGTAGCAGGAATTCTTGGTGGTGTAACTTCAATTGAATTTGGTTTTACAGGTTTTAAAGGGATTTTCATAGCAATGCTATTTGCATCTCTTATAGCAGTTGTATTTGGATTTTTCTACGGACTACTTTTAAATAGAATTAAGGGCGATGAAATGCTTATTGCAACTTATGTTGGTTATTCATTCACAGCTTTTATGTGTATTGCCTATTTAATTCTTCCTTACAAGAATCCAGTTTCTGTTTTAAGTTATGGAGGAAAGGGACTATCCCAACAAATTCCAGTTGCAGATTATTGGATGAAGTCAAAAATTTTGGAAGATGGCACTAAGGTAACTGTTGGTGTATTAAATAACTTTTTAAGTATTAATATACTTGGTGTAAAAATTCCTGTGGGTATGTTTTTATTATTTGCACTTATGGCATTTATTGTATGGGCATTTTTCAAGACAAAAACTGGTACTGCAATGACAGCTGTAGGATCTAACTCAGAATATGCAAAAGCTGCTGGCATTCACATTAACAAGGTAAGACTTGTTTCTGTAATTCTTTCAACAGTTATTGCTGCCATTGGTATTGTTATTTACCAACAATCCTATGGTTTTATACAACTTTACCAAGCACCGCTTTCCTTTACATTCCAAACAGTAGCTGCACTATTAATTGGTGGTGCAAGTATTAACAAGGCATCAATTCCAAATGTTATAATTGGTACATTTTTATTCCAAGGTGTAATTACACTTACTCCTACTGTAATAAATGGTGCATTAAATATTGATATTTCAGAAATATTAAGAATGATAATCACAAATGGAATGATAATTTACGCACTAACAAGGAGGAGTAAAGATGAATAAGAAATTTAATTTTAAAGAATTTTTATACAGATTTATGGTTCCTATTTTGTTTATAATCATAGTTGTGGCAGGACTTATAATTGCTAAACCACCACTATCTTATATAACAAATGAACTTTCCAAGAGAATGGTAAGAAATACATTCCTTGTACTTTCTCTTATCATACCGATTATTGCTGGTATGGGTATCAACTTTGGTATTCCACTAGGAGCAATGGCTGGACAAATTGGAATAATTTTTGCACAAGACTGGGGCTTTACTGGAGCAACTGGACTTTTAATAGCTGCTCTTATTGGTACTCCAATTGCAGTTTTACTTGGTCAATTCTCAGGAAGAGTTTTAAATAGAGCAAGAGGAAGAGAAATGATAACATCAATGATGCTTGCCTTCTTTATTCTAGGCTGGTACATGCTTTTCCTATTGTACTTCTGCGGAACTTTAATTCCAATGAGAACAAGAGCCATGGTATTATCATCTGGTTATGGTATTAAAAACTCCATTACCCTTGCATCTGCCCAAGGCTTTGACAATATTTTAAAATTCAGAGTTAACATTCCTATTACTGCAAAGCATCAAATTTTATTTGATGTGCCAGTAGTTACAATTTTAATTATTGCTTTACTTTGCGCATTTATCGTATGGTTTAGAAACACTAAACTTGGTCACGACATGAAGGCAGTTGGACAAGATCAATTTGTATCTTCCAACGCAGGTATGAACTCTGATAAAATCAGAATTGCATCTATAGTAATGTCAACTGTACTTGCTTGCTATGGTCAAATTATTTATCTTCAAAACATTGGTACACTTGCAACTTATGCAGGTCAAGACCAAGCAGCACTTTACGCTGCAGCATCAATCCTTGTTGGTGGTGCATCTGTATCCAAGGCATCAATTCCAAATGTAATCTTAGGTACTGCACTATTCCACTTGATGTTTATCGTTCTTCCACAAGCAGGAAGAGTTTTAACAGGCGATGCCATGATGGGTGAATATTTCAGAACATTTATCTCCTACGGCGTTGTAACTCTTGCACTTATTCTTCACGCTTTTGAAAGAAAGAGAGAACTTGAAGCAAATAGGTTGAAGATGCGAGAAGATAGATTAAATGAAAATAAAAAAGAAGAAGTTGCTGATAATTAATATTAATGTAATTTCAAAATTTATAATAAAAAATTGCTCAAGAATACTTGGGCAATTTTTTGCGTTTTATAGACTTATAATTAATGTTTTCTAAAATATTTTTTGCTTAAAAGCACAAAGAATTTTAAGTAAAGATAAAATTAAAGGTCTACATACTCATTATTTTCCATGATAAAGGGTGGAGCTACATTGGGGTCCTTGTAGTCCTCAAACTTTTCCTTTAAATACTTGTAGCAGGACTCCTTGTCAGGAAATTTTATTGCCTGATAGGGCTCTTCAAAGGAAATTTTTTCTATAAACAAATATCCTTTTTCAAGGGGAAGCAGAACTCCAACATGACCAATAAAAAGATAGTCGCCATCTAAATTGTCATGAAGAACAACAGAAAGCATCTTAATTTTTTCAGGGAAGCTGAAATTTGATAAAAATTCTGACATAATATCTCCCTGAAGCTTTGGATCCTTGCTACTTTTTGTTGCTACTCTTGAAAACAAGCCTTTAAAATTTTTAAATTCCTCATCAGTAAATAAAATTGAATTTTTAATTGCTTCTTCGTCCATAAAAAGTAGGTCGTCATCAATTTTTGCACCTGTTTTAAATTTCATCTCATCCTTTAAAAGTAAAAAGGAATTAATTCTACAATTTGTGTCGGGAAAATCGTGCTTGAGCTTACTTCTCTCATCAATAATTTTGCCAGTATCAATATTTATACTAGATAAACTTTTAAAATCGCCAATGAGAAGATCTTGAGATATGCCTTTGTTATAATCTCTTACAAGAGCAGCAAACTTTTCCAGGCTTTGGCTATTCACACTTCCATCAAGGGAATTTTTAACAAAATCTAAAGTCTTTTCATCATTTAAATTAGAAATTTCTGGCTCTCCTATTTTTTCTTCAACCATTTCTCCATTATCAATATTATTTTTATTTTCTAAATTATTTTTTGCACAGGCTGCTGTAAGAAATGCAAGGCAGGCAAATAAAATTAAAATTTTTCTCTTCATCTTTCCTCCAAGAATTAAATTATCAAAGTAGATTATACAATAAAAAATATTTTTTCTAAATGATATCTTGCATAAATAAGTCCCTAACAAATAAAAATATAAACATATCTTTTACATAATTAAAATGATAAACTAATAACATAAGATGAAAGCAGGTGGGACATGGATAAATTTAACTTAACTTATATTGAAAATAAAAATATTTATGCAGATATTTCTGACTTTGATTATGATTCTGCAAATATTGTAAATAATTTTCACAAGTCCTTTGACATCTATGAAAAGACTCCTCTAGTGGACTTAAAAAATTTGGCAGAGGAAATTGGACTAAGGAAATTTTTTGTAAAGGATGAATCCTATAGATTCGGATTAAATGCCTTTAAGGTCCTTGGCGCAAGTTATGCTATTGCCAATTATATAGGAGAAAAAATTGGATTAGGTGAAAATAATTTAACTTTTGATGAAATAACTTCAGTTGAGACAAAGAAAAAACTGGGGGAAATTATTTTTACCACTGCAACTGATGGCAATCATGGTCGCGCTGTAGCTTGGACTGCAAATAAACTTGGTCAAAGGTCAAAAGTCTTTATGCCAAAGGGGACTACTCTTGAGAGATTAGAAAACATTAGGAGAGAAAATTCGGACGCCGATATTATGGAGGAAAATTATGACGACTGCGTGAGGCTTGCTGCAAAATTTGCAATAGAAAATAAGGGCGTCTTAATTCAAGATACTTCCTGGCAAGGGTACACTGAAGTCCCAAAAAACATTATGAAGGGCTATATGACTATGGCTTATGAAGCCTTTATGGACTTAAAGGAAAAAGAAATGCTGCCAACTCATATTTTCTTGCAGGCAGGTGTTGGCTCTATGGCAGCATCAATGACTGCATTTTTTAGAAATGTAATGAAGGAAAACCCTCCAAAAATTATTATTGTGGAGCCTAATAAGGCAAATTGCCTTTATAGAACTGCCGAGGCCAATGATGGCAGGCTTCATTTTGTAAAGGGTCATCTCAATTCAATAATGGCGGGACTAAACTGTGGTGAGCCAGTTACTATTGGTTGGCCTATTTTAGAGTCCTATGCTGATTATTTTTTGTCAGTAGATGATTATTACACTGCCCTTGGCATGAGAATTTTAGGAAATAGTATTGGAGATGATAGAAAAATTATTTCTGGTGAATCAGGTGCTGTGACTACGGGCATTGTTTATGAACTCATGAAAGACGAAGATCTAAGGGAATATAGAGATAAGATTGGCTTAGACAAAGATTCACTTGTCCTATGTTTTTCAACAGAAGGGGACACAGACAAGAAAACTTACAGAGAAATAGTTTGGCGTGGAAGGTATAATAGTTAAAATTTTTTAATTTTTTTAAAATTTACTAACATAAATTTTTGAAAAGATTAAAGTTTTTTAAAATTTAATATATGAAGTTTTTAGACTTTGCATAAGGCAGAGTCTTTTTTACTTATTTTAAAAAATTTTTAAAATAAAAATAAAAAAAGTGTTGAACTTTATTTACAAAAGGGGTATTATATTTTTGAAAAGATGAACAATGTTCAGTTTTTAAGGGAGGATATATGTTAAAGTCTGAAGAAAGAAAAAAAGAAAAAGAAAATAAAATTACAACAGCTGCTCTTTCTTCTTTTAGAGATAAGGGGATAGAGTCAACTTCAATTAGAGACATAATGAATAGAACAGACTTAGGGCTAGGTACATTTTATCTCTACTTCAGAGACAAAAGAGATCTTGAAGAAAAAATAGTTTTAGATATTATGACGGAATTATTTTACAGTGCAGAAGCAATGTGCAAGGGCAAGGATTCTAAGGAGAGATTGATTTACTTTTTTGATTTTATAATCGACTACTTAATAAATGACCCCTTGGAGTTAAAACTTATTTCCAAAAATTTAAATTGGGCTCTTTATGCAAAAGTTGAAAATGATGATAGGTTTAAGGAAACAGAAACAACTCTTGATTTTATTTTAAATAAATTTTCAAATTTATTTCCTGTCATTTTGTCAGAGGAAGAGAAAATATTTATTTTGTCTATTACAATAAATATTGTGCTTTCAAATTGTGAGTCCGCTTTAATGGATGATTCAATTCTTGGAATAGAAGAAATGAAACCTGTACTATATAAAATTGTGGACAGGATATTTAGGTAGTGTTTAGATGAAAAAATTTACAAAATTCATTTCACATAGACCTAAGTTTGTGCTTTTGGTTATGACCCTACTTCTCATTCCAGCCTTTTTAGGTTATAAGCTAACGGGAGTCAACTATGATATTTTATCTTACTTGCCAAAGGACTTAAAATCTACTCAAGGTCAGGAGATTTTGGATAAGGATTTTAAAAATGCTGCCACAGGCATGTTAATCTTAGAGGGGACCGACCATGAAGCAGAAGTTTTGAGAGAAAAAATACTAAAAATTGATGGCGTAGAAGATGTAATTTCTAAAACATCAACTGTTGGCAATATGATTCCCAGTGAATTTTTGCCAGATGATATAAAAGATATTTTTTATGCTGAAGATTCTACCCTAATGATCGTAAAATTTAGCGAGTCGTCTTCTTCATTAAAGACCATGTCTGCTATTGATCAAATTAGAAGTATTGAATCAAATCAAAAATATTTAAGTGGGATTTCCTCTCTAGTAAAAGATACCAAGGACTTAATTGACAAGGAAACGCCAATATATGTTGCCCTTGCCGTTACTCTTGGTCTTATTATTTTATCTTTTACTAATGAATCCACAATCATACCCTTTGTTTTTATTCTAACTATAGGTTATGCAGTTTTATATAACTTTGGGACTAATATATTTTTGGGAGAGATATCCTATATCACCAAGGCCATAGCGGCGGTTTTGCAGCTGGCAGTTACCATGGACTATTCTATATTCCTCTACCACAGATATGTAGAAGAGAAAAAGAATTTTGACAATAAAAATGATGCCATGGACGTGGCAATTCAAGAAACTATTTCTTCACTCTTTGCCTCATCTCTAACAACTTTTGCAGGCTTTATTGTTTTAATAGCCATGAGATTAGGACTTGGAAAAGACATTGGTCTTGTAATGAGTAAGGGTGTCTTAATAGGACTCATAGCAACAGTTACAGTTCTTCCTGCCATGCTACTTGTAGTTGAAAAATTCATCAACAAGTATAATCACAGAGTAATGCTTCCTGAATTTAATAAGTTGGCAGATTTTACAATAAAACATAAAAAAACTCTTTTTACGATTTTTCTCTTGCTTTTTATACCTGCAATTTATGGTTCAGTTAACACAAAACTTTACTACAACTTGGACAGATCACTTCCACAGGACTTAGATTCAATAGTTTCCTTAAATAAAATGAAAAAAGATTATGATATGGCAAGTACCCACTTCATTGTTGTAAAAGATGACCTTTCAAAGTCAGACTTAGAAAGCCTTATAAGCGATATAAAGGGCGTTGAGGGAATAAACTCTGTTTTAAGTGCAAGTTCTGTCACAGGATACACTATCCCAAGTGAATTTTTGCCTGAGAAGCTTCAGGATAATTTTTCAAAAAATGGCTATCAGATGATTATGGCAAACTCCAAGTTTCAAACAGCATCGCCAGAAGTGAAAAAGCAAGTTGGAGAAATGAAAAGTATCATTAATAAATATGACAAGGAAGGTTATTTGACTGGAGAAGCAGTTTTAACTGATGACTTAACAGTTATTTCAGATAGAGACTTTCAAATTGTAAATTTAATTTCAATTGCTGTTGTATTTTTAATTATTGCTCTTGTGTTTAAGTCAATTGGAATACCAATAGTTTTAATTGGGGCAATTGAACTTGCAATCCAAATAAATATGGGAATTCCATTTTATTTAAATCACACTATACCTTTTATAACTTCAATAATAATTGGAGTAATACAGCTTGGATCTACTATTGACTACTCAATTTTAATGACTGACAGATTTTTGGCTGAATATAATAAAACCAAGGATGTAGATGAGTCTATCAAAATTTCAGTTAAGGAAACTTCAAAATCCATTGCTACATCTGCTTTATCCTTTATGGCAGCGACAATTGGTGTAGGTATTTACTCAAAAATGGAAATTGTATCGACGATTTGTACATTTTTAGCTAGAGGAGCAATTATTAGTATGTGCGTAATAATACTATTATTGCCTGCTATTATTTCCGTAAGTTTTCCTCTAATAAGGAAAACTACTAAGGGTTTAGATTAAAAATTATTTTAAGGAGAAGAAAAATGAATAAAAAAGTTCAAAAAGGTGTAATTACAGTTGTTATGTCTTCCATGCTTTTGACAAACACAGCTTTTGCTGCATCAAATGTCATAAATAAAAGTGAAACTGTTTATGTCTTAAAAGAAAATGACAATATTAAAGATAAAACTGTTTCAGTTTGGTTAAATTCAGAAGAAAACATCAAGGGCAAGGACAAGTCCAATTTAAAAAATGTTAAAAACTTGAAGACTGATGAAAAAGTTGAAAATAAAAATGGCTACCTTTTCTGGGATGAAAATGTAAAGGACATTTACTACCAAGGCAAGAGCGAAGAAAATATTCCAATTGATGTAAAAATTGACTATTATCTTGACGGCGAAAAAATGGAAAATAGCGAATTAAAGGGCAAGTCAGGTCACCTTAAATTAGTTATTTCAACTGAAAACAATAAGTATGTTATAAAGAATATTGCTGGCAAAAAAACTAAGGTCTATGCACCTTATACAGTTATAGCAGCCCTATCCTTCCCACAAGAAGTTGCATCAAACATTGAATCTGATGATGCAAAAATTGCAAAGGATGGCAAAAATGAAGTTGTAACTTCAGTATTAACTCCAGGTCTTAGAGAAAACTTTGAAAGTATTTTAGAAGATAGACAAATGGAAGAATTTAGAAGTGAAGCAGTAGTTGAAATGGATGTAAAAGATTACGATCCAGTGGAAGCTTATGTAGTAATTTCCAATGAGTTATTCCAAAATGAAGCAGACCTAGAGACAATTGACAAGCTTCGTGACGGAGTTAGAGAACTTGAAGACAATTCACAAAAATTAGTTGACGCATCTACAAAATTATCTGATGCGCAAGGCGAATTAAATGACGGTCTAACTGAACTGGACGATGGAACTGTTAAACTTAAGGATGGATCTAAGGAACTTTATGATAAATCTGGAGAGTTTGAAGATAAAATTGACGAAGTTATTGAAAAAGTTGAGCCAATTCCAGGTGCAGCACAAGAAATGTATGAAGGCGGAAGCAAATTAACTTCAGGAATTAGCGACTACACTTCTGCAGTGGGCAAGATGAATGAAAAAACTGGTGAAATGAAAGATGGAGCCAAAAAACTTCACGATGGCTCAGTAGAACTTGACGATGGTCTTGGAAAGTTAAAGGATGCAACTTCACAACTTAGGGAAGGTTCAAGCAAATTAAGCAAGGTGGACCAACTAAAGGAAGAAGCCTTAAAGAAGTTGGCTGAATTAAAGTCTGGAATAGGACAGCTTTCTGCTGGCGCCCAAAAACTTGAGGCAGGAGCCGCTCAGACTTATGAAGGTGCAAATAAACTTGCAGCTGGTGAAAGTGAATTTAATACTAATTTCCAAGCCTTAAATGGAAAAGTTCAAGCTATGAATGTGCCAGACCTATCTGGTCTAGGAGATATTAATGTTGAAGGAGATCTTCAAAATATTGGAGCAAAGGCAAGAGAAATTGGTGGAAATGCACAGTCAATTGGAGCATCAGCTGGAGATATTCAAAGAGCTATAGCAGTTTTAAGTCCAAGCCAAGACCCTGCAGCTCAAGAAGCTATAGAAATATTACAAGGAGCAGCAGCAAACTTGGGTCAAACTGCAGGTAAAATTGGAGATAATGCAAACAGTATTGGAGTATCAACAAAAAATGTTGGTAATAAACTTAAAGCACTAAGTGGCTTAAGTGGAATGGCAGGACAATTACAAGGTCTAGACCAATTAAAGGGCGGAATGAATCAACTTGCCGCAGCATCAGAACAAATAAATGCAGGAGCAAGTCAACTTCCTGCAGGTCTTGAACAATTAAAATCAGGAACAACGGAGCTTTCTAATGGAGCAAATCAAATTAATTCTGCCCTTGAAAAGGCTATGTCAGAAGCAGCATCAAAACTTGACACTTCACAACTTATGAAGCTTTCAGATTCTCTTGTCAAACTTGACGATGCAGCAGGAAAATTAAAAGACGGCTCATCAAAATTAAGAGAAGGTACAGAAAAGAGTGAAGATGCAGTAAATAAATTTACAGATGCAATTACTGAGCTTGACTCAAATTCACCTAAACTAAATTCAGGAGCAAATGAACTTACTGAGGGACTATTAGAATTCCGCGACAAGTCTGTAGTATTTAAAGATTTTCCAAGACTTAAGACTGAAGGTGTAGTTCCATTAAGAGATGGAATTAAGAAATTAGATGACGGAATCATCGACTTAAACTCTGGAGCTATTGATTTAAAAGATGGCGGAATCCTAATCAATGACAACATGAAAATTTTTGCAGAAAAATTAGAAGAATTTAAACAAAAGGGAATTGATGAACTAGACAAGAAGACACAAGAACTTCCTGAGTTTAAAGAAATTGTTGACACTATGTCTGAACTCTCTGAAGAAGATTCATCCTTTACAGGCACTACAGCAGACTTTGACACTAAGTATAGAATAATCGAAAAAATAAAATAATGTGACAAATCCGAAAATTTGGGTATTACATGATTAATATCAATTTTTAGGAGGTCATTATGGAAATTAAAAAAGGAAACAATTGTTACTATATAGGAGAAGACGAAAATAATTACAAGGGAATTTTGACTTACGAAGAAAAGGGCGATGTAATAGATGCTACACACACTATTGTAAAACCTGAGTACGGCGGACAAGGTCTTGCAGGTGAGCTTGTAAAAAAACTTGTAGAAGATGCAAGAAACGAGAATAAAAAAATAAAGGGAACTTGCTCCTATGTTGAGAAAAAACTTGAATCAAGTGACTTTGACGATGTAAGAGCTTAAAAATGAGATGGGTGAGACATTGCCCATCTTTTTTAATTAAATATTTACGCTCACGCTTTAAAGTAGTATAATTAGCAAAAGGAAGTGAGAATATGGCAGAAAAGTCTAAAGCAAAAAAAGAACATATCTTGATTGAAATAGCAAATTCTATTAGCCACGGCATTGGTGTTATCCTTGGAATTATTTTCTTGTTGATGTTAATTATTCCAAGTGCAAAAAATGGCGAGGTCTTAAAGACAGTTGCCTTTTCTATATATGGTGGATGCTTTATATTTATGTATTTAATGAGCACAATTTACCATGCAATTCAGCACAAGGGAGCAAAAAAAATTCTTAGAATTTTCGACCACGTGTCCATATATTATTTTATAGCAGGAAGTTTTACTCCAATAATACTTTTACTTACAAAGGGAAAGTTTAGATTATTTTTTATAATTTTAATCTGGGCAATAGCAATTTTTGGAACAGTTTTTAAGATTGCTACATATAAAGATTATGACAAGTTAAAAACTATTTCTGTTATTATTTATATTGCCATGGGTTGGCTTTCTGTATTTTTAATTAAGCCAATTGTAGCAAATACAACTTGGAAGTTTATGCTTCTCTTAGTTTTAGGTGGCGTTGTTTATACTGCAGGAACTTATTTTTACAAATCAAAGAAGTTCAAAGGCAATCACATAATTTGGCACTTCTTTGTCCTAGCAGCATCAATAATTCACTTTATTGCCTTTTATCTTTATATTTCATAAAAAATTTTGGTTCATCAAATTGATGGACCAATTTTTTTGCAAAAAAATAACGAGCCTTGAGCTCGTCAATTTTATTTAAAATATAATTTCATGTCACCATCTTGAATTAGGCCCTTGCGATAAAATATTTCATAAATTGCAAAAGTCACAAGAGCTGGCAAAATTATGTGCATAAGTAAAACTATGCCAAAAAGCTTAGTAAAGGGAACATCAGGCATTGCTGTGAAAGTAGAAATTTGTCCCACAAGTCCACTTGTGCCCATGCCAGATCCCAGAGGTGTGTTTTCAAGTTTAAAGACCATAGTAGAAACTGGTCCTAAGATTGCCGATGAAATAATTGGCGGAATAATAATTATTGGCTTTCTCACAATATTTGGCATTTGTAGCATTGATGTTCCAAGACCTTGTGCCACAAGTCCTTCCATTTTGTTGTCGCGATAAGAGATAACTGCAAAGCCAACCATTTGACAACAGCAGCCAATAGTTGCAGCTCCACCAGCAAGAGATGAAAGGGAAAGCATCATGCAAAGTGCCGCTGATGAAATTGGAAGAGTGAGGACAATCCCAACTATAACAGATACGATGATTCCCATAAAGAAGGGAGCCTTTTCTGTAGCATTAATAATAATTGCACCGAGAAGGTTCATAAAGGCACCTATGTATGGTCCAACGAAGTTTGCTATGAAGACGCCCACTAAAACTGTGACAGCAGGAGTGATTATAATGTCGATTTTTGTTTTTCTGCTGACAAGTTTTCCAAACTCAACAGCAAAAATTGTGGCTATATAAACTCCCATAGGTCCGCCAAGTTCGTTGCCTGCAATGCCCACAACTGTTGCGGCATAGACTACAAGACTTGGGGCAGACATTGCCGTTGCAATAGCTACTGCTATGGCAGGTCCCGTTGCCTTTTGTGCCAAGGGCCAAAGGACTTCTGTCAAAAATTCAATGTTAAAACTTTTGCCAATTGTATTTAAAATTGTGCCCACAAGCAGGGTGGCAAAAAGCCCAAAAGCCATGGCACCTAATGCATCAATAAAATATAACTTTGCCTTCTTCTTCAATTTTTCGTTAAAACTTTCTTTTGTCATCATATTCTCCTAACAAGGTCCTTTATTTTATATTTTGGAACTATATAGTTGCCATCTTTGTCTAAGTAATAAGACTGGTCTTCACCTGCGTCTATTTCCTTTATACTTGACTTAACTTTTGGATAGCCAAAGGCAATTACTACTTCGCAGGAATAGTTATCTTCATAATTTAAAATCTCACGCATTTTTTTGTCGCTTACACTTCCAATGATGCAAGAGCCAATGCCTTTTTCTGCAGCAGCAAGAGTTAAGTTAGAAATAACTAAGCCCTCATCAATGCCATTAAATCTTAACTTCTTTTCATCGTCACTTAAAATTGCAATGAAATAAACAGGCCTTTCGCCTTCCTTTGGTCTTCCCGTATTGTCAGGTAGGGAAGCAGCCCACTTTGTGTTTTCAAAAATTTCCAAAACCACATCTCTACTTTCAGCAGAAATAAATCTAAGGTACTGTCTGTTGTTGGCGCAAGATGCAAATTTAATAGAAGATAAAATTTCATCAATGTCCTCTTTTGAAAGGGGCTTACTTTCGTCAAACTTTCTATAAGACCTTCTCCACTCCAATAAATTTTCTAAACTCATTTTTCCTCCTTTAAAATAAATTTTTATCCTCGTTAACTTTATATTTTATAACAAAATATTTATTTTACAATAAATTATTAAAATTAACTAAATTCATGTTTTATTTAATAAAAAGGGGTATATATACTTTAATCAAAGAATATAATAATGCGAGAAAAATTTTTAAAAATTTTAACTCAAATTTGATGAAAATGTTTTGACACTTTAGGTAAGTTGATGTATACTTTAATTATTGTATACCGCTTTGGTGTATCTTTTGTTTTTCACAATTAAAGTGAAAAATATTTCAAGTATTCTTTAATTTAAAAAGGAGGAAAATATGTCAAATATGTATAAGACTACTGCTGAACATGAAGCTCTTCGTAAAGCTATAAGAGAGTTTGCAGAAGCAGAAATTAAGCCATTGTCTTTTGGACTTGATCAAAACAATGAATTTCCAGAAGAAATCATTAAGAAAATTGGCGAAAACGGTTGGATGGGTCTACCTTATCCTGAAGAAGAAGGTGGAGCAGGTAAGGATGTTATCTCTTATGCCATCGCCGTAGAAGAATTATCAAGAGTAGATGCTGGTGTTGGCGTTGTTTTATCAGCTCATACATCACTAGGTTCTTATCCAATCCAAGCTTTTGGTACTAAAGAACAAAAGGAAAAATATTTAAAACCACTTGCTCAAGGTAAAAAACTTGGAGCTTTCGGTTTAACTGAACCTAATGCAGGATCTGATGCAGGTGGCACAGAAACTACTGCTGTACTTGATGGCGATTATTATATTTTGAATGGTAATAAAATCTTTATTACTAACGCTCCTGCTGCTGACACTTATGTTGTATATGCAGTTACTACACCAGGTATTGGAACTCACGGAATTTCTGCTTTCATAGTAGAAAAAGGTTGGGAAGGATTTACTTTCGGAGATCACTATGACAAATTAGGTATTAGATCTTCAACTACTGCTGAACTTCAATTTAACAATGTTAAGGTTCCAAAGGAAAACTTACTTGGTAAAGAAGGTCAAGGATTTAGAATTGCAATGCAAACTCTTGACGGTGGTAGAATTGGTATTGCATCACAAGCTCTTGGTATTGCACAAGGTGCTTTCGAAGCTGCTCTTTCTTATGCAAAAGAAAGAATCCAATTTGGTAGACCAATTGCTCAACAACAAGCTGTTGCATTCAAACTTGCAGATATGGCTACTAAGATTAGAGCTGCAAGACTTATGATTTATTCAGCTGCTGAAATGAAACAAAATCACGAAAATTATTCAATGGAAGCTGCAATGGCAAAAACTGTTGCATCTGAAGTTGCTATGTGGGTTGTAAATGAAGCTCTTCAAATCCACGGCGGTAATGGATATCTAAAGGGAATGGATGTAGAAAGATTCTTCAGAGATGCTAAGATCACTACTATCTACGAAGGTACTTCTGAAATCCAAAGAGTTGTAGTTGCAAGTCACCTTGTTGGTAAGGCTCCTAAAAAGAAAGGTAGAGCTGCTGCAATAGATAAGAAGGCTGGTCCTATCACTGGAGAAAGAAAGAGAGAAATAATTAAAGCTGACACAGCAGAAGAAGCTGTTGAAATTTTAGTTAAGAACTTAAAGAAAGATGGATATGATTTCTCAGTAGGAATTGATATCGACACTCCTGTTTACGATGCTGAAAGAGTTGTTTCAGTTGGTAAGGGAATTGGCGGAGAAGAAAACATGGATATGGCTAGAGAACTTGCACACGCTGCAGGTGCTGCACTAGGTTCTTCAAGACCAGTTGCTGAAACATTAAAACTTGTACCACTTGAAAGATATGTTGGTATGTCTGGACAAAAATTCAACGGAAACCTATACATTGCATGTGGTATTTCTGGAGCAAGCCAACACTTAAAGGGTATTAAAAACGCATCAACTATTGTTGCAATCAACAAAAATGCAGGTGCTCCAATCTTCAAGAACTGTGACTATGGTATAGTTGGAGATATGTTCGAAATTATGCCACTACTTGCAGAAGCTCTTGGAACTGGTGAAAAAGAACCAGCACCTCCAATGAAGAAAGTTAGAAGATCTAAACCTAGAAAATTAGCTCCAAACTATAAAGTAATGGTATGTCCAGGATGCGGATATGAATACGATCCAAACTATGGAGATCCAGAAGGTGAAATTGATCCTGGTACAGATTTCGATAAATTACCAGATGACTGGACTTGTCCAGAATGTCAAGAAGAAAAACAAAACTTTATTGAAGCTGATTTCCCTGCTGATAGAAAATAAAGGAGGATATAATGTATACTGTTAGAAAAGTTACAGATGATCTTTACTATGTTGGTGGCAATGATCATAGATTAGAATTATTTGAAAATATATTTCCTATTCCTGAAGGAGTAACTTATAATTCATATTTACTAAAAGACGAAAAGAATGTATTATTCGATACAGTTGACTGGTCAATCGTAAAAGATTATTTAGAAAATGTTTCTGAAGTTCTTGATGGAGAAGATCTTGATTATCTAGTAATCCATCACTTAGAACCAGACCACGCAGCTGCTATTGATGAAATAACTTTAAGATACCCAGATGTTAAGGTAATCGCAAGTGAACAAGGTTTTGAATTCATGCGTCAATATGGATTCCATGTAAACGAAGAACAAGCAATGATAGTTGCTGAAGGAGACACTATTTCCTTTGGTAAACACGAATTTGTATTCTTAGAAGCACCAATGGTTCACTGGCCAGAAGTTCTTGTATCTTTTGATACAACTGACGGAGTACTATTTGCAGCTGATGCCTTTGGTACTTTCGGAACACTTGATGGAAAATTATTTGCTGATGAAGTTAATTTCGAAAGAGATTACCTTGACAGTGCAAGAAGATATTTAACTAATATCGTAGGAAAATATGGACCATTTGTACAAGATGTTCTTAAAAAAGCATCAACTGTTGACATTAAAATGATTTGTCCACTTCACGGACCAGTTTGGAGAGATAATCTTGGTTGGTTCATTGGAAAATATGACAAATGGTCAAGATACGAACCAGAAGAAGAAGGCGTAATGATTGTTTACGCATCAATGTATGGAAATACTGAAAGAGCTGCACAAGCCCTTGCATCAAGACTTTGTGACAAGGGAATGACTAATGTAGTAGTTCATGATGTAAGTAACACTCACATGTCTTACCTAATTGCAGACACATTTAAATACTCTCACATTGTAATTGCATCAGTAACTTACAACTTAGGTATTTATCCTGTAATGAAGAACTTCTTAATGGACCTTGAAGCTCTTAATGTTCAAAATAGAACAGTTGGTATCATCGAAAATGGTACTTGGGCTTGTACAGTTGGCGATAAGATTGAAGAATATATCGACGAAAATCTTAAGATGTTCGACGTTCTTCCAGAAAGAGTTACACTTAACTCTGCTCTTAACAAGGCTAACGAAAACGACATGGAAGCTCTTGCAGATTCTATTATTGAATCTATGGCAAAAATTAGAGAAGTTAAAGAAAAATCCGCTAACCAATAATACCAAAGCGGTGTGGATATTAAATTCGGTTATATCATTTGATATAGCCGAATTTTTTTGGCTCTATAATATCTGTTGGGGGAGTAAATCTCTAACAGATATTTTTAGCTCTATGTCAAATATTGGGGAGACTCTTTAATTTGGGGTCTTTCTCTTTTTATGTAGACCTATAAAGTTTATTGGTGAGAAAATGATAGTCCTAATTATAAAAATTTATTGAAGTTAAAATTTATTGAATCTAAAGATAAAATAAGAATTAAAAATTACAAAAAAAATCAGCCAAGGGCTGAAAACTATTTGCTGAAATAAAATTTAAAAAATTCGGCAGTAGATAAATTTCCAAGATACTCAAATTGGCTGATATACTTATTATCCTTGTTATTAAATTTTTTGAAAACAAAATAATGGTCCCTCTCGTCCACAGAATTCTTTGCATTGAGTCTAAAATAATTGTGCCCAGTAGAAACCATGTGCAGCAAGAGATCATCAGTTAAAAAAGTTAGGGGAATATTAATAGTGGCGAACTTATAAAAATCTTCCTCAAAACGCTTATAATTGTTAGAGAAATAATCAAACTGAATACAACTTTTTTCTAAATCATTCATACTTCCTCCAAAAGAACAATCTTAATAATATCTCCAAAAGAAATAATAAGACCTTCATCTCCACATAAATAAATACTTCCCTGAAAAATTTCATTGACCTTACCTACAAAGGGCTCTAGCCTAAGCCTTGTGTAGACCAGAACAGAAAGCTCATTTACATAAACTTGACTAAGGGCGAGAACAAGATCATCGCGGCTCATCTCGTCAGAAAGATCAATGACATCGCCCATATGGGAAAGGGCAGAAGTGTGTTCAGAAATAAAAAATCCCATCCACTTTGCCATGCCCCTGTCCACATAAGCCCTTGCAGACTTATAGGGCAAATAAGACCTATCAACCATAAAATCACCTCACAAATCAAATAGCGCCGTCCATGCCGCCACAGTGACCGCCAATTAAATTACTTCTTTCAATAACGCGAGAGCCTTCCAAAAGGCAAGTCGCCCTTTGAACAGAAGTAAAACCAAACCTGTCGCGAATAGAATCAATAGCCTTGTCGAGATTTTCCTCACGCTCAATTTTCCTATAATCATCAAAAAAATTAAAAATCGTAGAAGACTCATCAACTAAATTATCATAAGTAACGCCAAGATTTCTCACAGCGCCACCCTTATACCTTTCACGGAAGAGCTTCAAAACCTCGCCACACAAAACTCGAGTGGACTGACTTGGAGAAATAGTCCTCCTAGCGTTGATGGATTTTTTATTCTCACTGTAAGAAAAACCAACATGAATAGAAATAACAGAAGCCTTCTTCTTGATTCTTCTGATTCTAATGGCCACCTGCTCAGCAATTTCACATAAAACAATTTCAATTTCATATTGACTAGTATAATCGCGAGGAAGAACTTGAGAATTGCCAAGACCCTTGGACTTAGGCTTGTAGGGCAGAGTGACCTTAGACTCATCAACACCATTGGCGTGAAACCAAAGCTGAAGACCAATGACGCCAAGCTCCTTCTTTAAAATATCAGGATTGTAATTGGCAAGGTCCTTTACAGAAAAAATATAAAGATCATTTAACCTCTTTTTCATCCTAGACCCAATGCCCCAAAAATCTGTGAGCTCATCAATCTCCCAAAGCTTAGTCTCCACATCTTCATAGGACCAATTAGCACGCATGGTTCTAGTCTTTTTAGCTTCATTGTCAAGGGCAAGCTTGGCGAGAAGAGGATTGGCATTGCTCATGCCAACAGTAGAATAAAGACCTATGGACTCCCAAATTTCCCTTTGAATCATGGAAGACACAAGGTCCAACTTGTCGCGTCGAGAAATACATTTGTTGGGGACAAAATAAGAAAGGCTCTTAGTGAGGTCTATAAAACCCTCATCAATAGAGTAGGGGAGAATTTCTTCCTTGGCAGCATAATTTTGAAAAACCCTTTGAATTTTTAAATTTTCTTCGATATAAAGAGCCATCCTCGGCGGCACGATGAGAGTGTTCTTCGCCCACTTCTCAATATAATCAACATAAGACTTGGTGATCTCAACATTTTGATGTCTAGCCTTATCAAAACTAAACTTCCGAGTCTCAATATCAAAGGGAAGGTCCCTGGCTCTACCAACATTATTCTTGCCAAAAACCCTTTTAAAGAGGGGAGAGCTGGCGAGGATGAGTCCACTAGAATTTTCAGACCTACTCATGACACAAAGAGAAGTAGTTAGAGGGTCAAGCTTTCTCTTGACGCACTCAACGCTGGCGTAGAATGACTTAATATCCACAAAAGCAATATCAGACCTTGGCTCCAAAGAATAATCAATAAAACCCATAAGCCACCTCCTAAAAAGAAATAAAAATATATTTAAACACAAGTTTATTTAACTATATTGTAGAACATTTGAGCGAGAAACACAAGTTCAAAAAATAAAATTTCTTTATAAGCACAATGAAAGCAAAAGTTCTTTATCACTATGTTATAATTAAGTTATTAGATAAATTTTTTCGAGGTGAAAAAATTGGAAGAACAAGTTAAATTAATAGACAATGTCAATCAGACTTTAAAAGAAGATTTAAAGAATCAAATAAAAAAATCAAGTAAAATTTCAATAGCCGCAGCGAGTTTTTCTATCTATGCCTTTGATCAGCTTAAAAAAGAACTAAAGAATATAGAGGAACTAAGATTCATATTTACATCACCAATTTTTATAAAGGAAAAATCAAAGAAAGAAAAAGTAGTAAAAAACAACACCAAACTTACCAGAGAATTGATGGAAAATATATAGATTCAGTATTCTGTGAAGGAAACAAAGTGTTGAACATAATATAGAAATAGCATAAATAGTGAGAAATCTCACATTGAGATTTCATTATGTCTAACTTTTTTTTATTAGAAGTTAATGAAACGGTTGAAATAATATGAAAGCACAATAGGGTATAAATATATAAAAAGGAGATATGAAAAATGGGTTTCGATAAGTGCTGTCAATGTCGAAATGTGAAATTATATGATACTCAACATAATCCTAAGCCTATGGATTGGCCGGAGGAAGTTAATGAGTCTATTAGCTCTTTATTATGGTATATTCCAAATATTGATTCTGTGCAATCATATAAAGATGAACTTATAGAAAATAAGGTTTATGATAATTTAACTTTTGATTATATTTGCCGTTATCTTGGAATGAGTGAAGAAAAAGATTTTTTATTTTTAGAAAGCAAAGCAGTAATTCCAGAAGATTTATGGAATTTTTATCGAGGAGAGATCTGTACTCATTGTCAGAAAGCAATTTTAACTCAATATTCCAATCACACAAAAACAAAAACATTATTACGATGCATAAGAAATGCTGTAGCACATGGTGATTTTACTATTGTAGATGATATGCTAATTGGTTTTAATGTTAATAATCATGGTGAAAAGAAAGCAATAATTAAGATTAAGTATAAAAGATTAAGAGATAGCTTAAAAACTATTAGAAAAGCTTATTCAAAGGAGATAATTATCGCAAATGCTTTAAATAAAATTGGTTACAATACAATAATAAACGGCTCACATATAAGAATAGGCAACAAAATTATTATGCCTGATATAATTGCGAAAAAAGATAATATAACTTATGTTTTTGAAATTAAAGTTATCAAAAACTCTAGATATCTTAATAAGAAAATATTAGATAGATACATAAGCCAAGTCATGTCGTATAAAACATATTTTCACGATGAAAAAATAAAGTTTGTATTTGTTTTTGATACTTCACGATTAACAAAAACCTTGAAAGAATACTTAGAAGATTTTAATGAAATCATTGTTATGGATATTAATGAAATAATAAAATTATCATACGGAGAGGACATATTGATTGACGAATTATATTAATCACTCTAAAGGAGCAACAGAAAGTTGCTTCTTTTTATCATATGGTAAAATGTAAATAATTATAAAAACTGGAGGTAGTGATGAAGGGCGACGGTATATTTTTGTTTTCTTACTTGGAAGGACCTAACAACAGGTATGTTATTCCTGTTTATCAAAGAAGATATGATTGGAAAATTGAAAACTGCAAACAACTTTATGATGATTTAATAAGACTTACTAAAAGTAAAGGCACTCACTTTTTGGCAGCATTGTTTCTGATGTAAAAGGTGGCGGAGCAATTACTGAATTCCACATTATTGATGGTCAACAGAGACTTACAACTGTAACCTTACTTCTTCTTGCAATTGCAAAGTTAGTAGAAGAGGGAAAGGCTAAGTCTAATGAAATTGATTTAAGGGATCAAATTATGGAAAGATTTGTTATCTCCAAGTGGGCTAATAAGGACAATAGAATAAAATTAATTCCTGTTAAAAGGGATAGACAAGCTTTATATAATTTGATTTTTGAAGATAAAGAAGATTACATAGAAAATTCCAACTTAACTATTAATTTTAAATACTTCTACGATAGGTTAAAAAAAGATTCTGATATAATAGATGAAATTTATTTTGCTATTCAAAGGCTTCAAGTTATTTCTATAACTTTAGATAAAGATGATGATGCTCAGCTAATTTTCGAGAGCTTAAATTCAACGGGACTTGCCTTAAGTGAAGGAGACAAGATAAGAAATTTTATACTCATGAATTTGCCTCTAGATATACAAAATGATTATTTTGAAAAGTATTGGATAAAGATTGAAGATTTAACAAATAAAAAAATTGATAATTTTGTTAGAAATTATTTGAGCATAAAAACTTCTTCAACACCAACTATGGCGAAGGTTTATTTTGAATTTAAAGACTATGTAAATAGACATAATGATACATTAGAAAAATTATTGGAAGACATGCTAAGGTATTCTAAGTTTTATAAGAAACTACTTGATGGAAAAAGTGACTTCAATAATAAAGATTTAGATGCTTCTATGTTTAATTTTATGAAGATGGAAATAACTGTAACGGAGCCATTCTTCATGGAAGTCTTAAGCTTAAATGATGAAGGAAAGTTAAGCCTTGATGATCTTATTGGAGTTTATGAAACCATTGAAACTTATTTATTTAGGAGAAATATTTGTGGAGTTGCAACGAATGCTTTAAATAAAATTTTCTTAAATTTAAACAAGGACATTATAAGATATGATGGGTCTACAGATAATTATGTAGATAAATTAAAATATAATCTAATTAATAAGAAAGATTCTGCAAGATTCCCTAAGGACGAAGAATTTTATGAGAACTTCTACAATAAAGAAGTCTACTTAATGCGTGGTAGGTTTAAAAACTATTTATTTAACAAGATTGAAAACTTCAAGACAGTTGAGACTAAGGACATTTATAATCACCTAGATGATGGTACTTATAGTATTGAACATATTATGCCCCAAAAATTAAATGACGATTGGTTCGAAGACTTGGGAGATAATGCTGAAGAAATTCATGAAAAATGGCTCCACAAGTTGGGCAACTTAACTATTACAGGTTATAACTCTGATATGGGAAATTCTTCTTTTGAGAAAAAGAGAGATGGGAGACATGGATTTAAGAAAAGTGGCATAAGAATGAATCAAGACTTGGCTTTATTGGATTCTTGGGGAGAAGATGAAATTGAAAAAAGGCACAGGGACCTATTAGACTTAGCGGTATATGAGATTTGGGAGTATCCTACTACAAATTTTGAATTAAAAAGAGAAGATGTGGAGTATATTTCCTTAGCTGATGATGATTATGATTTAAAGGGAAAGAAAATTCTAAAAATTAACTTTAGAGGAGAAGAGTTATCTTTTAAAAATTGGGCTGAGGCCTTTACTTTTATAATAAAAAAATTGCATGAGGAAGATAAATCTAAGTTAATAAATTTAGTGATTGAAAAACCAAATAATATTTTAGGCTATAGTTTTTCTACTGACTCTAATGATTTTATCAATTTTGAAAAAATAGATGATAATATTTTTGTTTCAACAAATAATAATACAAATACAAAAATAAAAATACTTAGAAATTTATTTGAATTATTTGAAGAAAATTTAGAGAATTTAGTTTTTTATTTTGAAGAATCCGATAACTATGATAAAGTTCCTGAAAATATAAAAGAAGAATATTGGGATTATGCTATTCCTATAATTAGGGAGGCAAATGTAGATAATGAAACTTTTAGAAAAGTTACCAGATCTAGCAGTTCATGGATAAATGGAGCTATAGGTATAAATAGATTTTATATTTCCTGCTATTTTTATATGAAATCCGCCAAAGTTTCTATGACATTAAATAAGTCAAGTAAGGAAGAAAATGAAGCTGCCTTTGATTATTTGTATAAGAATAAGGAAAGTATTGAAAATAATTTGGGCTATAAACTATCTTGGAATAGGTTGAATGAAAAAAAAGTTTCCACTATTGACGCCTCAATAGAAAATATAAACTCAAGGGATAAGTCTAATTGGGAAAAAATTGCAAAATTCCATGCTGATATGAGCGATGCCTTTTATAAGGAATTTGTTCCTAGACTTAGAGAATTCCAAGATAAATAATATATTAAGGATTTAAACTCGGGGCTAGGCTTCGAGTTTTTTTCTGTGTTATAATATAACAAATTCTAATAAAGGAGGGTTTTGTTATGAGTAAGGTTAAGGCAAGTAAGGTTTTTATTGGCTTATTTATTTTCTTAGCTATTATTTTTGCCTTCATTTGTTTAGCCTTTTTTGGCAATCCTATTTCTAGGCTCATGGCGAAAAAGTCTGCTACTAAATATATTGAAGCCCACTACAAGGACTTAGACTTAATTCGTGACAGGGCCTATTATAATTTTAAGGACGGCTACTATATTGTTAGGCTCCGCGACAAAAACAGCGAAGACACTAAGTTTTATTTGGGCTTTGATTCTTTTGGCAGGCTAAAGGCAAATACTTACGACTCTATTTTATTCAACACATGGATAAGACTTTCTGATGAATTAAATGATTATGGTAAAGACCTTGAGAAAAAATATAATTTTCCTTATGAAATTTCTTTGACTACAGTTAATGATGATCTTGAAGAGAAACTTGTTCTAGACCAAAAATTTGATTTTAATAATTTTAAGGAAGATTTAAATGCTCAGGCTTTTGGCTATGTTGAAAAGCCAAGCCTTGAAGAGTGCTTAGATATCCTTTGCGACTTGCAAGAAATTATGGATAAGACTTCTTTGAAGGTGACTAAATATTCTATTATTTTAATTCCAGAGGAAAATAAAAAGCCTGATGGGGAAGCGGAGTCATGGGTAGGTGCCCTTAGCGTTCATGATGTGCCAGAAGAAGTGGTGAGAAATAAGGATATTAAAGAATTTACAAATATTTATGAAAAGTCAATAAGTGAGACTAAAGAATAATAAAAAACTCTCATTCTAAGATTTCCATTTTAGGATTTCTTACGATGAGAGTTTCTTTTTGCCTTTAATTAAAAAATTTGATTTTTATAAGTTTATAATATTTTATAAACTTTTTTGTTAAGTCTTTTTTCGCTTTTTATGTCATAAAGATTATTTATATTAATTTCTAATGGAAGTTCAAACACATACCTCTTGTTTATTGATTCATAGGTGGAATTTATTAAGTTACTTAAGAGAGGTACCATTTTCCATTAGGGTACTGAGATAAACTTCCTTTTCTTTCAGAGATTAGATTTCCATCTAAATCTAGGATAAGTAATTTTTCATAGTATTTATAGTCATTGGTTATTTTATCTCCTTCTATGCCTTCTTCAATCCATTGGTTTATATAAAGTCTATCTTTGTCGACATATAAAACTGATTGGTCTGGCTTCATGTCTATGCTAAATTTACGCGGGTAGTAGGAAATAAATCTATCAGAGGAGCTACATATATGAAATTCATAACCATCTTCTAAAGATAAATTATATAATTCCACTTCCTTTATTGGTATTTTGTGTATACTTTCTAAGCTTTGTTCTGGATAATATTTTATTAATTCTACAATATTTTTGTTGAAATCTACTTTTAAAAAATAGAAAAAATTATTTTTAAATTTTGCATAGGAATAGCTTACATTTTTTTCTTTTTCAAAAGGGGTATAGACTTCCTTG
Organism: Peptoniphilus grossensis ph5; assembly: GCF_000311825.1. Taxonomy (GTDB): domain Bacteria; phylum Bacillota; class Clostridia; order Tissierellales; family Peptoniphilaceae; genus Peptoniphilus_A; species Peptoniphilus_A hominis. Next base: position 627,106 of record NZ_HE978566.1, on the reverse strand, counting down.
CTTAATAAATCATAAAAGTTAATGACTGCTCCTTGGTAGTAGCCTGTGCCATTAATCCAGTCAGGTATTTCATAAAAACATTCTGAATCTGAAAGGGAATTATAATATCTGTCTTGTCCTAAGATAGGTTCAAGTCCTTCTCCAAGAACTTCATTAAAAACTTCTATTTCCATTTTAATTGTCTCCATTATTAATTTATTTAGTGTATTCTCATTAAGAATTAATTAAAATTATAATTTTTTATAGACTTCTCTTGTGAAGTCTGTCTTTATTTTTCCAGATTTTATGTTGTAGAGGTCATTTGCCAAGATTTCTTTATCAAGCATCTCTTTTGTAATGCCAGTAGACTTGTCGTAAAAGCTTTTAAAGGAATAAATTTTATTTTTATTTTTTGATTTTTTTAAGATCTCTATGCCTCTTTCGTCGCAGGCAAGGACTCTTGTGTAGGGAGTTTCAAGGGATTTTTTTATGGAATCTTTTTTTATGTCTAAGAGAATTTCTAGGACCAGTCTTTTTATTCTTGACTTGCTGTGCCTTTTTGAGTGGACTTTTTCTATTAGTTCTTCAAAGTTTTTGGCGTCTAAATTTTCTATAATCCTATTTTCTAGTCCCACTTCATAGTCAAAGTAGTCGGTGAAATTTATTTTCCCTGCAAGCATTTTGTATTTAAAGATTTCAAAATAATTTTCTAATTTATTTTCCACCACTAAGTCATAGCCTGGCAAAAAGCTTGATACATTTTCGCCCCTATAGGCAAGGCTTCTTATGTGTGAAGCTGATGCAAAGCCTTCAAGGACAAAATCGTCCTTGTGATTTACATTTTTTCTTGGCATAGAGTGGGCTTCTATTTTTGAATTTAACTTTTCTAAATTTTTTATGTACTCCAAGCCTAATATATTATTTGGTTTTTTTAAAATTTCCTTTTCTTTTTGACTTAAAAAATCCATGGCAAGTTCGCGAGATTTTATATAAGAATTGCCCTCAGCTAAAAATTTTTTTATTTTCCCATCATCTAAATTTTTATAAATTTTTTCTGACAAATTTTTTAAAGTAGATGCGTCATCTTCACTTCCAAAGTAAAGCCTGTCAATGATTTCCATAGAATTTAAAATAGTAATGCCGCCGCGAGCAAATATTTCTGCGTTTGATGTTGCATAGTAGAGGGGAAGCTCTAGGACGAGACTTGCGCCCTTATCCACTGCTATCTTTGCCCTTTCAAATTTATTTATTATGGCAGGCTCGCCCCTTTGGACAAAATTTCCCGACATAATAACGACAATAAAATCTGAGTATTCACTTTTTATTTTTTGAATTTGGTAGGCGTGACCCCTGTGGAAGGGATTGTACTCTGCAATTATAGAAGCAATTTTCATATTTTAAATCTCCAATTATTGACTAATGTTTACATCTGTTATAAACTTATTATTAGTTATTATACTATATTTAAGAAATTTAAAAAACATGAGGAGGAAACATGAAGATATTAGTAATTAATTGCGGATCTTCTTCTCTAAAATATCAACTCATTGATATGGAAACTGAAGAATTGATGGCAAAGGGTTTAGTTGAAAGAATTGGAATTGAAGGTTCAAGAATTAAACACGAAACAATAGGAAAGGAAAAGAAAACTATTGAAACTCCAATGCAAGATCACAAGAGAGCTCTTGAACTTGTAATGGAATCCCTAACAAATGAAGAATACGGTGCAATTAAGTCACTTGATGAAATTGATGCAGTAGGTCACAGAGTTGTACACGGCGGCGAAGACTTCGCTCAATCTGTTATTATTGACGAAAAAGTTTTAAAGGGAATTGAAGATAATGTTGAAATAGCTCCTCTTCACAATCCACCAAACATTATGGGAATCAAGGCTTGCCAAAGACTTCTTCCTAATGTTAAGCAAGTTGCAGTATTTGATACAGCTTTCCACCAAACTATGCCAGCTGAAAGCTACATCTATGCACTTCCATACGAATATTATGAAAAATATAAGATTAGAAGATTTGGTTTCCACGGAACTTCTCACAAATACATCACTAACAGAGCAGCAGAAATGCTAGGAAAAGATGTTAATGAAGTTAACTTAATCACTTGTCACCTTGGCAATGGTTCAAGTATTTGTGCAGTTAAAAATGGTAAATCCATTGACACTTCTATGGGCTTTACACCACTTGAAGGACTTGCAATGGGAACTAGATGTGGTGATTTAGACCCAGCTATTCTTCCATTCTTAATGGAAAAAGAAAATCTTTCTACTGATGAAATTAACACATTAATCAATAAAAAATCTGGTGTACTTGGAATTTCTGGAGTATCAAGTGACTTTAGAGATATTGAAGCAGCTAGAGATGGAGGAAACAAGAGAGCAAAACTTGCCCTTGATATCTTTGAAAAAAGAGTTCGTGGCTACATTGGTTCTTACATGACTGAACTTGACCATGTTGATGCTATTGTATTTACAGCAGGCGTTGGCGAAAACTCAATTGAAATGAGAGAATCAATAGTTAATGGATTAAAGTCTCTTGGAATTAAAATCGACACTGAAAGAAATAATGTAAGAGGAGAAGACAAGCTTATTTCTGCTGACGATTCTTCTATTAAGATTTTTGTAATCCCAACTAATGAAGAGCTTATGATTGCGAGAGATACAAAGGCACTTGTTGAGGCATAATTTTCAAGATTTTTATTGACATTTGAAAAATAAAAAGTTATAATGATTTGTATGTATTTTTGAGGTGAGTATATGAAATTAGATCTTAGTACTTTTTTGTCATCTGATGATGTTAGGCTAGATTTCCAGGGTAGCTTAAAGGAAAATGACACGGATTTGAGTTTAGAAGATCTAAATCTCATCTATCCAATAGAGTACAAGGGATATATTCATGATTTGACAGGGGAATTAGAACTTTGTCTTGATATTTCCTACAAATTCAAAGCAGTCTGTGACAGATGCCTCAAAGACTTTATAAATGAAAAAGAGACATCTTACATTGCTTACAATTTTAAAGACCCAAGTCTATATGATGAGGATTCTGTAGACGAGTATTTTAAAATTATTGATGATTCAGTAGATCTTTCAGAGATTATCTTCTCACAAATTATTACATCAATTTCTGGTAAAAATTTGTGCAGTGAAGATTGCAAGGGACTTTGCCCTCATTGTGGCAAGAACTTAAATGAAGGTCCTTGTGATTGTCATGAAGAAGAATCTGTTGAAGAGACAGTGGATCCAAGATTTGGAAAGTTATTAGATTTATTTAAAGATGAGGAGGTGTAGAAATGGCCGTACCTAAGAGAAAAACTTCAAAACAAAGAAAGAATAAGAGAAGAGCATCTTCTTACAGATTAAATAAAGCAACAGTAGTTGAATGTCCTAACTGCCATGAAATGAAATTACCTCATAGAGTTTGTCCTTCTTGTGGACACTATGCAGGCAAAGAAATTATTGCAGAAGCTGAATAATAAAGTGAGACTTAGGTCTCGCTTTTTTTATGCAAAATTTTACTCTATAACATTTTAGATATATGTCTAGAATATTATAGAGTTTTTTATTTTTTAAGCAAATTAAGCTAAACCATAATAAAATTTAATTGAAAAAATCCTCTTAAACTTGTGCTATAATAAAATTATGGAAAAGTTAAAAAAAGCTGATATTTTAGTTATTATTTTAATAGTTATTGCTTCTTTTATAATTTATTTTTTTACTAACAAATTGCCTGAGGAAGATGCAAACATTTCAAAAAAAGTTGTAATAACTGTTGATGGGAAAATTTTTAAAGAAGTGCCTTTAACTAAAAATACAGATGAAAAAATTGATATAAATACTGTTTACGGTAAGAATGAAGTAATAATTGAAAAGGGTGAGGTGCACATGCATGAATCTAATTGCAAGGATAAAATTTGCATGAAGATGGGAAAAATTTCTATTCCTGGAGATTCAATCATCTGCCTACCTAATAGAGTCATGGTAAAAATTGTATCTGACAAAAAGAACCATGATAGTTTGGATTTGATAATAAAATGATAAAGAATAGAAAATTAATTTATTTATCTCTACTAAGTGCCCTTGGAATTGTCCTTGGTCTCTTTGAAAGTGTGATTCCACTTCCTGTAGCCATTCCAGGTGCTAGGCTAGGCCTATCAAATATTGTGGTTCTTGTAACTATAGTTGCCATTGGATATAAGGAGGGCTTTTTTGTCTCAATTTTTAAGACTATAATCTTGGCACTGGTTACTGGTGCTGTGTCTAGCTTCTTTTTTTCCTTGGGCGGCGCTCTTTTAAGTTCACTTGCCATGATTATTGCTCATAAATTTTTGAGAAAATATTTATCTTTAATTGGAATAAGTGAAATTGGCTCATTTTTTCACAATTTAGGTCAAGTTTTAGTTGCATCCTACATCATGAAGACTACAGCAATTCTTGCTTATCTGCCACTGCTGGTTATTTTAGGGATTTTCACAGGATTTTTTGTTGGACTTGCTTCAATTTATATAGTTGACAACACAAATATATCAAAGGAGAGAGCTTGAAATGGAAAGTATTATTTTGGCATCAAATTCTCCAAGAAGGAGAGAAATTTTATCACATTTTATAGATTTTAAGGTAGTTTCGAAAGATATTAATGAGATAAAGGACGATTCCTATGCGCCCTGGACTACTGTCATGGCACTTGCCTTTGAGAAGGGAATAGCAGTAGCAAGGGATAATGAAGATGCCATAGTTTTAGCTGCAGACACCTTGGTTGAACTTGAGGGAAGGCTTCTTGGCAAGCCAAAGGATCGCGATGATGCAAGGGAGATGATTAAGAGCCTAAGTGGAAAAAGTCACAGAGTATTTACAGGCTACGCAATTTTTAAATTGTCTCAAAAAATTAAGTACCTAAACTACGAAGAATCTTCTGTAAAGTTTTATGATTTAAGTGATGATGAAATAGAAAAATATTTGGACACTCTTGAATACAAGGACAAGGCTGGTGCCTATGGAATCCAGGGCAAGGGGTCTCTCTTAGTTGAAAAAATAGAGGGAGACTATTTTAATATCGTTGGTCTTCCAATAGGAAAGATAAATAGAGATTTGATGAGATTATTTAATTTAAGCTTGTGGTGATTTTATGAAAGAAAGAGAAATCGAAAGATACACTATTAAGGAGATGCCAGAGGAGGAAAGACCTCAGGAAAAACTTATAAAGTTTGGACCAAATTATCTCTCGAATGCCGAACTTTTAGCTCTTATCATAAGGACTGGGTCCAAGAGTGGCGATTCAGCCATTGACACAGCCAATAAAGTTCTTAGAAGCTTAAAATCAGAAAATGATAGGAACGGCTTAAATAGTCTTAAAAACGCAAATTTTGCCAACTTAATGAAAGTTGAAGGCATTGGAGAAGCCAAGGCAGCCATGATAATTGCAGCTGTGCAACTGGGCATGCGACTTTCTGTAAGCTCTTACGATTCGAAAATTAGGGTTACATCACCATCAGTTGCTGCAAACTATGTTTTAAGCGACATGAGCGTCTTAGAAGAAGAACACTTTAGGATTATGACTCTAAACACGAAAAAAGAAATTAATTATGTGAGAGAAATTTCTAAGGGTACTATAAACATGACTCTCGTTCATGCAAGAGAGGTTTTTAGGGCTGCCATTTCTGACAATGCCCACACAATTATTTTGTTACATAATCACCCAACAGGGGATCCAAAGCCATCAAAGGAGGATATTGACCTTACTAACACCTTAGTTGAGGCATCAAAGATAATTGGAATTGATATTTTAGACCACATAATCATTGGAGATAATAAGTATTTTAGTTTCTTGGAAGAAGGACTTATGTAGGAGGTTGTATGAGAATTTGTGCCCTTGGAGACTCCATATTTGAAGGATATTTAGTTGGAGGAAAATCCTTAATTTATTATTTGCAGGGAAAAGGTTACGATATTGACAACTACGGGGTTAATGGTTTAACCACTGATGAAGTTCTATATGCAATAAATAATTTGATGACTTATGATTTATATTTTCTTCTCATTGGTTTAAATGATTTTTATAATGGAAGATCTCTTGACTATGTCACAAAAAATATAAATAAAATCATAGAAAAATTAAAGAGCTTAGGCGGCAAAATTATTGTCATCACGCCTTATCCCACATCTTTTAAAAATCTAGATGAGGCCTATGAAAGCTTTATTAATTTTAATTCAGTGAACAAAAATATAGAAAATCTTGACAAAGTTTTAAAGGAAAATGCCAAGGATTATAAAGTCATTTCATTTTATGACTATGCTAAAGAAAATTACATTGAAGATGATTTAATAGATGGAATACATCCAAATGAAAGGCTTCATGAGAAGTTGGCAGAATTTGTAGAGGAAAAATTAAATGGATATATTTGATATTTTGAGCAAAAAAATCGGTTATAGGCGATTTTCAAATCGAGAAAAGATTTTATTTGTAATTTTGATTTTGTTATTTATAGAATTTTTATTTTACAATTTTCTCATAAGGGCTGAGGCACAAAAGGTCTCAGAAGTTGACTTTAACGAGAGCCTTAAAAGTGAAGAAGGAGGCTACAAGTACAGTGGCCTTAAGGATTTTTCAAAGGAAAATATTGATAAAATTTCTGCTGAAAATAATTTAAACAGAGATAATTTTACCAAGGAAGGGCAGACTGATATAGAAACTCTTGCAATTTCTGGAAAAATTGAAAATAGCGAAATAAGTAAAATTTCGTCTTTTACAAATTATTATGGATATTCAAACATTGAGTTAAATAGAAGGGACGAAAACACTTTTACATACAGATTTAAGGCAGAAAAACCATCTAAGGCAATTTATTATTCAGATTTAAAGGAAGCTTACTTTAGCGAAAATAAAGAAGAGAAGACAAATAATGAAGATCCTAGTGGAGAGACTTTAAATTCTAAGGAAGATAATAATACTAAGGCTGAAGAAATAAAAAACACTAAGGCTGAGGAAGTAAAAAATAGTAAGGTTCAAAAAATTACAAATACAAAAGCCATAAATCATAGTAAAGCCTCAGCACCAGAAAAAGTTTCTGCAAAAGCAAGTCAAAATAAGGACAATAAAATAAAGGGTCAGGAAGTATCCTTATCAATTTTTGATGATTTAAATGACAATTCAAATAATAAGTCTAAAGATAAGGTTGAAAGTATTTTTGATGACTTGGATTTTGAAAACAAAAAGTCCAAGGAAAATAAATTTCTAGTTGATGACAGCATTAGGACAAATTATTACAGTGAATCTGGAGTTACATCCTTTTATGCAAAGGCAGAAAATATTTACGACGACATAAAACTTGGTGTGGAAAAAAATTGTCAGGAAATTTCTATTTCAATTTTATTTCCCTATGATTCTTGTAAAGAAATTGGGCTTGTAAATCTTAAGGGAGAAAAAATTCCTTACACAGCAAGCATATATCAGGGTGAGTGGTTTAGGATAAATTTATTTGCAGAAAACATCAGCCATCTTTATTTAGTGCCAAAAAATAATAAAGATCTATTCTTTTTTGTAAAAGAAGTTGACTATAATGAAGACATTTAAAGGCTTTACCTTAATCGAACTAGTTATAACTCTTGCAATTACAATGATACTTTTGTCTATAGGCATGATTAATTTTAATGTTCGCGACAAAATTGAAGCCAGGGAACAAATAAAAAGTCTGGCTCTTGATATAAAGTTTTTAAAAAATTACGCTCAAGTGAATAATTGTAAAACTAGTATAAAAATAGAAGATGACGGCTACAAAATGGTTTTTGGCGGCAAGACCAAGGCTGTAAAGTTTAATAAATTAGTTAAACTTAAGTCAACTAATGTTAGAAATATTAATTTTACAAGTGGTGGCAAGCCTTCCTATGTGGCTAGCAATAATTCTGCGGGCACAATTATTTACTCCATAGGGGATAAAAAATCAATTAAAATCACAGTGGAGCCTGTCACTGGCAAGGTGAATTATTATGAACTTAAAAACTAAAAATAGAGGACATTTGATGATTGAAGTCCTATTTTCCATAGCATTAATTGGACTAATAGCCTCTGTAATTATGCCCAATATTATAACCCTTTTGGAAAATCAAAATCATTTAAAGGAAAGAGAACTTTTAATTTATGCTGTAAATTCTAAAATGGAAGAAATAATTGGTGAGTCTTATAACAACAAGGATTTAAAAATAAACTTTGACAGTGGAGAAGGGGAGAATCAAGATTTTATTATTGATGTGACGAAAAATAGCGAGGGAAATTTAAATCATGTTATTGTCAAGGGAAAGAGGCGAGATAGTGATGAAGAAATTAAAATGGAGGTTTACCTGCCGAAGGAAGGGCTATTCACTAATTGAGCTTGTCCTTTCTATTGCCATGCTTCTAATTATAGGCATGGTCTTAACTTCTATTTTGGGAATTTCACAAAAGGCTCTCAACAAAACTTATATAAATCAAAATGTAAATTCAGACTTGTCCTATGCCCTTGAGTACATAAAGGACGAAATCGAAAGTTCTGATTATTACACAAATATTGGCGGCAAAATTTATTTTATTAAAGAATTTCAAGGGAAATATATTTATATAAATTACGGCAAAATGAATGGCAAATTATATAGATTTGCCTCAACAGAAAATAATCTCACAAGATTTGATCTACTTGAAGCTAAAGGAAAGAACGCTTTGACGGAAAATATAAAGGATTTTAGAATTAGCGATAAGGGAAATTATTTTTCTGTCTATTTAAATTACAATGATCTTGATAAAATAAATTTTAAAATTGCAAAGAGGATACAGTTCTATGAATGAGAGAAAAGAAGGCTTTATTTATATTTTTACAATAATTTTAATTTCGCTGCTTGCTCTCTTCTTTTATTTTATTTATTCCTACACTTCAAATACATCTTATATAAATTTGCATAGAGTTGAGAGAGTTCAATCAAAATATGCAGCGGAATCTGTTTTAAATATGAAGATTTCCGAAGAAAATTTTAATAAAGAACTAAAAGAATTTATTTTATCAAGAAAACATTCAAAAAATTTGAGTGTAAAAACTTTGCCCAGCGACACAAAGCTAGAAAAGCTTGTAATATCAAATGAAGATTTTGTGGACAAAAATAATAATTATTTGGATTTAGTAGAATTGAGGACGGAAGTAAAATATAAAAATTCACTTGTTGGGGCTAGGATTAGGGCGAACTTTGTAAATAAAATTTATAAAGAGGAGGATGGAGTTTTAAATTCTGGAAAAATAAATAAAGATGAAATAGAAAAAATAAAAAATTCTTTTGACAATAATAATTGGTCTATTCCTGGTATAAAAGTAATAGACTTAGATGGCGATTTTATTTACGGAGAAGAGAAGGGCAAAAAATTTATTTTTGAAGAAGTTGAAGAATTTGATGAAAAAGCCGAAGAAAAAATTATAAAGAGAAATCCACTTTATTCTTTAGAAGACGATATGGTAATTAATCAAAAAAGTGGTAGCTTAAAGATTGAGTCAAAGGTAAGTAATCAAATTTTAATATTAAATGATAAAGTTTTGTTTAATGATAATGCAATATCTGGTATAATTATTGTAAATAATAATGCGCAAATTTCTAATAATTGCAAATTAGAGGGATATTTAATTGATTTATACGACAAAAATCCTAGTATAAGCCTTAAATATCATCCACTAGTCTTAAGAGATTTTAGTTCAGTGCTACCTGATTATATAAAATTTCAGCCAAGATCACTTAACTATTATGATTTAGAAGACAATACTTAATATGGAGGAAAATATGATAACAGCAGGAGATTTAAGAAAAGGACTTACATTTGAATGGGACGGAGATGTTTGGGTTGTAATTGACTTTCAACACGTTAAACCAGGTAAGGGTGCAGCTTTTGTAAGAAGTAAAATTAAATCAGTACTTACTGGTGGCATTAAAGACACAACTTTTAACCCATCAGAAAAATTTGAAAAAGTTGTAATTGAAAATAAAGAAATGCAATACTTATATTCTGATGGAGCACTTTATTACTTCATGGATCAAGAAACTTACGAACAAATTCCACTAGAAAAGGACATGGTTGAAGATGCTCTTAACTTCATGAAGGAAAATGATATGGCGACTATTAACTTCTACAAGGGCAAACCATTTAGAGTTACACCTCAAAACTTTGTAGAACTAGAAGTTACAGAAACTGAACCAGGTGTCAAAGGAGATACATCAAGTGGTGGCTCTAAACCTGCAACTGTAGAAACAGGTTACACTCTTAATGTACCACTTTTCATTAATACAGGCGACGTTATAAGAATTGACACAAGAGATGGCGAATATATGTCTAGAGTTTAATTTGGAGGTACTATGGAATATTTATTAAAGAGAATATCATATTTACAAGGACTTTGTGACGGATATGATTTGGACACAACTACTAACGAAGGCAAAATTATATCTGAACTTGTAGATATCTTAAGCGATGTTATTGATGAAATGAGAGAATCTCGTGAAGAAATCGAAGACTATGTTGACATCATTGAAGAAGACCTTTCAGATCTAGAAGATTATGTTTATGAAAATGAAGATATGGATTTTGATCTATACGATGATGATTTCGACTTTGATGATTTAGAAATCTATGACGAAGACCAAGAAGATAGTGAGGAAGAATAATTAAATTTTTTAGAAGGCGAGGGTTTCCTCGTCTTTTTTAGGATAAAAACTTTTTAATAGGAGAAAATATGATTATAAAAGGCGGAAGAGTGATAGATCCTCTTTCAAAAACAGATGAAATTTTAGATATAAGAATTGAAAAGGGAACAATAATTGAAATAGAAAAAGATATTGATGAGAGAAATTTTCCAGAGGAAGAAATAATTGACGCTAGGGGAAAAGTCCTTGTCCCTGGACTTGTTGATGTCCATGTTCACTTTAGAGACCCAGGTCAAACCTATAAGGAAGATTTAGAAAGTGGAAGTCAGGCTGCCATAGCTGGTGGTTTTACAAGTGTTGTGCAAATGGCAAACACTAGCCCAAAAATTGACGACAAGGAAAAAATTATTGACCACTACAAAAAGGCACGCGATCTTCCTTTAAAAGTATATACAGTTTCTGCTCTAACGAGAAATTTTTCTGATTTAGAGCTTGTGGACATGGAAGAAAATTTTAAGGCAGGAGCCCTAGCCTTTACTGACGATGGAATCCCCAATAGAAATTCTAAACTAATAGTAGATGCCATGAATCGTGCAAAAGAATTAGGGGCAATAATTTCTTTTCACGAAGAAGATCCAAGTTTAATTGAACAAAATGGAATAAACCATTCAGAAGTTTCCGAAAAATTAAATATTTATGGCTCGCCAACTATTGCTGAGACATCCTTTATTGCAAGAGATATAGCCATGGCAATTTACACTGGAGCCAAGATTTCCATTCAGCATATTTCTACAGGGCTAGGAGTTGATCTTGTTAAATTTGGAAAATCCATGGGAGCAAATATTTATGCAGAAGTTACGCCACACCACCTTGCCTTAAATGACAGGGCAGTATTAAAATACGGCACTCTTGCAAAGATGAATCCACCACTAAGAAGTGAAGAAGATAGGCTCAGGATTATTGAGGGCATAAAGGAAGGCACAATAGAAATTATTGCAACAGATCACGCTCCTCACAGCCCTGAAGAAAAGGCAAAGGAAATAACAAAGGCCCCATCAGGAATTATTGGACTAGAGACATCTTTTTCAATTTGCTATGAAAATTTAATCTTAAGTGGAGAAATTTCTCTCATGAAATTAATTGAGCTCATGAGCACAAACCCAGCAAAAATTTATGGACTTGAAGGTGGAGAAATTTCAGTAGGTAAGCTTGCAGATTTGGCTATAATTGACCTTGAAAGTGAATATAAAATTGAAAAATTTAAATCAAAGTCCTCTAACAGTCCTTTCGCAGGTAAAAATTTAAGGGGAGAGGTTCTTTATACTATCTCTGAGGGCAAGCTTGTCTATAAAAAATAAATATGTCAAAGTGGATACAATGACAAAGATTTAATCCAAAAGCTTTAAAAATCAAGGTCCTTGATATATTATTAAAATTAGGAGGATATTATGAAAATTTTTAATTTTACATTACTTAATTTTAATAGTATTAAAAACACCTTTAAAAGGTTTCCATTTACAATAATTTCAGCAATACTTGCCACAATATTTTTAATCTTGTCAACTTTCGATGAATACGCAGAAGCATATAATAACAAGATGTTGAGCTTTGGACTTGTTTTTGTTTTTGGAATTTTTCTTTATGCTTTTATTAAATTATTCAATGAGGGTCTCAGAAATTATTACGACCTAAAAAATTTAAAAAATAATAATTTATTTAAAATTTTATCCTATGTAATAACTCTTCCAATTCTATATGGGGTTTATGAGCTTGTATATCACGAAAACAAAGTTTTGGAATTTTATGACAATAATTTTATATACTTTACCCTAATTGCAGCCTTAGTAGTTGGCACTTCCTTTGTGGGGAAATTTAATTATCACAAGGATTTTGTTGTCTATGTTGCAAAGATATTGAGGTCCTTTATAATTTCAAATATTTACAGCTTTATTGTCTTTGTTGGTATAAGTGGAATTATTTTTGCACTTAACAGCCTATTTAAATTTAATTTTGGGTCTTCAGTATATTTGAGAGTTGCAATTTTTTCCTTTATTTTATTTAATGTGGTGACATTTTTCTCTGATTTTCCAAAGGTGAGAGATTCCTTCACAGATTACAAATATCCAAAGGCTTTTAGAATTCTCTTAGTCTATATAATTACGCCAATTGTTATTATTTATACGGCAATTTTACTAGCCTACTTTGTAAAGATATTAGTCCTTTGGCAAATTCCAAATAATTTAATTGTAAATTTAGTTATTTGGTTTGCAAGTTTTTCAATTGTATATTTATTTTTCCTTTCCAGAGTGGAGACTATTACTTTTATAAATAAATTTAAAATAGTTTTTCCATTTACACTTTTTCCACTACTGGGAATGATGTTCTTTGCAATTTATTTGAGAATCAAAGAATATGGAATGACTGAAAATAGATATATTGTAATTGCAGTGGGACTTTGGATCTTCCTATCTCTAATCTATTATATTTTTTACAGAGAAAATTCAAATATAAGTATTCCAATATTTTTGTCAGTAATAATTTTAATAACTGGTATTGGTCCTGCATCAGCCACAAGTCTCAGCATAAGGTCACAAAATGCTAGATTCGAAAAACTTTTAAGGGACAATAAGATGATTGCAGGAGAGGAAATTAAGCCCAACATAAATATTGAATCCGATGCAAAAAGTCAAATTGTGGACATAGTAAGCTACATGGTAAGGACAGATAGGGTGGACAAACTATCCTATATGCCAAAGGATTTTAAGTTAAGTGAAGACAGCTTTACAAAACTTTTTGGCTTCTCCAATATTATTGAAAGTAAAAATTATCTTGGCTATTCTTACACAGATAATTTGCCTACAGATAGCGAGCTTGGATTTGACATTGACATTGAGGGCTACAAACATTTAATTTATGTTTATTCCCTTGACGATGTTGTAACTTCAGGAAATTATAAATTTGAAAAAGATAAAAAAGAAATAAAAATTTATAAAAAATCAAAAAGTGATTATAAAACAATTATGACTATCGACCTGGCTAAACTTCGAGATAATTTAAAACTTTTGTACAAGACTAAGGACCGCATTGAGCTTGAAGATTTGGCAATAGAAAAAGATGGCTATAAAGTTTTATTTACAAATATTTATTTCGGAAAAGAAAACAATCTTGACGATGCCTATATCGAATTTTATCTTTTGACTAAGTAGGAGTGATTTTTTGTATTATATAAATTTTGAAAATGATGTCTTTATCGATGATGAAATTGACCTTAGACCAATTTCTGATATTCTTAAAATATATTTAAATAAATGCGATTCCTATCAAATAAAAATTTTAAAAGATGATAAAAAGTCAAAAAAATTAGTTGAAGAATTTGCAGTTTATTCAGATGAAGATGGCTACGAATATATTTTTCAGGGAATAATCGACGAAGACTTCAAAAAAATGATTTTAGAAAATTTAATTGGTGAGACAGCCCTAAACTTTATGGGCATAAGCCTCTATGACGATGGCATTTTGAAACTAGAAATTTTAAATTATGGCAGTGAAGTTTACATCTATGGTTTTGACGAAAAATCAGTAGTTGCCTTTTCAGAAGATCTAGAAAAAGTCTATGGCATAAAAGACTTAAATGTCTATATAGAGAATGGGGAAGATGATGAGGAAGAAGCCCATCAACATGACCACCACCATGAGCATAATCATGATTGTAGTTGCCAACCTGATAAGGACGATGAAAATTCTTGCGGCTGCCAAGGAACTTGCAATAAATAAAAATAATAGCTACAAAAAAAGAAAGAGTCTATCAGAATTGATAGGCTCTTATTTTTGCTTTAAAATTATGAAAGTTCTTCTGAAATTGCGGCGCTTACTTTTGGAAGAAGTTGTTTTTTTCTTGACAGAAGTCCCTCTGATAAAAATTTGTCATCAACAAGTTCTTTATCAAACTTTCTGGCTATAGCCTCTTTAAAACTTCCTGCCAAAATTATTTCTGAAACTTCTTTAAAGATATCTGTTATCATGAGGACAAAAGTTTCGGCATCAGAAGTTTCTATGAAGTGTTCCATGGCTTCCTTTAAATCTTTTTCCACAGAGGCTGTGCTTTCTAAGTCCATTGTAAAAATTTGGCATACTCTTACATTTACGCCTTCAATGGAAAAGTTTTTGACATCAGATTTTAATAGTTCATCAGGTTTTCTACCTTCAAGACTTGTGCCTGCCTTAAACATTTCCATGGCAAATTCATCTACATCAATGGCTGCAATTTTTTTCATTTTGTTAAGGACATACTTATCTGTCTCTGTTGATGTTGGTGACCTAAATAATAGTGTGTCAGAAATTATTGCCGCACAGAGAAGACCTGCAACTTCGCGAGATGGCTTTATGCCATTTTCAAAAAACATTTTTGAGACTATAGTAGCTGTTGAGCCTACAGGTTCGTTTCTAAAGTATATTGGAGAAGAGGTAGAAATATTTGCAACTCTGTGATGATCTACAATTTGCACAATTTCTGCAGAATCAATGTCGTCGATGGATTGGTTTCTTTCGTTGTGGTCCACTAAAATTATTTTCTTTCTCAAATTTGAAATTAAGTGGTAACGGGAAATATTTCCAATTACTTTGTTTTTGTTGTCAAGAACTGGATAGGACCTAAATCTTGACTGTGCCATTTTTTCTCTGACATCGTCGATTAAGTCGTCCTTGTGAAAGACAACTAAGTCATCTCTTGTCATTACATATTCAACGGGAACTGCTTGCGGCAAAATTCTTGCAACCATAAAAGTTGAAAGACCAGTTGAGATTACGGCAACATTATTTTCCTTGGCAAGCTCTAAAAGTTTGTCGTCAAGCTTACTTGAAATCGTCAAAATCAAAAGGGAGATGCCCTTTTTTATTACTGATTCTTGATCTTTTACATCGTCTCCAACTATTACAATGTCGCCTTCATTAATTAAATCTTGATTTTTTATAGCTTTGACTGCCATTTTGCCAGATAATTTTCTTGGATTTTCTGGAAGATAGAGGACCTTTCCTCTAAGCACATCTAAAATATTTTCAAAGCTTGTATTACTTCTTCCAATGATTGAGTCGTCCCAAATTTCCATATAAGTTGAAGCAATGTTAGATAAGCTAACAATACCAATTAAGTTGTCATCGTCGTCTACAACGGGCAAGGAGTTGATATTATTTTTTTGAATCAAATCCATTGCCGATGCCATAGAAAGGCTTGGATTGACGCAATAGGCAGCGTCTATTTCTATATCTCTTACTTGAGGCTTTATAGAAGTCTTTAGTCTTGGTTTTTGCACGCCAAAATGTTTAAGTACAAATTCAGTTTCTTTATTTAAGTTGCCAAGTCTAATTGCCTCAGCATCTTCGCCCATTTTTGTTTTTAATTCTGCAAGGGCGATGGCGGAACATATACTATCAGTGTCAGGATTTTTGTGTCCTGTTATATAAATTTTATTTTTCATAATTCCTCCAAAATTCTAAGTCATTATAGCACAAATTTCCTTATTTATTGTAAATTTTTATAATTTTAGGATATAATTTATCTGTGATACTATGAATATAATAATTATTGGTGCAGGACCAGCAGGAATGGTTGCTGCCATAAATGCAAAAAATGAAAATAATAAGGTAATATTAATAGAAAAAAACGAAAGAATTGGAAAAAAACTCTTGGCTACAGGAAATGGCAGATGCAATTATACAAATTTAATTTTGTCAGAAGAAAATTATTCTTCAAAAGATTTTGTAAGAGAGACATTAAAGGATTTTTCCAATGAAGACCTGATAAACTATTTTAAGGTCTTGGGGCTTGAGTCCACCACAGATGGCAATAGGGTCTATCCTCTTACCTTAAAGGCAAATTCTGTCCTAAATATTTTAATTTATTGGCTTGAGAAAAAGGACATCGACATTAGGACAAATACTGAAGTAAGAGAAATCAAAAAAAATAAAAGTGGATTTGATGTAATTACTGATGGTGAAACAATTAAGGCTGATGTGGTCATTGCGGCCTTTGGTGGAAAGTCAATGCCAGCAAGTGGCTCTGATGGCAGAAGTTTTGAAATTCTAAAAAAACTTGGCTTGAAGATAACAGACCTTAAGCCAGCCCTCACTCAAGTAAAGTTGGAGTCTAAATACTTAAAACACCTTAGTGGGACAAAAGTTCTTGGGGATGCAAAATTATTTAAGGGAAATAAAGAAATCGACAGGAGAAGGGGAGAAATTTTATTTACCAACTATGGAATAAGTGGACCACCAATTTTAGACTTATCAGTAAATATTTCTGAAGATAATTTTATTGAAGTGCCTCTTATAAATAATGTAGATGAAAAGACGGTGGACATGCTTTACAGCAGGTACTATATGTTCCCAGATTTTTCTCTGGAAGAATATTTAATGGGAATTGTAGATAAAAAGTTTATTCACTACATCGTCGATTATTTAAATTTAGACAAAAAAATTGCCATGAATATGATTTCTATGGCTGATTTTCAAAAAATTATAGAAGTTTTATTGAAGTCAAGCTTTAAGGTAATTGGCACAACAGGATTTAAAAATTCTCAAGTGACGAGGGGTGGCGTGGATTTAAGCCAAATAAATTGCCATGACTACTCAGCTAAAAAATTTGAGAACCTATATATTATTGGCGAAGCACTTAATATTGATGGAGACTGTGGCGGCTACAATTTGCACTTTGCCTTTGCCTCTGGATACAGACTTGGCAAAATCCTAAGTGCAAAAAACTAACAAAATATTTGCAATAGAAGTTAATTCAGATTAAAATAATTTTGGCGTAAAAAAATTTTAATCACTCATATAAATTTGGAGGAAGAATGTTTTACTTACAGAAAAAATTAAAGGAATATGGGAATATTTCTGTTGGAATAGTGGGCTCAGGTATTATGGGCACATCCCTATTTACTTTGTTAAGTCAAAATGAAAATTTTTATCCCATAGTTTTTTCATCAAGAAATAAAGTTACACTTAAAAATGCAATAGATTCAGCAAATATAGATAAAAAAGATTATGCCTTTACAGATGATTTGGAAGAGGCAAAAAATCTTTTAAAAGAAAAAAAATATATAGCAACTACTAATAATTTGCTTGCAGCGACTCTTGTCGATTGCCTAGTAGACTGCACTGGCGATACAGAAACGGGAACAAAATTATCTCTTGCTGCCATAGAAAATGGTGTTGACATAGTCAGTCTAAATGTTGAAATGGATGCTACAGTTGGTCCAATTCTTAAGGTTATGGCTGATGAAAAGGGTCTAGTCTATTCTGGCACTAAGGGTGATGAACCTGGCGCAATTGTAGAAATTTATGAGTTTGCTAAGAACTGTGGCTTTGATGTTTTAGTCCTTGGAAAGGGAAAAAACAATGAATTAAATAATTATGCAAGTCCAGAAAGTTTAAAGGAAGCTGCAGATAAAAAGGGAATCAATCCAAGAATGCTCACTTCTTTTGTCGATGGAACAAACACAATGATAGAGTTAAACGCAGTTTGCAATGCCCTTGGTTTTGTACCAGACATAAGAGGTTGTCACTTTGTTGAAACTAGTCCAAAGAAAATTGCAGATGACTATAAATTAAAAGAAGATGGTGGAATTTTAAATTCCTATGGCGTAGTTGATTTTGCTACGGGAATTGCTCCAGGAGTATTTGCTGTAGTAAAAGCAAAATCTAATATTATAGATGAAGAAATGAAGTACCTATCTATGGGTCAAGGTCCAAATTATACCATATATAGACCTTATCACTTGACTAGCATTGAGACTATAGTTTCTATAATAAAGGCAGTTGTCCTAAGAGATGCATCTATTGCACCAATGGGAGAGCCCTATGCAGAAACTGTAGCAGTTGCAAAAAGAGATATAAAAAAGGGTGAGAAGCTTGATTCTATTGGCGGAGGAATGATTTTTGGAACCCTGGAAAGAAAAGAAGATCAAGTATATGGAAATCATGTGCCAATAGGAATTGTAACTGAAGGTGCCTATGCAAATAAAGACATTAAAAAGGGAAGCCTTCTCACTTATGAAGATTTGTCCTTAAATGAGGCTGCAGAAATAGTGAAATTGAGAAAAAAACAAGATAAGTATTTCAAAAAGTAAACAAATCTGATATAATATTCGCAATAGGTGATGATATGAGAATAACACAAGAAACAGATTATGCCTTTAGAATTGTAAGTTATCTTGCTAGGAACGAGGGTAAAGTCATTGGAGCGCCACAAATTGCTGAAAGTGAAGGTGTTACAAAGAGATTTACTCTTAGAATACTTAGAAAACTAAACTTGGCTGGAATAACTGATGCAAAAAGAGGTTCTAAGGGTGGTTATTATCTGAAAAAGCCAAAGGAAGACATAACACTCTACGACATAATTGTAGCGGTTGATGGACCAATTGTAATTAATAGGTGCTTGCAAGAAGATAAATATTGCAACAAAAATAGGGCAAATGAAGTTGGAAACTGTAAATTCCACACTACACTTGCCATGATGCAATCAAACATTATTAAAATGTTTAAAAATCAAACAATTGACAATTTTATATAAGCTTTGATGAGGACGGTAAATTTTAAGAAACTAAGAGAGCAGTTGTTTGGTGCGAAACTGTGTTTTATAAATTTATAGATCACCTCGGAGCTCAAAGGTCAAAAGCCTTTGCGCATTTGCGTTAAAAAATTAAGTGATAGTTACCTATAATTAGGGTGGTACCGCGGCTAGTTCGTCCCTTCTCATTTGAGAGGGGACTTTTTTTATAAAAATTTTGGAAGAATAAGGAGTTTAAGATGAAAAATTTTAAAGAATTGTCTAAGGACAAGGTAAGTGTGAGGGAAGAAGAAATCTCAAAATTTTGGGATGAAATTGATCTTTTGCACAGATCTGTAGAATCAAGAGAAGATGGTGAAAGTTATATCTTTTATGAAGGACCTCCAACTGCAAATGGTAAACCAGGCATACACCATGTCTTGGCTAGAACCTTAAAGGACTTAACTTGCAGATATCATACAATGCTTGGATATAAGGTTAAAAGAAAAGCAGGCTGGGATACTCATGGTCTACCAGTAGAAATTGAAGTAGAAAAGAAACTTGGGCTTCACAACAAGCAAGACATTGAGTCCTATGGAGTTGAGGATTTTAACAAAAAATGTAAGGAATCTGTTTTTGAATACGAAAAAGAATGGAGAACACTTACTAGGAGAATGGGCTATCTTATAGACTTAGATCACCCATACATCACTCTTGAAAATACTTATATAGAATCAGTTTGGCATATACTAGACAAGATGTTTAAGGATGGACTAATTTATGAAGGTCATAAAATAGTGCCATACTGCCCAAGATGTGGAACTGGTCTTGCATCTCATGAAGTTGCACAAGGTTATGAAGAAATAAAAACAACTACTGCAACTTGTAAATTTAAATTAAAAGATAAGGAAAATGAATATTTCTTGGCATGGACAACTACACCATGGACTTTACCATCAAATGTTGCCCTTGCTGTAAATCCAAAGGTTGAATATATAAAAGCAAGACACGCTGATGGCAATATTTATTATCTTGCAAAACCACTTGCTAAGGCTGTATTTAAAGATGATGAATTTGAAGTTATAGAAGAATTCCTTGGAAAAGATTTAGAGTACATGGAATATGAACAACTTCTTAAATTCTTAGAACCAGACAAGAAAGCCTTTTATGTAATCTGTGCTGACTATGTAACTACTGAAGATGGTACTGGTATTGTTCACATTGCACCAGCCTTTGGTGAAGATGACTATCAAACTGCAAGGGGATACGACCTTCCAATGCTAAAACCAGTTGATGAAGAAGGCAAATTTACAGATACACCTTGGAAGGGTCAATTTGTAATTGATGCAGACCACGATGTACTTCACTATTTAATGGACAATGACTTGATGTTCTCAAAACAAAAAGTGGTTCACAACTATCCACACTGCTGGAGATGTCACACTCCATTAATTTATTACGCACATCCATCTTGGTACATTGAAGTAACTAAGTTTAAGGATAAATTAATTGAAAACAACAATGGAGTAAATTGGTTCCCAGACTTTGTCGGTGAAAAGAGATTTGGCAATTGGCTTGAAAATTTAAATGACTGGGCAATTTCAAGATCAAGATATTGGGGAACACCACTTCCAATTTGGAGATGTGAATGTGGTCACACTGAATCTGTTGGCTCAATTGAAGATCTTAGAAATAAGGCTGTTGAAGATGTGCCAGCTGATGTAGAACTTCACAGACCTTATGTCGATGACATCCACCTAAAATGTCCTAAGTGTGGTAAAGAAATGACAAGGGAAGCTGACGTAATTGATGTTTGGTTTGATTCAGGTGCTATGCCTTTTGCTCAATGGCACTATCCATTTGAAAACAAGGACAACTTTGATGAACTTTTCCCAGCAGACTTTATATCAGAAGGTATTGACCAAACAAGAGGTTGGTTCTACTCACTAATTGCAATATCAACTTATATGACAGGCAAGAGTCCTTACAAAAATGTTCTTGTAAATGACCTTATCCTAGATAAAGAAGGAAAGAAGATGTCAAAGTCAAGAGGAAACACAGTTGCACCTTTTGAACTCTTTGACAAGTATGGTGCTGATGTTGTTAGATGGTATCTACTTTATGTATCACCACCATGGACTCCAACAAAATTTGACGAAGATGGACTTCGTGAAATTGAATCAAAATTCTTTAGATCACTAAGAAACACTTACAACTTCTTTAGTCTATATGCCAATACAGATAACATTGACCCTAGAGAACACAAGGTAAGCTATGAAGATTTAGAAGAAATCGATAAATGGCTACTTTCAAAATACAATAGACTTGTAAGGACTGTAAGAGAAGACATGGAAGTATTTGAACTTACAAAGGTTGTAAGGGAAATCCAAGAATTTGTAATAGAAGATGTTTCCAACTGGTACATCAGAAGAAATAGAAGAAGATTCTGGAAGACTGACAAGGACAACACTAAGCTTGCAGTTTATAAGACAACTTACGAAGTTTTACTTGGCGTTACAAAATTAATTGCACCAATAGTTCCATTTATATCAGAAGAATTATTTAAGTCACTTACTGATGAAGAATCTGTTCACTTGACAGACTATCCAACTTATGACGAAAATATGATTAACGACAAGGTTGAAGAAAAAATGGACTTAGTTAGAGATCTTGTAACACTAGGAAGAGCATCAAGAGAAGAAGCTAAGATTAAAGTTAGACAACCACTTTCAGAAGTTATAATTGATGGAAAGTATAAGGAAATTATTGGTGACTTAACTGACTTAATTAAAGAAGAACTTAATGTTAAGGATGTTAGATTTGAAGATAATCTTTCTGAATATATGGAATTTGAACTTAAACCAAACTTTAGAGTTTGCGGAAGTATCTTAGGTTCAAAGGTTAAGGACTTTGGCAAATATTTAAGAGAAACTGATGCAAAAGAACTTCTTGCTAAATTAAATGAAGGCGATGTAAAGCTTGAAATCGCTGGAGAAGAAACTGAAATCAAAAAAGATTATGTTGAAGTAAAAATTAGTGCAAAAGAAGGCTTTGACGTCGTAATGGAAAATAATCTTTTCGTTATCCTAGACACTGAGCTTAACGATGAACTTCTTAATGAAGGTTATGTAAGAGAATTTGTATCAAAAATTCAACAACTTAGAAAGAAAAAAGATTTAGATATCTTAGACAACATTAAGATAACTTATAAGTCTGACGAAGAAGTAGAAAAAGCTCTTGCTTCTGAAGAAGAATTTATTAAAACAGAAACCTTGGCAAAAGAATTAGTAAAGGCTGATGTTGATGCAGAAGTAGAAAATCTAAACGGTCACGACATAAAAATTGAAATAGAAAAAATGTAATCTAATTAAAGTAAGACTCTGGGAATTCAGGGTCTTATTTTTGTGAAAAATATTTTAAACAAAAATTTACCAAGGTTAACAGTGTGCTAGTCCCTTTAAATCAATATAATAGAACAAAGAAAAGAAATATATTTAAAAAATCGAAATGATATCTAGTATCAATAATGTTTACTTATAAAAATTTATTTGTTAGTATTTATCCTGACAGGTATAGAACTTAAAAATAAGGAGGATAAAATTGAAGATTTTATTTTTAATACTTGGATTTATATTTTTAGGGATTGGAGCAGTGGGGATATATTTGCCTTTATTACCTGCAACTCCCTTTTTGTTACTCGCAACATATTGCTTTTCCAAAAGTTCAAAAAAATTTAATGAGTATTTTACTTCTACTAAATTATACAAGGATAATATTGAGCCAATAAAAAATAAGAGTGGAATGACAAAAGAGAGAAAGATAAAGATTCTTATGACTATCACTATTTTTCTTGGCATATCATTTTGTTTAGTAAACAACTCACATGCTAGAATTACACTTTTGTTAGTGCTAATTTTTCACTACATATATTTTATTTTTAAGATTAAGACAATCAAGGAGTAAAAATGTTTAATAAAAAATTATTTAATGAGTTAAGAAGTGAAAAAATACAAATTTTAAAGCTTTTGCTTATAAAAATTATACAAATGGCGACTAATGTTGCCATGATTTTTTTAATAGGTAAGTCTATAGAAAGTGTAATTAATGCAAATTTTAGTGGGCTCAAGTATATTATATTAATGTTATTAATAATTGGACTAAATATTTTCTTAATAAAAATAGAAAGTAGTATATCCTACAATGCCTCATATAGGATAAAAAACACATTGAGAGAAAGACTAATTAATAAAGTCTTTTCTTTTAAAATGGAGTACGGAAGCAAAATTTCTATTTCAGAAGTTATAAATTTAGGTGTAGAAGGGATAGAACAATTAAACTTATTTTATTCTGCCCTCTTGCCACAACTTCTATTCTCTTTAATAGGACCTGTAATTTTATTTATTATACTTTCATTTTTAAATCTTAAAATAGCAATAACAATGTTCTTATTAGTACCGCTAATACCAATTGCCATAATAATGGTGCAAAAAATTGCAAAGAAAGTTGTGAAGAATTATTGGAAATCATATACAAACTTATCAGAAGTATTTATAGATTTCTTATATGGGCTAACAAATCTAGAAGTTTTCAATGCAGATGAAGCGTACAACAATTTATTAAATGAGAAGGCCGAAGATTTTAGAATCAAAACAATGAAAGTTCTCATGATGCAACTAAACAACATTACGGTTCTAGACTTAATCTCTTATGCAGGATCAGCTTTGGGAATTATCTTATCAATTTACTATTATTCAAAAGGTCAGCTTTCTGTCTTTGTAGCATTTTCTTTTATACTTTTAAGTCAAGAATTTTTCTTGCCCTTAAGAAGGCTAGGTGCACTTTTTCATGTTGCAATGAATGGAATTACAGCAGCTAATTCCCTCTTTGAAATTTTAGAAATAGAAAGTATTGAAGATTTTAAAGATGTGATAAAGGATAAAGAAGTAGATGTAGAAGTAAAAAATTTAAATTTTTCTTACGGAGAAAAGGAAATTTTAAAAGATTTGAATATGAAGATTAAATCAAACAAAATCACAGCCATAGTAGGAGAAAGTGGTTGCGGAAAGTCCACCCTTGCAAAATTAGTTGGAGGGCTTGAAAGAAATTATGATGGAGAAATACTTTACAATGGCTTAAGTGAAATTTCAAATGATTCTTTAAATGAAAATATAATGTTAGTAGACAATAACCCTTACTTCTTTAAGGAAAGCCTTAGATATAATCTTAAAATTGCAAATAAAAATGCAGATGATGATAAGTTAATAGAAGTGTTAGAAGAAGTTGGTCTGTATTCCTACTTTAAAAATATAGGCGGCTTAGATAGCATCCTAGAAAGTGCTGGTAACAACTTATCTGGTGGACAAAAACAAAGGCTTGCAATAGGAAGGGTACTTTTGAAAGAACCAAAGATTTTAATTTTAGATGAGTCCATTTCAAATATAGATAAGGAATCAGAAGATTTGATTTTAAATCTTATACAAAAATTAAAAGAAAAAATGACCATAATTCTTATTACTCATAGACTCAATACAGTCCTTCAGGCAGATTATATTTACTATCTTGACAATAAGAAAGTTGCTGAAGAAGGAAGTTTTGAAGAAATAAGTAAGGGAGAATTATTTTCTGGTATTTATAGATACCAAAGGGAACTAGAAATGTGGGGTTTAAATGAAGAAATTAATTGAATATAAAAAATTAATAGGGAAACTCCTATCCCTTGTGGATGATCTGAAGTTACAAATGTTTTTTGCCATATTTTTTGGTGCAAGTGGACACATATTTGCGACTTTATTGCCATCATTAGGCTTGTTCTACCTAAGTAAACTAATTTTAAATCAAACTGTAAATTTAAAATTAATAATTGGAATCTTATTTACATTAGCTATACTGAGAGCAATATTTAAGTACCTAGAGCAGCTTTTAAATCACTATATAGCCTTCAAAATTTTAGCAATATTAAGAGACAAAATTTTCAAAAAACTAAGATCCTTGGGACCAGCCAAGATGAATGGGAAAAATAAGGGAGAATTAATTTCTATTATTACATCAGATATAGAACTACTAGAGGTCTTTTATGCACACACAATTTCACCTGTCTGTATAGCCCTAGTTCACACTTTATTTTTATTTATACTTTTATGGAGATTTAATCCAATTTATTCTGGGATACTTCTAACTTTTCACTTGATATTAGCTATAATTATCCCAATTATCACAGAGAAATCTGCTGGAGAAATTGGACGAAAGCAGAGGAAGAATATATCAAGTTTAAATTCTCTAATCCTGGAAAGCTTTAAGGGAATAAAAGAAATCATTAATTTTTCTTATTTTGAAGATAGGTATAAGGAGATTGAATTTGAAGCAAATAAGTTAAATAGGTCTACAAAGACTCTTACAGAAAAATCATCTAATAATTTTGCCCTCACATCTTTTACGATAATACTTGCAGATTTAATTTTTACTCTGGCAGCCATTAAGCTTTACAAAAATTCTGTCTTAGACCTTAGTGGTTTATTATTCCCCTTGGGAGTTTTCATTTCCTCTTTTGGACCAACAAGCGCCCTTTCATCTCTTGCAAATAACTTAGTTTTGACCTTTGCTTGTGGCAAGAGAGTCATGGAACTTTTAGAAGAAGATCCCCTTACACCGATAAATTACGAGGGAGAAGAAATTGATTATGAAAATATATGTCTTGAGAAAGTGAATTTTTCTTATGATGAAACAAAACTCATTAATGATTTTAATTTTAAAGCTTCATTAAATGAGATAATAGGGCTAAAAGGCAAAAGCGGTTGTGGCAAGTCGACACTAATAAAATTAATGATGAGATTTTACGATACAAAGAGTGGTAAGATTTGCCTAAATGATAAAAACATAAAAGACTTGAATACATTAAATTTAAGAGAGAACATTTCTTACTTAAGTCAAGAAACCCACCTATTTAGAGGAAGCATTAGAGATAACCTAAAAATTGCAAAAAAAGATGCAAGTGAAGAGGAATTAATAGAAGCTTGCAAGAAGGCAAATATTTATGATTTCATAATGACACTTGACAAGGGTTTGGATACAGAGATAGTAAAAGAAAATAATGAAATCTCCACTGGACAAGCTCAAAGGTTGGCTCTAGCAAGAATCTTTTTAAGAAAATCAAAGCTATACCTACTTGATGAACCAACGGCTAACATTGATGCATTAAACGAAGGGATAATTTTAAAGTCCCTATATAATGAGAGAAAAAATAAAAATATTATAATTTCATCTCACAGGGATAGTTCTCTTAGGATTTGTGACAGAATAGTAGAAGTTAAAAGAGGAATGGAGTCATAATTTTATGATAAATTTGAATATAACTAAAGTACAAATTGAATATTTATTATTTATAAAAAATTATGAAGGCAAGAAGACTATTACAGAAGCAAGCTTATTTTTTAACTGCTCTCGTGCTAACTCAAAAAAGATTCTAGACAAGATGATTGTCACGGGAATCTTGTACAAGGAAGATAATGAGTATAAGTTAACTAAAATTGGGTGTGACCTTTCTAAATTTTATAATGAAAATCTTGAAAAGAATTTATTTGTATTACAAAAATTTTTGGATGTTGACGATAATCTCGCTAGAAGCATCAGCCTTGAAATGTTGTCAAAGAGGCTTATTCCTTATCAAGAGGCACTGGAAAAAAGATACAAGAGTATGATTTTAGCTAAAGATATTCAGGGTAGAGAGAGGGTCCAAGATATTTCTAAATATTTAGAAAAAGGAAGGCATGCAATTAATTTTTCAATTAAGAAGATTGATGAAGAAAGAAAAAGATCCTTTGTTGATAATTCCATGGCACTTATGGGTTTTGATGATCAGGCATATTTGATAATTGGGGAAGAATCCTATATAGAACTTTCAACTAAGACAATAAAGAAAGCTCATCACGGTTACTTAAAAAAAGCAATTGCTACAAAGTTATTTTATTTTGATGATGGAGAAGAAATAGAAATAAATTCCAAGGATAGGATTTTTAAGATTCCCCTCAATTTAATTGATTATTGGTCAACATCAGATGGGATAATTTTAGAGGCATCCTTGATTTTAAAAATTAAATCTCAAATGGGAATAACAATACATGAAAAAAAAGCAAATTTTTTATTTATAGTTAACCTTTGTTTAACTTAAAAACTTAAACTTATACACCATAAAATATGTAAAAACATTCTAAACTCTAGTCAGTGACTAGAGTTTATTTTTATTATAAAAATTAAAATAATATATTTATAAAAATTTTTCTGCGAGTAAACCGGAGTTAACAAAATTTTCATAATTCTTTTATAGCTTATTTAATTGATAAGTAATATCATTACCTAAGTAATATAAATTGATAACAAGGGGTCTTTATAATGAAAAATAAAAAAATTTACATATCTCTAGTATTTTTATTATCTTTATTATTCTTAACGAATTTTGTATTTGCGGATAATGAAAGCACACCAGAGAAAAAAGAAATAAAATTAGAAGATGGCTACTATGAAATTCCAATTAAGTTATGGCATTCCATCGAAGAAAAACCTAGTATGGGCAACAAAGCGCTTGTACAAAAAGCCGAGATTGAAGTGAAGGATGGAGAAGCAAACCTCTACATAGGATCTGACAAGATGGAATACTTATCAATAACAGCTTCTCTAATTAATATTTACTTCCAAAAGGAAGATGGAATTTATCACAGGGCAGAGGCAGCTTGCTATGACTTAGAAGTACCCAAGGAAAAAGATAAAAGACCAAGAGTCTTTAAGACATCCCTAGTTAATATGGATGAAATGACAAGGGTTTATGTAGATCCAAAAGTAGAACCTATGGGGGATGAACCAATAAGGGCAAGAATAAAACTTGACTATGGCGAGATTAAAAAAATAAATGAAAGCGATTCAATATTAATAAACAATTTTAAAGAAGGAGCAAATAAACCAGAATTTAATTCAAAGGAAGCTGGAGAAGTTCAAAATAAAAACATAATAGTAAACTATGATCCTGATACCTTTAATGAAGAATTTTCTTTTTATGGAAATAGATTATCAGGAAAGCAGGCAGAAGAATTCACAAAGTCCTTTGACAAATTAGATCAAGTAAATGTTTTTAAGATAGAGTTTTTAGGACCCCTAGATGAAATACAAGGCAATGAAGAAAGTATTCAAGCAAAAAGAAAAAAGATTTATGCAAACAAAGGATTTGATTTAAAATTACCTCTTTTAAAATTTAAAGGACAAGACAAGCTAAGTCTTTATGAAGTAAATAATGGAGAAAAAAAGAAGATAGATTTCAAAGTCAATGGAGATCACATTGAATTTAAAACAAAAGATTCAGCAATTTTTATAGTGGTGAAAGCTGCTGGATCAGGTATGCAAGTAAATGAAAGCATAGATAATAATAAATCACCGACATTAAGCAATATAAGTACAAGCAATAGTAGTTCAAAGGAAGAAAGAGCAAAGGCCTTTATGACGACAGTTAAAAAGCCACAGGCACAAAAAATATCAAGCTCTTCAGATTCCTCATCCCCTATGCCAGTAGAAGGACCACAAGTTAGTTCAACAACACTAAACACAAGTCCACCTTCTATAGGCTCACAACAAAGTAAAATTTCAAGTCAAGAAAACAAGGGACCATCCTTCAATCAAAATAAAGATGCAGAGATTGGAGCAGAAGGACAAGAAATTGAAGAAAAAGAATCAAAGGGCATTATTATTTTAATACTCCTAATATTTATAGGATTAAATTCAATGGCCTTTGTTGTAATTAGAAAAAATTTTCAAGAAGTAAAAGAAATGAAGGATGAAATAATATTTTTAGGAGGGCTTAAAGATAATGAAAAAAATAATAAATAACTTATGTATCTTGGCTCTCATTTTTACAAGTCTAATAAATGTTACCTATGCCTATTCACAAGAAATAGCAAAGGCGACGCCCTACTATATCCATCCGGTTACAGGAGTCATAGAAGACCCTGGTAACAATCCAGGAATAGGACAGGGTATGACAGAAAATGTACTATGTCCACAAGCCTTAGTAGAAACAACAGATGACGGAAGAATATTTTTGTCAGTTCGCTATAACTTAGCCAACTACATAAAAAATGAAAGTTTCGCAGTCCAAAATTATGGCGACAATAGTTTCTATTCTGTAACAGCAGAAGTTACAGGAAAGACTGAAGAAACACGAGATTACAGATTTGAGATACCAAGCAAAAATGTAATAGTAAGGGCAACTTTTTTTGTTGGACCTATGGGAAGAGATGTAATTTTTTACTACACAATATCAGATTTAGTTAAAGGTAACACAGATTTTGCAAGCCTTCAAAAAAGCTCATCAAACCCTTCTAGCAATCAAGCGCCAACAGAGGAAGCTCCACAGGTAGATGCAAACATTCCTAAATCTAGCACAAACTTAAACATGCCTAACCTAAGCAACTTAAAACCACTAGACAATGATGAACAAGTTGGAGAAGTTTTACAAGCTCCTAACCAGGGAGAAATAATTGAACAAAAACCAGTTAACTCAAAATTTTCTGCTGGAGACTTAGGTTATGACCATGGACTTTTAACAAAGGATTCTCCAATAATTAAAAAATTATATTATTCAGATGACCAAGATGAAAAAGAAACAACTAAGACAAAATTAGGCAAAATAACTTTGGCTTTTATTTATGGCTTAATAGGACTTCTCGTAATATTGACAGGAGGATTTATCATACTAGCTCTCCTATCATATAACTACAAGAAAAAAATAGAAGATGAATTAGAAGAAAAAAGGAGAAACATCTATGAATAGAATAAAAAAGATTCTAGCCATACTTCTAGCAAGTTTATTATTAACGTCTTGCGTGAGTCAAAAATCTGGTAAGAAAGCAAACAATGGCGAACTGAGAATAGCAGCAACATCAATGGCAACTGTTTATATAATGGAAAAATTAAATGTTGACTTAGTAGCGGTACCTAACTCAGAAATTGATCCAATGCCAGAAAGATATAAGGATGTTCCTAAGGTAGGCATGGCAATGACACCAGACATTGAAAAATTAAAACAAATAAATCCAGACTATGTATTTTCGCCAGTGTCTTTAATTTCAGACCTACTTCCCAAGTACAAGGCAGCAGACCTTGACTATGGATTTTTGAACCTAAATAACACAGATGGAATGTATAAGTCAATAGAGGATCTTGGAAAATTACTTAATAGAAAAAAAGAAGCCAAAGAATTAATTGATGATTACAAAAAATTCATAGACGACTATAAAGAAAAACACAAGGACAAAAAAGCACCTAGAGTATTAATCTTAATGGGTTTGCCAGGGTCCTATGTAGTAGCGACAGAAAACTCCTATGCAGGAAGTCTTGTAAAACTTGCTGGGGCAGAAAATGTATATGAAGGAACAAATCAACAATTTATAACAATAAATACAGAAGATATGTTGAAAAAGGATCCTGATATTATTCTTAGAACGGCCCATGCCTTACCTGATGATGTAATGGAAATGTTTAAAAAAGACTTTGCAGAAAATGACATTTGGAAGCACTTCAGGGCAGTTAAGGAAGGCAAGGTTTACGACCTTGACTACAAAAAATTTGGCATGAGCGCGAAATTTAACTACAAGGAAGCCTTAAACGACTTAGACAAACTCTTCTATGGAAAAGACTCAAATGAAATAGGAAATACAGGTGATAAGACAAATGAAGAAAAATAAAATCATCCTAGTTTACACCATATCAATCCTAGTCCTAATAGGACTCATCCTCTATTCAGCAAAAACAGGATCCATAGAAATGACCTTTGGAAAATTGTTAAGAGGCTTGTTCATAGAATATGATCCCGACGTAGCGACAATATATGACCTTAGGTTTCCAAGAATAATAATATCAATACTAGCTGGAGCAGCCCTAGCAACATCAGGAGTTCTCCTTCAAGCAGTAATGCAAAACCCCCTAACAGATCCAGGCATAATAGGTATATCATCAGCAGCTAGTCTATCAGCAAGCCTTGTAATGATATTATTCCCTGGCCTATATGCTTTAAGCCCACTTTTTTCAGTAGTGGGAGGGCTCCTCGCCTACCTCTTAATATATTCACTAGCCTGGAATGGAGGATCCAACCCAATAAAATTAATCTTAGTAGGTGTAGCACTTAACATGACCCTAATGGGGGTAAACGAAGGAATAAAATCCATGATGGGGGGCAACCTCACAAACGTTCAATCAATAATAGAAGGTAATGTAGCACAAAAAACTTGGGCAGATGTAAAAATTATGGCAATTTACGGAATCCCATTTCTAATAATAGCACTCTTCACAATAAGGACAGCGAACCTACTTCAACTTGAAGACCAAACAGCACAATCCTTGGGAGTTAATGTAAATAGAGATAGGTTTATCCTAGCCTTAATAGGAATAATGCTAGCATCAGTATCCACAGCCATAGTTGGTGTAATAGGATTCTTAGGCCTAGTAGTGCCACACATAGCAAGAATAATTCTTGGTTCAAACCACAAGAACCTAATTCCCTATTCCATGATACTGGGAGCAATAACCCTCCTCCTATCAGACACCTTGGGAAGAGTGATAGCCTACCCTTACGAAATAAAACCATCAGTAGTAATGACAGTAGTTGGCGGAATATTTTTTATAGGCCTATTAAAAGTAGGAGGGAAAAATTATGGAAATTAATCACTTATTTTTCGCCTATGACAAGAACATGGTCATAAAAGACTTAAATCTAAAAATAGAAAAAAATAAAATCACAACACTCTTAGGGGCCAATGGCTGTGGCAAGTCAACTCTTTTGAAGCTAATAACAAGAGTAGAAAAACCAAAAATGGGTTTTATAAGTCTTGATGGCAAAAACATAAAAAATATAGAGAGAAAAGAATTTGCAAAAAAAGTTGCCATAGTTAGACAAAAAAATCAAATAGCAGGGGACATTAATGTTGAAGAACTTGTTGCCTATGGAAGAAATCCCTACCTTGGCTTCATGGAAAAACCAAGTCAAGAGGACAAAAATAAAATAAATGAAGCCATAGAAGTTTGTGGCTTAGAAGAAATAAGAAAAGAAAGAGTCAACTCCCTATCAGGTGGACAAGTCCAGAGGGCATGGATAGCCATGGCAATAGCACAAGATAGTGATGTACTTCTCCTGGACGAACCCACAACCTACTTAGACATAAAATACCAGATAGAAATTTTGAAACTAATAAGAAATTTAAATAAAAATCTTGGAAAAACAATAATCATGGTCCTTCATGACATCAACCAATCTTTAGAATATTCGGACACCATAGTAGGAATGATGAAGGGGAAAATCGAATTTCAAGGAAAGGCAAGCCAAGTCTTAACAGAAGAAAACATAAGCAAGATTTACGACACAAGACTAAAAATAATAGATATTGAAAATAAAAAATATGTATTTGCAGAAGATTAAGGAGGAAAAGTGAAGGGACTAATAATATATTCATCAAAAACAGGCAACACTAAGAGAATGGCAGAAAAAATTTATGAAGTCTTAAAGAAAGAATATCAAATGACCATAAAGGACATAAGAGATGCACCTGAAGTAGAAAAATTTGATTTTATACTCTTGGGTGCTTGGATAGATAGAGGGACCTTAGAGACCAAGGCCCTAAAATTCTTAAAGACCATCAAAAATAAAAAAATAGGACTATTTGCAACATTAGGTGCCATGCCAGACTCAGAACATGGAAGAAAGGTAATTGACAATCTAATAGAGTTGTTAAAAGACAGAAAGTCATTAGGACAGTATATATGCCCGGGTCAAGTAGACCCGAAAATGATAGAAAAATTAAGAGGAATTACAGGACTAGTAGTTCCAAAAAAGATAAAAGAAAAAATGATAGAAACAAGCCTTAAATCAAGAGAGGCAACAGAAGAAGAACTAGAAGAAGCTGCAAAATATTTTGCGGAAAATATAAAATATTTAACAAATTAAAAATTTTAAAAACTTTTACAAAAAATTAAAGGAGGACAAATGAATAAAATAAAAAGAATAATATCGGTAACACTTGTTGGAATTATGATAATCCCCTCAATAGTATCGGCATATTCCGTACCACAGATGGAGGCAATAAATCCGATAAATCAAAGCGTTCAGTTAAGAACGCCTGCAAATAATGTAGAAGATGGAATATATACAGCTCCTGTAGAAGTAGTCCATGCATATAATCCAGGGCAAAAATCCATGGCAGATGGTGCAATAGAACACACAGCAAAGGTAGTCTACAAAGGAGACAAAGTTACCATAGAACTTACATTTAAAGGCATGAAGCTAATGGGAATGAATGGCCATTTGACAAACCTTTTCTTCTACAGAGACAACAAAGACCCTTTAAACAATAATGATGTAATAGAAGCGGAAGTAATAAAGTCACATATGGACCTTGGCTTAGACGGTAACGAGCATAATTACCCGCAAATATTTAGATACACAATGGACAAAAGTGTATTTGAAGCATCGGACTTTTTATGGATCAAAGTTTGGGTAGATGCCATGGACGCCATAGGATCAGGACCGGGTAATCCAATAAAACCGGGTGCAGGAGAACAAAACGCCAAGATAGTAATAGACAAAACAAAATTCACAAAAGTTGTTTTAAATACAGAAGCCTTGACAAATGAAATAGCAGCAGCAAAAGGATTAGGACAAGGCAAGAAAACGGAAGAATCATTTAATACACTTAAAGCTGCAATAACATCAGCAGAAGAAGTTTTAAACAGTGCAACTGAACAAACTGCAATAGATGAAGCAGTAACAACATTAAAAGCAGCAGTAAAAGCCTTTAATGAAAGCGCAGATAAAGCAGTACCAACTCCACTAGAAAAAGAAGCCTTAACAAAAGAAATAGCAGCAGCCAAGGCGATAGAACAAGGCAAGAAAACAGAAGAAGCATTTAGCAAACTTAAAGCAGCAATCACATCAGCAGAAGAAGTTTTAAATAGTGCAACAGATCAAGAAGCCTTAAACCAAGGAGTAGTGGCACTAAAGGCAGCGGTAGAAGAATTTAACAACAGCCCGGACAAAGAAGCAAGTTCGGAGCTTGTAAAATATGTGAAATTAAATGTAGAAGACGGTGGACCTACAGATCCTAAAATAAGAAATATACTGGACGACTACGCAGAGATTGTAAAAATAAATGAAAAGACTTACCTACGCTTAACATATTTTTCATTAGAAAAAAGAAGTAACGGACTTGACTATGGAACAAAGCAATTAAAATATTCCTATGATGAATCCGGAGAAAAAATAGAAGCAATAGGCAAAGTAATTGAAAGCGGACAAAATGCCGGCGAATATGAATTATCACAAATAGACATACCTATTGATGGAAAACCAGAAGTATATCTGTTTGGAGAATTTATGGCAAGTACTTATAACAATAACAAAATACCCGGCAAAGCAATTGTAAGATTTTCAGACAGCGACATACAAGGTAAAACACTTGGAAATATAGATAAGTATATAGTAAGTCAAAAAGGCTTCACACAAAAGGAAGGCACAGAAAAACTTGAATTTGATGTAGAAAAAGACGGCAAAATATATACGCCATATACATCATTGGAAAAAGGAAAATTCAAAATAATAAACCATGGCTCCGGCGAAATTGCCATAAAGATAAAGAGAAACTCATTCTTGCTTGGAGACTTAAGACATATTAAATACACACTTGACGGAACAGAACCGACAGCAGATTCAAAAGATGCAGGTTTAAGAAATGAAAATAAACCGGCGATTGGATTTGATAAGTACTTTGCAATTTACCTACCCTATGAAGATGTAGAAAGCTTAAAAGAAACAGGCGGAGATATAAAAGTTAGATTCAAAGGCTTTAATAAAGACTTCACACAATCTACTGAAATAAAAGATGTAACTATATCATTTTCAAAAGAATCCTACGACGAGCTGAAAGTAGTAAAAGACGAATCAAATGATATAAGCTTCAAGGCAGATAGTTCAAGAGAATATTGTTTTAATAGTACAACAGAATTAAAAGTTGAAAATATAAAAGATGATGAACTATTAGTAAAATTAAAAAAACTAGGAGAAGTCCAAGGACTATCAGATGTATTAGCTTATAAGTTATCCTTTGTAGATAATAACGAAACTGCGAAACTTGATATAGATAAATCATGGAATAATGAAAAGTTCCCTCTAATTAAAATCAAAATTGAAAAAGAAGGAGCAGATAAAAACTACTATAAAAATACAGCATTTTACGAAGTTGTAAATGGGAAATTAGTACAATTACCATATAACTATTTGATAAAAAAAGCTTCAATTAAAAATCCAGATTCAACATATATAATTGGTCAAAAAAATTATGATACCCAATTAAAAGAAGCTAAAGAAGCACTACAAAACAAGATGAATCAAATAGAAACAACAATTAACGGCAACTCACTAGCAGAAATAAATTTAAAGAATTTACTAGAAAAGGCAAAAAACCTTGGAAGAAAAACCCTAAACAATATTTTGGAACTTAACTATCAAATAGACAGAAACTTTGAAATCATAAACGAAGGTAAAAATTCTGACAGTGAGATAAACAAAGGGCTGGCAAAAGAATTAGTAAAGTGCATAAATAGTGATATTTATAAAGAGATCTTCACAAAAGATTTCTATAACCAAGTTGTAGAAATTAAAAATGAATTAGAAAACAAATTACAATCAGGAGCAGATTTAAAAGACGACCTATTAAAATTAGATAATCTATTTAAAGATCCAAAATATGCTCTACCATATAAAGTTACCTCAGTCGAAATAAAAAGACAAGACAGAGATGAACCATCAATGGCAGGTGGATGCTTTATGGAAGAGGGCAAGATATTATATGGCAAAGATGAAAACTATTTGCTATTAAATCTAAAAACCATGAGCCCTGGATTCTTAAATGCCCATTTATTAGAATTAAGCGTATTTAAAGACAGGATAGACGAAGATAAACTTGATGTCATGTCAATTTATAAATACAGTGATGTAATGTCAGGAAGTTCTAAATTAGGAATATTTGACAAACAAATACTAGTAAAATTACCAAAGATAGAAAAAGACACTTATTTTATAAGAGTAGCTAATGACGGAATGCAAGGAGCAGCTCCGGGCGCAAGATTAAAATTCACTGCCAAAGGAGAACTAATAGAAGATGAACCACAAGCTCCACTAGAAAAAGAAGCTTTAACAAAAGAAATAGCAGAAGCTAAGAAGATTGAACAAGGCAAGAAGACAGACGAAGCATTTAGCAAACTTAAAGCAGCAATAACAGCAGCAGAAGAAACATTGAAAAATGCAACAGATCAAGGAGCTTTAGACCAAGGAGTAGCGACATTAAAGGCAGCAGTAAAAGTCTTTAATGAAAGTGCAGATAAAGCAGTACCAACTCCACTAGAAAAAGAAGACTTATCAAATGAAATAGCAGCAGCCAAGGCGATAGAACAAGGCAAGAAAACAGATGAAGCATTTAGCAAACTTCAAGCTGCAATAAAAACAGCAGAAGAAATATTAAAAACTGCAACGGATCAAGAAACTTTAAACCAAGGACTAGCGACAC
>NZ_HE978566.1:568861-589493 GCF_000311825.1 Peptoniphilus grossensis ph5 | reverse complement strand
CGCAGATAAAGTAGTACCAGGACCAACACCACAGCCAGAACCAAAACCACAACCAAAGCCAAGTTACCCAAGCTATCCTATTTATCCTTGGTACAATCATTCAAATAAAGTTTCAACTTCTAAAACAAATAAGAATACAGAAATAAAGAAAGAAGAAGTTAAGAACGAAAATTTAAATCAAGGAAGATTCACAGATATAAATGGTCACTGGGCAAATAAAGCAATAAACTATGTAGTAAATAAAGGATATTTT
This sequence comes from Peptoniphilus grossensis ph5, assembly GCF_000311825.1. Classification (GTDB taxonomy): domain Bacteria; phylum Bacillota; class Clostridia; order Tissierellales; family Peptoniphilaceae; genus Peptoniphilus_A; species Peptoniphilus_A hominis. Next base: position 589,240 of record NZ_HE978566.1, on the reverse strand, counting down.
GCAGGAGTAAGTAAAACTGAATTTGCACCAGATAAACCTATAACAAGAGGAGAATTTGTAACAGTTCTTGGAAGAATGTTAAAAATTGATACTAGTAAGTATAGTAGTCAAAGGTTTAATGATGTTAACTCTTCTACTTACTATAGTCCATATATTACTTGGGCAAATGAAGTTGGAATTGTAAGTGGAGTAGGAGAAGGAAACTTTGCACCAGACAAAGCACTAACTAGAGAAGAAATGGCAGTAATAATGAGTAAATTCTTAAAGCTATCTAATAAAAAACCAACAATAAAACTAAGTACAAACTTTAAGGACCAAGGAAGTATTTCCCCTTGGGCAAAAGAAGCAGTAACAGAAATGGCAAAACTTGGTGTAGTTAAGGGAATGGGAGAAGGAAACTTCTCACCTAAGACACAATTTACAAGAGCACAAGTAGCTCAAGTTCTATACTCTATAGAAAATAATTAGTAGTTTAAAATTAGAATATCAATACTTTTATAAAAAGGAAAATCTATTTACAGAGGGGGAAACCCCTCTATAAATAGAAATTAAATTGATAATGAAAATTGTTGTTAATTAATTTTACAAAATAAATAAAAATTGCTAAAACTGTAAGTAAAATTTCAGTAATTAAAGGAGGTGGTAACTAAATAATAAAGAAGTAGATATTTATGTAAGAATGCAACCATAAAACACTTGTGTTTTATACAATTTATTAAAAAAGTAGAGGAATATTAAAATTAGTAAGATTTGACTAAAGTAAATTACAAAGGAGTAAAAAATGAAAAATATAAAAAAATTAGGTTTATTGATGCTTGCATTGGTAATGTTATTGCCAACATTTGTAATGGCAAAAGAATATGAAGAATATGATATGAGGTCTATTGAAGATGAAATAAAGGCTACTATAGATTTTTCAGATTCAGAACTATATGGACAAAAAAATAGTTTAAGATCAGCGAGAAGTCTACCAGACTTTACAGTATATCATAGAACTTGGAGTAAACTTTCAATGGCAGATGATGTGTTTGATAAAGCGAACTGTACTGTAACAGCTGATGAAGGTAACTATTCTTTTGATTTTGTCGTAAAACCAGCAAAGAAAAAGATAGGCAAAGAAACATTTTATGCTGATTGCACAGAAATAAAATTTATAATAAATGGACAAGAAGTAAATGCTACACCATATGGCTCAAAACCTTCTATAAATATTGATAAAAAACCAACATCACCAAATGTTCCTGAAGGCTTTACAATAACTGTGCCTAAAACCGCATTATTTAAAGCTAATGTTGGTGGATATTCACAATTCTTTAGAATTAAGTTTGAAACCAATCTTGAAGATTCAGGAGCATTGGGCGTAATAGGCGATGCTATGATGAATCGAAATGCAAGATTATTTGTTTTAGAAAAATAAAATAAAATAAGTATTCCTCTACTTATTTTATTAAGGAGAATGATATATATGAATAATAAAAGATATAAACGTTTAAATGGATTTGTTTTTTTATTTTTTCTTTATTATTTTTAATAATACCTTTAAATATATTTGCAGAAGGACAGCCCCCTCAAATCTATCCAACAGCTGGAGATCCTAATACTTATTTTAGAATTGGGTCAGGTAATTATAAAGCATGGAAAGAACATAACAATTTTAGTGAGGATTACGGATATGTTAAATCAAAAAAAATTAGTAAAGATGATCCGTTATTTAAAAGTTTTATGGAAAAGCATAAGGACGAAGCAGATTCTATGAAGTATCAAGAACCTGAGTGGAATTGTTATGAACTTGATGTAAAAAATTTATTTGGTACATTTAATATTGATAGTAAACATACAAAAGATGAAAACACTTATAATATTTGGCCTGAACAAATGGTGGTATATGTTTCTAAGTTTAATAAAGAAACTCAAGCCTTTGATGAACCAATAAAATTTACAAGGGTAAGAAGTGACGTTGAATATAATGCATTTAAAGGAAGTATATGGGGTTTAAACAAACCATTATTTACATTAAATCAAAATTATACCAAAAATCCTGATGGAAGAACGTACAATAGTTACATCAATTTTGATCAAACTTATGATAGTGAGTCAGCTACTTATAGCAATGATGATAAATACAGGATATATGTGTTTCAAGGACATTCTGAGCCTATACCCGACAATTTAATTCCGGGAGAATATAAAATTCCCCTTTCTATTAGATATGCTGGAAGACCTGGAATGTATTCTATGGCTTCCGGGGCTGTAGAAGATTATGGAAAATTAATTGTTGATCAAAATGGAAAGTTAAAATTAAGATTTACCTTTAAACCTATGACATTATCTGATCCTAAATATACAGGCACAGTAGGTGCTGTTGAAGGTCATTTACTCAAATTATGGGCTTGTAAATCTATAGATGACTTTAATGACTACATGACGAATGAAAACTTTTATGCTGGAAGTAGAATATCTTTAGATACTCCAGAATATTTAAAAAGCAAGTATACTAGTGGAACATTTTCTTTTCCGCAAACTTATGAAGTTCCTCTAGAGTACTCTAATGGCAAGGTTAACTATGAATCCCAAAAAATGTTCCAAGTGCAAGTTGATGCTATGGGAGACAACATGCCGTTTTTAAATATGCTTTTGAGACATGAAGAGATGGTTTTTGAAAAAGCAAATTTTCAAAACGGAAAATATATGGCACTTCCATTAGCGGGAGAAGATAGTCCACTTTATATCGGAAATGTAATAGATACATTATGGGATAATGATAAATTTAAATTAAGTGAAGATGAATTCAAAGCAAAAGTAGCTGACCCCGATACTGATAACAGTAATTTATTTGACGCTTCTGAAGGATTAAATCCTTATTATGAAGTTGAATTTAAAGATAATAAGGCAAATTTAACAGTATCATTTTTAGATAATATTGGTGATCCGAATGGTATTAAATATGAATATGGTATTGTAAAAATTAATAAAGACAAAGATATTAGATATAAAGCTGCTGATAATAATTTATATCCAATAGAAATTCTTGAAGAAAAAGATTTTACAATAGAGCAAGCCAAGACCTATGGTAAGAAAATAACTAAATTTAAAATAAAAAACGTTCCATTGGCAAGATTAGGTGATGTTAACCAAATTATTCAACTGGAAAATGCAAAAAGAGTTACTTGCATGGAAGCAGAGGGCGAAAGTGAAATCGAAACATCTCCGGCTTCATATGACGACCCTATTGAAAATATGTATGGCATCAATAATTTTGACTTGAAAAAAATGGTCCTTGTGGAAGGTACAACACCTGATTTAAATAAAACAGCATTACAAGAAAAGATTAATGAAGCTAAGGCTACCACACAAGGTAAGAAAACTGATGAAGCTTTTGATACTCTTAAAGCTGCAATAACTTCTGCTGAAGAAGTTTTAAATAGTGCAAGTGAACAAACTGCAATAGATGGTTCAGTAACCACATTAAATAAGGCTATAGAAGCATTTAAATCTAGTCCGGATAAAGAAGCGCAATTAAACAAAACAGACCTTGATGCTAAGATAAAGGATGCCGACAAGATAAGCCAAGGTAAAAAAAGCGAAGATGCTTTTAAAACTTTAAAGGCTGCTATTGATGCTGCTAAAAATGTTTTAAATAGTGCTAATACTCAAGAGCAAATTAATGAAGCTTTGGCTAATTTAAATAGTGCAATAGATGCTTTTAATAAAAGCTCTGATGTAAATGTTACACCGGGAGCAAGTGAAAAAGTTTATACTTTACCTGTTAAGCTTATGCACTCAGTTCAAGATAAGGAGTCTATGGGAAATAAAGCTTTAGTATCTCCTGCCAAGGTAAGCATAAAGGGCTATGATGTAAATATTGATTTAACTTTCCAAGGTATTGAAGTACCTTTGGGCGCAACTAAATTCTACGGACATTTAACTAATTTATTTAGCTTTGAGGACAATACTATAAAGGGAGAGGCAATTCCTGCTGAAGTTTTAGAGCAAGTGGAAGACAAGGCAATGGACGGATCTCAAAAACAATTCCCTAAGGTATTTAGAATTAAACTTACTAAGGCTGAGTTTGATAATTTAAAAGACAATACTCTTTATGTAAAAGTTTGGGTAGATGCTATGGACGGTCTTATGGGCGGCACACCTGGAGCAGGGGCACAAAATGCAAGACTTGTATTTGATAAGAGCAAAATGACTGAAGTTACTCCCGGTGGAGAAACACCAACACCTACTCCAACACCAACACCTAATGTGCCGAGCAGGGAAGATGTTGTAGATGCTTTGAAAAGATATGCCAACTTAGGCGGACCTCAATACACTTATCAAAGCAACATGATGTATGTTAACGCATATAATTCTTTAATGAGTTTATTGACTAAACCTAATGCTACGGACATGCAAGTAAAATTTGCCATTGATAATTTAAAAGCTGCTGCGGCAGGACTTACATTAGATACAAGTAAGCCAAATAATTCTGGCAACAACCAAGGTTGGGGCAATAACAACCAAGGTTGGGGCAATAACAACCAAGGTTGGGGCAACAATAACCAAGGTTGGGGCAACAACAACTCTGGCTGGGGTAACAACAATCAAGGCTGGGGTAACAACAACCAAGGTTGGGGCAACAATAACCAAGGCTGGGGCAACAATAACAAAAACAACCAAAATAACGGCCCAGTTACAGTTCAATATGAAGTTCCAGTAGAAGTTCTTCATGCTCATCAAAGTGGTTACTCAATGGCAAATGCGGCTATTAATCACACTGCTAGAGTAGAAGAAAGGGATGGAAAATTCAGATACAGTGTTAATTTCCATGCTATCCAAAGAGATTTCGGCGGCAAAACTTTGACAGGCAACTTAACAAATCTGTTTATCATTGATGGCAGCAAGTACAGAGCGGATCAATCAGGCAACACTTGGTCATGGACCATGAACGGCAAATATGACAGAGTAAACGTTGCGGTTTGGGTAGATGCTATGGATGAAATAGCAGGCAAAGGTCCGGGAGGAGGAGAGCAGAATGCAATCCTATCCTTTAACTGGAACAATGCAAGAGAAGTAGGAAGAGTTGGTGGAAATAACAACAACCAAAACCAACAAAATCAAAATCAACAAAACCAACAAAAGCAACAAAATCAAAATCAACAAGCTGTTCAAAATAATAATACAAACAACTTTACAGACACAAGTGGACACTGGGCTAAGACTGCTATTGACTATGTTGTAAGCAAGGGATACTTCGCTGGCCTAAGTAATACAGAATTTGGTCCTAACAAGTCTATAACAAGAGGACAATTTGTAAGTGTTCTTGGAAGGATGTTAAATGTCAATGTAAATGACTACAAGGATCAAAACTTTAAAGATGTTAAGTCAGGAATGTACTACAGTCCATACATCACATGGGCAAATAAAGTTGGAATAGCATCAGGAGTAGGACAAGGAAACTTTGCTCCAGATAAGGAACTAACTAGAGAAGAAATGGCTGTGATGATGACTAAATTCTTAAAGGTTTCAGGCAAGAATCTTAATGCAAAGGGCAAGACTAATGCCTTCAAAGATGAAGATAAGATTCAAGGCTGGGCTAAGGATTCTGTAAAGGAAATGGCAAGACTTGGAATAGTAAGTGGTATGGGCGATGGTAACTTTGATCCTAAGTCATCATTTACTAGAGCACAAGTTGCACAAGTCTTATACAATATTGACCACAATTAATTTAGTTTTTTAGTTTAGTTAATTTTAGAGAGGGGCATCTCTTGTATTTGTCCCTCGAATATAGAAAAAGAGGTGTAATATGAAAAAAATTATTTTATCACTATTGTTAGTTATGCTTTTAATACCTAATGCTATTTTTGCAGCGACTAAGTATGAGGTACCTGTTAAATTAGAAAAGTTTGGGGAGCCTGGCAAGGAGTCCATGGGCAATCCTTCTTTGAAGCAAGTTGCTGATGTAGAAGAGATAGATGGTAAATTTATTTATAAACTTTATTTGAAAAAAATGGAGTTTATGAATATGGAAGGCGAACTTACAAATTTATTTATCTATGATGGCGATAAGGATTCTAAGAGAGTTGAAACAAAACAAAGTCCTCTTAGCGGAGAGTACAATAAGATACATGAGTTTGAAAGAACAAATCCTAAGGAAGATCAAATTCTTGTTGCTGTGTGGGTTGATGCTATGGATGCTATCGCTGGTGGCGGCAAGGGATCAGGCGAACAAAAAGCTTATCTAAAGCTTGACTGGGCTAATGCAAAGACCCTTGACAAAAAGGAAACTAAGGTTGAAAAGTCTGAAGCAAGCAAAGAAAATTCTGAAATAAAAATTTTAGTTGCTGGAAAGGAAATCAAACCAGAGACTCCAGCCTACATTGAAAATGGAAGGACAATGGTTCCTCTAAGATTTATATCAGAAGCTCTTGGCGAAAAGGTTGACTGGAAGGCTGACACAAAGACTGTTATTGTTGGAGATAACAAGGCAAGTCTTGTTATTGGAGAAAAGGAAATAAATGCCAATGGAAAGAAAATTGCAATTGATTCTCCAGCAGTAATTAAGGATTCAAGGACTTTTGTTCCACTAAGGGCTATTTCAGAAATTTTAGGTGCAAAGGTAGATTGGGAATCTTCAACAAGAAGTGTAAAGATAAGTAAATAATTTTTATAGATCTCTCATAATAATAATAATTATGGGAGTTTTTTATGAGGAAATTTTGAGAAAATATTTTATTCATTAAGAAAGATAAATATTAAAAGGCTGTAACTTTATTTACATATTTTGACTTTTATAAAATCCAATTAAATTTTGCTAATTTATGGTATTAGAAATATTTTCATAATTAAGAATTATACAAAAACTATTGACAAAGTTGTTTAAAATTATATAATCTTAATATAGTAAATAAATTAAAAATAAATAAATAAAAATGCATACATATTTGGAGGTTTGAAGTGAAAAATAAAAATGATAATTTAGAAAAGACAGCTGAAGTTTTAAAAGTAATGGCGCATCCCGTTAGGCTTAAAATTATTAAAAATTTAATTGACAATGGTCCATGCAATGTTGGATCCTTACAAGAGAAATTTAATATTCCTCAACCAACTGTTTCATCTCATCTTGGTAAGTTAAAGAGAGCTGGAGTTCTAAATAGCGACAGAAATGGAACTGAAATTTATTATAAAGTTGATAGTAAGTTCATATTGTCTCTTGCAGAAGCCATATTTAATTAATCCCCTTAGTGGGATTTTTTTATGGAGTTTTTATGAAGTTAAATAAAGTCCAACTTGAAGCTGTGACATCCATTGATAAAGATGTCACTTTAATGGCAGGAGCAGGTACGGGAAAAACTAGAGTCCTAACCAGTAGATTTATAAATATAGTTAAAAATAATCATGATCCAAAGGAAATTTTGGCTATAACTTTTACAAAAAAAGCTGCAGAGGAAATGCTTGGAAGAATTTCTAAGGAGCTTGTGGAAGAGAATATTGATTTTGAAGAAAAAGATTTAAATATTATGACTATTCACTCCTTTGCCCTTGAAATTGTGAGGAATTATTCTTATTTAATAGGAATAAATCCAAATTTTACTATTTTAGATGATGGCAAGGCAGGAGAGATGCTAGAAAATGCTGTTAAAGCATCTTTAAATAATATTAGAGACGAAAAATTTCAAAGATATTTAATTGATTTTAAGACTAACCCCTTTGAGGAGAGAAAATTATTTGCAGATCTTTATGGAGACTTTCGAAATAAAAATTTAGATTTTTCAGATATTTTAAGTAGGAGCCTAAATTTTAATAAGACCAGCAAAAGTTCCGAGGAATTATTTTTACTCTTAGATGATTTTAGAAAAGTTAGCGGAAATAAGTTTAAAAAATTTTACGATGACAATATTGAAGAAATTAAAAAAACTGAAAATCTTGATCTTGAAATCCTAAACTCAATAGAAGAAAATCTTGGTTCTGCAAGTAAGTATGAGGATAAAATTAAAAATATTGTAGATTTGATTCATGAATTAAAGAAAAATTTTGAGATAAAAAATAAGGAATATTATGAAATAATTATTGAAATTTTAAAAGAAATTGATAAAAATTATTCAAGGGAAAAGAGGGACATTAAGGCTCTAGATTACGACGACATTATATCTTACACTCATTTAATATTAAGCGATGAAAGATTTAAGAAAAATCTTAAAGACAGGTATTCATACATATTAGTTGACGAATATCAAGACACAAATGAAATTCAAAATGAAATTATAAATATCTTTGCAGATTCAAATTTATTTATAGTTGGAGACCCAAAACAGTCCATTTATGCCTTTAGGGGAACTGACTTAAAGAGTTATTATAGTTTTTCTGACAAAATAAAAAGTCGGGGCATTTCCCTTGTCATGAATAAAAATTATAGAAGTGATGGGAAAATTATTAATTTCATTAATTCCACCTTTGAAAACCTAATTGAGTCCTACGAAGAAATGGACTATGATTTTGAAAGTGGCGGCGATGTCTATCAATATGACACTGAAGACAATAATGAAATTGCCGACTTAGTTTTAGACCTATTAAAAAAATTCGATGAAAAGGAAATTGCCATCTTATCTAGGAGCAATGCCCAAATTGATGAAATAAGTAGAATCTTATCTCTTAGAAATATCTCCTTTAATAAGGGAGAGAGAAGCTTAGAGGAAATTGAAGTTTTAAAGGTGACGAAAAATATTCTCTCTAGCATTTATAGTCCAGAGGATTTTCTAAATACACTTGCTCTTTTTAATTCACCAATTCTAAATTTCAATTTTAAAGATTTAGTTAAAATTTTAAACTTAGGCATTGATAAGACTTCAGCCCTTCTAGATTTAAAGTGTGACGATAAAAATATAAATAGTTTTATAAAATTCCTTAATAAATTAAAGGAAAAATCAAAAGTTCTTCTTTTTGATGAAATGATAGAGGAAATTATGAATTATTTTTATGGTTTAAAGACTCTAAAGAAAATTGATTGGGAATATCTATATAAATTTAAAGAAATTGCAGGAGATTATTTAGAAGAAAAACAAGAAGATTACAGGTCCTTTGAAAAATACCTTTTAACTTTGAGCTTTGATGATTTAGAAGAGGGAATAAATCTTTTAACTATACACAAGTCCAAGGGTTTAGAATTTGATGCAGTTATAATCTCCCACATGGACAGGGGCAAAAAATTAGGCCAAGTGAGAAAAATTATAGTTGATAGAGAGCTTGGGCTTGCCCTTAAATCTGATTTTTCAGACTACAGGTATAGAACTATTAATGAGAGACTAAGAGCTGTAGATAGGGAAGAGGAGAAGAGAGTTTTATATGTTGCCATGACAAGGGCAAAGAAAGAACTCATTTTCTTTGGGAATTTAAAAAAATACAAAAGTGATTCCTATTTTGATTTATTAGATAGAGACATAAAAATTAAGGAATATGAATTTTCAAAGGATATAAAAGAAAACATACCAAAGAAAAAATACCCTTACCTCGACCTAGACTTAAATTTCGAAAATAGAATTAGAGAATATTACACTGTCACTGATTTTTTAAATTTCAAGAGAAGTCCTATAGATTTCTATAAAAAATATTTTTTGGGAATTGATGACTACACCTTAGGACAGGGCAAGATACAAGTAATGGATCCAAAGACTCTTGGAAGCATAGTCCACTTATTTGCACAAATTCACAGCAACAAAGATGCAAACAAAAATAATATAGATGGATATTTAAAGGAAATTTTTGAATATTACGAAGAAGAAATTGACGAGGACAAGTTAAATATTGCCAGAGAACTTTCACTAAACTACCTTGAAATGGAAGAAGAAAATATAATTGATAAGGAATTATTATTTTATTACGACCTGGAGGGATATTTAGTTAAGGGTTTCATTGACCAGGTGATAAAAATTGACGGAGACTATTATATAGTTGATTTAAAAACTAGCGACATGGACCTAGACTATATAAAGTCTTCTTACGAGAACCAATTAGTACTTTATTCAGCAATTTATGAAAAATTATATAAAGTTAAAGTAAAAGCTGCATATATTTTTGACTTAAGGGGTAAAAACAAAATAGATATTGAGATTAATGAGGGAAAAAGTAAACTTGTAATGGAAGAATTTTTAAATTACATTAAATTTATTAGATTTCATACTAATTATAAGGATTATTTAAAATTTTAAGGAGGAAATATGGATTATTCTAAAGAGTATCAAAAAAAATTAATTTCAGCTAAAGAAGCGGCAGCAATGGTAAGAGACAATATGTGGATTGACTATGCCTGGGCTGGTAGTACACCTGTTGCCTTTGACAAGGCTCTAGCAAATAGACTTGATGAATTAAACGAAATTTATTTAAGAGGTGGCGTTCTTCTTTGGGAACCAGAAGTATTTAAGAAAGACCCTGAAGGACAAAAAGTTGTATGGAATTCTTGGCACGCAGGTGGACCAGATAGAGGTAGAATTAACAAAACGCCAGGTGGTTTCTATGCACCGCTTAGATATTCTGAACTTCCTAGATGGTATAGGGAAAATTGTAAAGTTGATATAGCAGTAATTGTTACACCTCCAATGGATAAACACGGAAACTTCAACTTTGGACTTAATGCATCTCACCTAAGGGCAGTTACAGAAGTTGCTGATAAAGTTATTATTGAAATAAACGAAAATATGCCAACTTGCCTTGGCGGTTTTGAACACGAAATAAATATTAAAGATGTTGACTATATTATCGAAGGAGAAAATCCTGAAATAGCAGCTCTTCCTAAGGGAAGCTTTGGCGAAGTTGACAAGAAAGTTGCTGAACTAATTGTAGAAGAAATTCCTAATGGCGCAACTCTTCAACTTGGAATAGGTGGAATGCCAAATGCAGTTGGATCTCTTATTGCTGATTCTGACTTAAAGGACCTTGGAGTTCACACAGAAATGTATGTAGATGCCTTTGTTGATATGGCTAAAAAGGGTAAAATCACTGGAGCAAAGAAAAATATTGACAGATTTAGACAAGTTTATGGCTTTGCTGCAGGCTCAAAGGATATGTATGAATATCTAAACTTTAATGCAGATGCAATGGCTGCACCAGTATCTTATACTAATGATGCTCGTATAATCTCACAAATAGATAACTTTGTTTCAATTAACAATGCCGTTAATATAGATTTATTTGGACAAGTTTCATCTGAATCTTCTGGAGCTCGTCACATCTCTGGAGCAGGCGGACAACTTGACTTTGTACTTGGAGCTTATTTATCTAAGGGTGGTAAATCCTTTATCTGTCTATCTTCTAAATTTATGAACAAGAAGACTGGCAAGGAAGAATCAAGAATTGTTCCAAACTTCGAAACTTTCTCAGCAATTACAGCTGCAAGACCAAACACACACTGGCTTGTAACTGAATATGGAAAGTTCAACTGCAAGGGTATGTCAACTTGGCAAAGAGCAGAAGGAATAATTAATCTTGCCGCACCAGAATTTAGAGAAGATCTAATTAAAGAAGCAGAAAAGATGAACATTTGGAGAAGAACTAACAAGAGATAATTTGAATTGAATATAAAATTTACCCTCTAACTTTATTGTTAGAGGGTTTTAATTAATTTACAACAAAAATTTCACATAAAACATTATTATTTATCACAATAGAATTTTATACTTTACTAAGGAATTAAATAAAACAAAATTAAAAATTAATAAAAAATCTTTGCATAAAACAATAAACTATGGTATATTAAAATGTTTTTACTTTTTATAAATTCTCTGCTATACTAATAATAGGGATAATAGGAGGTAAAATATGTTTAATATTGGCGATAAAATTGTATATCCTATGCACGGAGCAGGCGAAATTGTTGCAATAGAAGAGAGAGAAATCCTCGGTAATGTGCACAAATACTACATAATGAGATTACCTATAAACGAACTTAAGGTTATGGTGCCTGTTAAAAATGCTGAAGAAGTTGGTGTTAGAAAAATTTCTGACACAAAGACTATGGAAAATGTCCTAGAAACACTTTCTTCAGACAAAGAAATTACTATGCCAAAAAATTGGAATAGAAGATATAGATTTAATTTAGAAAAAATAAAATCTGGCGATTTAACAGAAATTGCCGACGTGGTAAAATGTCTGGAAAATTTAGACAGACAAAAATCTCTTTCAACAGGAGAGAGAAAAATATTGACAGAAGCAAGACAAATCATCGTTTCAGAGATGGCTCTTGTTTTTGATAAAAAAGTGGAAGAAGTTTCAAAATTAGTTGATCATGCCATTTTTGGTTAAGGAGGGATTTTTATTAGCAGGAACCGAAAAATTGTGTCCAAAATTTTTAAGGTGCTATTCACTTTAATAGGCGCACTATTCGGTATTTTCATCGTGTCTCTTTTATCAGACATGAAATTTGTAAAAGGTATTGGAAGCCAAAAAGTTGTGACAGTTGTTGCTGTCATTATTGTACTTTTATTTGCACTTATATTTTTTATACTTTCACCAAAGGTCTTTAAGTCCTTGGAGGATCTTTTGGCTATTTGGGAGAGAGAAATCCAAACAAAATCTTTTACAGAGGTAGTACTGGGTGCAGTGGGACTTATTCTTGGTCTTATAATAGCATTTTTAATTTCACAACCTATATACAAGATTCCAATTCCCTATGTGGGTTCTGTAATTTCAATTTTACTCTATGGAATGCTGGGATACTTAGGTTTAAATATTGGAATGTCAAACAAGGACACTATTTCAGAAAAAGTTAGAGATTTATCTTCCTTGGCAGCAAAGAGAACAGCTAAGCCAAAGGAAAATATTAAAACTCGTGAAGGCATTCCAAAGGTTTTAGATACTTCTGTTATTATTGACGGAAGAATACTTGATATTGCAAAGATTGGATTTATTGAGGGACCTCTTGTAGTTCCAGTTTTTGTATTAGAAGAACTTCAACACATTGCAGACTCTGCTGACGCTCTAAAGAGAAACAGAGGCAGGCGGGGCCTTGACACTGTTGCAGAAATTCAAGACCTAAAAAATGTTGAAGTTATAATCTACAAAGGAAAAATTGAAGAAATTCCTGAAGTTGATTCAAAACTTTTAAAACTTGCCAGCGATTTAGGTGGCAAAATTGTAACAAATGATTACAACTTAAACAAAGTCGCTAAGGTTCAAAACCTAACAGTTTTAAATGTAAATGAACTTGCAAATGCAGTTAAACCACTATATCTCCCAGGCGAAGAGATGAAAATTCTAATCGTAAAGGAAGGTAAGGAACAAAATCAAGGACTTGGTTATCTTGACGATGGTACAATGATTGTCGTTGAAAATGGAAAGGACCTCATTGGCAAAAGTGTCAATGTAATTGTAACAAGTGCACTTCAAACTTCAGCAGGAAAAATGATTTTTGCAAAACTAAAATATTAATTTTAAGAACTCTGTCTTTGGCAGAGTTTTTTCATTGATTGAATAAATATAATACTAATTTACCCAGTAAAACCATTAAAGTGATTGTAAACAAAATAATTATTTGCAAGCTTACAAAGATTTTTTATTTGACTATATAAAAACTTTGTATTATTATTTTAGCATAGATAGGGGGAATAATAATGAAACTATTTTTACCCGGTCCTGTGTCAGTTCGCAGTGAAGTTTTAAAACAATTTGAAAAACCTGTAATAGGACACAGAACTAAGGACGCATCAGAAATTCAAAAGTCAATTATAATAAATATGCAAAAAGTTTTTGGAACTAAAGAATATATTTTAACTTCAACATCTTCAGGCACTGGACTAATGGAAGGAGCTATTAAGTCTTGTACGAAGAAGAGGGCACTTATTTGTTCTTTGGGTTCCTTTGGTGAACTTTGGCAAAGACTTGGTCTTGAAAATGGAATTGAGACAGACATTTTAAAGGCTGAGCCAGGTGAAGCCACTGAGGCAAATAAATTGGAAGATCTTTTAAAGAAAAAGGACTATGATTTTGTGGGTATCACTCACAACGAAACTTCCTCTGGTATTTTAAATAGCCTTTCTGAACTTAAACCAGTAATTGAAAAGCATCCAGATATTATTTGGGCTCTTGATACAGTAAGTTCAGCTGGCGGAACTCCCATTGATCAAGATAAGTATGGCATAGACATTGCTATTACATCTTCACAAAAGTGTTTGGGCCTTGTGCCTGGTCTTAGCTTTGCATCTTTTTCAGAGAAGGCTGCTCAAAAGGCAAAGACAGTAGAGAATAGAGGTCACTATTTGGACCTTCTACTTCTTTATAATTATTCTAAGAAACATGACTACCAATACCCATCAACTCCTGCCATCTCAAATATGGTTGCAGCAGAGTATCAACTGGACTATATAATAAATGATGAGGGCCTTGAAAATAGGTTTAAGAGGCACTCAGAGATGTCAAAATATTTTAAAGAATGGGCAAATAAAAATTTTGAAGTTTTTGGAGATGAAAAATATTTATCACCAACAATTACTTGTGTTAAAAATACAAAAAATTTAGACTTCAAAAAGTTAAATCAAGAATTTCTTGATAGAGGCCTTTTAATTTCTAATGGCTATGGACCTATGGCAGATAAAACTTTTAGAGTTGGACATATGGGTGACACAAGCCTTGATGACATGAAAGAGCTAACAAAAATATTTGACGAAATTTTAAATAAATAAAATATAAGACTATAAAATATCTTGCTCAAGGCAGGATATTTTTTTGTATAAATTTAATAAAAATTTGATTTATAATTAAGTTTTTGTTACAAATGAAAAAATTCTTTGAGAAAATACTTTTATTCCTTTATACTTTTTATGTAAGCGAGGTTGATGAAATGAATAAAAAAAGAATTAGTCTTGTAATGCTTTTATTTTTAATGACTATTTCAACTAATGTATTTGCAGCAAATAAATTATTATTTCAGGAGCCCATTGCTCCAGGTGTTGTAAGGTACAAGTATGAAGTCTCTAGAGATAAAAAGAATGCACAGACAAATGTAGTTACAGTTGATTTAAATAATCCCTATATAAAAATTAATACAGTTGCAGGTGGAGGAACTTATACTAATAAGGCAACTGTGTCTCAAATGGCTGACAGAACTAATGCCGTTGCTCTTGTAAATGGAGATTTCTTTACCATGCAACTCCAAGGTGTGCCACTAGGTGCATCTATAATTGATGGAGATATGAAGTCATCTCCTGCAGTTTTGACAGACATTTGGTCCTTTGGCATTGATGAAAATAACACTGCTTTTATTGACAGCACAAAATTTGTGGGAAGTGTAACAGCTCCCAATGGAAAATCTTACCCTATTGATGGATTAAACAAGACCTTTTACTGGTACCAACCATCTAAGGAATATTCTCACGAATCAAAAATTCAAATGTATAACTCCTTCTGGTCTTCAAAATCTAGGGGAGATAAAACAGCAGGTGAAGTTCTTTTATCAGAAGACAATGTAGTTGAGCAAATTGTCTATAGAAAAAATATTGACATGAAAATTCCAGAAGGAAAGAAAATTTTACAAGTAAGCGGTGGATCTGAAAGATTTATGCGTGAAAATGTAAAAGTTGGCGACAAACTACAAATTAATACTAATATTGAGCCCAATAGAAATTGGAAGATGATGATTGGCGGTCATGCACTTCTTGTAGAAAATGGTGCTATAAAAAAATACACTAAAGATGTCAATTCAATTGGCGGAGTGAGAGCCAGAACTGCTGTGGGCATAAGTCAAGATGGAAAAACTGTCTATATTGTTTCTGCTGAAGGTAGAACTAATAGATCTCCTGGTCTTTCACTAAATGAATTGTCTCAGTTTATGTTGGACCTTGGTGCATACAAGGCTATGAATTTAGATGGCGGTGGTTCTACTGCTATGGCAGTTAGAAATTTGGGAGACTTAAAGAGAACAAGAGTTACTAATCCTGAAAGAAATGCTGGCGAAAGAAAAGTTGTCAACGGACTTGGAGTTTTCAATACAACTACTAATACTGGCGTAATTTCTGATGTAAAATTTGAAAGTGATTTAAACACAATTGTTGGCGAACAATTAAATTTAAAATTAAAATCAGGCTGGGATGAATTTTTAAATCCAATTGATATCAAAGATAGAACTTATACAGTGACTGATAATTCTAATGGAGCAAACATTCTAAATGGCTTGTCCTATCTTTCTTTGACACCAGGTAAATATAATTTATCTGTAATTACTGATAAGGGCGAAAATATTAATAAAGAAATTGATGTTGCAGACCTTTCTGCCTACACTAAATTTAATATTGACACAAAAAATAAAATTATCAAAAGAGGAATGACTTTAAGCCTTGATTCAAAGGGCGAATACAAGGGCAGAAAAATAAAAATTTCTCCTAGAGTAATAAATTATTCCTTTGAAGACATGACAGCTAGTGTAGATCCAAATACTTTTAATATTAATATTCAAGACTATGGAAGAAATCCAAAAATAATTGCAAAGCTTGGCGACAAGACTTCGACTCTATCACTTTATGATGAAAATACAAAGCTCATTAAGATGAAAATCAACGATGTAAATTACAGCATAAATGGCGAAGCAAAGAAAATGGATGCTAAACCTTTTATTAAGAATGATAGAACTTTAGTGCCACTAAGATTTATCGTGGAAGCCATTGGTGGAGAAGTAAATTGGGATAATGACAATAGACTTGTCACTGTAAATAGCAAGGGAAAAACTATTGAACTTCCAATTGACTCAAAAACTATAAAGATCGATGGAAAAGATGTAAATATTGATCAAGCTGCCATAATTAAGGGCGACAGGACTTTCGTTCCAATTAGATTTATTGCAGAAAATTTGGACATGGTTGTTAATTATATTAATGATACTCGTGAAATTGAAATTTCATCTTTTGAAGATAAAAAAATAGAGAACAATGCTGACTTGACACAAGCCCTTGAAGAAAATAATGCAGCAACTAACAATTCACAAAAGGGACAAAATAATACAAAGAATACAAACAATTCACAAAATGCCAATGCTAATGACAATAAAAATAAGAATGCAAATAATTCTAAGGCTGCAAAAAATGCTGGCAATGTAAATACAACAAATAATGCAAAAGAAAATACTACAAATTTATTTAATTAATCTAATTAAGAAGAGGTCTCCTGAGGGAGATCTTTTTTTTGCAATAAAATAGGAACTCCCTTTTGAGAAGTTCCATAAATATTAATAAAATTATTTTTCTAAAATCATTTCTCCAATTTTATAGACATCGCCAGCACCCATTGTTACAACTACATCATCTTTTTTAATATTTTCTTTGATGAACTTTACAATATCTTCAAAGCCTGAAATGTAAAAGGCATTGTCTCTGTGATCTGAAATGGCATCTCTTAAAGTTTTGGAGTGAATATCGCCATAATCTTTTTCGCGAGCTGCATAAATATCTGTGATTATTATTACATCAGACTCGTCAAAGGAATTGGCAAAGGCATCTAATAGAAGTTTTGTCCTTGTGTAGGTGTGGGGTTGAAAAATTGTGTAGAGTTTTCCCTTGCAGGCATTTTTAATTGCGTGAATGGATGACTTTATTTCTGTTGGATGATGAGCATAGTCGTCCATAATCTTTGTGCCCTTGTAGTAGCCCTTTTCTTCAAGTCTTCTTTCCACACCCTTATAGTTTTTAAGTCCAATAATTGCATCTTCAATTGGAATATTATTAACATAAGTTGCAGCAATAGCAGCAAGAGAATTTAAAACATTGTGTCTGCCAAGGACAGAAAGTTCAACATGACATATTTTCTTGCCCTTTAAATATAAATCATAAGTTGGAAAACCATCTTCTGAAAAATCTATATTTTTTGCCCTTAGATCTGCATCATTTTTTATGCCAAAAGTAAAGACCTTGCAGTTATCAATTGGAAATAGGGTGTCAACATTTTCGTCGTCAACATTTAAAATTACATAATCATCTCCGTGAAGATTATCTATATAGCCCTTAAAAGTTCTTATTATATGGTCAATGTTGTCAAAATAATCTAAGTGGTCTTCGTCAATATTTAAAATAATTTCTGTAGTAGGGAAGTACTTTAAAATATTTGCCTTGTACTCGCAAGCTTCAGTTAAAAATAAATTTTCGTCGCCAATTTTAATGTTGCCGTCAATGTCCTTTAATTGACCGCCAAGCATAATTGTTGGATTTAAATCTAGGTCTTTAATAATTTCAGTTATCATGGAAGTTGTAGTTGTCTTTCCATGAGTTCCTGAAACTGCAATTGAATTTTTATAATTTTTCATAATTGCGCCTAAAAAAGTTGCCCTATCCACTAAGTCAATTTTTTCTTTAACTGCTGCCATGTACTCTTCATTGTCAAAGGAAATTGCATCAGTAAAAATTACAAGATCCATGTTTTCTATATGTTCTTTTTTGTGTTCATAGTAAATTGTGGCACCATTTTTTTCTAGCTTTTCTGTGTTTATAGAAGGCATTCTGTCACTTCCATAAACCTTATAGCCCTTATAGAGCATGAGCTCAGCAAGGGCAGACATGCTAATGCCACCAATTCCTATAAAAAATATATTTTTATACTTACTATCATCTATATTAATTTCAAACAATTTACTTCCTCCAATTCTTTTTAATTATAACACAAATTTTTACAAAGAAAGAAATAATAAGCCTGTAATTAAATAAATTATATAAAAAAATTTAATTAATTTATTTATTATGTATCAGACTTGTGCTATAATATGGTAAAGAAAGAGAGGATGATACTTGTATGAACATAACTGATGTAAGACTTCGCAAATTACCAACAGAAGGAAAGCTTAAAGCAATAGTATCTGTAACCTTTAATAATGAATTTGTGCTTCATGATATAAAAATAATAGAAGGAAATGAATCTTTATTTTTAGCAATGCCAAGCAGAAGACTTTCTAACGGAGAATACAGAGACATTGCTCACCCTATTAATGCCGAAGCTAGAAAAGAATTGGAAGACGTAATATTTAAAGAATATTATGCAGTAAAAGAAAAATTAGATTCAGAAGAAATGGAAAAACCTGAAGAAGAAGTAACTGAAGAATAAGATTAAGAGAGCCCTGTGCTCTCTTTTTTAATAGAAAAACCCCAAAAACTTTTTATAGTTTTGGGGTTAATTTTTTTGAATTTATTAAGTTTAATCCATTTGGCTTACATGGACAAGTTCGCCATGTCTGTAATAATATTTTGGAAGTCTTCTATTAAAGTGGGTGATAAAAGAAGTTTCACAGTCGCCAGAGAAGTGACAAATATCTCTAATTTTTATTTCTTCTTCGCCCTGTCTTCCTACTAATACAACCTCGTCACCAATTTGGCAATCCACTCCAGTGGCATCAACCATCATTTGGTCCATGCAGATTAAACCAATTTGCTTGCATCTCTTTCCATTAATTAAGACTTCAATTTTTTCTGATAAAATTCTTGGAAAGGCATCGGCATAGCCAAGAGGAAGAGTTACAACCTTAGTGTCCTTGTCGCACTTATAAAACCTTTCATAGCCAACAGTTTCGCCAGACTTTACTTCTCTTATAGCTGCAATTTGTGCCTTAATTGAAAGAAATTCTTTTAGTCCAAATTCTTCAGGTAATTTTTCGCTATCTGTATACCCAAACTGTATTATTCCAGGTCTTACCATATTGAGGTCGTATTCTCTGTGATATAAGACAGAAGAAGAATTTGCAATATGTTTGTATGTAAATTTGTAGCCAAGGTCTTCAATTTCTTTTATAAAATTTGTAAAAGTTGTAAATTGCCTTTTTGTAAATTCTGGATCGGATTCACTGGCTGCAAAATGAGAAAAGATACCTTCAACAAAAATATTTTCAAGCTCAAATATTTTTTTAACTTCCTTTAATGAATTTTCACCAGGAATAAAACCTATTCGTGACATTCCACTGTCAACAGCAAGGTGAAGCTTAGCATTTTTGCCTAAGTCCCCTGCTATTTCATCTAATTTTATTGCATCTTCAAGTGTATAAATAGTTAGGGTGATTTCATTTTTTACTGCATCTTCAAAGAGATGGGCAGGTGTGTAACCAAGAATTAAAACAGAAGTGTCTGGAAACTCTTTTTTAAATCTCAAAGCTTCACTTAAAGTTGCGACACCGTAAAACTTTATACCAAGTTCTCTTGACACATAGGAAAGAGGAATGGCACCAAGTCTATAGGCGTCACTTTTAACAACGCTCATAATTTCTGTTCCTGGAGTAATTATACTTATTATTTCTTTAATATTATTTTCAAAATTATCTAAATTTATTTCAATCCAAGCTGGTCTTGTCAAAAAATCCTTCATGTTATTTTCCTTTCAAACGAGAATTTCTTTTAACATTATATCACAGTAGATGAATTAAGAAAATTTTTTGCATAAAAAAAA
>NZ_HE978566.1:456074-567764 GCF_000311825.1 Peptoniphilus grossensis ph5 | reverse complement strand
GCCAAAAAAAACTGCCAAGAGGGCAGTTTAATTTTAATATTCCTTGTCTACAAGTAAGATGTTTAATATTACAGTAACAATAGTTCCACCAGATATGCCTGATGAGAAAAGTGCAGCTATTAAGCTAGGAAGTTTCGCCACTATGTCAGGTCTCATTGTAATTCCAATTCCAACCCCGATTCCTCCAGCTATTATCATAATATTTTTTGTAGAAAATTTTGCCTTACTAAGAGCTTGCATCCCAGAGCCAATAATTGTACCAAACATCAGAATTCCAGCTCCACCAAGAATTGGTGTAGGCATAATGGAAACAAGAGTTGCAAATTTAGGGCAAAAGCTCATAATAATCAAGATAAAAGAAGAATAGAGAGCGACCTTTTTTGATGCACATTTAGTAAGTGGAATTAGTCCAACATTTTGGCTGAAGGTTTGAGCTGCACCTGAACCAAAGACTGGAGAAAGCATAGACCCAATGGCATCAGCCCTAACACCACTTGCAATGTCTCCATCAGATAAGTCAACTTCGCACACTGTTCCCAAAGTTTTCATAACTCCTACAGTTTCAATAATTGTTACAAGATAACCTGCAATAAAAGGAACTACAAATTTTAAATCAAACTTAACTCCAAAGGGAAAAATTTCTGGCATTCTTATCCATGGAGCTGCAGCAACTTGTGAAAAATCTACAAGTTTTAGTGGAATACAAATAATGTAGGAAATAATCATGGCTATAAAAACTGACGCCGTCGTTACAAAACCTCTGCCATAGTGATTTATAAAAATTATAAGTAGGAAGGTAAAGACAGCAATCCCAATAAAGAGTGGGTCGCCATAATTTTCTGCACCATAACCTCCTCCAACCCAGTCAAAGGCAACGGGCATCATTGTAATTCCAATTAGAGTAATAACAGTTCCTGTTACAACTTCTGGGAAAAATTTAAGAAGGGGCTTAATAAAAAAGCTTAAAATCAATTCTAAAAGGGCACCCATTATAGTTGCACCAAAATAACCTGCAAGACCGCCACCCATAGTATTTATTACCGCATTGGCAGGTGGCACAAAGCCGAAGTCTGTTCCCATAATTGTTGGAAGACCAATACCAACCTTGACCTTGCCCTTAAATATGCCCTTAGTTTGAATAAAAGAACAGATACCAGAGGCAAGTAAGGCAGCAGAGATAAGCACAGAAGTCTCGGCGACATTTGTGCCAGCTATTGCTGCAATACTAAGTGGAACTGCAATAATTCCACTAAAGGCAGTCAAAATATTTTGAAATCCAAGTAGGGAGGACTTTAAAAAATTTGGTTTGTCATCAACTTCGTATTCAAGTTTCATTACATTGTATTCCTTCACAATAAACTCCTTTTTTAATATAATTATAACAAAATGATTTTAGCACATA
This sequence comes from Peptoniphilus grossensis ph5, assembly GCF_000311825.1. Classification (GTDB taxonomy): domain Bacteria; phylum Bacillota; class Clostridia; order Tissierellales; family Peptoniphilaceae; genus Peptoniphilus_A; species Peptoniphilus_A hominis. Next base: position 566,362 of record NZ_HE978566.1, on the reverse strand, counting down.
AGCATTTGTCATACAATAATAGAAAGGAGCAAAAAATGTATTTATTTGTAGCCCTAGGTGGAGCCTTAGGTTCTAGTCTTAGATATTTTTTAAGTAACAAGATAAATAGTTGTGGAGATTTTCCCCTTGCCACCCTTATAATCAATGTAGTGGGAGCTTTTTTCTTAGCAATAATTGCCTTTTACGCTGAGAAAAATAAATTAGATCCTAGATTAATTTTATTTTTAAAGGTGGGCTTTTGCGGAGGTTTTACAACTTTCTCAACTTTTGCCTTTGAAATATTTAATTTAGAAAAGAATGGGAATTTAAACCTTTCAATTTTTTACGCCTTAATTAGCATAATTTTATCGCTTATAGGAATTTACTTTGCAAGGATTTTAATACTAGAAAAATTTTAAAATTATAATTTAAGAAATTTGTAAGAATTTTGAAGACTTTTTTGTAATTATTATTTGCTATTATAATGGCAGAGGAGGGATGTAATGGATAAATACAATATTTTAATTGCTGAGGATGACAAGGAAATTGCAAGGTCAATTGGAATTTATCTAAAAAATGAAAATTTTAATATTTTTTACGCCTATGATGGACTTGAAGCCCTAGATATTTTTAAAAATGAAAAAATTGACTTAATTATAATGGACCTTATGATGCCAAATTTATCTGGCGAAGAAGCTATTATTAAGCTTAGAGAAATTTCTGTAGTCCCAATAATTATTTTATCTGCAAAATCAGAGGACACTGACAAAATTTTCGGACTAAATATTGGCGCTGATGATTATATTCAAAAGCCCTTCAATCCAATGGAGCTCATAGCTCGTGTTAAGAGCAACTTGAGAAGATTTTATGCCTATGATTTAAAAAATGACAGAAACTTTATTGAAATAGGCAGCATTAAATTAGACTTGTCGCAAAAAATTGCCTATGTGGAGGACAAGCCAGTGGCACTTACTTCTATAGAGTTTAAAATTTTGGAACTCTTGATGAAGAATCCCAACAGGGTCTTTTCCATTGAAGAAATTTATGAAAGTGTCTGGAATGAACCAGCCATGGAGGCAAAGACTGTGACAGTTCACATTAGACGAATTAGAGAGAAAATCGAAGTAAATCCAAAGAAACCAATGTACTTAAAAGTTCAGTGGGGACTTGGATATAAATTTGAAGATTTGAGGCGAAAATAATGAAAAAAAATTCTTACAAACTTAGCTATTATGCTTTAATAATTTTAGCAATTTCACTAGTATCACTTTTAGCAGGTAGACTTTTATTTTCTAAGAATCCTGATTCTTCTTATAGAAGAATAATGACAGAAAATAGGATTTATAACACTCTAAATATGTCAGTAAATGACAATGATGATTTTTATAGTAGTTATAAAGAATTTAACTATGCTATAAAGTCTTATAAGTTAAAATATTTTGACAAAAACGGAAATGTTGTTACAGATAGAGGAGTAATAGAAGCTCAAAAGAAAAAAGATGCCCTAAAAGAAAAGGGACTTGACCCAAAACTTTATTTGGATGAAGGCATGATAGACCAACCAGAAATAAAATCTGAATATAAAACTTTTTACCTAACTAATGAATATGAAAAAAATGAATTTGATCCCCTAGAAATTGAAATGGGAAATAATGACTTTTTGATTACTGGTTCGGTAATTGATGATAGTATAGTGATTGATAAAGTTCAAAAAAGTAAAAGACTTATGGATAGTGACTATAATTTTATCGACAAGTCTTTTAAAGGGGCTCTAAATGAAACCTTTAGTAAATTAAATAGTAATAATAATGTTAAAAATCTAAAGTTTGCTTATTACACATCATTAGACGATGAAGTTTTTAAAGATATTGAAAGAGATGTATTTAAGGACCAAGTTTTTGTGCAAATTGGAGTAAGCGTATTAATAGCTGCAATATTATCTCTTCTTCTTGGAATATTTATGAATATGGAAAAAGTTGACGGCAGCGAAAGCTTGAGGAAAGTTTTCAAACTCCCAATAGAACTTGTGATTATTCTATTTGTAATATTTGCTTTTTCTGCTGCAGGGATATCAAGCATGAATCAAATTTACAGTAATTTGTATATTTTCTATTTCTTATATTTAATTGGTCTTGTAATTGTTTCACTAACAGTAAATTATTTGGTAATTTTATTAAAGAGCATATTTAACAAGAATACAGAAAATTATCTTCTTAAAAATTCTCTAATTTATAGAATTTTTACTGGTGCTATTTCAGAATTTTCAAATATAGATGAAGAAAATATAAATATTAAAAATGCAAAAATTAAATTTACCCTAGTTTATTTTGGAATTTGTTTTGTGCTGTTTATAGCATTCCTCTTCTTTGCATCATTATATTCCTCTGATCTTGAAGGAATAGTAATTCCAATGATATTATTTGGCATATTCATTTATTATATATTGATGAAAAATATAAATGAAGTTGCAAGAATTTCCAGAGAGTCCACTGAAATTGTCAAGGGTAATTATAAAAAGAACATTGAAAAAAAGGGTGGCCTTTATGATGGCATAGTCGACAACTTTAACAATATTGGAGAGAACCTAGACCTTGCCATTGAAGATGCAGTAAAATCTGAAAGATTAAAGACAGAACTCATTACAAATGTGAGCCACGACTTAAAGACTCCACTGACATCTATAATTAATTATTCAGACCTCTTATCTAAGGATGATAATACAGAAGATGAAGTCAAGGAGTATTCAAAAATAATAAATGAAAAGTCCAACAAGTTAAAGGTCTTAATCGAAGATTTATTTGAAGTTTCAAAGGCGACATCAAATAATATTGAACTAGATAGGCAAGAGCTTGACTTTAATTCTCTTGTTCAACAGTCAATAGGCGAGTGGGAAGATAAAATTAAAGAAAATAATATTGAGATAATTTCAAATCTTCCTGAAGATAAAATAATGCTTAGCATTGATGGACAAAAATTCTCAAGAGTTTTAGACAACTTATTCTCAAATATCTCTAAGTATGCCCTAGAAAACTCAAGAGTTTATGTAGATTTAATTGACGAAGATGGAGTAAAACTAACTATAAAAAATATTTCCAAGTATCCACTTAACATTTCTGCAGAAGAACTTATGGAAAGATTCACTCGTGGAGAAAAGTCAAGGACAACATCAGGCTCAGGTCTTGGACTATCAATAGCCTCATCCTTTGTGAGAGCTCACGGTGCAAGCTTTGACATAGAAATTGACGGAGACTTATTTAAGGTTACCATAGAATTTTAAAACAAAAATTTTAAAGGATTTTAATAAGTAATCTTAAAAGAATTATAATAAATTAGCTTAAAAGGATTCTAAAATACAATGCAGAAGAAAGTTCGGTGGAAAATAATTTCGCCGGACTTTTTTCTTTAACTTGACAAAGCTAAAGCAACAATATATACTCAAGATGAAAATATAAACATCAACAATAATAAAAAACAAGAGGTGAGAAAATGGAACTATCAAATGGAGAACTTATGGTAATGGAAGTTTTGTGGGAGGGAGAATGCCTAGATGAAAATGGAGAAATCCAAGCCCTAGAATTATCCAAAGTATTAAAGGAAAAATATAATCTGGGTAAAACATCTTGCTACACATTTTTTGGCAGGCTCTTAGAAAAGGGAGCAATAACAAGAAGGTATCCTAAGTACACAATAAAACCCATAGTCACAAGAGAAGAAGCCTTGCAAAAACAAAGAGAAGAAGCCATAGATAAATTATTTCAAGGATCCTTTATAAGTTTTTGCAGGACCTTTTTAAAGGACAATAAAATAAGCGAAGAAGAAATTAAAGAGATAAAAAATCTTCTTAAAGATTTTGATAAGGAAGAAAAATGAGAATAGGTATAGTAGGTTCAGCAGTCCTTTATAAAAGTTTAAAGTCAATAATAATATTAATTTTGATTTTACTTTTTAGAAAGAGATTAAACTTAAAAAGCACTAAGGGAGCAAATATTATATTATGGACTCTTCTTTTATTATATTTAATATTTCCAAAAGATATTTTATTTAGTGTAAAAACCTATGAAGCTTCAAAGTTTATAAAGACAATTTTTGCGCCATCAATATTGATAAATCAAGCAGCAATTTACATAACCTATAATTTCCCATCAATATCACGATTTAATAGGATAGTGGGATCAAGCTTAGTCATTATCTATACACTATATCAATTTATAAAGTTTAAAAAAGCCTTGAGTAATTCTCTTGAACTAAAAGACAGGACTCATTTAAACAATGCTCTAAAAAAATTTAATATAAAAAGAGAAGTAAAAATCTATATAAATGATGACTTAGACACGCCTATAACTTATGGAATATTTAGACCCAAAATAATATTACAAAAAAGCATTTTAAAAGACTGGGATTTATTAGACCATGTGTTAACTCATGAGCTAGTGCATATAGAAAGATATCATATTTTATTAAGTCACTTAAAAAATTTAATAATATGCCTTTATTGGTACAATCCCTTTTTAATACTCAGCTTAAAATATTTTGAGAAAGATATAGAGATAAACTGTGACAAAATAGTTATAGAAAAAATAGGAGATAGCCAAGAAAATAGAAAAAATTATTGCCAGTCAATGCTTAAAATAATAGAAAGACAAAGAGAAAATGATAAATTTGTTTTAAATTTAAGCCCAACTAAGGAAAGAATGTTGACTATAAAAAATTGGGAAAAGACGTTGTCAGGCACCTTTACTTTAATATTTTTATTATTCTTATACATACCAGTGTTTACTAATGCCGTAGAAGTAGACGAAAATGAAGTTATATCAGATACAGAGGGAATAAAGGAAGTTTATGTAAATGTGGAAAATAGAGTGGAAGAAATAACAGATGAAGAGTATGAAAACTTAGACTTATATGAAATTTCAACTAATGGTTTGAGATCAGCAAATATAGATGAAAAAAGAACACTAGCAGGAGCTTCCAGTGATTTTTATACATTTAATATGACTTCAATTTCAGGAAGAGATCACAATGGATTTACTATAAGGACAAGTGAAATGTATTGCAGAGGTGGTGTGGATTATAGGATGGTAATAAAAGAAAATGGAAATATAATATATGAATCAAGATACTATCAAGGAGTAAATTTAAAAATCAGAGCAAACAGTAAAAGTAATTATAGAGTTACTATAGATAATGAGTCAGATAATCCATTGACTTATAAAATAAATATAAGTTTATGGCGAGAGGAGTAAAAAACTTATAAATAATAAAAAATATAGTAATAATTATATTTCAAAATTAATAGGTAAGAAAGTGTAAACTTATTTATTAATCATTGAAAGGAGATACAAGTTGAGGACAAAACAGCTTTTAATATATATATTAAGTATAATAATATACTTAATTTTAGTTTATTTATTAAATAGACGGTCTAATAAAAAAAGAATTATGTATGGAATTTCAATAATAAGTTTAATATTATTTGCTAGTCTTAAATTCTTAGGCAGGAAATATAATATTGAGTTTTTAGGTTCCGATAAATTTATAAACACTTATCTAAATTTAATGTGCATTATAATTAACATTCCTATTTTATTTGGCGGATATAAAACTATAGATTTTTATGTCAGTAAGAAAAATTCCAAGGATAATAAAGATTTTATAATTAAAAGTATATTGATAATACTACTACTCCTTTTAGTATATATTAGTTACACATGGTGGGGTATTGTATATTACTTTTTATTTTAAAAATATTATGGGAGAAAGCAGTCGATTTAGCATAACAACAAATGCTAGAAATCTATAAAAGGAGGTGATATTTTGAAGAAAGGTTTAGCTATTTTTCTTATTTGTTTGTCATTTTTTGCAGGATTTTTCGTAAATAAAACTATTGCAAAAGAGAATCAAGGCTTGACAAAAACTCAAATGGAAAAGTTAATCAATAGAAATATTTCACAAGATGAGTGGAATAAAATGACTCGAGATGGCGAATTGGAAATGATTGGTGCTGCCGATGGACCTACGCAAATCTATACTGAATCAAATAAATAAGAAAATTGAAAAATAAGAAAGTTATGTGGAAAATCATTTCACCGATCTTTTTAATGATTTACAAAGATAAAGTAATTTTATATATTAAGGTTGAAAAAACTGTTATGATTGATTAAGAAAAAGGTAAGAAATCGAATAAATAAAACGTCAATTATATAATTTGAAAAAGTAATAATAAGCTTATTGCTAAAATAAAAAGGGGGATTTTTCTAATGAATAAAAAAAACTTACTTTTTAAAATTTCAATTGTTCTTAATATTATTCTCTTGTGTTCTACAATTATTTTAAAGCAAGAGCCCATGGTTCCTCTCTTGAAAGGGACTTATGTGCATTCCAATGGAGACTTTTATTCAATGTCTTTTGATAGTGAGAAAAATGTCTATTATATCTTTTGTAATGGAAGCCTTATAGAGAAAGGCAATTTTAAAGAGGATGAAGACAAGAGGATATACAAACTAGAAGACAACAACTTCAACAAATATATTTTTTTAAATGGAAAGACCTTTTATTTTGCCATTTCAGAGGATAAGGTAATTAAATTTGAAAAGGAATCAAATGCAATAACCTTTTACGGCGAGCCAAAGGATTTTAAATAAAATTTTATTTTAATAATAAAGTTCATAGATTTAAGAAGAGGCGAAATAATGGAATTTATTGTTTTTATTTGCTTTATGATTTTGCTTTTAAATTTTAGAGTAAAGAAAAGAACTAGAAAATACAATCAAGATAAAATTTACAACAATTTAAATCCACTTTATTTGTTTTTTGCATTATTTTGCATTTTAATATGGCTTTACTTTGCTATGAAATTTATGGGCTGCCTTTTTGATGCTCTAAGAGCTGGCTATAAAATAAGTTTTTCAAAATTTTTATTCCCACAAATTAGAGATATGGTTCTAAATTTTGCAGAAAATATCAATGAAAATATTTCTCGTGAATTATTGTCATTACTAATGTCTTATGAAAATTTAATGAAAAGTTGTCTTTTATTAATAATTACTTTTGTTTTCCTTGATTTAATGCTCAAGAGAATTGTCATAAAGGATGATAAAGTAATTTTTAACAATAAAACTTATGAAAGAAAGGATCTTGTGGACTTTAAAAATAAAACTATTTTTGGCAATAAGTATGCTCTATTAAAATTTCAAAAAGATGAAATTTATTTGCCAATTAAGGGCAATGAAAAATTTATTAATTTAATTGTCGAAAAAATTTAGTAAATTAAAAATTTATAAAGACAAGAAAGTTCAGTGGAAAATTATTTCACCGGACTTTTTTCTTTGCTCAAATTTATCCTTGTGATAATATATGACTTAGGATGTGATTTTGTGATTTTAAATGAAATTAGAAATATAATGAAAGAAAAAAATATAGATTTTTATATTATTCCGTCAAAGGACCCCCATGGATCTGAATACCTTCCAGATTTTTATAAGGAGAGGGAATTTGTCACAGGCTTTACTGGTTCACAAGGAACTGCTGTCATAACCATAGACGAGGCATATCTTTGGACTGACGGTAGGTACTTCATCCAAGCTACAAAAGAAATAAAAGATTTTGGCTTTGAACTTCAAAAAGAAGGTCAAGTTGGTGTTTTAAACTACAGTGATTGGATAAGTGAGAATATTAAAGAAGGCATGACTCTTGCTTTAAATGCAGAATATTTTTCTCACCAAAGTTTTTCATCTTTGGAAGAGAAATTAAAAGATAAAAATGTAAAAATTGTTGATGCAGATTTAATTTTTGACCTTTGGAAAGACAGGTATCCTCTTCCAAAGGATGATGCATTTTTGCTTGACGAAAAGTATGCAGGAAAGTCTGCAAGAGAAAAAGTTTCTGAAATTAGAAAAATTTTAAGAGATAAAAAAGCTGACATGACTATAGTTTCTTCACTTGTTGACATTGCCTGGACTCTTAATATTCGCGGCATGGATATAAAGGACACGCCAGTTCTAATTTCCTTTATGATTATAGAAGCTGAAAAGGTAATTCTATTTACTGACAGAGAAAAGACTAAAAAGATTGAAAGAGAAATTGCAGATTTTGTTGAATTAAGAGATTACTCAGAATTTTATGATTATCTAAAAAATTATGAAGAAAGAAAAATTTATCTAGATCCAAACTCAATTAACGAAAAAATTTATAAGGGCATCTGCGAAAAAAATGAAATAATTTTTGGCAATAATATTTCAGAAAATTTAAAGGTAATAAAAAATGCAACTGAAATAAAAAATCTTGAAGATACTTATATAAGGGATGGAGCAATTTTATTTAAGTTCATCTACTGGTTAAAGGAAAATGCAAAAAATAAAATTGGCGAATATGATGCAGCTATGATGCTTGACTCTATGCGTGCAGAAGATCCACTTTACATTTCAAATTCCTTTGATACGATTTCTGCCTATGGAAAAAATGCAGCCATGATGCACTATCATGCCAGAGAAGAGGACCAAGCTGTAATTGAGTCAAGGGGATTTTACCTTGTGGATTCAGGTGGACAATACTATTCTGGGACAACAGATATAACAAGAACTATTGCCATGGGAGACCTTACAGAGGAAGAAATTCACGACTACACAATGACTTTAAAGAGTCACATAGATTTAATGGACGCAGTATTTATAAAGGGAACTTATGATTTAGCCTTAGATGGCATTGCCAGATATGCCTTGTGGCAAGACAGGATGGACTACAAGTGCGGTACAGGTCATGGAATTGGCTTTGTCCTTTCAGTTCATGAAGGACCACACAGAATTTCTCCAAGAGACCCAGCTGTTAGGATGGAGGAAAACATGATCGTCTCCAATGAGCCTGGTGTCTACAAGGAAAATAAGCATGGTATAAGAATTGAAAACATCATGAGGGTGGTCTTTGACTGCGAAACTCATGACTCAGTCTTTAATAAGTTTAAGACAATTTCTTTTTGTCCCTTTGAACTCAAGGCAATTGATGTAAATTTACTTACAGATAGGCAGATAGAGGTTTTAAATTCTTATCACAGAGAAGTTTTTGATAAGTTAAGTCCACATTTACATGGAGAAGTTTTAGATTATTTAAGAGAATCGACGAAAGAGGTTAGTAGATAATTGTTAGATTTAAGAGAAAGGCTTGACCAACTTCCAGATAAACCTGGAGTTTATATTATGAAAAATGAATTAGATGAGATAATTTATGTTGGCAAGGCCAAGTCTCTTAGAAAAAGAGTGAGACAATACTTTGGCTCTTATGGAAAGTCCTCCAAAAAAGTTGCCAGCATGGTCTCAAAAATTCATGATTTTGAGTACATTATTGTAGAAAATGAAGTGGAGTCCCTTGTCCTTGAGTCCAATTTAATTAAGGACAATCTCCCAAAATATAACATTCTCTTGCGTGACGACAAGCAGTATCCTTACATCAAGGTAAAGGTCAACGAGAGATTTCCAAGAGTCATGAAGACAAGAAGGATTTTAAAGGATGGGGCAAAGTATTTTGGACCCTATCCCGATGTCTTTGCAGTAAATGAATCAATCGAAAGCTTTGAGAGACTCTACCCTCTAAGGACCTGCAATTTGAATTTAGAAAATGTTGAAGAAAAAAATTATAGACCTTGTTTAAATTATTACATTGGAAAATGCCTTGGACCCTGCATAGGAAATGTAAAGGACCAAGATTATAATGTCATGGTAGAGGAAGTCTTAAGTTTTCTTTCAAGTTCAGACAACCTATTAATAGATAAACTTCATGAAAAAATGATGGATTACTCGAGAAATCTTGATTATGAAAATGCTGCTGATATTCGCGACAGGATTAAAAATTTAGAGTACTTAAAGGAAAGACAACTTATAAGTGATCCTGAAGCTCGCGACGACAAGGACATAATCGCCCTTGCCAAGGGAATAGACGAAGTTTTAATCCAAATTTTCTTTTTTAGAAATGGAAAAATTATTGGCAGAGAGCATTATATGATAAGGGACTATTACAATGACAGCTATGAGGAAATTTTTTCTTCATTTTTAAAACAGTTTTACATTGGAGCATCCTATATTCCAAAGGAAATTATTATAGAAGAAAAGCCCATTGATATTAAGGTGCTAGAAGATTGGCTAAGTGAAAAGAGAGGCAATAAAGTTACCATAACTGTTCCGGTAAAGGGCGACAAAAAAGAATTAGTGAGAATGGTCAAGAGAAATGCCCTTGACATGATTGAAAAGTATGGAGACAAGTACAAAAAGCGTGCTGAATCAAATAGGTTGGCACTAGAAGAGATAAAAGATTTAATTGGTCTAAAGGAAAGACCAAGGCGAATTGAAGCCTATGACATTTCAAATATTTCAGGTGTTGAATCTGTTGGGTCTATGGTTGTATTTGAAGATGGAGATGCAAAAAAGAGCGACTACAGAAAATTTAGGATAAAAAGTGTCATAGGTCCAGATGACTATTCAAGTTTAAAGGAAGTAATTGAAAGAAGATTTAGAAGAGGGGTAGAAGAAAAGAAAGAGGACAAAAATTCTTCCTTTTCAAATTTTCCAGACCTTATAATGATGGATGGCGGCAAGGGTCAAGTAAATGCAGCAAAGGAAATTCTTGATAAATTGAAGTTAAATATTGAAATTTGTGGACTTGTCAAAGATGACTTTCACAGAACTCGTGGCATTATTTATAACAATAAGGAATTTAATGTTGATTTAAATTCCAGAGCCTATAAAATGATTTACAAGATCCAAGAAGAAGCTCACAGGTTTGCAATAAATTATCACAGAAATCTCAGGTCCAAGACAATGTTTAAGTCAGAGCTTGACGATATAAAATTAATAGGTCCAAAACGAAAGGAAAATTTGTTGAAACACTTTAAATCCATTGACAAAATAAAAAAAGCAAGCATCCAGGAGCTTATGGAAGTTGAGTCAATGAACGAAAAAAGTGCAGAATCAATTTATGAACATTTTAGGAGAGCAAAAAATGGGAGTTAAATTAAAATATATAGTAGAGGAACTAAATTTTGAAATTATTCACAAATCAACTGATTACGATAAAATTGAAATTAAAAACAGCGACATCAATAGACCAGGTCTTCAACTTTGTGGCTACTATTCAAAATTTGTAAAAGATAGAATACAGCTTATTGGCACACAGGAGTGGCATTATATAAATTCATTGAATGATGAGGAAAAATTTTCGACTTTGGAAAAATTATTTAAGTACAACATACCTGTAGTTGTATTTTCTAGAAATAATATGATCTTTCCTCAAGCAAAATTTTTGGCAGAAAAATACAATGTCACAATAATAAGAAGTCATGACACAACTTCAAAAATATTTAGCAAAATAATTTCTTTAGTAGACGAGGCACTGGCGCCAACTACAAGAATGCACGGAGTTTTACTTGATATATCTGGCATTGGTGTTTTAATAACAGGAAGAAGCGGAATTGGAAAGAGTGAAACTGCCCTTGATTTAATTTCCAATGGTGCAAGGCTCATCTCTGACGACTCCGTAATCATAAAAAATATTGACAAAAAATTAATAGGAAAATCTCCTGATATTACAAAATATTTTATGGAAATTAGGGGAGTAGGGATAATCGACATTCAAAAAATGTTTGGCATAGGCTTTGTCATGGAAGAAAAGGCAATAGAAGTTGTAGTAAATTTAGAAGATTGGGATGAGTCCAAAGAATATGAGAGACTTGGACTTGACAATAATTATGAAAATATTTTGGGAATAGATGTAGTTAAGTTTGACATTCCAGTAAAACCAGGTAGGCATACTGCACTTATTATTGAAGTTGCTACAAAGAATTATAAGCAAAAGGAATTGGGCTACAATCCAGCTACTGCTCTTAATGAGAGAATGTTAAAAAAATTAAAGTAAAATTTGAAGAGCACAAGTAAGTGCTCTTTTATTTATATTTATAAATGATTAACAAAAATTTTACAAAAAAAATATAATTCCACATTATGAAACATCTTTCATAATTCGCCATTTTCAAATATTTAAAGTCATTTATTAACAATATTATTGAAATTTTTTAAATTAAGTTCTATAATATAAACAGTATGGTTAGTTTATATTATTAATAGGAGGAAAATATGGCTAAAACATTTAAAACAATGGATGGTAATGAAGCAGCCGCTCATGTCGCTTATGCGTTCTCTGATGTTGCTTGTATTTACCCAATAACTCCATCATCTCCAATGGCTGAGCACATTGATGCTTGGGCTTCTCACGGAAGAAAAAACATTTTCGGACAAGAAGTATTGGTTAAGGAGTTACAATCAGAAGGAGGAGCTGCTGGAGCTGTTCACGGTGCACTACAAGCTGGTTCACTTACATCAACTTACACAGCATCTCAAGGTTTATTACTTATGCTACCTAACATGTATAAGATAGCAGGAGAATTACTTCCAGGAGTATTCCATGTTGCAGCTAGAGCACTAGCATCTCATGCACTATCAATCTTTGGTGATCACCAAGACGTTATGGCATCTAGAGCTTCAGGATTTGCACTTCTTGCATCTGGATCTGTTCAAGAAGCAATGGACTTAGCTGGTGTAGCTCACTTATCTGCAATTAAAGGTAGAGTTCCTTTTGTTCACTTCTTTGATGGATTTAGAACATCCCACGAAGTTCAAAAAATTGAAGTACTTAATTATGACGACCTAGCAAAACTTGTTGATCATGATGCAATTAAAGCCTTTAAAGAAAGAGCTTTAAATCCAAATGGACCACAAGTTAGAGGTACTGCTCAAAACCCTGATATTTACTTCCAAGAAATTGAAGCTTCAAATAAATACTACACAGATATCGTTGGTATTACTGAAGATTACATGAAAGAAATTTCTAAATTAACTGGAAGAGAATACAACTTATTTAACTATTATGGAGCTAAAGATGCAACTGATATTATTGTAGCTATGGGATCTGTAACAGAAACAATCGAAGAAGTTGTAGATTATCTAAATGCTAAGGGAGAAAAGACAGGACTTGTTAAAGTTCACCTATACAGACCTTTCTCTATTAAGCACTTAATGGACGCAATTCCTGAAACTGTAGAAAGAATTGCAGTTCTTGATAGAACTAAGGAAAAGGGAGCAGTAGGACAACCTCTTTACTTAGATGTAAGAGATGCCTTCTACGAATCAGACAAAAGACCACTTATAGTTGGTGGTATTTATGGACTAGGCTCTAAAGACACTAACCCAACAGACATTCTTTCTGTATATGACAATCTTAAAGAAGCTGAACCTAAAAATGACTTCACAATTGGCATTGTTGATGATGTAACTCATAAATCACTTCCAATTAAAGAAGAAATCACTACAGAACCTGAAGGAACAATTAGATGTAAATTCTGGGGATTTGGATCTGACGGTACAGTTGGTGCAAATAAATCAGCAATTAAGATTATTGGTGATAACACTGATATGTATGCTCAAGGATACTTTGACTATGACTCCAAAAAATCTGGTGGAGTTACAATGTCTCACTTGAGATTTGGAAAAAACAGAATCACTTCAACTTATCTATTAACTGAAACTGATTTTATTTCTTGTTCAAAACAATCTTATGTATATTCTTATGACCTATTGAGAGGACTTAAAAAAGGCGGAAAGTTCTTACTAAATACTATTTGGGACGAAGACGACCTTGACGAACATCTTCCAGGTTATATGAAGAAATATATTGCAGACAATGAAATTGAATTCTACACAATTAACGCAACAAAAATAGCTGCTGAAGTTGGACTTGGCGGAAGAACTAACATGGTAATGCAAGCTGCATTCTTTAACCTTTCTCAAGTACTTCCAATTGACGAAGCTGTTAAACTTCTAAAAGAAGCTATTGTTAAAGATTACGGCGCTAAGGGTGACGACATTGTAAAAATGAACTACGCAGCTGTAGATCAAGGAATTGGCGCTCTTAAAAAAGTTGAAGTAAAAGAATCTTGGAAAAATGCTGATACTACTAAGGACTTCAAGATTAGTGGAGCACCTGACTTTATCAACAACATCCTAATTCCAATGAATAGACAAGAAGGTAACGACCTTCCAGTTTCTACTTTCGTTGATATGCCTGATGGAACATTCCCATCTGGAACAAGCCGTTACGAAAAGAGAGGTATAGCTGTAAATGTTCCTCACTGGAAGATTGAAAACTGTATCCAATGTAACCAATGTTCATTAGTATGTCCTCACGCTGTTATCAGACCTTTCTTAGTTGACAAAGACGAAAAGGCAAATGCACCTGAAGGATTTGAAACTAAAAAAGCTAACGGCAAGGGACTTGAAGATTACGAATATAGAATTCAAATTTCACCACTAGATTGTACTGGTTGTGGAAACTGTGCTCAAGTATGTCCTGCTAAACAAAAAGCTCTTGTAATGTCACCATTCGAAAATGAAATTGATGTACAAGCTGCTAACTGGGAATATGCTTCTGAACACATTAAATCTAAAGAAGAAAATATTGAACCAAACAACTTCAAGAACTCTCAATTCCAAACTCCATATCTTGAATTCTCTGGAGCTTGTGCAGGTTGTGGAGAAACTCCATATGTAAAACTTGTTACACAATTATTTGGAGATAGAATGAGTATTGCTAACGCAACTGGTTGTTCATCAATCTGGGGCGGCTCTGCACCATCTATGCCATATTGCACAGATGACTGTGGCAATGGACCATCATGGGCTAACTCACTATTCGAAGATAATGCTGAATACGGTTATGGTATGGCAGTATCTCAAGAACAAACTAGAAATAGAATTGAAAATCTAATGAAAGAATTTGTAGAACTTAATGTAGATAAGGATGCTAATGAAGCATTTAAGGCTTGGATTGAAGGCAAGGATGACTACAAGACATCTAAGGCTGCAAGTGCAAAAGTTCTTAAAGTTCTTGACAAAAAATTCGGCAACGAAAAAGCAGATGAAATTATTGATACTCTAAAGGGTCTTGAAAGATTCTTAATCAAGAAGAGTCAATGGATCATCGGTGGAGACGGTTGGGCATACGACATCGGATATGGTGGACTTGACCATGTTCTTGCATCTGGTGAAAACATTAATGTTCTTGTTCTTGATACTGAAGTATATTCTAATACAGGTGGTCAAGCTTCTAAGTCAACACCAACAGCAGCAATTGCACAATTCGCAGCAGCTGGTAAGTTAACTAAGAAGAAAGACTTAGGTCTAATGGCTACAACTTATGGTTATGTATATGTTGCACAAATTGCTCTAGGTGCTGACAAGAATCAAGCATTTAAGGCTATTAAAGAAGCAGAAGCTTATGATGGACCATCACTAGTTATTGCTTACGCACCATGTATCAACCACGGTATTAGAGTAGGTATGGGCTTCTCAATTGAAGAAGAAAAGAAAGCTGTAGAATCTGGCTACTGGCACCTATACAGATTCAACCCTGAACTTAAGGCTGAAGGAAAGAATCCATTCATCTTAGATTCTAAAGAACCTACAAAACCTTTCAGAGACTTCCTAGATGGAGAAGTTAGATACACTTCACTTAAGAAGTTATTCCCTGAAAGAGCTGAAAAACTTTACGAAGTTGCAGAAGAAAATGCTAAGGAAAGATATGCAAGTTATGTAAGTCTTTCTGAAGAAGAATAATATAACTAATTTAACTTAATATAAATTTTATAATTATTTGGACTCGCTCAAGGAAACTTGGGCGAGTTTTTGTATAAATTTTATTTTATATGTGTTAAACTTTTTATAAGTTGATATTAGACTTACGCCTTAATCATTGATTTTTTTAATCTTTTGATATAATATTAAAATTATTACTGGAGGTCAAAATGAAATTAATTTTTGATATAAATGGTGGAGATAATAAATCCGAAATTATTAAGGGTGCAATCGAAGCCTCTAATGAATTTGATACAGAAATTATTCTAGTTGGAAGAGAAGATTTTATAAAAGAAAATCTACAAGAACTAGATTACAATAAAGACAAAGTTGAAATAGTTGATGCAAAGGAAAATATTGAGAATAATGAAGACCCTGCATTTGCACTTAGACGCAAAAAGGATTCTTCAATTGTCATTGCTATGACTTTATTAAAAGAAAAGAAAGGCGACGCCTTAATTTCTGCAGGAAGTACGGGAGCGCTTTTAGCAGGTGGCTTATTTATAGTTGGAAGAATTAAGGGAATAAAAAGAGCAGTTCTACCTACAACTATTCCTGGCATGAAATCAAACACTATGGTAATTGACTCTGGTGCTAATATGGACACAAACCCAGAACTCCTACTAGAGTTCGCAACTCTTGGAGAAGTTTTTCTTAAAGAATATTATAAAATTGATTCGCCAAAGGTTGGTCTATTAAATGTAGGTAGTGAAGAAGGCAAGGGAAACTCTTTATATAAAGAAACCTATAAGGCCCTTAAAGATAGCAATATAAATTTTGTTGGAAATATTGAAGCAAGAGATATTATGAATAACGATGTTGACCT
Source organism: Peptoniphilus grossensis ph5 (assembly GCF_000311825.1). Taxonomy (GTDB): domain Bacteria; phylum Bacillota; class Clostridia; order Tissierellales; family Peptoniphilaceae; genus Peptoniphilus_A; species Peptoniphilus_A hominis. The sequence goes on along the minus strand of NZ_HE978566.1, from coordinate 549,892 downwards.
TCTTGTCTGTGATGGCTTTGATGGAAATATTTTACTAAAGTCAATTGAAGGTGTAGTTGATTTTGCCGTAAAAAATGTGTTTCACAGCCTCGAAAAGTCTGATCTTGATGATGAAAGCAAAGCTCTATTTAGTAAGTTTTTAATGACTAAATTTAAAAATTTAGATTCAAAGGAAGTTGGCGGCACAATACTTTTGGGCATCGACGGGAATATTATAAAGGCTCATGGAAATTCTGATGAGAGAGCAATAAAAAATGCTGCAAAATATGCTATAAGTATAGTAGAATCTAATGTAGTTAAAAAAATTAAAGATAAGGTGGAAGGTAAATGAAAGAAAGAATTCTAGAAATTATTGCAGAACAATTTAACATGGATGTAAGTGAACTTGATGAAGATATGAGCTTTCAAGATGACTTAAACGCTGATTCAATTGAACTTGTTGAACTAGTTATGACTATTGAAGAAGAATTTGAGACTGAAGTTTCTGAAGAAGATCTAGAAAAATTAAAAACTGTTGGCGATGTTATTGACTATGTAGAAGAATTGGAACAGTGATTTCATGTCTATGGATAATCTAAAACATCTTGAAAAAAAATTAAATTATAATTTTAAAAATAGAGATCTTTTAGAAAAAGCTTTAACTCACAGTTCTTTTATCAATGAAAATGACATGAAGAGCTTTGAGAGTAACGAAAGGCTAGAATATCTAGGCGATGCAATTCTTGGTCTTGTAATTGGAGAATATTTTTATATAAATTTTCCAGAAGACAAGGAAGGATCCCTAACTAAGATGAGAGCTGAATCTGTAAATGAGAAAGTTTTGTTTTTTATTTCCAAAAAGTTAATGCTTGGAGAATATTTAAAATTTGGTAAGGGAGAAATAAAAAGTGGTGGAAAAAATAGAGAGTCCACTTCCGCTGATGCTCTTGAAGCTTTATTTGGAGCAATTTATTTAGATTCAAACTTCGAAAATGTCAAAAAAATTATTTTGGATTTATTTCAAGATTTTTTAGAAAAAGATAGCTATAAGTTATTTAATATTGATTTCAAAACTAAATTTCAAGAAAAGGTGCAAAAATCTGGCAAAAAAGCTGAGTATAAATTAGTCAGAGAAGAAGGTCCAGACAACGATAAAACTTTCTTTACTGAATTGTATTTAGATGAAGTTTTAGTTGGAAGTGGAAAGGGAAAAACAAAAAAGGAGTCTCAACAAGAGGCTGCCAAGGATGCCTTTAAAAGGAGAGGGAAAATTGTCTAAGAGAAATATCATACCAATTTTCATCCCTCACTATGGCTGTCCCAACGATTGTGTTTTTTGTAACCAAAGAAAAATTACGGGAATGTCTACAGATATTTCAAATAGTGATGTGGAAAATACTATTTTGGAATATCTTTCTTATTTTAAAAGAAAGGACAACATTGAAGTTGCCTTTTATGGCGGAAGTTTCACAGCCATACCCATAGATAAGCAAAGTGAATTTTTAGAAGTTGCACATAGATATAAAGGAAAAGGCTTAGTTAAATACATTAGACTTTCCACAAGACCAGATGCCATTGACCATGAAATATTAAAAAATTTGAAAAAATATGGCGTTGACATAATTGAACTGGGAGTTCAAAGCCTTGATGAAGAGGTTTTAAGTCTTTCCAATAGAGGTCATGATGCAGCTTGTGTTTATAGTGCATCGAAATTAATTAAGGATTATGGATTTTCACTGGGACTACAACAAATGGTTGGACTACCAGGAGATAATATTGACAAGTCTATTTACACAGCAAGGGAATTTGTAAAACTAAAACCAGATTGCGTGAGGATTTATCCAACTCTTGTAATTAAAGAGACGGCTCTTTATAAAAACTTGATAGATGGAAAGTACAAGGCCTTAGACTTAGATTCTTCTATAAAATTTGTTGCAGACATACTAGATATTTATTATAAAAATGACATAAATGTAATAAGAGTTGGACTTCAACCAACGGAAAATATAAACTATGATAAAGATGTAATTGCAGGAGCCTTTCATCCTGCCTATAGGCAGTTAGTTGAGGCTTATTATTTTAAGAGAGGTCTTTTAAATTATTTTATAAAGTCAAAAAATATAAGCAATGAGATATTAATTTTTGCCAGTGGAAAAAATATTTCAAATATTAGTGGGCAAAAATCGAAAAATAAAGATGAAATTATAAAAGAACTGGATATCTCAAAAATCAAATTGAGAGAGAAAGATTTAGGAAGTTTTGATGTTGAAATTCAAGCTAAATTTAGTGAGCTTATTGATATAAGAGATTATTATGGGTGAGTAGATGTTTTTAAAATCAGTTACTATGCAGGGATTTAAATCCTTTGCAAATAGAACAAAAATTGAATTAGACGAGACTACTACGGCAATAGTGGGACCAAATGGTAGTGGTAAGAGCAATATTACTGATGCCATTACCTGGGTGCTGGGAGAAACTTCAGTTAAAAATCTTCGTGGAAATAAGATGGAAGATGTAATTTTTTCTGGAACTGATGCCAAAAGACCACTAGGACTTGCTGAAGTTACTATTGTCTTTGACAATAGCGACAAATCTCTTAACCTTCCTTATAACGAAGTTTCTGTCACTAGAAGGATGTATAGGTCTCTTGAAAGTGAATTCTTGATTAACAATAAAAAGTGCAGGCTCAAGGACATCAAAGAACTTTTTATGGACACTGGTATTGGAAAAGATGGTTATTCTGTAATTGGTCAAGGAAAAATTGAATCTGTTCTAAGTTCAAAGCCAGAAGACAGGAGAAATATATTTGAAGAGGCTGCAGGGATTTCAAAATATAAGTACAAAAAAGTTCAATCTACTAATAAACTTTTAAAGACAGAAGAAAATTTAGTTAGAATCGAAGACATTTTATCAGAAATAGTCCTTCAAGAAGAAAATCTCAAGGCTCAAGCTGAAAAAGCTGAAGCCTACCTAAAGGATTTTGAAGTTTTAAAAATTAATGACATTAATTTTTCTTGTAAAGATATAAAAAATAAAGAAGAAGAAATAAAAAAACTAGAAGAGACTTCAGAAAATTTAAAAATAGATTCTGATAAAATTACTTTAGAGCGCAATAATTTATATAAGGAATTGGAAGTATTAGAAGGTGAAATTTCTAATATTTCTGATAAAAACAATGAAGCCAATGAAAATTTAAATCGCCAAAAAGATGAATATGACAAAATAAATTTAGAACTTACTCTTCAAAGCGAAAAGATAAATTCATTAAAAAAAGATTCTGAGAGAATTGAGTTTGAAAATTCTTCTCTTAAAGAAAGCCTGCTTTTAAATAATAAAAACTTAGAAGATCTTTACAAGGATCAGGAAATTCTTAAGGAATCAAAAGATGAAATTCTAAAAAAATTAGAAGAAAAAAATAGAATTATTGAGAATTTTGAAGAAGAATTTAAAAAATTAGAAGAAATTGGCAATTTAAATTTTGAAAATAAAAATAAAATAAAAAATGAAATAGAAAATATTAATTTTAAAAACGAAACCTTAAAGGACATAATTGAAGAAAAAAATAATAGAAAGCTCAGTTTAGAGAAAAGCATTGAAAATCTGAAAAATAATGAAGCTGAATTTGTAAAAATTATTGATAAAGATTCAAAGGAAATAGAGAAATTAAATGACTTACTTAAAAAAGAGGAATTAGACTTTCAAAAGACTGAGGAAAAGCTAAAAAACCTAGATGAAAACAATAAAAATATTGAAAATAAGTTGATTTCAAAGAAAAATTCTTTAAATGAAAGCTTAGCTAAATTAAAAATACTTGAAAATATGGAGTCAAATTATGAAGGCTACAACAGAACTGTAAAGTCTTTTATGAATTTTTCTTCAAAGAATAATGTCTTTAAAGAGTCCTTATTTGGACCTGTAGCAGAAAAGTTTTCTGTAGAAAAAAAATATGAAAGGGCAATTTCAGTAGCTCTCGGTTCCATGGCTCAAAATATAATTGTGTCTTCAACTAAAGAAACTTCAGACATGCTAAAAATTCTTGAAGACCATAAAATGGGCAGAGCGACCTTTTTGCCCCTTGATAGAGTTAATGGCAGTAAGGTAAAAATAAATTCTGAAGATGGGGTAATTGGAATAGCCTGCGATTTAATTAAATTTGACGAAGTTTTTTCTGGAATTTTTTACAATTTACTTGGAAGAGTTATTGTTGCCGATAATTTTAAAAATGCAAGTCGCATATCAAAAAAGCACAAATTAAAAGTTGTAACTCTAAAGGGCGAGGTATTTAATCCTTCAGGAGCCATAACTGGCGGAAGTTTAAATAATTTCAACAGCAGTTTTATTTTGCGTAAAAATGAAATAAATGAACTTCAAATTAAAGCTAAGGAAACCAATGCTGAGATAAAAAACCTTAGCCAGGATAAAAGTAAAATAGAAAAAGAAATTTTTGATTTAGAAAATTTTTCAAGAGATTTTTCTGAAAGACAAAACTCTTACAAAATGAAAATTTCTGATATTGAAAAAAATATTTACAAAAATAAAAATGACAGAGATTTAAATACAAATTACTTAAATAAATATGAAAGAGAAAGAGATGAATTAGAAGAAAACATCAAAGTTGACTCTTCAAATTTAGAAAAAAATACTTTGGAAATTGAAAATAAAAATAAACTTTTAGAAGATCTACTTAAAGAAGTGGATAGCGGAGAAAAATTATCTGAATTATCAAAGTCAATAGAGGCTTTAAAAAGTGAAAGAATTGATATTCAGCTATTAGAGAGAGAAAATCGTGAAAAACTTCTATATAACAATAGAGAAAGTGAAAGAATAAAAAATGAAATTCAAAGTATTGAAGAAAAATTGAAGGTTAATAAAATTTCATTAGAGGACACTAGTCTTAACATTAATAATAAAACAAGTTTTAATGATGAAAATAAGATTAAATTAGAAGACCTAAACTTATCTATTGAAAATTTAAAAATTTCCATTAATGATCTAAAAAGTCTTTTGGAAGAAAAAAATAAAGTTTTCTTAAGTAGCAAAGATAAGTTAAGTGAATTAAAGGAAAAATCACTTATAATAAATTCAGAAAGAGAAAAAATCAATTTAAAAATTGATATGAACAAAAATAAAATATTAAATGAAAGTGTTAGGCTAAATGATGAGTACAACATCGGAGATTTTCACAAATACATCGACGAAAATCTTCAAGACATCAAGGAAAGTTCAATTAAAAGGTTGAAGAAAAAGGTAAGAGATTATGGAGAAGTAAATATTTCTTCTATTGAAGAATATAAACTAGTAAAGGAAAGACTTGACTTCTACAGCTCACAAAGAGACGACTTAATCAAGTCAAAGGAAGAAATTAAGTCAATTTTAAATAAGTTAGACCTTGAGATGAAAAAAATATTCAAAGAAGCCATGGATGAAATCTCAGAGAATTTTGCAGAAATTTTTAAGACTTTGTTTAATGGTGGTCGCGCAGAAATAAGCATTGAAGGAGATTTGCTAAATTCCGGTATAGAGATTAAGGCTTCTCCTCCTGGCAAGAGACTTCAAGCTCTTTCACTTTTATCAGGTGGAGAAAAATCACTAACTGCTGTGGCACTTTTGTTTGCCCTCTTAAAATATAGGCCTGCTTCTTTTTGTATCTTAGACGAAATCGATGCAGCCCTTGATGATGCAAATATTAAAAGATATGCTGACTACCTTCTTACTTTAGAGGGAATTCAGTTTATAATAATTACTCACAGAAAACTTACAATGGAGCTTGCAAAGACTATGTATGGTGTTACAATGGAAGAGAAGGGAATTAGTAAGTTATATTCTGTAAAATTAAAGGATTAGGAGAAAAAAATGTTTGAATGGTTTAAAGATAAATTTAAGAAAAAAGAAGATGAAGTTAAGGAAGAACTTCAAGAAGTAAAGGATGAAATCTCCTCTGAGGATAATCAAGAAGAAAACCTTGAAGAAATTCATGAAAAGTTAGAAGAAGTTTCAGAAGAAGGAAATCTGTCAGAAGAAGATTTAGAAGCTTCTGAAAAAATAGAAGACACAAATGAAAAATTTCAAGATAAGGAAGTAATTGAAAAGGCAATAGAAAAGAAAACAGAAGAAATAGAGAACAGCAAGGAAGAATTCAAAGAAGATCAATTTACTGAAGACAACTTAGAGGAAATAAAAAAAGAAGATAAAGACTTAGAAGAAATCCATGAAAAGCTAGAAGAAGTTTCAGAAGAAGGAAATTTATCAGAAGAAGATTTAGAAGCGTCTGAAAAAATAGAAGACACTAATGAAAAATTTCAAGATAAGGAAGTAATTGAAGACGCACTAGATAATAGGATAGAAGATAAAGAAGAAAATGATTTAGAGGAAAATGGCGAAAATCTCGAAGAAGAAGTTGAAGAAGTAACAGAAGAACCAAAAAAAGCTTCACTTTTCCAAAGATTAATGGATGGTCTCGACAAAACAAGAAAAGAAGTGGGCATAAAAATTAACACTGTTCTTGGCGCCTATGTAAAAATTGACGATGAGATGTTAGAAGACCTTGAAGATATTTTAGTTTCTGCAGATGTGGGAATGGAAACTACAATGAAACTAATTGACAATTTGCGTGAAACAATAATTAGAGAAAAAGTTAATGACCCTAAAGAAGTTAAACCTCTGCTATTAAAAGAAGCAAAAAAATTAATGAACCCAGAACTAAACACAAAAATTAATTCAGACCCACCAGTAATTATTTTGGTAGTTGGAGTAAATGGCGTAGGAAAAACTACAACTATTGGTAAACTTTCACAAAGATTTAAAAATGAAAACAAATCAGTTTTAGTTTGTGCGGCAGATACTTTTAGAGCTGCTGCCATTGACCAACTAAAGGAATGGGGAATTAGAGCAAATGTTGATGTAATTAGTCACGACGAGGGATCTGACCCTGCCGCAGTTGTTTTCGATGCCATAGAAGCAGCTAAGGCAAGAAATACTGATGTATTAATAGTCGACACTGCAGGAAGACTTCACAACAAGTCAAATCTTATGAAGGAACTTGAAAAAATAAATAGAATTATAAGCAAAAAATATCCTGAAGCTAATCGCGAAAATTTATTGGTTCTTGACTCAACTACTGGACAAAATGCAATTAATCAAGCAAAAACTTTTAAAGAAGTTACGGATATTTCTGCAATTGCCCTTACAAAACTTGACGGAACTGCAAAGGGCGGCGTTGTAATTGCCCTTCAATCTGAACTTGGAATACCAATTAAACTAATTGGGGTAGGTGAAGGAATAGACGACCTTCAAGATTTTAATATTGACACTTTCTTAGAGACAATTTTTGGATAAAATTTTATAAACTTTTAAAGTAGGAGAGATCCTACTTTTTTATTTGATTTTTTTGCTCAATTAAAATTAACTGAAGATTAATATTATTATTTATAATTAATTTTTAAAAAAGATACTTTTAAAAATTCAAAAAAATATAAAAAAATTTAAAAAATTTGTTGACTTATTGGGAAGTATTAGCTACAATAATAAAGGTCAAGTAAAAAGGTTGACCTCGCTAGAAAAATGGTGATAAAAATGAATGAAAAATTTTTTAGGATGAACAGCTTACTTGATTTTTATGGAAATCTTCTAACTGAAAAGCAAAAGAAGGCTGCCTATATGTATTATGTCTATGACTGCACAATAAATGAGATTTCATCTGAACTTAACATCTCAAAGCAAGCAGTCTTTGATAACTTAAAAAGGGCAGAAAATAATTTAGAAGACTTTGAAAAAAAACTTGAACTAATAAAAAATGCTAAAAAAGAAGAAGAAAGTAGAGAAATAAAAAGAAAAAAAATTGAAACTATTTTAGAAGGTATGGAAAAAGAATCTTTAAATCAAGATACTTTGAAAATTAAAGAACTTAGAAAAATACTTTTTGACTAGGAGGTGGATTTTTGGTATTCGAAAGTTTATCCGATAAATTGCAAAATACTTTGCAAAAATTGACAGGCAAAGGTAAATTATCCGAAAAAGATATTGACGCAGCTATGCGTGAAGTAAAACTTGCACTTCTTGAGGCTGATGTTAACTTTAAAGTAGTTAAAGAATTTGTAAAAACAGTTAAAGAAAGAGCCTTGGGAAAAGAAGTTTTAGAATCTCTTACTCCAGGCCAACAAGTTATTAAAATTGTCAACGAAGAACTCACAAATTTAATGGGAACTAGCGAAGTCAAAATTGACTTCTCAAAAAAACCTACGGTTATAATGATGTGTGGTCTTCAAGGTGCAGGTAAAACTACTACAAGTGGTAAACTTGCTAATAAATTAAAAAAAGATGGAAAGAGACCTCTTTTAGTTGCTTGTGATGTTTATAGACCAGCAGCCATAAAACAACTTCAAGTTGTTGGTAAGTCTGTTGACACTCCAGTTTTCACCATGGGAGATAAAATTTCCCCAGTAGATATTTCTAAGGCTGCTCTTGAGCATGCTAAGAAAAATGGAAATGATGTAGTAATCATAGATACAGCTGGTAGACTTCACATTGATGAAAAACTTATGAAGGAGCTTCAAGATATACATGAGGCACTTGAACCTTCTGAAGTTCTTCTTGTCCTTGATGCAATGACTGGTCAAGATGCAGTAAATGTTGCCGATACCTTTGACGATATGTTAAAGCTAACAGGTGTAATACTTACTAAACTTGATGGCGATGCAAGGGGTGGTGCTGCTCTATCTATTAGATCAGTTACTGATGTTCCTATAAAATTTATTGCCAGCGGTGAAAAGATGGATAATATTGAAGTCTTCCACCCAGACAGAATGGCTTCAAGAATTCTTGGCATGGGGGATGTGCTCTCCTTAATTGAAAAAGCACAGTCAGCTGTTGATGATAAAAAGGCAAGGGAACTTGAAGAGAAACTTAGAAAGTCAACTTTTACTTTCGAAGATTTCTTGGACCAAATGCAACAAATGAAAAACATGGGTCCCCTAGAAGATATTATTGGAATGATTCCTGGCATGAATAGCAAAGCCCTAAAGGGTATTAGCTTACCTGATAATGAATTTGCTAAAGTTGAGGCAATGATTCTTTCCATGACAAAAAAGGAAAGACAAAAGCCTGAAATTATAGATTCTTCCAGAAGGAAGAGAATTGCACAGGGTTCTGGAACTAGTCCAGCAGATGTAAATAAACTTATAAAACAGTTTAAGGACATGAGAAAGATGATGAAACAATTTGGAAACATGTCCAAAAATATGGGAAAGAGAAAATTTAAATTACCTTTTTCCTTTTAACCTAGCTTATATATTTTAATATATAAATTTTTTTGTGGAGGTGAATAATTTGGCAGTTAAAATTAGACTTAGAAGAATGGGTACAAAGAAAAAACCCTTTTATAGAATAGTTGTAGCAGACTCTAGAAGTCCTAGAGATGGAAAATTCATCGAGGAGATTGGTTATTATAACCCACTTACAGCTCCTAAGGAAGTTGTTGTAGATTCAGAAAAAGCTAACAATTGGATTAAGAACGGTGCAAAACCTACTGATACAGTTGACAGACTTTTCAGAGAAAATTCAGTATATAACACTGGAAAAGACTCAAAGGATACAGCAGAAGCAAGTGAATCAGAAGCTACTGAATAACAGTATGTTTGGAGGACCAAAATGGTTGAATTAATTGAATATATTGCTAAATCTTTAGTTGACGATCCTTCTTCAGTTGATGTGACAATGACTAAGAATGATGATTCAATTGATATTACTCTTAAAGTTGCATCAAATGATATGGGAAAAGTTATTGGCAAACAAGGTAGAATTGCCAAGGCAATAAGAGCAATCTTAAAGGCTGTTTCACTAAAAGAAGATGTAAAGGTTAATTTGGAAATTGAAGAATATTAAAGATTCAATTACATGCATTGGTAAAATTATAAATACTCATGGCATCAAGGGTGAACTTAAAGTAGAGCCTTATACTTTTGACAAAAAAAGATTTTCAAAGTTAAACAGTGTCTTTATAGGCAATGATTTACGAGAATTTTTTATTAAAAAAGTTAGAGTAAATGATTTTGTATATATAACTTTTGAAGGTTTTGAAGATATAAATCTTGTCCTTAATTTAAAGGGCAGTGAAATTTATATTAAAGATGAAGATAGGTTAGCCTTAAAGGAAGATCAGTACTATGTATCTGATATAATTGGTAAAAAAGTCTATGACACTGAAAACAATTATATTGGAGTACTTAAAGACGTACTTGAATACCCTGCTAATGATATTTTTATAATTGAAAGTGATGATAAAAGTATTTATCAAATACCTGCAGTTAAGGAATTTATTAAAAAAATAGATTCAACAATAACTATCAAATTAATAGAAGGAATGATTTTGTGAAAATAAGTGTTTTAACATTATTTCCCGAATTCATAAATCACATTAGAGATTTTTCTATTGTTGGAAGGGCTATCGGCCAAGGAAAATTAGATCTTGAAACCGTAGATATAAGAGATTTTGCAATCAACAAATACCTACAAGTTGACGACTATCCCTATGGCGGTGGGCCAGGTATGCTAATGCAAATAAAACCAATAGTAGAGGCAATAGAATCTGTAAAGAGTGAAAAATCTAAAGTTTATTACATGTCCCCACAGGGCAAGGTTTTAACTCAAGATAAGCTAAAAGAACTTAAAAATGAAGAACACATAATACTTTTAAATGGTCATTACGAAGGTATTGACAATAGAGTCATTGAAAATTATGTAGATGAAGAAATTTCCATTGGTGACTATGTTTTAACTGGTGGAGAGTTGGCATCTATGGTGATTATTGATGGTGTATCAAGACTAATTGATGGCGTTCTTGCAAGTGACGAGTCCTTTAAAGACGAGTCACACTATAATGGGCTTTTAGAACATCCACAGTACACTAGACCAAAAGAATTTAGAGGACTTGAAGTTCCTGATATTCTTTTAAGTGGAGATCATGAAAAAATTAGGAAGTATAGACTTAGAGAGTCTATTAAAAACACTTTGCAGAAAAGGCCAGATTTATTAAAAAATAAAAATTTAAATGATGAAGAAAAAGATATATTGAAAGATTTACTGGAAGGAGGTAAAGACAATGGATTATATTAAAGCTATTGAAGATGAACAAATAAATGAAAATTTACCTAAATTTAATGTTGGGGATACTGTAAGTGTTCACTACAAGATTATTGAAGGCGAAAGACAAAGAATCCAAGTTTTTGATGGAACTGTCATAAAAATTCAAGGAAAAAGCTCTAGAAAAACTTTTACAGTAAGAAGAATTTCTTATGGTATTGGAGTTGAAAGAACTTTCCTTCTTAATTCACCAAGAATTGCCGATCTTGTTGTTACAAGAAAAGGTAGTGTTAGACGTGCTAAACTTTACTATCTTAGAGATAGACAAGGTAAAGCTGCAAAAGTTAAAGAAAAGACTAATTACTAAGAGTGGGACTTTAAGTCCTATTTTTAGTATCTTTTATTTTGAGCAAATAAATTAGAGGAGTGATTATATGAAAAAGATTTTTTTGGGAATTTTTTTAATTATTATTTTGGCAGCAGGTGCTTTTTTATTTGTTGAAAATAGAGGAACGACAAAAATTTCAACTAAATACGACAAATTTAACTTCATAACAGAAAATAAGGATATCGATAAAGATGACTTTTCCATTGAAGATGGAATGATTTACCTATCTCTTGACTACATAAAGAAATATCTTGATGAAAATATTTCTTATGATAAAGCAAGTGGAGAAGTAAAGATAGAAAACGAACACGCAAATAAAACTTTAAAGTTAAATGAATATCAAGCAAAATTTAACAGTGGAACTATTGATTTAAGAGCACCAGTAATAGAAAAAAATGGCAAGATAATGCTTCCAATTGAAGCCTTTATCTACGACTACAATGTAAGCTTGAGATATAATAAAGACATAAGGCTTTTGCTTTTAGACTATAGAGATAAGGAATATGACTTAACAAAGGCCAAGAAAGAAGCTTTGCTTAGAGAAGATGCTTCTCGCAGAAGTCCAATTATAAAAAAACTTCCTGAAGGCGAAAAATTATATGTTTATGGCGAAGAAAGTAAATACTATGTTGTTAGAATGCCTGAAGGATATGCCGGTTATGTTTTAAAGAGCGATGTTGATGAAAATTTTGAAAAATTCACTTTAGCATCTGCCACAAAAAACATTTCAAAGAGTCCAATTAATTTAACTTGGGACTACACTTATGCTGAACACTCTGATGAAAAAGTTGAGCAAATAAAAGATATAAAGGGACTAGATGTAATAATTCCTACTTGGTTTTCCATTAGAAATGGAAATGGAGACATGATTGATAGAGGAAACTTAAATTATATAAAGAAGTACAATGATTTAGGCATTGAAGTATGGGCTTATTTGGACAATTCCTTTGACCCAGACATTACTCATGAGGCTCTATCAAATGAAAATACTCGCAAAAAAATCATCGATAAAACTCTTGAACTTTGTAGAAAATACAAGATGAAGGGCATCAACATAGACTTTGAACACACAAAAATTGATGATAGAGACAATATAACTGCCTTTGTAAGAGAGTTTAGAGAAAGTGCTGGAGAAGATTTTATTGTTACTGTTGATGTAACGCCGCAAATTTCATCTGATGTCACTAAGGAGCCCTACGACAGAAAAGCTTTGGCAGAAATTTCTGATTATATAGTTGTCATGTCTTATGACCAACACTGGGCATCATCTGAAGAAGCAGGTTCAGTTGCTCAATATAAATGGGTGGAAGGCAGCATTAATGTCTTATTTAGGAATATACCTAATAGAAAAATGATCTTAGGTGTTCCACTTTATACAAGACTTTGGAAAGATTCAAATGGCAAAGTTACTTCAAAGACAATATCCATGTCAGAAGTTGCAAATATTATTGCATCAAAGGGATTAATTCCAACTTGGGACAAAGAATCACAACAAAATTATGTGGAATATCAGGAAAATGGTGCAACATATAAAATTTGGATAGAGGATGCAAATTCCATAGAGAAAAAAGTTTCCCTAGTTAATAAATATAATCTAGCAGGCGTTGGATCTTGGAGACTTGGATTTGAAACTCAAAATATTTGGGACGTTATTTCAAAAGAACTAGAAAAAACCAATTAAAATATTGACAATTTAAAATATTAAGTATAAAATTAAAGAGTAATTAACTATAATTTTATTAGGATGTGTTTAAAATTTTACCAGATACACATAAAATCGTGGCTAAAATTGTTCACGATAGAATTAAAGAAAAATATAATGTCAATTTAAATCTAGATAAAATGCTTTGGGGATCAATTGCTCCTGATGTTTTGCCTTATTACAAGACAAAGAGACACTATTTTCATGAATCAGGAGATTATATAGCAAGAGAAATAAGTAAACTTATTTATTTTTCCAGATATTCCTATTCTGAAGGCAACGAAAGCAAGCTATTTATAAATTACATGAGCAAAAAGCTTGGCATAATTATGCATTATCTTTGTGATTTTGTATGTTATCCTCATGCTTACAGAATGACTTTTATTGAAAATTTGAGAAAGCATGTTAAGTATGAACAAGATTTAGCTTTATATGCCAGAGAAAACAAATTTTTAGAAGAAAGTTTTAGAGATGTGATTTCATGTGAAGATATAAACTTTTTTGAAAATTCCGATATAAAACTTGAGAAAAAAGTAAAAGCTTACTTGATAAAAGTTATAGAGGAATACAAAGATTCAAATCACAGCTTTGACAATGATTTAAATTTTGCTTTAAATTTATCCACGAATATTTCTATTCTTGTTATTGAATCAATACTTGAATATAATGGGGAATTTGATATACAATTTATTTAAGAAACAAAATTCTTTCACTCTTAGGGGTGAAAGATTTTTATAATTATGGAGGAAAAAGATGAGAAATAATTCTAGTGCTACAAAACTAGACCTTAGGGAAACACAGATTGCAATTAAGTCGGTAAAGGATTACTTTCAAAGGGACTTGGCAAACACTTTAAACTTGCAAAGAGTTTCAGCACCTCTCTTTGTTAGACCCGAAACTGGGCTTAATGACAACTTAAATGGTGAAAAAGCAGTAGATTTTGATTTGAGACAATATGGAATAAATGTTGAAATTGTTCAATCTCTTGCAAAGTGGAAGAGAAATGCTCTTAAGGAATATAACTTCAATATGTATGAAGGAATTTACGCAGACATGAATGCCATTAGAGCTGAAGAAGAGCTTGATGAAATTCATTCTTCCTATGTTGATCAATGGGACTGGGAAAAAATAATAAACAAAAGTGACAGAAATAAGGAATATCTTTATTTAACTGTTAAGGAAATTTATTCTGTATTTAAGAGATGTGAGGAATATATTAACCAAACTTATCCTTACATTCTTTCAAAAAAATTACCAGATGAAATATTCTTTATTACTTCACAAGAGCTTGAAGATTTATATCCAGGAAAGACTTCAAAAGAAAGAGAAAAATTAATTTGCAAGGACAAGGGCGCAGTTTTCATTATGGGCATTGGTGCAGATTTAAATTCTGGAGAACCTCATGACCACAGAAGTCCGGATTATGACGACTGGAGTTTAAATGGCGATATCCTTTTTTGGGATGAAGTTTTGGGAAATTCTCTAGAAGTTTCTAGTATGGGTATACGCGTTGATGAAGAATCTTTGAGAAGTCAATGTGAACTTGCAAATACAACTGACAGATTTAAGTTAAAATATCATCAAGATGTTTTAAATGCACAACTTCCTTATACAATTGGTGGAGGTATAGGTCAATCAAGAATTTGTATGTTTTTCCTTGAAAAGAGTCATATTGGGGAAGTACAAGTTGGAGTATGGGACGAAAAAAGTTTAAACTATTGTAAAGAAAATAAAATAAAACTTTTATAAAATTTAAAAAAATTACAAATTGGATACAAATCCTCCGGAATATATAGTATAATATTTTTATACGAAACCGGAGGATTTTTTTATGGATTTGGCACAAAAATTAAATCAAGAAAATTTTAAAAGTGTTGCCTTTAAAGATATAAAAAAATACCTAATTGCAAATTTCTTGTTTAAGGGTGATTTGGATAGCATAAACATTCTACTAAATCTATACAATGTTTATGAGTCAATTGAAAATATATATCCAAGGTATGTAACTCTTGAAAACTTGAGAAAAGATATAATTAAAATTTATAGGCAAAAGGAAGGAATTGAGTTAATTGCTCGAAATCTTTCTAGCCTAATTCATGATGACATCAATAGATTAGAGCTTTATCTATATTTGGAAGGCTATAGACTTGGCTTCAACTCTAAGAAACATATTAATTTATTAGAAATCATAACTTTAAAGTATTTAACTATTGATGAACTTTACAACAGAAATAAACTTTTTCAGTACGAATTTAAAAATGAAGAAGTTTTGTCTTTTAAGAAATTAGTTTTTAAAGATATTAGAAAAGATAGGCAAATTAGGATTTTTATAAAAAGTACACTTTCAGATGTTAAGAAAAGATTACTTAACGATAAAATAAATAATATTAACGATCATCTTGATATGCAACTTATTTTTAAAAGCGAAGATGATAATGTTAAAATTAAGGAAGTGGATTCCTATTTGACTGAAAAGGAAATTGAGACTCTAAACAATAAGATTTCTAAGTTTCTATACATAGATGGATTTAGGATTTTTAGAAACGGTTTTTGGGATGGAGTTAATGATAGAGTTTTAAAGAGATACAAGTAAGGATAGTTTTATGCTATCCTTTTTAAAGTGGTGGTAATTTGGTAATAATGGGCATTGACCCGGGAATAGCAATAGTTGGTTATGGATTTTTAGAACTCAAGGGCAATTCTTATAAGGTTTTGGATTATGGTGCAATCACTACAATGGCAAAAGTTCCACTTCCAGATAGATTAAATTCCATTTATATGGAAATGAATGATTTAATAAAAAAGTATAAGCCTGAAGATATAGCTTTTGAAGAATTATTTTTTAACAAAAATGTTAAAACCGCCATAACTGTTGCCCAGGCTCGTGGCGTTGAAGTTTTATCTGCAAAAAATAGTGGTGCAGGTTTATATGAGTATACACCACTTCAAGTTAAACAAGCCCTTGTGGGTTATGGAAGAGCTACAAAGATACAAGTTCAAGAAATGGTTAAGATGATTTTAAATTTAAAAGAAGTTCCAAAGCCTGATGATGTGGCAGACGCACTAGCTGTTGCCATTACTCATGGTAGTTCGATTAAGTTTAAAGAAAGTTTTAGGATGATATAATGATAGAATTTTTAAAGGGAAGAGTACACTCAACTGACAGAGGTTATTTAGTCCTTGAAGCCAATGGAATTGGTTACATAGTAAATATGATTTCAAGAGAGCTTCATACTTTTTATAAAAATGAAGAAGTTTTTATAAATATTAGACTTGTCCTTAGAGAAGATGCTGCAACTTTATTTGGTTTTAAAGACAGCGAAACTAGAAATGCCTTTGACCTATTGACAAGTGTAACGGGAATTGGACCTAAACTTGCCATGGGAATATTAGAAGGAGACGATGTATCAAATATTGCAAAATACATATTATCAAAGGATGAAAAGTCCCTTACGAAACTCCCAGGTGTTGGCAAAAAAACTGCCCAGAGAATTATTCTTGAGTTAAAAGATAAGGTTGAAAAATTAAACCTAGATATAGATTTTGCCACAGAAGAAACTCCTTTATTTGATGAAAATGATGATCCAGCAGTTGAGGCACTTATCTCATTGGGTTATAATGTATATGACGCAAAAAAATCACTGGAAAAAATTGATGCTTCACTAGATATATCCGAGCGCATTAGAGAAGCGTTGAAATTAATGGGTTGATATAATGGATAAAAATAGATTAGTAGAGCCTGCCTTTATTGATGGCGATACAAAAGAAATTAGCCTTAGACCAAAGTGGTTAAGTGAATATATAGGTCAAGAAAAAGTTGTAAATAATTTAAAAATTTTTATTGAAGCTGCAAAAAACAGATCTGAACCACTTGATCACACCCTTTTAAGTGGACCACCTGGTCTTGGTAAAACTACTTTAGCTGGAATTATTGCCAATGAAATGGGAGTAAACTTAAAAGTTACATCTGGTCCGGCAATAGAAAAACAAGGAGATCTTGCCAGCATACTTACAAATTTAAATAATGATGATGTCCTATTTATAGATGAAATTCACAGACTAAACAAATCTGTAGAGGAAATTCTTTATCCTGCCATGGAAGATCATGCCCTTGATATAATTATAGGAAAGGGACCTTCTGCTAGGTCCATTAGACTTGACCTAGCGCCCTTTACACTAATAGGTGCTACTACAAGGGCAGGTATGCTTACATCACCTCTTAGAGATAGATTTGGTGTGATGTTAAAATTAGACTTATATGACACAAAATCTTTAGTAGAAATTATTATGAGATCTGCAAAGATTTTAAATATACCAATAGAAGAAGAAGGAGCAATGGAAATTGCTAGGAGGTCTCGTGGAACTCCTAGAATTGCCAATAGACTTTTAAAGAGAGTCAGGGATTACGCTGAAGTCAAAGAAGAGGGTGTAATAACTACAAAAGTGGCTATAAAGGGCCTCAACCTCTTAGAGATTGACAAATATGGACTTGATAATATTGACAGGAGAATAATTCTTACTATGATTGAAAAATTCTATGGTAGACCTGTGGGTATTGACGCCATATCTGCTGCTATTGGGGAAGACAAGGGAACAGTAGAAGATGTATATGAACCTTATTTAATGCAAATAGGTTTTATTATGAGAACGCCTAGAGGAAGAGTTGCTACAAAAAGGGCTTATGACCATTTTGGAATCGAATACAAGGGTGATTGATATGAAAAAATTTTTAATGTTAGCCATATTTTTAATCTTATTGCCAACTAGCATTTTTGCAAAGGAAAGTTACGACAGAATTGATATTAAAGTTGGAAAATCTGTAAATGCAAAGGAAAATTTAAAGTTAAAATCTAAGAGCAATTTAAATATTATTACTTCAGATAATCAAGTTATAAATAGTACTAATAATAAGGAAATTGAAGTAATGTTTGATGGAAAAAATATCAATGTAAAAGGTAAAAATTTTAAACTTGCAAATTTTCCACAAGATGGTGCTTTTTTAATTAATTCCGATTCTCCAATATATGTTGATAAAATCAAGAGAAATTATAGAGGTTCAATTTCCTTTAGAGTTAATAATGGAAAACTAGACATAATAAATAATGTTCAATTAGACGATTATTTAAGAGGTGTTTTACCTAAGGAAATGAGTCCTGAATTTCCAATGGAATCCTTAAAAGCGCAAGCTCTTTGTTCTAGGTCCTTTGCTATAAATAATTTCAACAAATATATAAAAAAAGGATATAACTTAGATGACACAACAAATTCACAGGTTTATTATGGAAAAGATGTGGAAGAAAAATCTACTGATAAGGCTGTAGAAACTACTTTGGGAGAAGTTATTAAGTATGACGGAAAAATTGCTGAGACAATTTTCTGTGCTTCTTCAGGTGGATACACAGTTTCTTCATCAGACGCTTGGGGTGGAAATACTGTTCCATATTTAATTTCAAAGGAAGATCCTTATTCAACTCACCCTTGGGAATACACACTAAAGGACAGTGACTTGAAAAAATTAAATTTAAGCGATGTTTTTGGCGTAAATTTAGATTCTATGAATACTTCAAATAGAGTTAATAACATAAGTTTTAGCACTTCTAAGGGCGATATAACTATGAAAGCCAAGGACTTTAGACAAAAAATTGGCAATACAAGAATTAAATCAACACTATTTGATATAGCGTGTGATAACAATAAAATAGTTGTCAAGGGAAAAGGCTATGGACATGGCGTTGGCATGAGCCAATATGGTGCTGTTGAAATGGCAAAAAAAGGAAATAACTATAAAGATATAATTGGATTTTATTTCCCTGGCACAAATATCGAAAAAATAAAATAACAGAAAGGCAAAAATGAAAACAAAGGATTTTTATTACGACTTACCAAAGGAATTAATAGCACAACATCCAACAGAAAAAAGAGATCATTCCAGACTTCTTGTACTAGACAAAAAGACTGGGGAAATGGAGCACAAACATTTTTATGACATCATAGATTATCTGAAAGAAGGGGATGTGCTTGTATTAAATGACACCAAGGTAATGCCTGCACGAATTTTTGGACATAGAGAAGGAAAGGAAGAAAAAATTGAATTTCTTCTTTTAAATCACAAGGGTGACACCTGGGAATGTTTATCTAAACCAGGAAGAAAAGCACAAATAGGCACTAAAATAATTTTTAGTGACAAATTATCTGCTGAAGTAGTTGATATTTCAAAAGATGGCTCAAGATTTTTAAAATTTGAATATGAAGGAATTTTTGAAGAAATATTAGATGAACTTGGAGAAATGCCACTACCACCTTATATTACAGAAAAGTTAGAAGATAAAAACAGATACCAAACTGTATATGCAAGGGAAGAAGGTTCAGCTGCTGCACCAACAGCAGGTCTTCACTTTACACAGGAACTTCTTCAAAAAGTAAAGGACAAGGGCGTTGAAATTTGCTACATCACACTTCATGTTGGCATTGGAACTTTTAGACCAGTTAAAGTTGAAAATATTGATGAACATGAAATGCACTCCGAATTTTACATCATGACAAAAGAAGTTGCAGATAAAATTAATGCTGCAAAGGATAGAGGAAGTAGAGTAATTGCTGTTGGAACAACAAGTGTAAGAACTGTTGAATCAATTGCTGATGAAAGTGGAAGAGTTTGTGAAAAAAGTGGATTTACAAATATTTTTATTTATCCACCATATGAGTTTAAGTGCATAGATGCTCTTATAACTAATTTTCACTTGCCAGAGTCAACACTTTTAATGCTAGTGTCCTCACTTTCAACAAGAGATATTATTTTAAAGGCATACAAGGAAGCTGTAAAAGAAAGATATAGATTTTTCAGCTTTGGCGATGCAATGTTTATAAGGTAGGTTTTATGTTTAAATTTGAACTATTAAAAACTGCTAAGGATTCAAAGGCTAGACTTGGCAAAATTACAACTAATCATGGAGAAATAGAGACACCTATATTTATGCCAGTTGGCACAAGGGCAACAGTAAAAACTATGACTCCTGATGAGCTAAAAAAAATAGGCTCACAAATTATTCTTTCAAATACTTATCATTTATTTTTAAGACCGGGAACTGATATTATAGAAAAAGCTGGCGGACTTCACAAATTCATGAATTGGGATAAGCCGATTCTTACTGATTCAGGCGGCTTTCAAGTTTTTTCCCTATCAGATAACAGAAAAATAACTGAAGAAGGAGTTCACTTTAGAAGTCACATAGATGGCAGTAAAATGTTTATTTCACCAGAAAAATCTGTTGATATTCAAAATGTTTTAGGTTCTGATATTATGATGGCATTTGACGAATGTGCACCCTATCCTGCAAGTCATGAATATATTGATAATTCCATGAGAAGAACTTTAAGGTGGGCAGAAAGATGTAAAGAACATCACAAAAATATTGACAAGCAAACACTTTTTGGAATAATTCAAGGTGGAATGTATAAAGATTTAAGAGAAATTTCAGCTAAAGAAATGGTTGATATGGACTTCAAGGGTTATTCTATTGGAGGTCTGTCAGTTGGTGAGCCAATTGATTTAATGAATGATATTTTGGATTATACTACTGACTTTATGCCAGAAAATAAACCAAGATACTTAATGGGAGTTGGTAGCCCAGATTATTTATTTGAAGCTGTAGAAAGAGGCGTGGATATGGCAGACTGTGTTCTTCCAACTAGGATAGCAAGAAATGGAACTGTTTTAACTCATAAGGGAAGAATTGCCATTAAAAATGCTCTATATAAAGAAGACTTTTCATCTCTTGACGAAGATTGCCAATGTTATACTTGTAGGAATTTCTCCAAGGCTTATATAAGACATTTATTCAATGTTGATGAAATACTTGGAATGAGACTTGCTACGATACACAATTTATATTTCTTATTGGATATGATGAAAAACATAAGAGAGTCTATCAAGGGCGACTATTTCTTAGAATATAAAAATGATTTCTACAAAAAATATGGTTATAAATAATTTCTTGTTAAGTCATGGGATTAAATGTATAATATAATTATTAATAATAAACAAGAAAGGAGTTAATAATGGATCAAAACACAATGTTAAACTTTATTCCTTTAATATTGATGTTTGTTGTTTTTTATTTTTTTATAATAAGACCACAAAAGAAAAAAGCAAATGAAGTAAACGAAATGCGCGAAAACTTAAAAGTGGGCGATAAAATAATAACAATCGGAGGAATAATTGGTAAAATTATTCTTGTAAAGGAAGACTACTTAGTTATTGAAACTTCATCAGACAATACAAAAATTGAAATAATGAAGTGGGGAATTAACGGTACTTATAAAAAGAATACTGAACTTAAAGACTCAGAAGAAGAATAGGAGATACTATGAAACATATAAAGACACTTACAAAGAAAAACTTAAAGAAAACTTATGAAAAAGGCGGATGTGGTGAATGCCAAACATCTTGTCAATCAGCTTGCAAGACTAGTTGCACAGTTGGAAATCAAAAATGCGAAAATTCTGAAAACTAAGGCAAGGGAAACCTTGCTTTTATTTTTGTTAAGGGATGTAAAGGAGTAAAGATGGTAGAAAGAATTCACAAATTTTATTTAAACGACAGATACATTGTCCTTGATATTGCCAGCGGATCAGTTCATGTTGTTGAAAAAATTGTTTATGAAATGATTGATGATTATGAAAAATTATCAATGGATGAAATTATAGATAAATTTTCAAAACTTTATAATAAAGAAGATGCTATTGAAGCCTATGAAGAAATAGATTATTTAACTAAGGAAGGTTTATTATTTTCTGAAGATGAACATTTTAAACTTCCAAAGTATAATCCAGAAAATGTTGTTAAAGCTCTTTGCCTTCATGTTGCTCACGATTGTAATTTGAGATGTAAGTATTGTTTTGCTTCTCAAGGAGACTTCAAGGGCGACAGAAGTTTAATGTCCTTTGAAACTGGAAAGAAAGCCTTAGACTTTATCTTAAAAAATTCTGGCAATAGAAAAAATCTTGAAGTTGACTTCTTTGGTGGCGAGCCTCTAATGAATTTTGATCTTGTAAAGAAACTTGTTGCTTATGGAAGAGAAGAAGAAAAGAAATATGATAAGCACTTTAGATTTACAATTACAACTAATGGAATGCTTTTAAATAAAGAAATTGAAGACTTTATCAACGAAAACATGGACAATGTTGTTCTTTCTATTGACGGAAGAAAAGAAATTAACGATGAGATGCGCCCAACAATAAATGGCAAGGGCTCCTATGATGTAATAGTTCCAAAATTTAAAGAACTTATCGACAAGAGAGGAGACAAGGATTACTTTATAAGAGGAACTTTTACAAATGAAAATTTAGATTTCTCTGAAGACTTAAAGGATTTTTATTCTCACGGTTTTAAAAAGACTTCAATTGAGCCAGTTGTAACTGATGAAAGAGAGCCTTATGCCATTAGAGAAGAACATTTAGATAAAATTTTAAGTGAATATGAAAAGATGAGTAAAGACTACATTGAAATAAGAAAAAAGGACAAGGACTTTTCTTTCTTCCACTTTATAATTGACTTGTCACAAGGACCTTGCATAGTAAAGAGAACTGTGGGCTGTGGTGCAGGATCTGAATATGTAGCAATAACACCTCAAGGAGAAATTTATCCTTGCCACCAATTTGTTGGCGAAGAAGAATTTTTACTTGGAAATGTTGATGACGGAATTTTAAACACTAATCTTAGAGACAAATTTAAAAATTCCAATGTTTACACTAATGAAGACTGTCCAACTTGCTGGGCAAGATACTATTGCTCAGGTGGATGCCATGCCAATGCCTATTACAGCAACAAGGACATCAGCAAACCTTACAAGGTTGGCTGTGCCATGGAAAAGAAAAGAATTGAATGTGCAATTTCAGTTCTAGCAAATGAAGAATAATTTTAAAAATTAATGAACCCTGCGGGGTTCTTTTTTGTATATTTTATAAATACATAATAGTTTTACCTTAATGGCAATTTTTGATATAATATTCTTTATATGAAGTGGTGATTAAATGGAAAGATGGTTTATAAAAAATAAGAGTGACCCAGGAATTGAATACAAAAAACTGGGCATTAATAATGTTATATATAAAATTTTACTTAATAGAGAAGTTAATAGCGAAGAGGAAATAAAAAGTTTTTTGAAACCTGAGCTTTCAAATTTAAATTCACCAATACTTTTGAAGGACATGGTAAGGGCTTCAAATTTAATTTTAAGTCACCTTGCTAAGAAAAACAAAATTAGAATTATTGGAGACTATGATGTGGACGGCGTGACCTCTACTTATATTTTGTATTCAGGTCTTCTAAGAATTGGCGCCAATGTATCCTATGACATTCCTCATAGGGTGGAAGATGGCTACGGAATAAATAATAATTTAATTGATAGGGCATTTGATGCTGGTGTAAATCTAATTATTACTTGCGACAATGGAATTGCTGCAAGAGATGCTGTCCTTTATGCAAAATCTAAGGGAATAGATATTATTATAACAGACCACCACGAGGTGCCTAAGATAATAGAAGATGACAAAGAGAAGGAATTAATTCCTCATGCCAGTGCAGTCATTGATCCAAAACAAAGTTCTTGTTCTTATCCCTTTGAAGACATTTGTGGTGCTGTAGTTGCTTTCAAGTTGATTGAATATTTATATTTAATTAAGGGCGTAGATAAAGAAGAGTTTTACGAAAGCTTTTTGCCCTTTGCAGCTATTGCCACTGTCTGCGATGTAATGCCACTTAAAAATGAAAATAGGATTATAGTTTCTCAAGGATTAAAATATTTAAGAGAGACTAAACACCTTGGACTTAACGCCCTTATTGAAGCATCAGACATAAAGAAAAGTGAAATAGATGTATATCATCTTGGATTTATTATCGGACCTACAATAAACTCCAGTGGCAGGCTTGAATCAGCAAAGTATGCTCTAGAATTGCTCTTAGAAAAAGATTATAGCCTGGCTCTTGACAAGGCTAAAGAGTTAAGAGAGCTCAATTATGAAAGGCAAAAGCTGACACAAGATGCCTTTAATATAATAGACGAAAAAATTAATCGTGAAAAACTTTTAGAAAAGCAAAAGATTTTGATAATTTATAAGGAAGGACTTAATGAATCAATTCTTGGCATAGTTGCAGGCAAAATAAAAGAAAAGTATTATAGACCCACTGTTGTACTAAGCGATTCAAAGGACTTAATCAAGGGTTCAGGAAGAAGCATTGAGGAATACAATATGTTTAAGGAATTTTCCAAGTCAAAAAATTATTTAGATGCCTTTGGCGGACATAAAATGGCTTGTGGACTTTCACTGCCCCTTGAAAATTTAGATGATTTCATAAAAGATGTTGATGAAAAGGAAAATTTGACAGAAGAAGACTTAATTAGAAAAATTTATATAGATGGAAATTTAGAACTAAAGTATATTAGCATGAATTTAGTTAAGGAACTTGAAAATCTAGCGCCCTTTGGCAATGGAAATTCTGCTCCAAAATTTGGTGCTAAAAATTTAAAAATAAATACATTAAATATCTTGGGAAAAAATAAGAACTTTTTAAAAATGAATCTATCTCAAGATAAGGTAAGTTACACAGCAACTTTATTTGAAGATTCTGAAGCATTTTTAAATAATCTTGCAAAATCTTATGGAAGGGAAGAAGTAATGGCGCTACTTCAAGGTAGACCATCAAATATTTTTATAGATGTAATTTTTAATTTGGAACTTAATAAATTTAATGGAAATGTATCCATCCAATTAAAGATTAAATCCTATAGAATTTCAGGTGAAAAGAATGTTAATAGATGAATTAATTGAAAAAGTAAAGTCATATAACGAAAATGCCGATTTCGAAATGATTAATCGTGCTTATAAATTTGCTGAAGAGCATCACAAGGGACAAAAGAGAAATTCTGGAGAAGATTATATAATCCATCCCTTAAATGTAAGTTTGATCCTTGCTGAAATGAATATGGATACTGCCACTATTGTTGCTGGATTACTTCACGATGTAGTAGAAGATACTGATGTCACTCTAGAAGATATAAAAAATTTATTTGGTCAAGAAATTGCCGACTTAGTTGATGGAGTTACTAAGTTAAAAAAATTAAATTATAAAAATAAAGAAGAAAAGCAAGCTGAAAATATTAGAAAAATGGTTCTTGCTATGGCAAAGGACATAAGAGTAATAATAGTTAAACTTGCCGATAGACTTCACAACATGAGAACACTTGAGTACATGACTGATGCTAAAAAAATTGAAAAGGCAACAGAAACTGTTGAAATTTATGCTCCAATTGCCGATAGACTTGGTATGAGTAGGGTTAAGTGGGAGCTTGAAGACTTATCTCTTAGATATCTTGATGAAGAGGGCTATTATGAACTCGTAGAAATGGTAAATAAGAGAAGAAATGAAAGAGAAGATCTTATTAATCACATTATAGCTGAGCTTGAAGAAAATTTAAAAAAAGTTGGCATTGAATGTGAAATAAAGGGAAGACCAAAGAATTTTTATTCTATTTATAAAAAAATGAAGAAAAAGGGAAAAGTCTTTGATGAAATTTATGATTTATCTGCTGTAAGAATTTTAACTCATTCTGTTAAAGATTGTTATGGTGCTCTTGGAGTTGTTCACACACTTTTTAAGCCAATTCCAGGTAGATTTAAAGACTATATTGCTATGCCTAAGCCTAATAAATACCAATCTCTTCACACAACTGTTATTGACAACAATGGAGAGACTTTTGAAGTTCAAATTAGGACTTATGAAATGCATCAAACTGCTGAATATGGTATTGCCGCTCACTGGAAATATAAGGCTGGCGTTACAAAGGAAACTGCCTTTGATGAAAACTTAACTTGGTTAAGACAACTTTTAGAATGGCAAAAGGACTTAAATGATCCTGGCGACTTTATGGATACCTTAAAGATTGATTTCTTTGCCGACGAAGTTTTTGTTTTTACACCAAGGGGGGATGTTATAAACTTACCAGAAGGATCAACTCCAATTGACTTCGCCTATAGAATTCACTCTCAAGTTGGAAATACTTGTGTAGGGGCAAAGGTAAATGGAAGAATTGTTCCTCTAAACTACACTCTTCAAAGCGGAAATATAGTTGATGTAATAACAAATCCAAATACTAGTCCATCTCTTGATTGGCTAAAAATCGTAAAAAGCCCTCAAGCTCGCAAGAAGATCTCTCAATATTTTAAAGTCAAGGACAAAGAAAAAAATATTGAAAGAGGAAAAGATGCAATTGAAAAAGAAGTAAAAAAACTTGGATATCAAGTTCCTAAAATTTTACGCGATGATTGGCTAGAGGAAGTTAAGAATAAGCTAAATATGCAGACACTAGATGAAATGTATGCTGCTGTTGGCTTTGGAACAATTACAACAACACAGGTTACAGCAAAATTATCTGATATTTATAATAAACATTATAAAAAAGACGAAAAAGATGTTGAAGAAATTGTTCAATCAAGAAAGAGATACAATAATCAAGGCATTGAAGTAAAGGGTGTAGATGGAGTAAATGTTAGAATTGCTAAATGCTGTACTCCAGTGCCAGGGGACGACATAATAGGATACATTACAATTGGCAGAGGTATTTCTGTTCACAGAAAAGATTGCAAAAATATGCAAGACAATGTTGATCCTTCAAGACTTGTTGAAGTTAAATGGCAAAGCAGCTATGAAACAAGTTATAGTGCTTCTATTGAGATCAGGGCCTTTGATAAGCCAAATGTTATTAGCGATATTGCTAATAGAGTAAATGATTCTAAGTTAAGCATTTCTTATTTAAATGCCAAGGCAATAAAAAATGGAGATGCGGTAATTGATATTACAGTTGAAATTACTGATAGTGAAGAACTTGAAAGATTAATGGAAAAATTAAAGAGAATCAATAATGTTCTCGAGGTATATAGAGTAAAGGCGTGATAGAATGCGAGCAGTTGTTCAAAGAGTAAAGAGATCTAGCGTATCTGTTGATGGGAAAATTGTTTCAAAGATAGATAAGGGATTAATGGTGCTCCTTGGTGTTGAAGTTAATGATGATGAAAGTGATTTAGACTACATCCTAAAAAAAGTTACAAAGCTTAGAATTTTTGACGACGAAGATGGAGTCATGAATAAGTCACTTCTTGACTACGGATTAGAAGTCCTTGTTGTCAGTCAATTTACTCTTTATGGAGATGCTAGAAAGGGCAACAGACCTTCCTATATTCGTTCTGCTAAATTTGACCAAGGAATTCTTTTATATGAAAAGTTTATTGAAGAACTTGAAAAACTTAATGTAAAAGTTTCTCACGGTGAATATGGTGAAGACATGGATGTAGAGCTTATTAATGACGGTCCTGTTACAATTTTATTGGATTCAAGTAAGGAATTTTAGGTGAATTATGCAATATAAAATTATGAAATTAGTAGTCGGAGAATTGCAAGAAAATTGTTTTATTCTCTTTGACGAAAACAAAGATGCTTTTGTGGTGGATCCAGGTGGATCAAGCGAAAACATAATTGAGGCAATTGAAAAAAATAATTTAAAGATAAAATATATTCTCTTAACTCATGGTCACTTTGATCATGTTGGTGCAGTTTCTGCTTTGAAAGAAAAATTTAAGGCTCCAGTATATCTTCATAAAAATGACAGAGAGTTTTTAGAAAATCCAAGAGAAGTTAGGGAATCAGCCTTTGGTCTACAAATTGAAGCTACCAAGGTAGATGTCTTTGTAAAGGATGGAGACAAAATTCCTTTTTCTGATGATTTTATAAAGGTAATTGCAAGTCCAGGACATACTATTGGTTCAGTTTGTTACCTTTTCAAAGATTATTTGTTTGCAGGAGACACTTTATTTAACGGATCTATTGGAAGGACAGATTTTCCTGAATCAGACCATTCACTTATGATTGAGTCACTTAAGAGATTAAAGGAACTTGATGATGATATTTATGTTTTATCAGGTCATGGTCCAGAATCACAAATGAGTTATGAAAAGATGTCAAACCCATATTTAAGAAGATTATGATTGTAATTGACTGTGAAAATGAGGCTCTAAAAAAATCTATATTTGAATTTTTTAGTATGAAACTTCCTAAGAATTATAAAGATATAGATTTGCATTTAAAGATAAAAGTTCTTGATGAATTTATTTTTCTTGAAATTGTTGGAAATAAAATAAATAAAAGTGTAAAGCTTGATATAAAAAATGACAAAGCTCACTTTGTTTTAAAAAGATACTTATTTGATTTATTTTCAAATCATAAGGATTTTGATTCTAGTTTCGGAATTTTAACAGGAGTTAGGCCCTTAAAACTAGTCTCAAAAGTTTTTGAAAGAAATTCCTATAAAGAATCAAGAAAAATCTTATTTGATAAATATAGGATAAATAAAATTGAGGCAGATTTTTTATATAGAATTTATAAAAATCAGGAAAAACTTCGTGAAAATTCTAATTTAAATAATTACAATGTCTATGTGCACATACCTTTTTGTCCAAGTAGATGCCTTTATTGCTCCTTTGATACAACTATTGGGAATAAAATAAAGATAGATGCTTATACTAAAAATTTAATTGATGACATAAAATCTTATGAGTTAAATTTTTCTAAAAAGCCAAATTCAATTTATATAGGCGGAGGAACACCAACAGCAATAGGGAAAGAAAATTTAGAAAGAATTATTGATGTAGTTTTAGAAAAATTTGGCAGTTCAAGGGAATTTACTGTTGAATGCGGAAGAATAGACAGTATTAGTGTAGAAGTTTTGGAAATGCTAAAAAGAAAAGGTGTTAATCGAATTAGTTTAAATCCACAAAGCTTTAACGAAGATGTTATTAGCAAATTAAATAGGGTATCAAATGAAAATTTTAGTTATTGGTTTTATAAAGCAAAGGAAATTGGCTTTGATGTTATCAATATGGACTTAATAATGGGTCTTCCTGGCGAAAGTAAGGAAAGCATTTTAAAATCAATAAAAAAAACAATTGATTTTTCGCCAGAAAATATTACCCTACACAGCTTGGCACTAAAAAATGGCTCAAAACTTTTCGAAAATTCTTATTTTAACGAAGAAGATTATAGTGATCTCATTGAAGAATCAAAGAAACTAATGCTTGATTCAAACTATGAGCCCTATTACCTTTACAGGCAGAAAAAATCTGTAATAAGTTCAGAAAATATTGGCTATGCAAAAAAAGGCTGTTCATCAATTTATAATATTGTCATGATGGAAGAACTGGAAAACATCATTGGCTTCGGCCTCGGAGCAAGTACAAAAATTTTAGATTCACAGGGGAAATTTAAGAGAAATATTAATTCTAAAAATCTTGAAGATTTTATAAAGAGGAGATAATTTTGAAATTAAGTGAAATTTTAAAAAATATAAATATTATCCAAACAAACTTTAACATTGATGAAAATAAAGAAATTAATAAAATAGCCTTCCACACTAAGGATGTAGTAGAAGGCGCTATTTTTGTTGCAATAAAAGGTTATGTAACTGATGGACATAAGTTTATAAAAAAAGCTAGTGAACTTGGAGCAGAGCTTGCTGTTGTGGAAGAATTTGTGGATGTGGACATAAAACAAATAAAAGTTCTTAATTCTAGAATTGCTCTTGCAGATATGGCAACAAATTTTTATAAAAACCCATCAAGGGAAATGAATATAATTGGTATTACAGCTACAAATGGAAAGACAACTACTGCTTTTATGGTAGATTCAATTTTAAAGGAAGATAAAAGGGAAACTGGCATGATAGGCACTGTCTTAACTAGGTATAAGGATGTAAAAATTCCATCAATACTTACTACACCAGAGTCTCTCACTCTTCAGTCATACTTAAGAGATATGGCAGATAATAATATTACTGATGTGACTATGGAAGTCTCTTCTTCAGCCCAAGAACTTTTTAGAGACAAGAATATTGACTTTGACATAGTTACTTTTAACAATCTTGGCAGAGAACACATTGACCAACATGGAAGTTTTGAAAAATATTTTCTCTACAAATCGAGACTTATTAGACATGCTAAAAAAGATGCCCTTGCAATTTTAAATGCCGATGATGAAATGATTTATTCTCTAAAAGAAAAAACTCAGGCTAAAGTTTTGTCTTTTTCACTGGAGAATGACAAAGCAGATTTTGGGATTTCTGATTTAGATTTATCTACGGGCAAGGGAAAATTTATATTTAATATAAATAAAGATATAAAACTAAAAGATTTTACAATAAAAAAGTCTAACTTCAAAGTTGAGCTTGGCTCTGTGGGTTATTCTTCGGTTATGAATTCTGTAGTTGCAATAATTGTTGCACTATGTCTTAATATAGAAAAAGAAATAATAACTGATGCACTAAAAAATTTTAAGGGTGTAGAGAGACGATTTGAACTTATCTTTGATGAAGATTTTAAAATTTTAGACGACCACTTTGCCAATGAAAAAAATATTGATGCAACAATGGAAACTCTTAAAATGATGGTATATAAAGACTTAAATATTTTATATGCCATAAGAGGACACAGAGGAGTGGAAGTAAATAGAGAGATCACTGAAAGACTTGTTAAGTGGATAAAAATTTTAAAACCAAGGACTTTAGCTGCTACTCTATCAAAAGACATAGTTGGCGAAAAAGATAGGGTGACAGAGGAAGAATTAAAGGTTTTTAAGAATATTTTAAAGGAAAATAATATTGACTGTAAAATTTATGATACCTTAGAAGACGCTGTAAATAATTCAATTGATCTTTTAAATAGTGAAGATGTACTGTTGCTTGCAGGATGTCAGGGCATGGATAAGGGTGCAAAATTTGTGAAAGAAAAACTTTTAAGAGAAAATAAGGTTAAAGATATCCAAGGATTTTCTCACAGAATAGACAGTAGAATCTGTTAAAGTTGAATTTTACGAGACCTTGTTTTATAATTAAAATAGATTTTTATGGAAATAAATAATAAAATAAATCGCTAATCGTTTATTTATATTTTAACGACTAAGCTCCAAACCATTTGAGGCTTGGAGTTTAATTTTTAGGAGGAAATATGGCTGAAAAAATGGGAAATCTCAAGAGAAGTAATTATTGTAATGAGATTTCAGAAGAAATGATTTCAAAAGAAGTTACCTTAATGGGCTGGGTTGCTAAACAAAGATCCCTTGGCTCAATAATTTTCGTTGACCTTAGAGATAGAAGTGGAATTGCACAAATTGTATTTGATGACACATCTTCTGATGAGCTTTTAGAAAAGGCATCACATCTTCGTGGAGAATTTGTTATTGCTGTAAGAGGTAAAGTTCGCATGAGATCATCAATAAATGAAGAACTTGAAACTGGACGAGTTGAAGTTCTTGCCAGCGAACTTAAAATTTTAAGTGAATCTGAAGTTCCACCAATTTATGTAAAGGACAACGACAATGTTTCTGAAAACATGAGATTAAAATACAGAACTTTAGATTTAAGAAAGCCAAGTATGCAAAAAAATCTCATGATTCGTTCAATGATTTACAAAATCACTCGTGACTTCTTCTATGAAAATGGATTTATAGAAGTTGAAACTCCAATGTTAACTAAGCCAACTCCTGAAGGAGCAAGGGATTATTTAGTGCCTAGTAGAGTTAATCCTGGCGAATTTTACGCCCTTCCTCAATCACCACAACTTATGAAACAACTTTTAATGGTTGCAGGACTTGACAGGTACATCCAAATTACAAAATGCTTTAGAGATGAAGACTTAAGGGCAAATAGACAACCTGAATTTACGCAAATTGACATGGAACTTAGCTTTGTAACTGAAGAAGATGTGATGGAAATAAATGAAAGATTCTTGCAAAGACTATTTAAAGAAATTTTAAATAAAGAAATTGAGCTTCCTATAAAGAGAATGAAATATGCTGAAGCAATGGATAGATTTGGAGTTGACAAGCCAGATTTAAGATTTGGCATGGAACTCCACGACATATCTCATCTTGTAAAGGAATGCGGCTTTAAAGTATTTGAAGGAAATACAGAAAAGGGCAAAAGTGTCAGAGGAATTAAAGTTGAGGGCGGAAGCGAATTTTACTCAAAGAAGCAAGTTAAAAAATTAGAATCCTTTGTAAAAGATTTTAAGGCAATTGGTCTATCTTGGATAAGAGTCGATGAAGAAATTGATTCTCCAATTGCAAAATTCTTGTCTGAAGAAAAAATGGATGAAATTATTAAGGCTTTTGATGCAAAAAAAGGCGATTTAATTTTGATTTTAGCTGATAAAAACTCAGTTGTTTACAGTGGTCTTGGAAATCTTCGTAACAAGATAGCAAGAGACATGGATTTAATTGACGAAAATGATTATAAACTTACATGGATCACTGAATTCCCTCTATTTGAATACGACGAAGAAGAGGGAAGATATGTGGCTATGCACCATCCTTTCACAAGTCCATTAGATGAAGATGTAGATAAACTTACTAGTGACAAAGAAAATGCAAGAGCAAAAGCCTATGACATTGTAATTAACGGCGATGAAATGGGCGGAGGAAGTATTAGAATTAATGACCCAGAAATTCAAGAAAAAATGTTTGAAGCTTTGGGACTTTCTGAAGAAGAAGCTAAGGAAAAATTTGGATTCCTATTAGAAGCCTTTAAATACGGAGCACCACCACATGGAGGACTTGCTTATGGATTAGATAGACTTGTAATGCTATTTACTAATGCCAAGAGCATTAGAGATGTAATAGCTTTTCCAAAAACTCAAGCAGCAACTTGTCTATTAACTGGTGCGCCAACAAGACTTTCAGAAAAACAATTAGAAGAAGTTCATGTAAAAGTTATAGAAAAAGAAAAAGAAGAAGAAAAATAAAAAAAAGGAGATTAAGGTGATATTATGGAAAGCATTGGAATTGTTAGATCAAAGGATAAAAATAAAATCTTTGTAGAATTTACAAGAGAAAGTGCTTGCGGAGAAAGTTGTGAATCTTGTAGTGCAAAATGTGCTGAATCAGAGAGAGAACTTTTCGAATTTCAAAATACTGTGTCAGCCAATGTTGGCGACCTTGTAAAAATTAAGACAAGGAACAAGTCTGTACTTTCTTATAAATTTTTAGTATATGGTCTTCCTTTAATTTTATTTATGTCTACAATTACAATTTCCTATATTATTATGAGCAAGACTTCCATGGGAAATATAGATTTAATATCACTAATTATTGGGGTATTTTCCTTGCTTATTTCACATTTAATATTAAAAGAAATAGATCACAAATTTAACAAAACAAATAAAGCTGCTATTTTTCTCGAAAAAATGTAGGTGAGAAATGTTTAGTAAAAACTGGTATAAAGCCTTATATATTTTTTCAATTATCCTATTTATTTTGTCTTTGATTTTTTTCATCTACTCACTTGCAAATAAAAAGTACTCATCAGAAATTATTTCTGAGAATAAAAATATTAGAGAAGAAATAAATTTAATTGAAGATAAAACAAGGTCTATCACAGAAGATATTGATTCTCTAGAAATTGAATTTAATATAAAATCACAAGAATTTTATGAAAAATATGGATATCAATTTGAGTCAAGTAAATCTGATGAAATAAAAAGGTTGAAAGAGGATTATACAAATCAAAACAAAGCCATAGTAGCCGAGATTAAGGAAAGATTAAAGGCCTATGGAGCTTATTTTGAGTCTGATATTTATGAAAAAGATGGCTATGACAAATCAGTTAATGATTTTCTAGATCTTTATAGCGAGGAAAATTTAGACAAACACAAAAATATATACAATGAACTTAATATTAAAGCTTATGTTGAAGAATCAAATGGATTTGCCAAGAGCATTTTAAAATTAAATAAAAATTCAAAGGAACTGGATGCCTTGGTTTTTTATGCTTCAATTTACAGCTCAAATATATATTCTTATATAAATGATGAAAAATCATCTCTTTCAGAAATTTATG
This sequence comes from Peptoniphilus grossensis ph5, assembly GCF_000311825.1. Taxonomy (GTDB): domain Bacteria; phylum Bacillota; class Clostridia; order Tissierellales; family Peptoniphilaceae; genus Peptoniphilus_A; species Peptoniphilus_A hominis. The sequence goes on along the minus strand of NZ_HE978566.1, from coordinate 515,811 downwards.
CAGATGTAAATAATCTTTTGTTTATTTATAAGGAAATTGAGAGAAAGGGCTACAAAACCGGAAATTTAAAGTCTGAAAATTTAATTTACTTGAATAAGTTTATGGAAGAAAAAATTTCATCCTATTACAAAAATCTTGGTATTTTAAAAGCTTTAGAAAAGAGTGATAACAATGATTAAAAATAAAAAAATTACAATACCAATCATTTTTATTGCCCTTGCTTTTGTTTTTTCTTTTCTTGGACTTTCTAATTTAAAAACTGTGGGATCTTCTTACTTTAACTTATCAAGAGAAAATTCTGCCCTTTTAGAAAGTAAGAAGAAGGCTGAAGATAAATTTAAAACTTTGAGCCAAGAAAACAACAGTAAAAAGTCAAAATTAGATGTAATAAACAACGAAATAAATAAATTTGACATTATTAAAGACAAGACTTCCGAAATAGATAGCATGAATATGGAAATTAGTGACTCACTAATTTCTTTTCGCAAAAATAACTTTAATGAATTATACAATATAGAAAATGGAAAGATCAACGATTATAAGCCATTAAAGGGAAGTTTTATTGAAGAAAATTTAACAGAAGAAGATGTTAGATCAAATCTTCTCATGATTGAGTTTCTCTTAAATTCCTACTATAATTTTGATTTAAATAGAAATATAAGTAAGCACAACCTAAAGGCCTATGAAAATCTTGGAATCATAGATTATTTAATTAATGGAGATAATTACATGCTAAAGTCTATTTTATTAAATGACACTTCCAAAATTTCAAAGCTAAAGGAAGAAAAAGAAACTATTTTAAAGGAAGAAGAAGAGTTCTTTTCGGTTTACGAAAATATTTATGGCGACAAGGAAAATATTAAAATATTGGGTCAAAATAATGACAACATTTTAAAAAGTGAAACAGCTAAGAAAAGTGACGAAGATAATAATTTTAGGATCTTAAATGCCCTTTGTATTGATATTTTAAACTCATCTGTAAATTATTTAGAAAATTATAAAATTGTGTCAGAAAATGGCACAAATAAATTAAATGTTTTAGATGATAGCCTTATGAGTGAAAAAAATGAAAATAATAAACTTACTGTAACTTACTACAATAGAGTAAGCGGAGATACTTATACATTGTCAGAAGAGAGAGAGTAACTCTTCTATTTTAGGAGAAAAATGAAGGATAAATTAATTAGAATAGATTATCATGGCAAGGAAATAATTTTAATTCCCACTGCTCATGTTTCACAAGAAAGTGCAAAATTAGTTAGAGAAACTATTGAAGAAGAAAAACCTGATTCAATTTGCATTGAACTTGATGAACAAAGGTACAAGAATTTAAAAAATCCTGATGCTTGGAAAAATACAAATATTATTGACATAATTAAACAAAAAAAAGTTACACTTTTAATTGCAAATTTAATTCTTTCATCTTACCAAAAAAATATTGCCAAGAAGCTAAAGACAAAGCCTGGTCAAGAAATGATTGAGGGCATGAAGGCATCAGAAGAATTTGGCATAAATTTAGTCTTAGCCGATAGAAGTATCCAAACAACCTTTATGCGAATATGGAGAAAGATGGGGTTTTTTGAAAGAATAAAATTATTTTTTTCTTTAATGTCCATAGACGATGATGAAGATGTTTCAGAAGAGGACCTACAAAAATTAATTGAAAGAGATAATCTTGAGCTTGCAATTGAAGATATGGGCAAGGATTATCCTCAGATAGCAGCAACTCTTTTGCATGAAAGAGATAAGTATCTAGCATATAATATTAAAAATGCTCCAGGGGATAAAGTTATTGCCATTCTTGGTGCGGCACACACTCCAGGAGTTGAAGAAGAAGTTTTTAAAGAGCAAAATATTGAAGAGCTAAATAAAATTCCGCCAAAATCTTTGGCTGGCAAGGTCATACCTTGGTTAATTCCAATTTTAATTGTAGTTTTAATTGGACTTGGCTTTAAGCAAAGCATGAATACAGGAATGGCGCAAATAAAGTCATGGTTTTTATTTAATTCTGTTCTTGCCGCTCTCTTAACAGCTCTATGCCTTCCTCATCCACTAAGTGTTTTGACAGCCTTTGTTGCAGCACCTTTTACATCTATAAACCCAATGCTTGCTTGTGGTTGGTTTGCAGGTCTTGTAGAAGCAAGCTTAAAAAAACCTACAGTTGAGGATGTAAATAATATTCCTGAAGATATTTTTAGTATAAAAGCTTGGATTCACAATAAATTTTTGAAGGCTCTTTTAGTGGTAATACTGGCAAATATTGGCTCATCAATTGGAACAATAATTGCTGGAAGTAAAATAATACAAAGTTTATTCTAAAGGCAAAAAAATTAAGGTAATGGAAAAATTTATCCATTACCTTTTTTATTTGCCTTAATTTTTCTTGAAGATTCTTTAATAATTCTAACTAAACCTTGAGATAAGACTATGCCTAGGGCAAGTGCAGATGTAGTTAATGTCGTTTTAATGACTTGTTCTCGCATTAAAATATAATTTGATTCGATGAAATAATACATAATGTAATACATTCCTGCTCCTGGTACAAGTGGTACTAGGCAAGGGAGTGTAAATACTGTGGCGGGCTTTTTAAATTTAATAGCAAAAGTTTCAGAAAAAATTCCAATGAGAAAAGATGAAATCAAATATGAAATCATATAGTTCTCACTAAAACTAAATAAATATTCGTAGATTATCCATATAAAACCGCTTAGGGCTGATGTAATGATCCTAACTTTTTTTGGAAGCTTAAAATAAATAGTAAAGCCATAGGTAGCAAAGGCTGATAAGAAAAATTGTGAGAGCATCTTCATATTATAAACCTCATAATTTTTAAACCAACGCCCACGCCAAAGGCAATGGCAAGTGCAATGAAGAAGGCTTTAATCATAGTAATGGCACCTGTTATAAATTCGCCGCTCATTATGTCTCTCACAGAGTTTGTTATGGCAACGCCAGGAACCAAAAGCATTATTACTCCGATGATTATGTTGTCAATGTTTGAGCCAAAACCAAAGTGTACACAGATAATTGCTAGGACTGATGTAATAAAGGCGCAAATAATATTATTTATGAAAAAAGAAAGTTTGAAGTAGCTAAGTTTTTCAAGAACTATGGGGATTAATATGCCAATAAGAAAACTAGCCAAGAAGTCCTTTAAGTCGCCACCAAATAAAAGTGTGAAGAAGGAGGAAGCAATGCCACCAGAAAAATATATTTTCTTTGGATTTTCTTCAGCTGCATCAATTTCAAAAAGTCTTTCATAGCCTTCCTTTATTGAAAGATCTCGTGAGACAAAATCTCTTGAAAAAGAATTTACACAGTCAATTTTATATAAATTTGTATCTGAAATTGTAATTTTTCTAAAATTGTTAAGAGTTTCTCCCTCAAACTCCATTGAAATAAAAATTGCAGAGGGTAGAGCGTAGGCTGAAACATTAGAAATATTAGAGACCGACTTACAAATCCTTTCGATTGTATCTTCTGCCCTATAAGATTCTGCTCCATTTTGAATTAATAAAGCGCCAGTGAATAAGGATAGATTCATTAAATCTTTAGCATCTTTTATATTGTTTAAAACTTTCGCCATTTTATCACCAAGCTAATTATACTATGGAGTTTTTTTATTCTCAATTGTAAATAGTAAATTGAATCTAATAATTTAATTTGTTATAATTACTTAGATAGGGGTGATTATATGGAAATGCCCATAGTTTCAATAATTGGCAGACCAAATGTAGGCAAATCTACTTTATTTAACAAAATAGTAGGAAGAAAAGTTTCTATAACTGAAGATACTCCAGGTGTAACTAGAGATAGAATATATCAACCTGCATCTTGGCTTAATTATAAATTTTTACTTGTGGATACAGGTGGACTTGATCTAAAGGACGAAGACATATTTATGTCTAGCATCAAGGCACAAATCGATATGGCACTAGAAACTTCTGATGTTGTAATATTTTTAGTAGATGGTGCTGAGGGTTTAAATCCAACAGATGTAGAAATTTCACAATTTCTCAGAAAAACCAAAACTAAAGTTGTTTTAGCTGTAAATAAATATGATTCAAAAATAACAAAGGAAAATATTTTTGATTTTTATGAATTAGGTTTAGGAAATCCCATTGGCATAAGTGCTGAACAAGGCACTGGTGTAGGTGACTTGCTTGACGAAGTTGTAAGTGGTTTTACACCAGTAGATGATATAGAAGATGATGATCTTATAAGGGTTACCTTAATAGGTAAACCTAATGTTGGCAAGTCCTCTCTTCTAAATTATTTAACTGGAGAAAACAGGTCTATAGTTACAGATATTCCCGGCACTACAAGAGATTCAATTGACTCTTTAATTAAATACAAGGACAATGAATATGTTTTTGTAGACACTGCTGGACTTAGAAAAAAGAAAAAAATTGTACCAGGTGTTGAGAGATATTCTGTAATAAGAACTCTTACTGCAATAGAAAGATCAAATGTCTGTGTACTTATGATTGATGCGCTAGAAGGTGTAACTGAACAGGATTCTAAAATTGTTGGATATGCTCATGACAATAATAAGGCAATTATTATTGCAGTAAATAAGTGGGATGCTCTTGAAAAAGAGACAAAGACTATGAAAAACTTTGAAAAGGAAATAAGAAATCAGCTTCCTTTTGTCTTATATGCTCCAATAATATTTATATCAGCTAAAACCGGTCAAAGAGTAAATGAATTTTTAGATTTAATTGAAGTGGTAAACAACAATTACAACCACAGAATTCAAACTGGTGTATTAAACGATATTTTAAATAGAGCAGTTCTTATGAACCAACCGCCATCAGATAAGGGCAAGAGAGGAAAGCTCTACTACGGTTCTCAAGTAAGTGTTAGACCACCAAAATTTTTACTTTCTGTTAATGATAAGGAATTATTCCACTTCTCCTATTTGAGATATATTGAAAATCAAATTAGAGAGACCTATTCCTTTGATGGCACTCCAATAATATTGGAGTTGAAAAACAGAGTTAATCCAAGAGCTGACAAAGGACCAAGAAGATGAATTATTTCTTAGTTTTAATTATATCTTATTTGATTGGCACAATTTCTGGTTCCTATATTATAGGAGAATTATTTTTAAATAAAGATATTAGAAAATATGGTTCAGGAAACGCTGGAACAACTAATGCCATGAGAGTTCTTGGCAAAAAAGCTGGTGTTACAACTTTTATTATTGATTTTTTTAAGGGAGTAGCAGTAACTTTTATAATTGGAAAATTTTTCGGGAGAAACCTTATTCCACTGGGAATACTTGGATCTGTAATTGGTCACGATTTCCCCTTCTACATGAATTTTAGAGGTGGAAAGGGAGTTGCTACAACTCTAGGCGCCTTAGCTCTTTTTAATTTTCCCCTTACCTTAATATGTTATATTGTATGGGTGCTTGGAACTCTTCTAACAAAAATAGTTTCTGTTGGTTCAATTTTATTTTTCATTTCAATTATTATTGTCTACACCTTTATGTCAGACCTTACTACTTATAATATTATTTTAATTGATATTATTGCTTTAATTGGAATAATAAGACATAAGGATAACATCAAGAGATTAATAGCCGGAAATGAAAATAAAATAGGAGGTAGGAAATGAATATCACACTATGTGGTGGTGGAAGCTGGGGTACTGCCATTGCTAGGCTTTTATCAAATAAAGGGCATAAGGTAAATTTTTATATTAGAAATAAATCTGTAATTGATGATATAAAGAAAAATAAAGAAAATTCAAAATATCTTCCAGGAGCAAAATTTAAAAATGAAATCAACCTTACTAATGATTTAGATAGTGTTCTTGAAGATATTGATGTTTTTGTTATTGCAGTGCCAACTTCTAGCACTAGAGAAATTTTAGAAAGAATTAAGGGCAAGATTTCAAAGGAGACAATTATTGTCAACTTATCAAAGGGATTTGAACTTGAAACTCTCGATAGAATTTCAGAAATTTCATCAGAAATTTTAAAGGACAATCCCTTTGTAGCTCTTTCTGGACCATCTCACGCTGAAGAAGTAGGAAAGGATATTCCAACAACTCTTGTAGCTTCTTCTCTAGATCCAAGGGCTGCAGTAACTATTCAACACGAATTTTCTACTTCAATTTTTAGAATTTACACAAATCCTGATTTAATCGGGGTTGAAATAGGTGGCGCTTTAAAAAATATTATTGCTCTTGCTGCAGGCATGAATGATGGTCTAGGTTATGGAGACAACTCAAAGGCAGCACTAATGACTCGTGGAATTTATGAAATGAGTAAACTAGGTATTGTCATGGGTGCAAACCCACACACCTTCAATGGACTATCTGGCATTGGTGACTTAATAGTAACTTGCACAAGTATGCACTCTAGAAATAGAAGAGCAGGAATATTAATTGGTCAAGGTAAATCAATGGAAGCAGCCTGCAAGGAAGTTGGTCAAGTAGTTGAGGGAGTTAAGACTGTTAAGTCTGCTTATAAACTTTCTCAACTTAAAAACATAGAAATGCCAATAACAAATGCACTTTACCAAGTTTTATATGAAGGTTACGATCCAAATAAAGCTGTGTATGATTTAATGACTAGAAAAAATAAGGACGAAATAGAGCAAATCTTCTTCGAATAATAACATATTGCAGGAGTTTGTGATATAATTATTTGATGAATAGGTGGTTTTTTGAACAGTTTTTTTAAAAAAAATAAATTTTTCAAGAGAAGGATGCTGGCTCTTTTAATTTTTTTAATTTTAATTGTATTTTTTGCAAAATTAATAAGAGGAAGTAGAGTAAATAATTATAAAACAATTTTTCCAACTTTGACCACTTTTGAAAAGGATATTGACACAAAAATTTACAATCTCTTTGATGAAAAAGCTTATTTTTCAAAAGGAGATGGGATTGTAGTATTTCATGCCAGTGAAGGACAAAAGGTGCCTGTAGGCTATGAAGTTGCAAATTTAAATTTAATGGAAGATGTATCCTCTTTAAAGGATGAACTAAATAAAGTTAAGGCAGCAATAAAGATAAAAAAGGGAATTGAACCCGTAGAAAAAGAAAATTCTTTGAGTTTTACAAAAAATCTTCAAGAACAAATAAAAAACAAAAATTATTCTGGGGTTTATTTTGATATAAATTCATCAGATGAAGCTTCTCAAGAAAACATTAATGAGGCTGAATTAAAGGAATATCTTGAACTATCAGAGGATACTCTTTTGCTTAAGAAAAGGGACTTAGAAGAAAAAATTTCTAAATTCAATTTTTCTTATCTTGCAGAATTTAGTGGTATAGTTACTTATAAAATTGATGGCAATGAGGATTATTTTAAAATTGACAATTTAGACAAGTTTACTTATAAATACTTAAATAAAAACTACAACTTTAAAAGTTTGGAAATGGAAACCAAGGTAAAAAATGGAGATCCGCTTTTTAAAATAGTAAATAATTTAAATTGGAAGGTTGCCTGCACTATTAACAATGTCTCACAAATTTCAAATTATAATATTGGGGATTCTGTTAAAATACAAATTCCAGAAATTGAAGACATTTATGGTATAGTGGAAAAAATAAATAAAGATAATAATCATGCCGTAATTATTGTTAGCCTAGATAGATATTTTGAAAATATGTATTCTAATAGGATACACGATGGCAAAATTATAGTAAATAAAACTAAGGGCTTTGAAATACCAAAGTCAACGCTTATAGAAAGAGATAATCTTACTGGAGTATATATACAGGAAATCAAGGGGCTTGTTAAATTTGTGCCAGTTGAAATAGTAAGTGAGACAAATGATTATGTCTTTATCAACAAGGGAAATAAAGAGTCTGTTATTAGCATTGGCGATAAAAGTTATAAAACTGTAACTGTTAACGACGCCATAGTAATAAATCCAAAAACTGTAGATGAGTCAAGAATCTTAAATTGAGGTGATATTTTGAATTTGGAAGACAATTTAAAAAAACTTTATGAAGATATAGAAATAGCAAAGGATAATTCTAATTTTAAAAGAGATGTCAAACTAATTGCTGTATCAAAGACCCATCCAGTAGAAATGATAAAGGTTTTTAACCAACTTGGTGTCATGGATTTTGGCGAAAATAAGGTTCAAGAACTTGTTTCAAAGATAGAAGATAAAGAAATTGAAGAAAAGTTAAAAAATAATAAAATAAATTTTCATTTGATTGGCAATTTACAGACTAATAAAGTAAAATATATTTATGACAAAGTAGAATTAATTCAATCTCTGGATAGAATAAAATTAGCTAAAGAAATTAATAAGAGAGCAGAAAAAGATGACATCAAAGTAAATTGTCTTGTGCAAATTAACATTGGCAATGAAGCGACTAAATCAGGAATAAAATATGAGGAAACTGAAGATTTTATTTATGAGCTTTTAGATTATAAAAATATTAATATTAAGGGGCTTATGGCTATTGCTCCAAATAGTCCTGATGAAACTTTGCTGAGAAAATTATTTGAGAAGATGAATATAATGTTTGAAAATATTGCATCAAAAAACTATGATGGACTTGAGATGAAATATTTATCAATGGGGATGAGCCATGATTTTAAATTGGCAATCCAAGAAGGATCCAATATGATCAGAGTTGGTTCTAAATTATTTGGAAATAGAAATTATAATTAGGAGGATATTATGGCAGAAAAAACTATGGACAAACTAAAGAAAATCTTTGGCTTTGCAGATGAATATGAATACGAAGATTTTGACGAAGATTTTGAAGATGATGTAAAGGAAGCAGAGGTTGTAGAACCTACTTATGCACCAAAGAACATCACTCATACTAAAGCTAAACCAAGAGTATCAACAAGCAATATGATAATTACAGTTCATGAACCACTTTCTTATGATGAATCACCACTTATAGTTGATGATTTAAGAGATTTCAAGGCTGTAGTTCTTAATTTTGAACAACTTGATGTTGATGTTAAGAGACAAATCTTTGATTTTGTAAGTGGAGCTCTTTATGCACTTGATGGAAAGATGCAAAAAGTTAACAAAGATATTTTTATCTTGGCACCAAACAATGTTGAAATTGATGGATTAAAAGAGCAACTTAAGAACAACGGAATGTTTCCTTGGTAAATTTAAACAGAATAGATTTAATTAATCATATTAATAGGCCTGAGGAAAGGACTACTATAAGGAAAGTTATTGACAAAATGGAATCTGTAATGAAAAGTCATATTACTGAATCAACAGATTTTTTAAATCCTCATGAGATTAATTTGTCTATTTCCATTTTAAATAGGTTTAAAGATGAAATCTCCTATGAAACCCATGGGGGATACAATGACAGTGAATCCTGCATCATTTATATTTATCCTAGTTATAAATGTGAAAATGATGCAGATGATATTGTCTTATTTAAATTTGAATCTAATGAAAAAATTAAACACGGCGATGTACTAGGATCTATTTTAGGCCTAAGTATAGACAGACAAAAAATAGGTGATATTTTAATTGGAGAAAAATTCACTTATTTTTTTGTTAAAAGAGAAATTGCAAACTTTGTAGAAATAAACCTCACAAAAATATCTAAATACAATATTGTCCTCAGTCGTGAAGATAAAATTTCTGATCTCCCAAAAAAGGAATTTGACTACAAAAAAATTGTTGTCTCTTCCTTTAGATTAGATAATTTAATCTCTAAGGTCTTTAATCTATCAAGATCAAAGGTTAAAAAGATGATAGATGGTGAACTTGTAAAAGTTAATTTTGCCAAGGAGACAAGAGCTCACTTTGAGCTTGAGGAAGGTGACTTGGTTTCCCTTAGAAAGTATGGAAGATTTAGAATTTTTGAAGTTGAAGGAAGCACTAAGAGGGGCAATTTTGTAGTTTTAGTGAGATTAAATAAGTAAGGAGATACTATGTTCGTTGCTATTTTTTGCATTATTTTAATAATTATAGATCAGTTTACAAAATATTTGGTGGTTGCAAATATTGCAAATGAAAATCCAATTGTACTAATTGACAACTTTTTGAAACTCTATTACATAGAGAATAGAGGTGCAGCCTTTGGAATTTTACAAGGATTTAGATCTCTATTTACAGTTATAACTGTCCTAGTTTTACTATTTTTAATTGTATTTTTAATTAGAAATTATAATAAGGTTCCCTTTATTTATTTAGTTAGTTTCAGTCTTCTTATTGGTGGGACTATTGGAAACTTCATAGACAGAATTAGACTTCACTATGTTGTTGACTTTATAAGTATGAGGTTCTTTGGCCATGATTTTGCAATTTTTAATTTTGCCGATATGTTTATTGTTCTTGGAACAATTTTAATTTCCATTGGAATAGTTCTTCACGACAATAAAAGGTGATTTATGTACAAAAACATTTTTCTAGTAACTACTCTTGATGTTGATACTAGACTTGATAAATTTTTAGATCAAAAACTTGAAATAAATAGGTCGCAAATAAAAAAACATATTGAAGCTGGAAATATTTTATTAAATGGAAAAATCGTAAAGGCAGGATATAGTTTAAGGGAAGGGGACACCATTACAGTTTCCTTTGACGATGAGGAGAAACTTCTTCCAGAAAATATAGATTTTAATATAATTTATGAGGACGAATATCTTGCTGTAATTTCAAAGCCCCAGGACTTAGTAGTCCATCCAGGTGCAGGAAATAAAAGTGGAACTCTTGTTAATGGTTTACTTTATAAATTTAAAAATCTATCTAACCCAATAGATGAAAATAGACCTGGCATTGTACATAGGCTTGATAAGGATACATCTGGTCTTATGATTATTGCAAAAAAAGACCAGGCTTATTATAAACTGGTAGATATGTTTAAAAATCGAGAAATCGAAAAACATTATTTGGCAATAGTTCATGGTAATATCTATGAGGACTTTGATGTAGATGCACCCATTGGAAGAGATCCCAATAATCGAATTAAAATGAAAGTTGTTGAAGAAAATTCTAAGCATGCCTCTACAAGCTTTCATGTTTTAAAAAACTTTGATAAATTTACTCTCTTAGATGTCAGGCTACATACTGGTAGAACTCACCAGATTAGAGTGCACTTATCCTATGTAAATCATCCCGTTGTTGGCGATGAGACCTACGGCATAAAAAACAAATATAAAATAAATAAACAGCTTTTACACGCTTATAAACTTAAATTTAATCACCCAATTACAGGTGAAGAACTTGAAATTGTTGATGAATTTCCAAAGAGGTTCAATGATTTTATGGCACTTTTTAGCAAGGAGAAATAATTTGAATAAATATGATGTAATAATAGTTGGCTCAGGCGCAAGTGGCGTCTTTGCCTCTTACGAATTTAAAAAGTTAAATTCCAATTTAAAGGTACTGGTAATAGACAAGGGCAATACAATTTATAAAAGGCAGTGTCCAATAAAAACTGGACAAGTTGAAAGCTGTATTGGCTGTAAACCTTGCAATATCATGAATGGTTATGGTGGAGCCGGTACTTTATCTGATGGAAAATATAATATTACAACAAATTTTGGCGGACAAATGCATGACTACCTTGGAAAAGAAGAGTCAATTGAACTAATGGAATATGTTGACTCCGTTCTATGCAAATTTGACGGTGGAAATTCAAAACTTTATGAAACAAGCGCATCAAATTTAAAAACTCTTGCCTTAAAACATGACCTACACTTGCTGGATGCCAAGGTTAGACATTTTGGCACAGATAGAAATGTGAAAATCCTAGAAAAAATTTATGAGTGGACTAAGGATAAAGTGGAAATAATTTTTAACACCACAATAGTTGATGTTGAAAAAAATGAAAATTTTAAACTTACTACTGACAAGGGTGAAACTTTTTACTGTGACAAATTAGTTCTTGCTTCAGGAAGAAGTGGCTCTAAATGGATTTCTGAAATTTGCAAAAAATTTAATATTAATTTATTTTCAAACCAAGTGGATATTGGTGTCAGGGTTGAACTACCTGCAGAGGTATTTAAACATATAACAGATGCAGTCTATGAGTCAAAAATAGTTTATCAAACTAAGGGTTACAACGACCTTGTAAGGACTTTTTGCATGAATCCTTATGGACAAGTAGTAGCTGAAAACACTAACGGCATTATAACTGTAAATGGGCATTCTTATGCTGACCCTAAACTTCAATCTGAGAACACAAACTTTGCTCTTTTAGTTAGCAATACTTTTACAGAACCCTTTAAAGATTCAAACGAATATGGCGAATCAATAGCAAAACTTAGCAATATGCTTGGAGGAGGAGTTCTACTACAAAGATTTGGAGATTTGGTTAAGGGAAGAAGATCTGATAAGAGAAGAATGCTTAAATGCTTTACTGAGCCAACCTTAAAGGCAACTCCAGGTGATTTGTCCCTTGTAATTCCTAAGAGACAACTTGACTCAATTATAGAGATGATTTATGCCTTAGATAAAATTGCACCAGGAACTGCAAATGACGATACACTTTTATATGGAGTTGAAGTTAAATTTTATAATTCAAGAGTTGAAACTGATTCAAATTTTGAAACTTCAGTTGACGGTCTCTTTGTAGTTGGCGATGGTGGAGGTGCCACTCATTCACTTTCACAAGCCTCTGCTTGCGGAGTCTATGTTGCTAGATATTTAAATAGTATTATGTCTTAAGAGTATGCCTATGCATACTCTTTTCTTGATAAATAGGCTGTTTTTCAGTTATAATATAAAGACACGAAATGAGGATGTAAATGGAAAATAAAGAACTAATTAACGATATAAATAACAATGTAAATGAGTACATTAGAGATATAAAAGAAAATATTGATGAAAAGAAAGCCCTAATCATTACTCATGGCTGCCAAATGAATGAGCACGATTCTGAAAAAATAACTTGGCTCCTTGAAAAAATGGGCTACAGCTTTGTAAATGAAGTTGATGATGCTGATTTAATAATTTTAAATACTTGTTCAGTAAGACATTCTGCAGAAGATAAGGTCTACGGTCAACTTGGAAATTTAAAAAATTTAAAGTCTAAGAAAAAAAATATAAAAGTTGCAGTTTGCGGCTGCATGATGCAAAGAGAAGAGTCAAGAAATTATGTTATAGAAAAATTTCCAAATGTGGATATTATTTTTGGAACAAATAATATTTGGAAACTGCCAGAGCTCTTAAAGTCATCCTATGAAGGCAAAAAACTTGCCATTGATATAGAAGAAAATCCACTTAGCATAGATAATACTCTAGGCGCAAATAGACTTTACAATTTTAAGTCCTATGTGAATATTATGTATGGCTGTAACAACTTCTGTTCCTATTGCATAGTTCCGTACACAAGGGGAAGAGAAACGAGCAGAAGACCTCATGATATAATTAGAGAAATTGAGGAGCTTGCAAAAAATGGAACTAAGGAAGTAACTCTCCTTGGTCAAAATGTAAATTCTTATGGAAAAACTTTTGACGATAAATATTCTTTTGCAAATCTTCTTGAAGAAATTAATGACATAAAGGGAATAGAGAGAATTAGGTTTATGACATCACATCCAAAGGATATTTCCGATGAATTAATTTATTCCTTTAAAAATTTAGATAAACTTTGCAATTTCTTACACCTTCCAGTTCAAGCTGGTTCATCAAGAGTTCTTAAGATGATGAACAGAAAATATACAAAAGAAGATTATCTAAGAAAGATAGATAAGGTAAAAAGTGTTAATCCAAACATGGCCCTTTCCACAGACATAATGGTTGGTTTTCCAGGTGAAAGTGAAGAAGATTTTCTTGACACCTTAGATTTAGTTAAAAAAGTTGAGTACGACACAGCCTTTACTTTTATTTATTCCATGAGGGAAAATACTCCTGCTGCAAGAATGGAACAAGTTCCTGATAAAGTTAAACATGAGAGGTTTGAGAGACTTTTAGATATTTTATATCCAATTCAAGAAAAGAAAAACAAAGCTTTTCTTGGAAGAGATGTAGATGTACTTGTTGAAGATTTCTCAAAAAAGGACGATAGTAATGTTAGTGGAAGAACTGATGAATTTAAACTAATAAATTTCAATGGAAATAAAAGCGATATCGGAAAAATTTTAAAAGTTAAGGTAACAGAAGCAAATAGTTTTTCTCTAGTAGGTGAAAGAATTGAATCGTGAAAAATTAACTCCTATGATGCAGCAATATCTTGCTGTAAAGGATGAGAATCCTGATGCAATTTTATTTTTTAGGCTTGGCGATTTCTATGAAATGTTCTTTGACGATGCCCTTCTTGCATCAAGAGAACTTGAAATAACTCTCACAAAAAGGGATGCAGGTCTTGAAGAAAAGGCTCCTATGTGTGGAGTTCCATATCATGTGGCATCAGGATATATTTCAAAATTAATAAATAAGGGCTATAAGGTTGCCATTTGCGACCAAATGGAAGACCCAAAATTTGCCAAGGGCATAGTTAAAAGAGAAGTAACTCAAATTATTACCCCGGGAACCTTTACGGACACTGAATATTTAAAGAGTGACTTGAATAATTACCTTCTTTCAATTTTTATTCACGGTTACTCCTTAAATTTAACCTATTCAGATTATTCAACAGGAGAAATTTATTTTACAGAAAAAACTTTTTTGTCAAAGTCCGAATTGTATAATTTCTTACAAGATGAAATCGACAGAATTAGTCCCAATGAAATTTTATTAAATGATGAAGTTACTTCAAAGTTTAAGGAGAAAATAAAAAGAGATAATATTTTTGTAAATCCTTATCTTTCAGATAATTTAAGGGAAATCAATTTATTTAAAGATCTTGGAGAATATTTTAGCGAAAATTTCAAAGAAAATTTAAAAAATTTCTTGTCATCAAATAATATTTCTGATTACACATCATTAAAAAAAATTTTGCAGTACTTGGTAGTTACTCAAAAAATTAATTTAAAGCACATAAATAATATTAAACTCTATAATAATTTTGATTATTTAATCTTAGACGAAAGCTCAAAGAGAACACTTGAAGTAGTAAAAGGACTTAATACTTTTAGCAAAAAGGGTTCCCTATTAGACGTACTTGACAAGTGCAGCACCTCTATGGGTTCTCGTAAGTTAAAAAAATGGGTGGAAAGTCCATTGGTGAATTTAAATAAAATTTATGAGAGACAAAATTTAATAGAAGCCTTTACGAGAGACTTGCTTCTTCAAGACAAATTAGAAAAAATCTTAAAAGAAGTCTATGACATTGAAAGGCTTGTAGTAAAAATTTCCAATGGAAGTGTAAATCCTCGTGAAGTTTATTCTCTTAAGAATACAATTATAAATTCTAAGAAAATAAAAGAAATTTTAGAAATTTACAAGAATGATTATTTAAATTCTTTGGCAAGAGAATTTATAGATTTAAGTGATATTTTTGAAAAAATAGATGCCCTTTTAATTGAAAATCCTCCTGTGGTAATAGAAGAAAACAGGATAATTAAAGAAGGATATTCTGAGGACTTAGATGAGCTCTTTAAAATAGCCACAGAAGGCAAGAACTGGTTACTGGATTTTGAAAACAAAGAAAGAGAAAGAACTGGTATCAAAAAATTAAAGGTTAAACACAATAAAATTCTTGGATATTTTATTGAAGTTACTAAATCTTTTTTAGATGAAGTTCCAGATGATTACATTAGAAAACAAACCCTAGTTGGCTCAGAAAGATTTTTCTCTGTTGAATTAAAGGACATGGAAGGAAAGCTCCTTGGATCTAAAGAGAGAGCATTGACATTACAAGCTGAAATATATAATGGTTTAAAGGACTATATAGCAGGAGAAATTTATAGGATACAAATTTTAGCAGACAAACTTTCGAATTTAGACTCAATTTTGTCTCTGGCAAAAGTTTCTAATTTAAACAATTATGTAAGACCAGACTTTAACCAAGATGGCTTTATTGAAATAAAAAATGGACGACATCCAATAGTGGAAACTTACCTGAAGGATGAATTTTTCGTTCCAAATGATACTTTTATTGACACTGATAAGCATATGATCCACATAATCACTGGTCCAAATATGGCAGGTAAGTCCACCTATATGAGACAAGTTGCCCTAATAACTATTATGGCTCATATAGGATCCTTTGTGCCTTGTGACAGTGCTAATATTTCACTTGTAGATAGAATATTTACGAGAATTGGTGCAAGCGACAATCTTTCCAAGGGTCAATCTACCTTTATGGTTGAGATGCAAGAAGTTGCCGATATTATTGACAATGCAACGGCAAAATCCTTGCTTATTTTAGATGAAGTGGGCAGGGGAACTAGCACCTTTGATGGACTTGCCATTGCAAATGCTATAATCGAATACATTGCAGAAAATATTAAAGCAAAAACCCTTTTTGCAACCCACTACCACGAACTTGTTCATCTTGAAGAAAAATATGATTCAGTAGAAAATTTAACTATTGCAGTTGATAGGCAAGATGAAGAAATAATTTTCTTAAGAAAAATAATAAAGGGTTTTACAAATAATTCCTATGGCATTGATGTTGCAAAGCTTGCAGGTATCGATGATACTATAATTAATAGAGCTAAAGAAGTATTATATGTAATTGAAAAAGAAAACGAAGATATAAGCATTGACTTAAATAAGGAATATATTAGAGAAGAAAACAACAATCCAGAAATAATGAACTTTATAGATAAGTTAAAGGAAATAAATATTCTCGAAATAAGTCCCATGGAAGCTTTTAATTTGTTAAATGAAATTGTAAATAAATCTAAGGAGTTACAATGATTAGACTTTTAGATGAAGCAACTATTTCAAAAATAGCTGCAGGAGAAATAATTGAAAATTCTGCATCAATAGTGAAGGAATTAGTTGAAAATTCTATTGATGCAGGTGCAGATGACATTCTCGTTGAGATAAGAGGAGATAGTACTGACTATATTAGGGTTTCAGACAATGGCTCTGGCTTTTCTGAAGATGACCTTGAAGTGGCATTTCTTCGCCACTCCACATCAAAGCTAGAGAAAATTGAAGACCTGGAAAAAATAAGGACACTAGGTTTTCGTGGAGAAGCTCTTGCAAGCATTTCAAATATTTCAAAAATCAAACTTATGACAAAGAGGGAAGAGGACCTTGCAGGTAATTCTCTCTTAATTGAAAATGGAAAAATTATAAAGAAAAATAAAGTTGGTATGCCCAAGGGCACGACCTTTGTCATAAGTGATGTCTTTTACAATACCCCAGTTAGAAAAAAATTTTTGCGAAAAGATTTGACTGAGATAAATAATATAATTGACATTGTACAAAAAATTGTCCTAAGTAACAATAATATAAAATTTACTCTTATAAGAGATGGAAAAATTATTTTAAATACAGGAAGCGACAAGGATCCCATTAATAGAATTTTTAGTATTTTAGGTTCAGAAATTGCATCTTCTTTAAATGAAGGATTTTTTGAATCAGAAAATTATAGGATTAGGGGGTTTTTCTCTGACAACAAACTCTTTAGGTCAAATAGAGACAGCCAATATATTTTTGTAAACGGAAGATTTATAAGAAACATTAACATATCAAGGGCAGTGGAAAAAAATTATCACTCTCTAATTCCGCTAAACAGATATCCTGTATTTGTATTGTACCTTGATATTGACCCAAAGCTAATTGATGTAAATATTCATCCAAAGAAAAATGAAATAAAAATTTCCAATGAAAATATTTTAAGAGCTCTTTTGGCTGAAGTTGTGGAAGAAGTAATTTTCCCAAATAGAAGCATTAGAGAAATTGAAATAGAAGATAAAAAGGAAAATGTAAGTGTCTTTGATATTTTTGAAGAAGATGAAACTAATGATAGTGTTGACCAAGAAAAAAATACAAATTTAAAAAGCCTTTGGGATATAGAAAAGGAAACAAGTGAGGATTATTCAGAGAAGACCTTTAATGAAGATTCTGTTTTATATAAAGACAGCTTAAAAGAAGATATAAAAGCAGAGGATGAAAGAATTTTCACTGAAGAACATGAAGATAAAAACTTTTTATTTAACAGCGAAAAAAGTCATATAGATGAAAAACTTTTAAATACAAGAATAGCAGGCGTTCTCTTTAAGACTTATATACTTTTAGAAAATCAAAGAGAGGGCATTACTTTTCTAGTAGATCAACACGCTGCCCACGAAAGAGTAAACTACGAGAAATTTTTGCACATGTATTTAAAGAGTGAGATCACTTCACAAATTTTGCTTAAGCCAGAGATAATTGAACTTAATCAAATGGAATACGACAAAATTTTAAATTATTTGGATCTTTTTACAAAGCTTGGTTTTAAAATTGAGGACTTTGGCGACAAATCTGTAGTTCTTAGAGAAGTGCCAATGATTTTTGGCTTGCCAACCTATGTAAATTTTATTAGGGATATAATTGATTCTCTAGACAAGGAGATTTCATCAAATTATGAGGCTGATTTATATAAAATAATGAAAAAGGCCTGCAAAGCATCAGTCAAGGCTGGAGATGACTTATCAGATATGGAAATCGAGTCACTTATTAGGGACTTAAAAAATTGTGAAAATCCATATACTTGTCCTCATGGCAGACCTACTGTTGTTGAAGTATCAAAACACACCATATCAAAATTATTTTTGAGGGAATAAATGGAAAATTTAATTATAATAACAGGACCAACGGGAATAGGGAAGACTGAACTTTCTCTTGAACTCGCAAAAAAATATAAGGGCGAGATAATTTCCAGTGACTCCATGCAAATTTATAAAAAATTAAATATTGGAACTGCAAAAATTGACTTAAATAAAACAAGTATCCTTCATCATATGGTTGATATAATAGAGCCTTCTGATAATTTTACTGTTGCTGATTTTAAAAATTCTGCAAAAAAAATTATTACTGACATAAATAATAGAGATGGACTTCCTTTTTTAGTTGGAGGAACGGGACTTTACATCAATTCTCTTGTCTATAATTTAGATTTTACTGAAACTGAACCCGATTATGAGTATAGAGATGAACTTAGAGAGATACTAGAGGAAGAGGGAAGCGAATTTTTATACGAAAAACTTCAAGATCAAGATAAGAATATGGCAGAAAAAATCCACAAAAACAACGGTCAGAGAATTATAAGAGCCTTAGAGATTTTAAAAAATGGCAATAAAAAAGGCGACAATTTTCGAGAAGAAAATAATGACTACAATTTAATTTACATCGGCCTTAATATGGATAGGGCTAAACTTTACCAAAAGATTAACCAAAGAGTAGATAAAATGATTGACTTAGGCCTTATAGATGAAGTGAAAAATCTTTTAGACGAAGGACTCGACAAAAACTCACAATCACTTAAGGCTATTGGATACAAAGAAGTGATTTCTTATTTAGATGGCAATATAGATTTTGATGAAATGGTGGACTTAATAAAGAAAAATTCAAGACACTATGCCAAGAGACAGCTTACTTGGTTTAGAAGAGATAAAAGAATTAAGTGGTTCGACAGAGAATCAGACACAATACTTTCTGATATAGAAAATTATATTGACAGTAGATTAGTTTAGGAGAAAAGATGACAATATACGACAAATTATTTAAAGAAGAATATAAAATTGATAAAAAAATAATTGATTTTGTAAATAAAAATGAAGAAAAACTAAAAAATAGATTTCAAGAATTTAGTGACATTGCACAGTATAATCAAGTTAAGATTTTAAAAGCTATGCAGGAAGAAGGTTTAAAATCTACAGATTTTAACTGGACTACAGGCTATGGCTATGGAGATATTGGAAGAGACAAGGTAGAAAGCATTTACACTAGAATTTTTAGGACAGAGGATAGCCTTGTGAGATCAAACATTGTATCAGGAACTCATGCAATAACACTTGCAATTAAATCTGTCTTAAAACCAGGAGATCACTTCTTATCTGTTACTTCTACGCCCTATGATACGTTGCAAAAAGTAATTGGATTAAGGGGAGACAGCCCTGACTCTTTAATAAAAACTGGCTATGAATACTCTGAAGTGCCCCTAATAGAAAATAAAATTGATGTAAAGAGCATCAAAAATTATATTAAAAAAAATACTTCTCTTGTTATTATGCAAAGGTCAACGGGCTATTCAAATCGGAGGGCCTTTACAATTTCTGAACTAAAAAAAGCAATTGATGAAGTGAAGAGGATAAATAAAAATATAAAAATTTTCGTGGACAATTGCTATGGAGAATTTACAGAACTTATTGAACCAAGTGAGCTTGGAATAGACATTATGGCAGGTTCACTTATAAAAAATCCTGGAGGAGGAATTTCCTACACGGGCGGCTATCTAGTAGGCAAGTCTGAACTTGTAGAAAGGGCGGCAAATATACTTACTGCACCAGGAATAGGAAAGGACTGCGGACTAACCTTTGGAATGACAAGACAAATCCTTCAAGGACTTTTTATGTCGCCAAAAATTGTTGAGGATGCAATAAGGGGTGCTATGCTTTTTTCAAAATGTTTTGAAGAATTGGGCTTTAAAACTATTCCATCAAGTGATGACCCAAGAAGCGATATTGTCACAGCAATTGAACTAAAAAAACCTGAAATTTTAGAAACATTTTGCAAATACATTCAATTTTCTTCTCCAGTTGACTCAGAATTCACTCCTATGCCTTGGGACATGCCAGGATATGATGATAAGGTAATAATGGCAGCAGGAGACTTCATAGAGGGCTCATCCATAGAACTTTCAGCAGATGGACCAATGAGAGAGCCTTATTATGTATATTTCCAAGGAGGACTTTCTTACTATCACATTAAATTCGCATTGATACATCTATTAAATGCACTTGATAAGGAAAATTTAGTTACAATACAAAAAGATTAAAATGTCTTATGTAAAAATAATACAAATAGAATCTTACAGACAAAATTACTAAAATTTGAATTCAAAATTAATTTTTTAAAAGAAAAAAATAGGGACGCATATACACATCCCTATAAAAAAATTATTATTTTCTATTTAAATAAAGTTTAAGATAAATACCCTTACTATCTATTAACAGTAAGGGTATTTTTTAGTTCATTTTTCTGTAAAGTCCAACAATTTTTCCCAATATATCGACTTTGTCAAAGTAGAAAGGCTCCATATTATCATTTTCAGGTTGAAGTCTATACCTATCCTTTTCTTTGTAAAAAGTTTTTATAGTTGCTTCATCTTCTATTAAGGCTAAAACTTTTTCTCCATTTCTAGCAGAATTTGTCTTTTCAATAATTACATAGTCTCCGTCATAAATTCCTGCATTAATCATACTTTCTCCCTTAACCTTTAAAATAAAAAGTTCTTTATTTGATACAAAATCAACAGGAAGGGGCATAGTATCTTCAATATTCTGAACAGCTAAAATAGGAGCACCAGCTGTAACTCTGCCAACAATTGGCACATCTACAGTTTTCTTTTTAAGCATTAGTATGTCATCATCTTGAGGAACAATTTCAAGGGCTCTAGTTTTTGAAGCATCTTTTCTAATATAATTTGTAGATTCTAATTTTTCAAGGGCATAGTAAACAGTTGAAGTTGACTTAATATTACAACCAGCACAAATTTCACGAACAGTAGGTGGGTAGGACTTAGATTCAATAAATCTTTTAATAAAAAACAAAATTTCAAGGTCTCTTTGGTTTAAATCTTCGTACATGGGTTTACCTCCTAATTTTTCTACATTAATAATATCATACTTAAACAAGTATTTCAAACGATAGTTTAAATAATTGTATAATTTCCTTGACATAATAGAACCTTAGTTGTAACATATGTTTAGAACTTATATTTGATACACTTGTTTACTACAAGCGTTTAAACTTTATTCGAACAAATTTACATGAGGTGATTTTATGAAGAGAATTATTATTAATAAGCCAAAAGTTTTTTTATTTTTATTTATTATTTTTATGTTTAATTCTGGATTAATCATTAAAAAAGATGAAACTATAAATCTTATGAGAGAGGAAGAAGCTATAATATATGTTTATACTGTAAAAAAGGGTGATACTTTGTGGTCGATTTCAAATAATTATGAATATAAGAATAAGATGAAATTTATTAATGATGTTGAAAAGTTAAATAATATTTCACCCTACGAGATTAAACCAGGTTATAAATTAGCTATACCAATATATGAAAACAAATAGATAAGGTTCATGCACACGCTTTTATTTGACTTATCCTTTTAAAAGATATACAATTATTTTAAGGCTTATGCCTAAAAATGATTGTAAAATTTGAAACATGAAAACTAAATAGGAGGTGTGTATGAATGGATTTTAATACTTTAATTATTGTCGTTATTATCGGTATTATTGGCATGGCTGTTGGCTATGCTATTCGAAAATATATTTCTGAAGGTAAACTCAAAAATGCTGAAGAATTATCAAAAAAGATGATTTACGATGCTGAAAATCAAGCTCAAACTCAAAAGAAAGTTTTACTCGTCGAAGCTAAAGAAGAGATTCAAAAACTAAGATCTGAGCAAGAAAAGGAAGCAAAAATTAGAAGAGCTGAAATCAAAGAAATGGAAGACCGTGTTATCTCTAAGGAAAAGCTTTTAGATAAAAAGTCTGCTCAAGTTGAACATAAGGACGAAAAACTTACTAAGAAATTAGAGGGTCTTAGAGAAAAGGAAGACCAAGTTGACGAACTTATTAAAAAGAGAGAAGAGGAACTTCAAAAAGTTGCTGGTCTTACCAAAGATGAAGGTAAAGAGATTTTGCTCAATGAATTGAAAAAAGAAATTACTAATGAATCAGCACTTATTATTAAAGAAAATGAAAATAGAATTAAAGAAGAATCCGGGAAATATGCAAGAAATGTAATTGCACAAGCTATTCAAAGATGTGCCGCTGACCAAGTTGCAGAATCTACTGTTGCTGTCGTAAATCTTCCAAATGATGAAATGAAGGGAAGAATTATAGGCAGGGAAGGTAGAAATATTAGGGCTATTGAATCAATAACTGGAGTAGATTTAATTATCGACGATACTCCTGAAGCTGTTGTGTTATCCTGCTTTGACCCAATCAGAAGGGAGATTGCAAGAGTTGCTTTAGAAAAACTTGTAAATGACGGCAGAATTCATCCGACTAAGATTGAAGAAACTGTTGAAAAGGCTAAAAATGAAGTTGAAACTATTATTAAGGAATCAGGTGAACAAGCAGCTTATGATGCTGGAGTTCACGGACTTCATCCAGAAATTATTAAATATTTAGGTAGACTTAAATATAGAACTAGTTATGGACAAAATAACCTTAAACATTCAGTTGAAGTTGCTGAAATTGCTGGAATATTAGCTGGAGAAATTGGTGCAGATGTTAAGCTTGCCAAGAGAGGCGGACTACTACATGATTTAGGTAAATCAGTGGATAGAAACCTTGATGCTCCACATGTTGACATTGGAGTGGAAATTGCAAGAAAATATCACGAATCTGAATTTGTAATTAACGCAATCCAATCACATCATGGTGATGTCGAACCAAATTGTGTTGAATCAGTTTTAGTTCAAGCAGCTGATGCTATTTCCGCAGCAAGACCTGGCGCAAGACGCGAAACTGTTGAATCTTATATTCAAAGGCTTGAAAAACTTGAAGAAATTGCCAATGAATTTGATGGTATTGAAAAGTCTTACGCTGTTCAAGCTGGTCGTGAAATTCGTATAATAGTAAAACCTGAAAAAATATCTGAAGCAGAAATTACTATTACTGCTAGAGATATTGTTAAGAGAATAGAGGCTGAACTAGATTTCCCTGGACAAATTAAAGTTAATGTTATAAGAGAAACTAGAGCAGTTGAATACGCTAAATAATTAAGAACCTGACTTGTGTCAGGTTTTTATTTTTGTAGGAGGTGATAGATTGATAAGTTCAAGTTTAGTTGATGATTTTTTAGATTATATGAAGTCAACTAAGGGCTCTTCCGATAACACAATTAAAGAATATTACTACGATTTAAGAGTCTTTGTTAGATTTATAAAAAGAAGAAAAAACTTAGTAGATGATTCCATTGATTTTAATGACATTCCCATTGAAGATATAAGTCCAGAAGTGCTAGAAAGTGTTACTAAACAAGATATATATGCCTATAATGCTTTTTTAGAGAGAGAAAGAAAGATTTCCAATAGATCGAAATTTAGAAAAATTTCATCAGTTAGAAGCTTTTATAATTATTTGTATGCTAAAATTGAGGTAATTAAGAAAAACCCAATTATTGATATAGATATGCCTAAAGTAGAAAAAACTCTCCCTGTATATCTAACTTTGGACCAAAGTTTAAACCTTTTAAAGACAATTGAGAAGGCAAAAATGAAGCCTGTTTATAAAAAAAGGGATTATGCAATTGTAACCTTATTTTTAAACTGTGGCATGAGACTTTCAGAGCTTGCTGGTATAAACATTTCTCATTTACAAGATGACAATACTCTTAAAGTAATAGGCAAGGGCAATAAAGAGAGAACTATCTATCTAAACGAAGCTTCTGTTTATGCTGTTAATGAATATTTAAAGCTTCGTCCTCAAATAAAAAATGACGCCTTATTTTTGTCCATGAGAGAGCAGAGAATGAGTAACAGGTCGATTCAGCACATGATTGAAAAACACATGAAAAACTCTGGACTTGATACAAACAAATATTCTGTCCACAAACTCAGACATACTGCTGCAACACTGCTTTATCAATATGGCAATGCTGACATAAGGTCTTTACAAGAGATATTGGGACACGAATCTGTTAATACTACAGAAATTTACACTCACGTAAACAAAAAGTCCCTTAAAAAAATGGTAGAATCAAATCCTCTTGCCAAAGTAAAAGAAGATGATTAATATTTAAAAACTTATAATAAAGGAGAAATTATGAAGAAATTTAAAAAACTTGCAATTGTTGGAATAATGTCTATGGTATTAAGTACATCTGTTTTTGCAGCTGGAAAATTGCCAAAGGATGCCCTTGATAAAAATGTAAATATTTATATCAACAACAATCTACAAAATATACCAGAAGACATGGGTAGGGCATACCTTGACAAAAACACTAATAGAGTAATGGTGCCTATTAGATATATATCTGAAAATTTAGGCGCTCAAATCAATTTTTATCAAAGAAAGGAAACTAACACTAGTGGAATTTTAATTGGTGCCATAGATGTCCTTGTAGAGCTTGATATTAATTCAACTAAGGCAAAACTAAACTTAGGAGGAGAAGATTCAGTTGTAAACTTAGATTCTCCAGCAATTTTATATGATGGCAGGACTTATGTGCCTATAAGATTTATTTCTGAAACTTTAGGTCTTAATGTTGATTGGAAAGATGATTCAGTTTATATTTCTGGTAAATTTAAAACTAAGGGCAAGAGATATAATTATGAAGAAGATAATAAGGAAGAAGAAATAAAGAAGGACAACAATAGTGATAAATATTTAGATCAATTTAATATTCCAAGAGAAAAAGTTCAGGAAGGAAAAGAATCAAATTCTATTTTCCAATAATTTTTAGTTGATTTATATGATATTTTAAAATAAAAGGCAAAGTTAATTTGTTTAAATCTTTAAAATATCAATTTTCTCTATTAAAATTTTTATTGATATAATAGGGTATTGGAAAATATTTGAATTAAGAGAGACAAAAATAGTCACAAAATAATAATTTTGTGACTATTTTTTATGTTTTCCATTTAAATTAGCTTTAAGTAAGTTATTTTATAAATTGTCACATTCTGGCAATAAATCAATACTTGTTGAACTATTTACATTAAACTTCAAGCAAAAATATTTTTTTACATAACCTTCAACCAAATTTTTTTATTTTGTTCTTCACATATTATTTTTAAATCAATCTTTAATTTATATTGCTCTCATTATTTTTATTTTATTTATCACACACATTGATATTATTTTAAATCGCTTTTAATAATAATCATCAAATAATATTATCCTTATTAAACTAATTAATTACGTTAAATTATTTTAAGCTCAAAAAACTTAATCAATTTAATAATTCTAATTTTTGTAGCAAATTATTTTTTTCTTAAATGATCTTATTTCTATACCACCTATAGAAATTTTTGTTTATGTCTAATTCTATATTGTTAATTGTTTTTAAAATTTTCATTAATTTATAACATACATATGTTCTAAACATATATTTGTATATACATCTAAATCTTTAACTATACTCCATCAATTAAATTCAAAAAAAATGTTATAATTATTTTCAGGTGATAAAATGTCATTAGACGGAACAGTAGTAAAAAACTTAGTTTATGAAATAAATAATCGCGTTATTGATGGAAGAATCGATAAAATTTACCAGAATAACAATGATCTTTTGATAAATATAAGAGCTAAAGGTCAAAGAGAAAGACTCTTTATATCCATTTCTGGAAGCCCTAGAATGTATTTTAGTGATGAAATCTTCGACAGCCCGCAAAATCCTCCAGCATTTTGCATGCTTTTAAGAAAACATCTTGAGAACAATCAGATTCTTGAAGTAAGTCAATATAAAATGGATAGAATTATAAAAATTCTGGTTAAATCTCGCGATGAGCTTGGCGAATATAGCAAGAAAGCTCTTATAATTGAGCTTATGGGCAAACATTCCAATGTAATACTTATTGATGATGATTCAAAAAAAATTATTGACTCATTAAAGAGAATTAATTTTAATTTATCTAGCGTGAGAGAAATTTTGCCAGGTCTTACTTATAATCCAGAAGATATTTCAGAAGGACTCGATCCTTGCCAAGTTGATTCTATAAGTGATTTGATTAAAAATTCAAAGGAAAATTTAAATATAAAATCTTTTTTCCTAAAAAATTTCACTGGCATAAGTTCACAGATGTGTAGCGAAATTGAATATAGGTCTAATATTGACTTTAAACGAAACCTGTCAGCCTTAACTGACTCTGAGATTATTGAGCTTGATAAAATATTTTCTGAAATTTTTAAAATTGTGAGAAAAAATGATTTTAGCCCAATAAAAATTTATAGAGAAGATTTATTTAAAGACTTCTATTCCATTGATTTGGAAAGCTTAAATGATAAGGAAAAAATAAAGGTTGAAAGCATTTCTTCCCTACTTGAAGAGTTCTATAATTATAAATTTTTAAGAGATAGTCTTGGTTCAAAGAGCAAAGATTTAAAAAAACTTGTAAAGAAAAATATAGAAAAACTAAACAGAAAACTTTCAAACCAAGCAAATGAATTAAATGTAGCTTTAAATAGAGAGAAATTTAAAGTTTATGCAGATTTAATATCTTCTAACTTTTATAAAATCGAAAAAGGTGCTGATTCAGTTACTGTTGAAAATTTCTATAATAATATGGACGAAATAAAAATTCCACTAGATTCAACTTTAGATGGACCATCTAATGCTGCTAAATATTATAAAAAGTACTCCAAACTAAAAAATGCGGCAACATTTTTGACTGAACAAATTGAAATTGGCAAATCAGAAATTTCTTATTTAGAATCAATTTTACTTAATATAGACTTTGCTGAAAGGCCAGATGAAATTGATGAAATCTATGAAGAATTGGAAAAAGAAGGATACTTAAAGAAGAAAAAGAAAAATAATAAAAAGAAAAAAGATTCTGATGAAAATTATATTACCATAAAAACTGAAGATGGCTTTGATATTTTTGTTGGCAAAAACAATAGACAAAACGACTACTTGACCCATAAAAAGGCGAAAAAAAATGATCTCTGGTTCCACGTTAAAGACGCACCAGGATCTCATGTAATCCTAAAAAATGACAAGAGAGATTTTACAAATAATTCTCTTTTAACGGCTGCAAAGCTTGCTGCTAAGTACAGCTCCCTTTCAAAGTCGCAAAACATTCCAGTGGACTATACCTTCAAAATGTATGTAAAGAGACATCCTGCAAAAAAGCCAGGGCTTGTTACTTACACAAATTACAAAACAATAAATATAAACATTTAAAAAAGAATAAGGTCGCCCTTATTCTTTTTCTTCGTCTTCATCTATAATATTTAATCTAGTTAAAACTAATTTATAGCCATCAGCTCCGTAATTTAGAGATCTATTAATTCTTGAAATAGTTGCTGTTGAAGCCCCAGTTTCACCTTCAATTTGATGATAAGTTTTATTTTTTACAAGTAATTTAACAACTTGTAATCTTTGAGCTATTGCTTGCAATTCCTTAACTGTGCAAATATCTTCAAAGAATCTATAACATTCCTCTAAATTTTCCAAAAGCAAAATAGCTTCAAATAAACCGTCTACTTCTTTGCTCTTTATTTT
Organism: Peptoniphilus grossensis ph5; assembly: GCF_000311825.1. Lineage (GTDB taxonomy): Bacteria > Bacillota > Clostridia > Tissierellales > Peptoniphilaceae > Peptoniphilus_A > Peptoniphilus_A hominis. Next base: position 487,611 of record NZ_HE978566.1, on the reverse strand, counting down.
TGAGTCGTAAATCATTTTATCCTCCTGACTTTTAAGTAATAAAAAGTATTATATGAACAATTCATATTTTCACTAATATATTAACAATTTTACTTGCTAAAGTCAAGAAAAAATTACTGATTGTATACACTTACCTCGCTTATTCCCCTCTTATTTTTCACTTGGAAAGCTTTGTCACAAATTTGAGAAAGATAAGGATTGTGAGTGACCATAATTATCTGTCTGTCAAATAAGTTTGAGGATTTTTTAAGAAATTCTCCCAAATTAAAAACATAATCGTTGCTTACATGTTTTCCTGGTTCATCTAGTATTAGTGATCCAGATAATTTTGGCTGATTTAGCTGCAAAAAGGCAATGCGAAGGGCAAGGGAAATAATATCAACTACTCCACCACCTCTTGCAATTTCAGGCTTAGTTTTTACACTATAACCTTCAGGGTAATTGCTTTGCACAAAAAATTCAGCTACAGGAACAGACCTTGCTTCAGAAAGTTCAATTAAAAATTCAATATCCGTTTCAAAAATAAATTGTAGACATTTTGTCACAGTATCCTCAATTTGTCTTTTTGATTGTTCCCTAGCAAATTCAGAAGTCTTTTGAAATAAAAGGGAAACTTGTGTGAGAATATCGCTGTAGTCTTCCCTATCCTTTAAAATTTTTTCTGTTTTATCTAATTGTTCTGATAATATTTCTATTTTTCCCTCATCGCTTAAGATTTTGTTATTAAGTTGATTTAATTTTAAATCAAGTTCTTTTAAGTCCAAAAAATCACAACCTAGGCATTAAATTGTTGGCTTCATCAAAAAGTTTGTCAATTTCATTTTTTAAATTAGAAATTTCACTTTCAAGGTCTTCTGGCTTAATGCCAAGCTTTTCAATTTCAACAAGAATTTCTTTTTTTTGTGAGTTTAACTGTTCAAGTCTAGCTTCAGATTTATATTTCATACTTTTTAATCTGTCTAGTTGATCCTTTAAATTTTTTAAATTTTCTTCGTAATTCATTTAATCATTCCTCAAGTGGTACTTAATGTGTTCAATTGACTCGTCATCGATTTTACTGTAACAGAAAGGACAAACCCCCACATCAAGAATCGTCTTTTCATAAGATGCAGTGCAATCCCTTATATTTTCATCTAAATTTTTTAATTCATTATTTGTTTCAAAAATTTTAAGAGATAGGTCCTTAAAATTTTCTTTAATATCCCTTAGTTTTTTTAGATTCTTGGATTTATCGTCAATATTTTTTGAAATAAAATCAATTTTATCATTATTGCCAAAATTTTTTATGTAATTATTACCTAAAGCAAGCTTAGAATCGATATTATTTAAATCAGTTCTGTATCCATAAATTTTTGAATAAAAATCCATTTTACGTTCTAAATTTTCAGAAATCCTTTGAATTTCATCATTATTTTTATAGTTTTTTAAATCTTTCTTAACTTCTGAAAGTTCTTTAATATTTTTCTTGTATTTATCGTATAAACTTTCATAAATAAAGAGTCTATTTTTATTTTCAGTAATTTTTGAAACCCTTAAAGATAAGCCATCTAAAGATTTAAGTTTATTCAAATTATTTTTAATTAAATCAATCTCCCTATCAGTTTTTACGATTTTTTCTAAATAATTTTCAAAATTATTTTTCTTTAAAAGAGAATTTTCCAAATTAGGAATTACTATCTCTAGTTTATTTAAATTTTTAAACTTTTCAACTAAATTAGAAACTTCTTCTAGCTCAATTTTATTTTTATCGATATTTTCTTTTAATTTAAAACATAAATCGAGTCTGTCCTGTAAATCTTTTATTTTATTTCTTATTCTTGTAATTTTTTCGTACTTTTCTTTATAATCTTTTATATAAGAAAATTCATCTAATTGTTCCTTAAGGTCGTCCCTATTTTTTCTCAATTCAACAATTTCTTTGTTAGTTCTCTTATTATCCCTAACTACATTTCTAAGGGCATCATCTACATAATTGACGCCAATTAATCTTCCAATAGCAGAAGCCCTAAGTGATGCCTGTTCATTTAATAAAAAAGGGCCATCTAATTGCTCAGCTATATTTAAAATAGTTTTATTGTTTGAATTGTCCAAGGGAACCTTATACATATTAGTGACATCAGTGATTTCCTTTGGCACATCTATACCAAATCCTTCAAATCTCATTTCATTTCCTGAAGAATCTACAAGAAAGTATGAATTTTTCGATGGAGTTTTCGCTCTTTCAACTACAACACCATTGGAGAAAGTAACCTTTACTGAGACCTCCTTCTCCCCTTGTCTAATAAAATAATCGCCTTTAGGTTCATTGTAAAGAGCCCACTTTATTGCCCTTAAAATTGCAGTTTTTCCCACATCAGAATTGCCGAGGATTACATTTAGTCCTCGGTCAAATTCCATCTCAGTGTATTCATGGGATTGAAAATTATGAAGTTCAATTTTTTTTATATAAATCATAAATAACTAACTCCATTAATTTGAGCTTCTTCAACTCTCTTTAAAGCTTCTTTTTTTACTTCTTCAGAAATATTTTCGCTTTTAGAAATTTTTAAAAGCAAATCAAAAATATCTAAACTATTATAATTAGTGGTTGCATCAATACTTTCCTTAAATTCAGCAAGCTTTATTCCCTTAAATTGATGCCTTTCCATTTCAGACCTATCTAAAACTTCTTCGCCTGGCTTAGCACATTTTAAAAATCTGTCTTCAATTTTTATATCATCAGCTAAGCTTATGATATTTACCTTTGGTTTTCTATTGATTTCAGCTTTTGAATTTGAAATTCTTATTAAAGCACCAGGGTTCACAAAATATTTATTGTCTAGCTCAACTGTTTTGAAGCCAAAATGATAGTGTCCACCAAGAGTTATATCTGCTTTAGTGCTTCTTATGTCCTCTATTAAAGTATGTGAAACCTCTTTTAAAAAAGGTTTGTCAATTAAAAACCCATGGGTCATGTGGATTGAGTACTTGCAAGTATTATCCACTTCATCTAAAATATAATTTTCCCTATTGGAAGCTTCGTCCATGGAATACACATAGGGTGAACCAGTAAGCTGTAGTCTAATATCCTTTTCTAAAATGATTTTTTTGTAATTGACTAAGTTCATGACACCTAAATTACAAAGAAGACCAAGCATAGTTCTATCAAGAGTATCAGGATTGTGACCAAAAATATCGTGATTGCCACTAATAATATAAATTGGTACTCCAAAACTTTGAAAAATTTTTGCAAAATCAGAGACTATGCTTACAGAGACATCAGGTCTATCAAAGAGATCTCCTCCGTGAAGGACGTAGTCAATTTTTTCTTCTTTAATAATACTTGCTACCTCTCTTAATTTTTCCTTTAAAGTCTCCTGGTAATCATCAAGTCTATTTTGTGGGCTTGTGCCTCTTATGTGAGTGTCTGTTAAATAGAGTAATTTCAAAAAATCACAACCTATTTATCTTCTAAAAAATTTTCTGATTTTGCATCTGTATTTTCAGCTTCGATTTCATCTTCTGGGATTAAATTATAATGAAGTCTAACTTTATGTTCAATTTCCTTTAAAAGTTCAGGATTTCCTTCTAAAAATTCTTTTGCATTTTCCCTTCCTTGACCAAGCCTTTCTTCACCATAAGAATACCAAGCACCAGCTTTTTTTACAATATCTGCTTCAGAAGCTACATCGAGAATATTACCAACGCTAGAAATACCCTTTCCATACATAATGTCAAATTCAGCTTGTTTAAAAGGTGGAGCAATTTTGTTTTTAACAACTTTAACTCTAACTCTGTTGCCTATCATTTCATCGCCCTTTTTTATGATTTCTGTCCTTCTAATGTCAAGCCTTACTGAAGAATAAAATTTAAGAGCTCTTCCTCCAGTAGTTGTTTCAGGATTTCCAAACATAATTCCAACTTTTTCTCTAAGTTGATTTATGAAAACAACTGTACACTTTGATTTATTTATAGCACCAGTAAGTTTTCTAAGAGCTTGTGACATAAGTCTTGCTTGAAGACCAATTTGAGCTGCACCCATTTCCCCATCGATTTCTGCCTTTGGAACAAGTGCTGCTACTGAGTCAATTATAATTAAATCTACAGCATTAGATCTAACTAAAGCCTCTGTTATTTCAAGAGCTTGTTCGCCAGTGTCCGGTTGAGAAATAATCAAGTTTTCTATGTCAACTCCAAGATTTTTTGCATATCCTGGGTCAAGAGCGTGTTCTGCGTCTACAAAAGCACCAGTTCCACCCATTTTTTGAGCTTCTGCTAACATATGAAGAGCTAATGTAGTCTTTCCTGAAGATTCTGGTCCATAAATTTCAATAATTCTACCCTTAGGTATTCCACCAATTCCAAGAGCAATATCTAGTGCAAGTGAGCCTGTAGGAATTGAATCAATATCAAGCTTAACATCGTCTCCTAAAACCATTACTGATCCTTCACCATATTGCTTTTCAATTTTTGACAAAACATTGTGAAGGGCTTCTTGTTTTTCTTTGCTTAAATTACTATCTTTCATAATTACTCCTTAAAATTTTTTCTAAGTACAAAAAGTATTTGAGATAATACTCTGTTGACAGTGCTTCTTCTTATTTTATTTCTATCTCCGCTAAAGAAATAGTGCTTAGTATAATAATTGTCATCTGAAAAATAAATGCAAGTGAAGACATTTCCCACTTCAGTTTCAGATGAATTAGGTCCAGCTTCTCCAGTTGTAGAAACTCCAATATTAGCATTGGATCTTTCCTTAACGCCCTTCGCCATTTCAAAAGCTGTATTCTCGCTAATGGCTCCAAAATCATTTAAAGTATTCTTTGAAACCTTTAAATTTTTATTTTTTGAATCATTGGAATATGTGACAAAGGAAGTTTCCATAACCTTTGATGCTCCACAAATATCTGTAATTGCAGAGCTAAGCATTCCACCAGTTATGGATTCGGCAAAGGAAATTTTTAAATTATTATTTTTCAAAATTCTCACAATTTCTCCTGCCACATCATCATTATTTTCAGAATAGACATGAGTGTCAAATTCAGCATATAGAGACTTTACAACTTTTTCAATAGAAAATTGCAATTCATCTTTTTTAGTGTTCTTACCAATAATTTTAACTTCAGTATAAGTTCCATGAGCAAAAGTATTTATACTCACAGAATCATCGTCAAAGGACATCTTTCTAATTCTATCTTCTATAATTGATTCTCCAAGACCTATAATGTCTATGGATTTTACCATTATATTTTCCTCAGTAAAGGATTTATTGGCAAAATAATAGTCCAGCATTGGCTCCATTTCATTTGGAGGTCCTGGAAGAAGAATTATTCTCTTTCCTTTAAATTCAATTGACTCACCAAGGGCTACTCCCCACTTGTTTTCAATCTTTTCTGAGCCTTCTATTAACATAACCTGCTTTAAATTATTTGGAGTCATGGTTCTGCCAAGTCTTGTAAATCTATCAATCATCTTTTCCTTTTCAGCTTGGTCAAGATAAATTTTTCTATTTAAAAACTTAGCCACAGCATCTCTAGTTATGTCGTCATTAGTGGGTCCAAGCCCACCACTTATTATGATTAAATCAGATGATTTTGTAGAGTATTCTAATTCCTTGACTATTTCATCTAAGTCATCATCTACAGAAACATGCCTAGTTACATCTATTCCCATGTCAGTTAACTTTTCAGAAATGTATTTTGAATTTGTATTAGTAATTGAGCCGATTAAAATTTCTTTTCCAACTGTCAAAATGCTCGCTTTCATAAATCTCCTTAAATGTTTTCTAAATCAAGAACTTTTTTATTTTTTATTAAATAATCTGCACCTGAAATTACAGTAAACACAACAGCTAAATAAAATATTGCCATGCCAATAGGTCTAAATTTTTCTATTCCAGTTAACAGTAAAATATTTGATATTAACTGTGTAACAGTCTTAAATTTACCAAGAGGACTTGCTGCTATTGTAATATTTTCAGAAGCCGCAATAATTCTAAATCCAGTAATAGTAAATTCTCTTGATATGATAATAATTACAGCCCAGGCTGGCATTTCACCAGTGCTTACTAACATAATCATAGCTGAGCATACTAAAATTTTATCGGCAAGGGGATCAGCAAATTTTCCAAAATTAGTAACTAAATTGTCCTTTCTTGCAAGATAACCATCTAAAAAGTCTGTAAAAGAAGCAATGGCAAAAATAAGTGTTGCAACTATTCTCGAATTATTAAAATCTAAATACATGCATAAGACAAAGATTGGAACCATTAAAGTTCTCATGAGAGTCAATTTATTTGGAGTATTCATATAGCTTCACCTACTAAATCATAATCTAAAGTATCAATAACTTTAACCTTAACAAAATCTCCTATTTCTAAATTCCTATTAGACTCAACATAGATAACTCCATCAATTTCTGGAGCATCCATATATGTTCTTCCTACATAATTATTTTCGTCAATCTTTTCTTCTATTAAGACTTCTAAAGATTTATCTAAATTTTTTGAAAGGATTTCATTAGAAATATCGTTTTGTATTTCCATAATTTCATCTTTCCGTCTCTTTTTAACTTCATCAGGAATTTGATTATCTAAAAGATCCGCCTTCGTTCCCTCTTCTCTGGAATATTCAAAAACTCCAAGCTTGTCGAATTTAATTTCTTCTATAAAGTCTACAAGTTCTTTAAAGTCTTCTTGACTTTCTCCAGGAAAACCAACAATAAAGGTTGTTCTAATTACAATTTCTGGAATAGATGCTCGTAAATTCTTTAGAGTCTTTAAAATATGGTCCTTGCTGGTTTTTCTGTTCATACTCTTTAAAACATTGTCAGAAATGTGTTGAAGAGGCATATCAACATATTTCACTAATTTTTCATTAGTTCTAAATTCTTCTATTAGTTCATCAGTAAAATGGTCAGGATATAAATATAAAACGCGAATCCACTTTAAACCTTCTATTTTTGAAATTTCTTTAATTAATTTAGCCAAAGAATATTTTGAGTACAAATCAATTCCATAATCAGTAGTATTTTGTGCGATTAAAATAATTTCCCTTGCGCCTTTACTTACTAGGTATTGGACTTCAGAATATATATCTTCAATTTTTCTTGATCTATTTTTACCTCTAAGTGAAGGAATAATACAGTAAGAACAGTTATTATTACAACCTTCTGAGATTTTTACAAATTCAGTGGTCTTAACATCTTCTTTTTTTATTCCCTCAATATAAGCTGAATTTAAATTGTCAGTTTTTACAAATAAATCTCCAGACATACTTCTGTCTAAGAGCTCGTTTATATAATTTATATTTCCTGTGCCGATGATTCCATCAATTTCAGGAATTTCCTTTAAAAGTTCCTCAGGATATCTTTGGGCAAGGCAACCTGATAGAAGAACTTTTTTACATCTTCCCTCATTCTTATATTCAACTGACTCTAAAATTGTGTCAATTGACTCTTCCTTGGCTGCATCGATAAATCCACAAGTGTTTACAATTAAAATATCTGCATCACTTGCATCATCTACCATCCTATATCTATCTTTATTTAAAAGTGAGTACATCATAGATGAGTCGACTTCATTTTTTGAGCAACCCAAGGTAACTATATGCACATTATTCATCTTCATCACCTAAAATTATATCTATTTCTTCCTTGGTTTTTAAAAGTTTTCTAGGCTTGGAACCTTCATGAGGTCCAATGATGCCCATTTCTTCCATTTGATCTACTATTCTTCCAGCTCTTGAATAGCCAACCTTTAATTTTCTTTGAATATAAGAAATAGAAGCTTGTTCATCATTAACTACTAGTTCAACTGCCTCTTTAAAAAGTGGATCCTTTTCATCATCAACTTTAATTTTCTTGTCTTCTATTGCCTTTTCTATTTTTGATTCAAGGTTAGTTTTTATTTCATTATTATTTTTTACAAAGTCAACTACTCTTTCCACTTCGCTGTCACTAATTAGTGCACCCTGTATCCTTTTTGGTTTTGGATATTTACTTGGATAGAATAACATGTCGCCCTTGCCAAGAAGTTTTTCTGCACCACCCATGTCAAGAATAGTCCTTGAGTCCACAGAAGAGGCTACAGCGAAAGCAATTCTTGAAGGTATGTTAGCCTTAATAGTTCCTGTAATAACATCAACAGAAGGCCTTTGCGTTGCTAGGATTAAGTGCATTCCAGCAGCTCTTGCCTTTTGTGCAAGCCTTGCTATATATTCTTCTATTTCCTTTGATGCAACCATCATAAGGTCTGCAAGTTCGTCAACAATAATTAAAATCTTAGGAAGTTTTTCATCTTCTCTTCCCTCTTCAATCATCTTCTTGTTGTAGCCTTTAAGATCTCTAACATGATTTTCTGCAAAGGCAAGGTATCTTTTTTCCATTTCATCAACAGCCCAGTTAAGTGCAAAAGCTGCCTTCTTAGGATTTGTTACTACATCAATTAAAAGATGTGGAATGCCATTATAGACGCTAAGCTCAACTACCTTAGGGTCAATTAGCATCAACTTTACATCCTTTGGTGATGATTTATAAATCACGCTAGTAATTATAGAATTAATACAAACTGATTTACCAGAGCCTGTCGCTCCTGCTATTAGTAAATGCGGCATATCTTCCATACCAGAAATTAAAATATTTCCTTCAACATCTTTTCCAAGAGCTAATGGTAAATCAGACTTAATAGTTTTAAATTCATTGGAATCAATTAACTCTTTAAGTCCAACTGCATCCTTTTCGTTGTTTGGAACTTCAATACCCACAACAGTTTTGCCAGGTATTGGAGCTTCTATACGAAGATCGGAACTGGCAAGAGCCATGGCAATATTGTCACTAAGTCCAACAATTCTAGATAGTTTTATGCCGGGTGCTGGTTTTAACTCATAGGATGTAATGACAGGTCCACGATTTATGGCAACAACTTTAGACTCAATTCCAAAGTTCCGCATAGTATTTTCTATGATTCTTCCCTTTTCCATCACTTCATCTTTGGAAAATCCGCCCTTTGATTTGAGTCTATCTAAAAGAGCTGTATCTGGATAAGTGTAAGAGTATTCTTCTTTATTTTTATTTTCAATATCATCTTTTATTGTATCAAGGACTTCTTCGTCGTCTATTTCAATATCTTCAATATTCTTATCTACTGACTTATCCTTCTTGTCAATAAGATCAATATCCTTAGACTTTTCTTCTTCAATCTTTTCCAAATTATTATCGTCAGAATAATCTTTTATAACTAAATTTTCTCCAAAGTCTTCACCTTCGACTATTTTTTCTTCTTTAGCTTTTTTTAACTCTAATTTTTCTTTCTTTAGATTTTCTCTTTCAATTTTCTTCTTTTCTTTTTCATCTTGCTTTAATTTTTTTTCAGCTTTCTTTACTTCATGGGCTTTCTTTTTGTCTTCAAAATATTCGCCAAGATCTTCAGTAAACATGATTATTTGGTCGATGTTAACTTTTAGCATGAAATAAATTGATGCCACAATTATTAGTCCAAGAACTAAATAAGTTCCAAGAGATCCTAAAAGTTTATAAGAGAAAAATCCAAAGATGGCGCCAATTATACCGCCACTTCTTGTAATGTCCATATACTCTGTTGACTTAATTATTCTTTCGATTAAAGTCATGTCCATTTCCTTAGAACCATCGAGAAATACTAAAATGCAGAAAAATATTACAAGAGAGCAGATTATATATCTTCTCATATGGAATTTCGTAGCTTGAATGTTATATAGAATTCCCCAAAAAATAAGTAGAAGTGGAATTATAAAGTTACCTGAGCCTGAAATAATAGAAAATAATTTATAAATTAATGTGCCAATTATTCCCATTCTCTGACTGTATAGAGAAATAAAAAATACTATACCTATTACAACTAAAAATAGACCCATTATTTCTTTGCCAGAAGATGTTTCAGAACTTGTCCTTCTTCTTTTGCTAACATTTTTTTTATTTGAATTTTTTTTATTGTTTTTTTATTTTTTATCAAGAGATAGCACCTCAATAATATTATAACAATTTGTTGTCTTAAAGACCAGTGTGACCAAAGCCTCCATCGCTTCTTTCAGTTTCACTTATCTCTTCAACTTCAACAATTTCTGGAGTTTCTATTTTCATAAAAACAATTTGTGCAATTCTTTCTCCATCTTTAATGACAACTTCATCCTTGCTCATATTTATAAGAATTACCTTTAACTCTCCCCTGTAATCAGAATCAATTGTTCCTATTCCATTAGGTAGACCTAGACCTTTTTTTAATGCAAGACCAGATCTAGCTCTAACTTGCGCTTCATATCCCTTGTCAAATTCTAAAAATAATCCAGTTGGAACTAAAACTCTATCAAGTGATTTTAAAACTAAATCTTCATCAAGATTAGCCCTAAGATCCATTCCTGAGGAGCCTTCTGTTTCATATTTAGGAAGTGGATGCTTGCTTTTGTTAATAATTTTTAATTTCATAAATTCCCCTTTAAAAAATCGCATTAAAATAAATCTTAATGCGACTAAAATTTTATTTACTTATCTTGTTCTTTCTTATTATCTTCTCTCTTTAAAAGAGCTTTTCTTGAAAGTGAAATTTTACCAGTATCATCAGAAATATCAATAACTTTAACTTCTACTGTATCGCCAACTTTTAGAACATCATCAACACTATTTGTTCTTTCGTGAGCAATTTCTGAAATGTGAAGAAGTCCCTCAGTTCCCTTTTTAAGTTCAACAAATGCACCAAACTTAACAATTTTCTTTACTTTACCAGTGTAAACTTCTCCAACTTCAATTTCTTTTACTATGTCTTCAATTATAGCAATTGCTTCCTTAGCTCTTTCATCACTTTCTGAAAGAATAGAAATTCTTCCGTCATCATCAATATCGATTTTAACGCCAGTTTGTTCAATAATTTTATTAATTATCTTTCCACCAGCGCCAATTACTTCGCCAATTCTTTCAGGGTCAATAGAAATCATGTGGATTATTGGAGCGTACTTAGAAAGTTCAGCTCTTGGCTTTTCAATAGTAGTTGCTAGGTGATCTAAAATTTCAAATCTCGCAACCTTTGCTCTTTCAAGGGCAACTTCAAGGATTTCTTTTTTAATTCCTTCAACTTTAATATCCATTTGAATAGCAGTTATACCTTCTCTAGTACCTGCTACTTTAAAGTCCATATCTCCAAAGTGATCTTCAAGACCTTGAATGTCAGTTAAAATTTTTATTACGCCATTTTCTTCAATAAGACCCATAGCAATACCAGCTACTGGTGCCTTAATTGGCACACCTGCGTCCATTAATGCAAGTGTAGATCCACAAATAGATGCTTGAGAAGATGATCCATTAGAGGATAATACTTCAGATACAACTCTAATTGTGTATGGGAAAGTTTCGCTATCAGGTATTACTGGAAAAAGGGCTCTTTCAGCTAAAGCACCGTGACCAATTTCACGTCTTCCTGGTGATCTTGATGGTTTAGTATCTCCTACACAAAATCCTGGGAAATTGTAATGGTGAATATATCTCTTTGGCTTGTCATCTCCAAGTCCATCAATTACTTGTTCTTGTGAAATTGCGCCTAGAGTTGCAATAGAAAGTACTTGAGTTTGTCCTCTAGTAAATAGTCCTGAACCATGAGTTCTTGGAAGAACCCCTACTTCAGAAGAAAGTGGTCTAATTTCTGTAAGCTTTCTATCGTCAGGTCTTCTTTCATCTTCAAGAATGCCACGTCTAACTTCAGTTACTTCTATTTCTTCTAAGGCAGCTTCAATATCCTTTGCATTTTCTTCCATTAGGTCTTTAAAATGTTCTCTAATGTCTTCCTTTGCTGCTTCAGTTTTTTCAACTCTTACAATTTTATCTTTTTGTCTAATTGCATCAACTAATAAGTCTTTGCCATATTCTTTAACTTTAGAAACAATTTCTTCGTCAGCTTTAAATACTTCATAGGCTGCCTTTTCTTTTCCAACATCTGAAGTTATTTCATTGATGAATTTGCAAATTTCTTTGATAACTTCATGTCCTTGTAAAATTGCTTCAAGCATTTCTGCTTCACTTACTTCTTGTGCTCCTGCTTCAACCATCATAATGGCAGATTCAGTTCCAGCAAGTGATAAGTTAATTCTAGATTTATTTCTCTCTTCTTCATTAGGGTTTATGATATATTTTCCATCAATAAATCCAACTTCAACAGAACCAGTAGGTCCATCAAAAGGAATGTCAGAAATAGAAAGAGCAATAGAAGAACCAATCATGGCAACAATTTCTGGTGAATGATCTTGGTCAACACATAATACAGTTGCAACAATTTGCACATCATTTCTATATCCTTCAGGGAAAAGAGGTCTAAGAGGTCTGTCAATTAATCTAGCAGAAAGTGTAGCCTTTTCGCTTGGTCTTCCTTCCCTTTTAATAAATCCACCAGGAATTTTTCCAACGGCATACATCTTTTCTTCGTAATCAACACTTAGAGGAAAAAAGTCGATTCCCTCTCTTGGTTTAGATGAAGCTGTTGCTGTCACTAGGACAACAGTATCTCCATATTGTACTAAACAAGCACCATTAGCTTGTTCTGCAACTTTTCCAATTGTAACTTTTAACTGGGAACCTGCGAGATCCATAGTATAAGTTTTTTCCATTATTTCCTCCTTTTAATAAGAAAGAGCGGAATTACCGCTCCTATTATCCTCTTATTTGTAGTTTTTTAATAAGTGTACGATATCTTTCTATATCAGTATTTTTTAAATATCTTAATAAGTTTCTTCTCTTACCTACCATTTTAAGAAGTCCCCTTCTTGAGTGGTGGTCTTTCTTGTGAACTCTCAAGTGTTCGTTTAAATCGTTAATTCTTCTAGTAAGAATTGCAATTTGTACTTCTGGTGAACCTGTGTCACCTTCGTGAGTTTTAAATTCGTCAATAATAATTTTTTTAATATTTGGTTCTAACATATTTTCCTCCTAAATTTTTAATTCAGCTAACCAAAGTAGGCGTCGAGGAGCGACCAACTGTGAATAGCTATTTAACCTTTTATATATTACCACGAAATGTCATAAATGTAAAGTTATCTATTCCTTGTAACTAAAACATCTTTTGCAATTTGGTCAAATAATTCTTCTAGACTATTAAACTTTAATTCAGGTCTAACAAAATCTAAAAGTTCAAGCTCTACAATCTCTCCATATATATCTTCATTAAAGTCCAAGATGTGTGCCTCAATTTTTATGCCATCATGTTCAACTGTTGGATTAGTTCCAATATTAGTAGATGCCCTATATTTTTTGCCCTTAATTATAATATCTGTGTCATAGACTCCAAATTTTGGAATAACAAAATTATCAATTAGTTCAAGGTTGGCTGTTGGATAGCCCATTTTCTTTCCCAAACCCTTGGCGTGAATAATTTTCCCAATGAGTTTATAGGGTCTTGACAACAAAAAATTCGCATCTTTTATATTTCCATCTTCAATTAAATTTCTAATTAAGGAAGAAGAAATTTTTTCGTCATTATAAGAAATTTGCTCAATTACTTCAACAGATTCAAATAAATTTTTATTTTCCTTTAAAAACTTTACATCACCAGATTTTTTATATCCGTAGGTGTAATCATAACCCACTACTACTCCCCTTATTTTTAAATTTTTTGCTAAAAAATCATCTAAAAACTTAATTGGACTGTAGGACATAAACTCTCTCGTAAAATTAATCAGGTAAATTATATCTACGCCTAAATTTTCTAAAATTTCAAATTTTGTCTTATTAGTTGTTATAATATCTTTTTTCCCAACTTTTACAAGATTATCTGTGTGCTCGTTAAAAAGCAAAAGACTTGACTTAATATTTAATTTTTTTGCATTTTCAATTGCCTTACTTATTAATTCAATATGACCCCTGTGGACGCCGTCAAAATTTCCCAGGGCTATAACTGATTCTTCCTCTGCCTCATAATTTAAGTCAATTTCAATTATTTTCATAAATCACCTATTAAATTCTTCTTCATCTTGAGAAAAAATTCTCCATCTTTTTTTCTTATTTCTCCAATACCCAAAAATTTATCATCTGAATAAACTCTATAATTTTCATCAGAAAAATTTTCCTTTAATTTATAAAACTGTCCCATAATAAATTTGTCACAAAAGCTCTTTGGAATATCAATTCTCTTAAAATCCATTAGAGCTAAATCCATGGGTAAAATTTTTTCTTTTATTTCATCTAGGCTTGATTTCTCAAAATCAGAAACTTTTATTGCATCTTCAATTTTAAAAGACCCAGTCCTAATTCTTCTAAGCTCAGTTAAGCTAGCAAAAGTTCCTAAAGATTTACCTATATCATAGGCTAGTGATCTTATATATGTGCCCTTTGACACGTGAACTAAAATAGTAAATTCATCTTTTTCATTAAAGTCTAAGAGTTCATTTTTATAAATTTCCACATCTCTTTTTTTGATTTCAACGTCTTTACCTTCTCTTGCATATTCATAAAGTTTTTTTCCCTTAACTTTTAGGGCAGAATAAATTGGAGGTTTCTGAGAGATTTTACCAGTGAATTTAATTAAAGCATCTTTAATTTCTTCTTCAGTAAAAATTACATCTTCTTCCTCCAAAATTTTTCCAGTTATGTCATAGGTGTCGGTCAAAATTCCAAGTCTTACTTTTGCTTCATATACTTTGTCACTTGATAAAATATAATCACTTGTCTTTGTGCCCTTGCCTATGGAAATCACAAGCACACCTGTAGCCATTGGATCAAGTGTGCCTGTGTGACCTACTTTTTTTATTCCCAATTTTTTTCTAACTTTATAAACTAAATCGTGAGAAGTAATTCCCTTTTCTTTGTCAAAAATTAAAAGTCCGTCCATCATAGTTGTTCTTCAGCTACTTTTACCACATCTTCTTTAGCCTTATTTAAATCAGTATGATTTATTGTGCCACCAGAAGCTCTTACATGACCTCCGCCATTAAATTTTGATGCAACTTTTGTGCAATCAATATCTGACTTTGATCTAAGAGAAAGTCTTATACAGTCGTCTTTTTCCTTTAGTAATACCGCAAGCTCCACTGTGTCAATATCTCTTACAAATTCAACTATGCCATCGGCATCAGATTTTTCTGCCTTTGATTTTTCCATGTCTTCTTTAGTGACTAATACTACAGCAATTTTATTGTCATGAAAATACTCTATTGAATTCATGGCTCTAATTAATAGATCTGTCTTTTCTCTAGACCTGCTTTGATAAACATTTACTGTAACTTCATCAATATCAATATCATATTTAAATAAATTTGATGCAGTTAAAAAAGTATCTGAGGATACAGAGCTATATTTAAAGGAACCTGTGTCAGTGGAAAGTCCAGTGAATAATGACGTTGCGATTTCTTTATTGAGTTCTAAACTCAAAGTTTCAAAAATTCTTGCAAGGACTTCACAAGTCGCTGGAGATTTTGAGTCAACAATATTTAAATCAGCGTAATTGGTGTTGCTAAAATGATGGTCAATATTTACAGTTTTCTTTGATGCTTCAAAGATTTTTTTTATATTATCGCCCATTCTATTTTCATCAGATGCGTCTAGAGCAATAAATAAATCAAAATTATTATTTATTTTATCAGGAGCCTTAGCAAAGGATAAATTTGGCAAAAATTTAAAGGATTGTGGAATCTTATCATCTAAAACAAAAACAACATTTTTGCCAAGTTTATTTAGTATGCCCACCATAGCTGTAACTGAACCTAAATTATCTCCATCTGGATTTAAGTGAGATGCAACTGCAATAATTTCACTTTCGTCAATTAGTTTTTTTAATTCAGAGGAAAGTTCCACTAGATTACTCATTTCCACGATTTACCTCATCAATTAATTTGTCAAGTTCAAGAGCTCTCTCTATGGAATCGTCTTTTATAAAGATAAGTTCAGGCATTGCTCTAAGTTTAACTCTTTTAGACAATTCCTTTTTTATATATCCCTTTGCAGAATTTAATCCTTCCACGGCTTCATCTCTGTCAAAGTCATTTCCAAGCACAGACACATAAACCTTGGCAAAGGATAAGTCATTAGTAACTTCAACATGAGAAATGCTCGTAATGGATGGAATTCTAGGATCTTTTAGCTCATTTTGGACAATATTTGAAATTGTTCTTTTTACTTCTTCAGATATTCTATTAATTCTCTTATTGTTCATTATGCTCTCTTAACTTCCTTTAGTATATATGACTCAAGAAGGTCTCCTTCTTTGATGTCGTTAAAACCATCTATAACAAGTCCGCCTTCAAAACCAGTGGCAAGTTCCTTTGTATCGTCTTTAAATCTCTTTAGTGAAGCTATGTCTCCTTCATGAATTACGACATCGTCTCTAAGAACTTTTACTTTAGAATTTCTTAAGATTTTACCATTTAAAACATATACTCCTGCAACCATTTGATTATTAGGAAGTTTAAAGGTTTGTCTGATTTCACATCTACCAAGAATTTCTTCAACAATATCTGGATCTAACATACCCTTAGCAGCTTGTTCAATATCATTTATGATTTCATAAATTACTCTGTAAGTTCTAATTTCAACATCTTCAGCCTTAGCAAGTTCAATTGCATTAATATTTGGTCTAACATTAAATCCAATTACTATTGCATTAGATGCAGAAGCAAGGGTTACGTCAGATTCATTAATTCCGCCAACTCCAGAGTGAATTATTGAGATTTTAACTTCATCAGTAGACAGTTTTAGAAGTGATTGATTTAAAGCTTCAACAGAACCCTTAACATCAGCTTTTACAACTATGTTTAATTCCTTTACATCTTCTTCGGAAATTTTTTCAAATAAATTGTCGAGACTAATCTTTGTAGTTTGGCTAAGTCTTTTTTCTCTAGTGATTTCTGCATTTTTATCAGCAATGGCCTTTGCAGTTTTGTCATCATTAACTGCATAAATTGTATCGCCTGCGTTAGGAACTTCGTTAAGACCAAGAACTACAACTGGCATTGATGGACCAGCCTTTTTAACTTGCTTGCCCTTATCGTCTTTCATAGCCCTAATTCTTCCTGAACATACTCCAGAAACTATTGAATCACCAAATCTTAAAGTACCATTCTTAATGAGAATAGTTGCCATAGGACCCTTTGCCTTATCAAGGTTTGCTTCAATAATAGTTCCAATAGCACGTCTGTTAGGATTTGCCTTAAGCTCTCTCATTTCGGCAACTAGAAGAATCATTTCAAGAAGCTCATCTATTCCTTCTCCAGTTTTTGAAGAAACACCTACAACAATTGTGTCTCCTCCCCACTCTTCAGCTAGCAAGTTTTCATTCATAAGCTCTTGCTTTACCCTTTCAGTGTTAGCTTCTGGCTTATCAATCTTTGTTATAGCAACAATAATAGGCACTTCAGCAGATCTTGCGTGAGAAATTGCTTCAATTGTTTGTGGCATTACACCATCATCTGCGGCTACAACAAGCACAGCAATATCCGTAGTTTGAGCTCCTCTAAGTCTCATAGAAGTAAAGGCTTCGTGACCAGGAGTATCAAGGAAAGTAATTTTCTTTCCAGCTAAATTAACTGTGTAAGCTCCTATGTGTTGAGTAATTCCACCAGCTTCTGATTGTGTTACATGAGTCTTCTTGATTGAATCAAGAAGAGAAGTCTTGCCGTGGTCAACGTGGCCCATTACTGTAACTACAGGTGGTCTAGTCTTTAAGTCTCTTTCTTTATCTTTTTTTAGAAGACCATATTCTTCTTCAATTGATTCGTCTAGTTTTGGCTCCTCAATGTCTATTTCAATACCTAATTCATCAGCTAATAAAATACAAGTGTCTTCATCAATGCTTTGATTTTGATTAGCCATAACTCCAAGGCCTATTAATTTTGTTATTACTGTAGATACAGATACTCCAAGTTGATCTGCAAAATCTTTAACTGTAATTGGTGCAATCACTGTTATAGGATCATCTCCTCTATTTTCTTCCTCTTTTTTGTGTCTTGATTTAACTTTTTTCTTTGGTTTTTTCTTAGTTAAATCTCTGTTGTAGGAGTTGTTATTTTCCCTTTTATTATCTTTTTTGTTTTTAAATCTGTTTTTTCTATTGTTGTTAAAATCCTCATCTTCAAAAGATTCTTCTTTTTTGTTGTTGTGATTTTTATTGTGTTTATGATTTTCTGTTTTTCTTTCATCAAAAAATTTCTTATCAGAATCTTCTTGAGGTTTTTTATATTTAGAAGTTTTAACTCTATTAGGTTTATCTTGCTTTTCTTTTTTATTTTTTGCAACTTCACTTTTTGCTTTTACATCTCTACTATTTTTAGAATTATCATTCTTTACAGGAGATTCATTCTTAGAAGAACTTTTTTTGTATAATTTTCTTATTCTTTCTTCATCAGCACTTTCTAAAGTTGACATATGGTTTTTTACTGGTATTTCCATTTCATTTAATTTTAAAATTAATTCTTTACTTGTAATACCAATTTCCTTTGCCAACGCGTGCACTCTAATTTTTGACAAATTGAACACCTCCTCAAAAGAAGCTTAATCCACAGAATTCATTAGTTTCTCATATATTTCCTCACTAATTTCTGTCGTAAATGCCCTATTTAGGGCCTTTGACTTTATCGCTTTTTCCAAACAACTCTTGTCATTACATAAATAAGCTCCTCTACCATTTGCCTTTCCCGTTTTATCAATAAAGATTTCATCTTCCTTATTTTTAACAACTCTGATCAAATTTTTTTTGGTTTTTGTTCCCTACAACCTATACAAGTACGCATAGGTATTTTCCTAATTTTAGTCATTTTTTACTCCGTTAAATTAAGAATTTTTTAATCTTCCTTTTCTTCTTCAGCTTCTTCAGATTCTTCACTATTATCTCTTGAAGATTCTACTTCTAAATCATCCTTCGCATCAATATCTAAATCATTATCTTGAGAAACTTCTTCTCTTTTAACTTCATCAGAGTTCTCTAAAGTTATATCATCTTCAGCTTCAAGATCATCAGACAAATCTTTCTTTGCACTTTCAAATTCTTCAGCTAATTCTTCTTCAGTAATTCCCCTATCTTCAAGATAAGCTTCAAACTGTTCCTTAGACTTAATATCAATTTTCCATCCTGTTAGCTTTGCTGCAAGTCTAACATTTTGTCCCTCTTTACCTATTGCAAGAGACAATTGATAATCTGGCACTATAGCCAAAGCAGATTTTTCAGCTTCATTTACAAAAACTTTTTCTACCTTAGATGGACTTAGTGAGTTTGCAATAAATTTGTCCATTTCCTTTTCGTAAATAACAATGTCAATTTTTTCATTGTGTATTTCATCTACAATTGCATTTACTCTTTGACCCTTGTATCCAACACAAGCACCCAGTGGATCCACTTCAGGATCTCTTGAAAATACAGCAATCTTTGTCCTTGATCCAGCTTCTCTAGAAATAGAATAAATTTCAACAATTCCTTCACTTACTTCAGGCACTTCTAATTCAAAGAGTCTCTTTATTAAATCAGGGTGTGACCTTGAAAGGACAATTTGTGGACCCTTTGTAGACTTTTCAACAGATAAAATTAACATCTTGTATCTGTCGCCATGTTCGTATCTTTCATTACTTATTTGCTCGCTATAAGGCAAAATTGCTTCAGTAGTTCCTAAATCAACATATACATTATTGTAGGCCTTTCTTTGAACTACTCCTGTAATGATTTCCTTTTCTCTTTCAACATATTCGTCAAAAACAATATCTCTTTCAGCGTCTTTTATTCTTTGAATAACAACTTGTTTAGCTGTTTGAGCAGCAATTCTTCCAAAGTTTTTCGGATGTATTTCTAAATTATAAACATCTCCAACCTCATAGCTTGGGTCAATTTTTTTTGCCTCTTCAAGGGATATTTGAAGTTGATCATCTTCTACTTCATCAACAACATCCTTAGATGCAAAAAGTTTTATCTCTCCAGTTTCTCTATTCATATTAACAATAACATTTTGAGATGTACCATAATTCTTTCTATAACTGGAAACTAAAGCTGATTCCAAAGCCTCGAAGACAATTTCTTTTGAAATCCCTTTTTCTTTTTCGATTTCATTCAAAGCGTCTATAAACTCTTGGTTCATTTATTCCTCCATTAAAATTTAATAGTTTGTTTCATAGATGAAATTGATTTAATTGGAATTTTTAATTCTTCGCCATCAATGTTACAATAAACAAATTCATCATCATATTTGTCTAAAACAAAACTAAATTCTTTTTTCCCGTCAATTGGTGCATAAAGTTTAAGGTCAACTTCCTTGCCAACATTTCTTCTATAGTCATCTTTTGTTTTTAAAGGTCTATCAAGTCCTGGCGAAGAAATCTCAAGATAATAAGGATTTTTTAAAATGTCAAGATCGTCTAACTTTTTCTCTAAATTTCTACTCATTTCTGTGCAGTCATCAAGATCAATTCCTTCTTTTTTATAAATAAAAATCGAAAGAAGATCGTGCTTTGATCCATTTTGAAATTCTATGTCTACAACTTCGTAGCCAAGTTCTTCTGCTACCTCTTCAGCTAGTGGGTAAATCTCTTTTCTTAATTCTTTTTTATTCACTTAACACCTCACTACTAAAAAACAAAGAGTGGGCTAACCCACTCTTTACACTAAAATATCTTTCTTATTAAATTATAACATAAATTAGTAGAATTACAACTTATAACAAAAATTAGTTAATTTATAAATTTTAAAAATTAAATAGAGAAATTTGATTTGTCTCATCAAGATCAATTAACATTCCATTTTTTTGTAAAATTGTAATTACAGAGTTTCCGGCCTTAGTTCTCCTAGAAAAGTCTTCTATAGATAAAAATTCTGACTTCACAGCCTCTTCCTCAATGCTATTAGCACAGTTCTCACCAATGCCTGGTATTGCCCTTAGTGGCATTCTTATCTTTTTATCTTCTATAGTAAACTTAGATGCCTTTGATTTATATAGATCAGCTGGCAAAAATTCAAAGCCTCTTGCATACATTTCAAGAGCAACTTCAGACACTCTTATTTCTCCCTTGTCCTTTGCAGTTGGGTTTTGAATTTCTCTTAAAATTTTTATTCTATTTTTTAAAAAGCTTGGGCCTTCAATAATATTTTCTCCATTAAAGTCATTTAATTTAATAGTGAAATAGGTTGCATAAAAGGCTAGTGGATAATTTAATTTATAGTAAGCTATTCTAAAGGAGAGCATTACATAAGCAACAGCATGTGCCTTAGGGAACATATACTTGATTTTTTTACAAGAATCAATATACCATTCAGGTAAATCTAAATTCTTCATTATATTTTCTTGTTCTTCAGTAAGCCCCTTTCCCTTTCTAACTTTTTCCATGGTGTCAAAGGCCATTTTATTTTCTGCACCTGCATTTATTAGATAAACCATAATGTCTTCTCTTGTTGCAATAACATCTTTAAGTTCTGCCCTTCCTGAGTCAACAAGCTCTTGGGCATTTGAAATCCACACATCAGTGCCATGTGATAGCCCAGAAATTCTTACTAAGTCAGCAAAATTCTTTGGCTTTGTTTCCTTTAGCATAGAAATTACAAAAGATGTACCAAATTCTGGTATGCCAAGAGTTCCTGTTTCGCAAGAAAAAATTTCTTCATCCATGTTAAAAATTTCTGCACTATTAAATATTGATAGAGTTTTTTCATCGTCTAGTCTAATTTTATTTGAATCAAGTCCAGTGAAGTCTTCTAACATTTTAATAATAGTTGGACCATCGTGACCAAGTATATCTAGCTTTAAAATCTTTCCGTGAATAAAGTTGTAGTCAAAGTGAGTTGTTATTACTCCTGATGTTGAATCATCTGCTGGATACTGAATTGGGGTAAAATCAAAAATACTTTTGCTCTTAGGCACAATCATAACGCCGCCTGGATGTTGTCCACTAGTTCTTTTTCCATCAGTGATTTCCTTTGCCAGTCTATCTATTTCAACAGGAGAAATATTTTTGCCTTCAAAATATTTTTTTACATAGCCATAGGCAGTTTTCTCAGCAATTTTTCCAATAGTTCCTGCCCTAAATACATAACCTTCACCAAATAATTCTTCTGTATATTTATGTGCTTGTGGTTGGTATTCTCCTGCAAAGTTTAAATCAATATCAGGTTCCTTGTCTCCATAAAAGCCTAAAAAAACTTCGAAAGGAATGTTGTGTCCATCTTTTCTCATTGGACTTCCACATTCAGGACAAACTTTATCGGGCATGTCAACACCAGAACCATAGGTTAAATCTTTTGTAAACTCTGAGTGTTTACAATTTGGACAGATATAATGTGGTGGAAGAGGATTTACTTCTGTTATGCCAGACATTGTTGCAACAAAAGATGAACCGACAGAACCCCTGGAGCCAACTAAAAATCCGTCATCATTTGATTTTTTTACAAGTTTTTGAGCAATTATATAAAGAACTGAGTATCCGTTAGAGATTATAGATTTTAATTCTTTCTCTAATCTCTCTTTAACGATCTCCGGGAGCTTATCACCATAAATTTCGTGAGCCTTCTTATAAGTCATTTCTCTTAGACTTTCATCTGAACCTTCTATTACTGGTGGATATTTGCCATCTGGAATTGGCTTTATAGCTTTTATCTCATTCTTTAATTTATTTGTATTTGTAACTACAACTTCATAAGCTTTTTCTTGACCAAGATAAGAAAATTCATCAAGCATTTCTTCTGTAGTTTTAAAATAAAATTTTTGCTCTCTGCTAGCTCTTGGGTCAGGTCTACCTGGCTTTCCATTTAAAACAATTCGCCTTAAAATATCCTCTGACTCTTCAAGGTAATAAGTGTCTGAATCAGCAATAACTGGAATTTCTAATTTTTCTCCAAGCCACAAGATTTTTTTATTTATTTCTCTAATGTCTTCTATAGTGAATTTTCCATCTTCAATTGCCATTATATTATCGCTTGCTGGTTGAATCTCCAAGAAGTCATAGTATTTTGCAATTTCTATTAGTTCTTCATCAGGGCACATTCTGTAAACTGCATCGAAAAGAGGAGAACTGGCATTGCCTGAGCCCACTAAAATTCCTTCCCTATATTTATCCAATAGACTTCGAGGAACTTTTGCAGTAAAATTATAAAATTGCATATGAGATGCAGATATCAGTTTGTATAAATTTTTTAGCCCAACTTCATCCTTAGCTATTAATAAGAGTGAACTTTCAAACAAACGTTTAGAATCTATGTTTATAGTTTCTTGGTTTAAATTGTCAAAATTAAATTCTTTTTCTTTTTTAAATCTTTCAATTAATTTTATAAACATTGCAGCAGTAGCTTCAGCATCATTTACTGCTCTGTGAGCTCCAACAAGTGAAACCCCAAGATTTTTACATAGAGTTCCCAAGTTAAACCTCTTCATGTCAGTCATAAGAGCTCTTGCCAAGACTAGGGTGTCTAAGATTGGGTGCTTAAATTCTAAATTATTATTTGCATATTCCCTTCTTATAAAGGAAATATCAAATTTTGCATTATGGGCAACTAAGACAGAGTCCTTTGCAAATTCATAAAATTTTGGAATGACTTCTTCGATTGTAGGTTCATTTTCTACTTTTGCATTGCTAATGCCAGTTAGTTCAACTACAACTTGTGGAATTTCTCTTTCAGGATTAATTAATTGCGAAAATCGATCTACAATTTCTCCATCAACAATTTTTACTGCACCAATTTCTGTAATTTTATCATTTCTAGAAGATAGTCCAGTAGTTTCTATATCGAAGACGACATAGGATTCATAATTTTTATTAGGATCATAATTTGTGACGATTTTTTCTTTGTCGTCAACAAAGTTTATATCTGTGCCATATAAAATTTTAAGACCAGTAGCATCTCCTGCTTCCATTGCTTCTGGAAATCCCTGAACATCATTTGTATCAGCTATAGCTAGTGCATCGTGACCCCATAGTTTTGCCCTTTTTGCAAAATCAGTAAAGGAAGTTACACCAGACATTTGTGACATCTTTGAGTGAATCCTAAATTCCGTTCTCTTTTCCTTGGAGTAATCCATGCGAATTACTTTGTCTCTTTTTTCAATGTATCTTATCATAAGAGTCTCACATTTTGAAAAACTATCATAATTTACGTTTCCAGTTATTAAAACATGATCGCCTCTTTTGAAACTTTCCATAAATTCTTCAAGCTTTTCTGGTTTTAAAAATATTTTGGCAAGTGTTGAAGAAGTATAGTCTGTTACAGATAGGGAAACTAAAAAATTCCCAGATTTTATTTCTCGACAATCAATGTTAAAGATATCAACTTCCGCAGTGACTTTTTGAGAATTGACATTTATATCAATAAGCCTTTGAGTATTATCAATATCTTTTTTTCCATAAGAATTTACTTTTTTTGCTTTGTTTTCCTTTATTTTATTTTCTGCCTTCGTTTTAATTTCCAATTCATGCTTTGCAGATATCACTTCTTCTGCCTCGTCAATCTGTGAAATAAAGGACTCAATATTGTCATCTTCTACTATTTCTTTTACAAAGTCAAAGTCGATTTTATAGGAGCCAAACACTTTGAGTTCCTCTTCCAAGTATTGGCCAAATCCATTTTTTGTTAGAGTGTAATAAGCTTCTTCACTTGGAAGTTTTATTTCAATTTTATTTTTTTCTTTTTTGATTTCAATTTCTTCAATCCAAATTTTTGAAGATGGATTGTACTTCAAAATTTCCGCACAAATTAAATCATCTTCACTTTTATAGAGAGAAGATGACTTGAATTCAATATAAATTTTATATTCTTCTAAATTTTTTGAAAAAATCTCTTTAATTTTTTTCTTTAAATTTGTATCTAAATCTTCTTTAGAAGTTATTACAAAAAATACCTCGCCACTATTCTTATTCCTCTTAATGGAATCTATGGAAATATCATCTGAAACTTCTAAAGATGTGATTTCTAATTTTTTAAAAATATCTTTTAATAAAAGCAAATTCTCACCCGATTTTTTCTATTTCTGATAAAAGTTCACTTAAAAGTTTTTCTTCAGGAACTTTTTTTACGATTTCGCCCTTTTTAAAAATAAGTCCATTTCCATTTCCACAGGCAATTCCAATGTCTGCTTCCTTTGCTTCACCTGGACCATTTACTGCGCAGCCCATTATTGCTACTTTTAAATTCTTATCCATTGCATATAGTCTGTCTTCAACATTTTTTACAATTTCAATTAAGTCTACCTTGGTCCTTGCACAAGTTGGACAAGAAATTAAATCTATTCCTTCCCTTCTGAGATCTAGTGCCTTTAAAATGTCTTTACCAGCTATAACTTCATCTAAGGGATCAGATGTTAGAGAAACTCTTATTGTGTCGCCAATTCCTTCAGATAAAAGAGTCCCGATTCCAATTGCTGACTTAACAATTCCCTTCTTTGGTGTACCTGCTTCAGTGACACCAAGATGAAGTGGATAATTCGACATCTCAGAAAATTTTCTATAACTTTCTATAGTCAAGTTTACACTAGAAGCCTTAAGAGAGACAGCAATATCATAAAAATTATTTTTTTCAAGAATTTCAACTTCTTCCATGGCACTAAGACATATTGAAGATGCATTTACCCCCTTAAACTTATCTAAAAACTCCTCTTTTATAGAACCAGAATTCACGCCAACTCTTATGGGGATGTTATAAAACTTACAAGCTTCTATTACTTCTTTTATCTTCCATGATTCGCCAATGTTTCCTGGATTTAATCTTATGGCATCACTTTCGTTTTCAGCAGCAGCTAGAGCCAGTTTATAATCAAATTGAATGTCAGAAATTATTGGAATTTTTATCTCCTTTTTTATCTCTCTAAGTGCAACTGCATCATCTAAATCATTTACAGCCACTCTAATAATGTCGCAACCAGCCTCTTCCAATTTTTTTATTTGCGAAACAGTGGATTTTACATCTTTCGTATTGGTGTTAGTCATTGATTGGATTGAAATAAAAGAATCTCCTCCAACTGGCACCTTGCCAACATAAATTTTCTTTGTCTCTTTTCTCTTTATCATTTACTAAACAACCTTCCAATATCATTAAATATAGTTACATAAATCATTAAGCTAAATAAAATACTAATTCCAATTAGTGAAAGACCTTGTTCAAATTTTTCATTTATAGGCTTGCCTCTTAGAGCTTCAATTAACAAAAATAAAAATTTTCCTCCATCAAGAGCTGGAATTGGAAGTAAATTAAATACGCCGAGATTGACAGAAATTAGAGCCAAAATCTGTAAAAAATTAAAAAAACCCTTAGATGATTCTGAGCCAATCATTTGTACAACTCCAACAGGTCCAGATAGATATTCTATTTTAAAAGAACCATCAAAAATCATTTTTAAGCTCTTTAAAATCATAAGGGACATTTCACCTGTCCTCTTGGCACCAAGTTCTATGGACTTAAAAAAAGAGTTCTTAAGCTTAGATGTAATTCCAATTAAATACATTTTATTTTCTTCTGAATATCTTGGCTTTAAATTAATATCTAAGTTTTCGCCATTCCTATTAATTTTTAGATTAATTTCTTCATCTTTTTTATCACTAATTAAAGAATTAATCTCGTAAATATCTTTAGTTTTAATTTTATCTATTTCTATTATTTTATCTCCAGCTTTTAATCCAGCAATTTCTGCTGGAGAATCCTTAATTACCATATCAATTTCATTTGAACCATATCCAACTATGGAAAAAATTATGGTAAAGGCAAGAAAAGCTAAAATAAAATTCATAAAAGCACCGGCAAGAACAACTGCCATTCTCTTTAAAATTGGTGCATTGTTAAAGGATCTGGGGTCGTGAGAGCTTTCCTCTTCCCCTTCCATTGCAACATAACCACCAATGGGTAGTGCTCTAAGACTGTAAGAAGTCTCACCCTTTTGTTTTTGTATAAGTTTTGGTCCCATGCCTATGGAAAATTCATTAACTTTTATTCCTGATAGTTTTGCCACTGTGAAGTGCCCAAATTCATGAAGCATTACAACTAATAGAAAAACTACTAGAGAACTAATTAAAGTGATCATCTGTCCTCCTTAAATAAAATTGTACAAGATATAAATAAAGGGACTGATAAAAATTAAACTGTCAAACCTATCCAAAATACCACCATGTCCAGGAAGAATTTGTGCGTAGTCCTTTATCTCTGTGTATCTTTTTATCTTAGACGCAAATAAATCGCCAAATTGACCAGAAATAGAAGATAAAAATATAATAAATACTACAAGAGCATTAATATCATAAATTGCATTGTTCTTATTGAGCATTACAAAATAAATACTTGTAATGACAAGGGCAAAAAAAGTTCCCCCAATTGCACCTTCAATAGATTTATTTGGGCTTACCCTTTCAATTAACTTGTGCTTTCCAAAAGTTGATCCCATGAAGTAGGCAAAGGTATCTGTTGAAAAAGAAATAATAAAGCCAGCTATGATTAAGTAAATATCGTCAATACTTCCAAGCAAATTAAGCAAAAATATTACATAAAAATAAGTAAATGTTGTATAAGCATAGTTGCTCAATTCATAATCATCTAAATGAACAAAAAGGCATGAGTTTACAACAAAAAATAAGACAAGAGAGAAAATTAAGTTTTTATCAAAAAAAGAGCATAAAAAAGTTATAAGAGCTCCAAAAAACAAGATTGGTAAAAATAATTTTATGCCTTTTTTGTAAAGAGCATTGTACATTTCTCTTACAGCTTCAAGACTAATAATAAAAAAAGAAATTTTAATTGCCTTTAGCCCCAAATAAAAAATTAGAATTATTAATAAAATACCAACTGCACCAGTGGTAACTCTCTTTTGTAGATCTGTCAAAATTAAAGTCCTCCATACCTTCTATTTCGTTTTTGAAAATCATATATAGCCTTGTAAAAATCATTTTCGTGAAAATCTGGCCACAAAATATTTGAAAAATAAAATTCACTATAGGCTAATTGGTAAAGTAAAAAATTAGAAACTCTAAGCTCTCCACTTGGTCTAATTAAAAGATCTAGGTCATCTTGTCCTGCGGTATATAAATACTTTTTAAAGCTTTCTGTGTCAATGTCATCAAGGGAAATTTTCCCATCAATTACGTCTTTACAAATATTTTTACTAGCTCTAACTATTTCACTTTGACCGCCATAATTTAGCCCAATATTTAATATCATTTTATCATTTGATTTTGTTTCCTGCAACGCATCTTCAATTAGTTTGACAATTGGTTCTGGAAAGGCTTTGTAGTCACCTAGGACTTTAATCCTTACATTATTTTTCTTAATTTTTTCCAACTGGCTTTTTATGTAAAAGGCTAATAAATCCATTAGCTTTGAAATTTCCTCTTCTGGTCTCTTCCAATTTTCTGTTGAAAAAGCATAGAGGGTTAAGGATTTAATATTTATTTTATAAGCTGCTTCAACAATTTCAATAACTCTTTTAGTACCTTCTTTATGACCAAAAGTTCTCGGCATATTCCTATTTTTTGCCCATCTTCCATTTCCGTCCATTATTATTCCAACGTGTTTTGGAATATTATTTAAGTCTAATTCTTCGTAATAATTCATAAAACTCCTTAAAAAAAGAGCCTTAGAATAATCTAAGGCTAAAAATTAAATTTCCATAAGTTCTTTTTCTTTATTTTCTGCTACTTTGTCAACTTCTTTAATGTATTTATCTGTCAATTTTTGAATGTCTTCTTCATAGGAAGCTTTATCATCTTCAGAAATTTCTTTAGCTTTTTCAGCTTTTTTAATATCTTCCATAGCATCTCTTCTCACATTTCTAATAGAAATTTTTGCCTCTTCAGCATACTTTCCAACTAGCTTAGTAAGATCTCTTCTTCTTTCTTCTGTAAGTTGAGGAATAGCTAATCTAATAATTTTTCCATCATTGGAAGGAGTTATTCCTAAATCAGATTTTAATATTGCCTTTTCAATATCTGGGATTAAATTTGCATCCCAAGGTTGAATTGTAAGAAGTCTTGGCTCTGGAGCAGAAAGACTAGCAACTTGATTAATTGGAGTTTTTTGTCCATAATAATCAACATGAATTTTGTCAAGTAAAGTAGTATTAGCACGACCTGCTCTTATAGACTGAAGTGATTCAGTAAGTGAGTCTACAGTTTTATTCATTCTAGACTCAGTATTCTTTTTTAGATCAGATATCATAATATCCTCCTATTTAACGCTTGTACCAATATCTTCGCCACACACAACTTTAAACATTGCATCTTCTTCATCTATTCCAAATACTCTTAAAGGAATACTGTTGTCCATGCAAAGAGTAGTTGCTGTGCCATCCATAATCTTTAAGTTTTTATTTAAGATTTCTCTATAACTTAAATTGTCATATTTTTTTGCATTTTCATTAATATTAGGGTCAGAATCATAAATTCCATCTGTTCCCTTTTTAGCTAGTAATATAACATCAGCATCAATTTCTGCAGCCCTAAGTGCAGCAGCAGTGTCAGTTGAAAAGTATGGATTTCCAACTCCAGCTGAAAATATTACAACGCGACCTTTTTCTAAATGTCTAATAGCACGCCTTCTAATATAAGGTTCAGCAACTTGCCTCATATCGATAGCAGTTTGCACACGAGTAATAACGCCTAATTTTTCAAAAGAGTCCTGCAATGCTAAAGCGTTCATTACAGTACCTAACATACCCATATAATCAGATGTAGCACGATCAATATTATTTTCGTCGCGTCCTCTCCAAAAGTTTCCGCCACCTACAACAATACCAATCTCAACACCTAAGTCATAAATTTTCTTTACTTGCTTTGCAATTAAATTGACATAATTAATGTCAATGCCAACGGAATTGGAGCCAGCCAAGGCTTCTCCGCTGAGTTTTAAAACAATTCTCTTATATTTTGGCATTTACTCCTCCAATTTGTTAACCTATTTGTTTTGCTACTTCTTCAGCAAAGTCTTCTTCTCTCTTTTCAAGACCTTCGCCAACTTCAAATCTAACAAATCTTCTGATTTTAATGTTTTCACCAATTTTTGCAATTAAATCATTTAAAATATCTTGAATTTTTTTGTCTGGATCCTTAATGAAATCTTGGTCTAGTAGACAAATTTCTTCATAGAATTTTTCAAGTCTGCCTTCAACCATTTTTTCAATAATGTGTTCAGGTTTATTTTCTCCCCTAGCTTGTTCAGTAAGAACTTTTCTTTCATGTTCTACTTCTTCAGCTGGAACTTCTTCACGGCTTACGTATTTTGGAGCAACTGCTGCAACTTGCATTGCAATATCTCTTACAAAAGATTTAAACTCTTCATTTTTAGCAACGAAATCTGTTTCAGAGTTAACTTCAACAAGAACTCCAATTCTTCCACCGTGGATGTAAGAATCAACAAGACCTTCAGATGCAATTCTTGAAGACTTCTTAGCTACAGATGCAAGACCCTTTTCTCTTAGAAAGTCTATTGCCTTGTCCATATCACCATTTGTTTCTGTTAAAGCCTTCTTGCAGTCCATCATGCCTGCTCCAGATTTTTCTCTCAATTCTTTAACTAATGCTGCTGTAATAGCCATTTTAATTCACTCCTTATTTATTTTAAAAAAAGAGAGTTTTAAAGGATTACTTTAGAACTCTCGAAATATCTTTACTCTTCTATAGTTGACTTTTCTTCCTCAACAGTTTCTTCAACTTCTTCAATTTCTACAGAAACTTCTTGAGCGGATTCATCATAATCGTTGTCGCTATCTTCAATTTGACTACCTTGTTTTCCTTCGATAACTGCATTTGCAATAGTTTCAGTAATAAGTTTTACCGCTCTAATTGCATCATCGTTTCCTGGAATTGGAATATCAACTTCTTCAGGATCACAATTTGTATCAACGATACCGATAACTGGAATTCCTAGAATGTGAGCTTCTTTAACTGCAATTCTTTCTTTTTTAGGGTCAACAACAAATAAAGCTTGAGGCATTCCCTTCATTTCTTTAATTCCACCAAGGAATTTTTCAAGTTTTTCTCTTTCATGTAATAATTGAGCAACTTCTTTTTTAGGAAGAACATCAAAAGTACCATTTTCTTCCATTTCGAATAACTTGTAAAGTCTTTCGATTCTCTTGTTAATAGTTTTGTAGTTAGTTAAAAGACCACCTAACCATCTTTGGTTAATGTATGGCATTCCACATTTTGTAGCTTCTTTTTCTATTGCATCTTGAGCTTGCTTTTTTGTACCAACAAATAGAATTTCACCATTGTTTGCTGCAATCTCTCTTACAAAGTCATAAGCTTCTTCTACTTTTTTTACAGTTTTTTGAAGATCAATTATATAAATACCGTTTCTTTCGGTAAATATAAATCTCTTCATCTTAGGGTTCCATCTTCTAGTTTGGTGTCCAAAGTGAACACCAGCTTCTAATAAGTTTTTCATTGAAATTACTGACATTTAAGCCACCTCCGTGTTTTTTTCCTCCATTTTTATCATCTATCAAAGGGACCAAATTGGCAACTCCTTTAATATCAAAAAATGTGTGTATTACTTACCGCATAAAAGTATAACATAGCCAGTTAAAATTATCAATAATTTGTTTGTATTGTATTCATTTTTATTTAGACCTATCTAGATAATTGTTTTGAATGAAAAATTATTGCAGAAAATTTTGGC
>NZ_HE978566.1:426686-454708 GCF_000311825.1 Peptoniphilus grossensis ph5 | reverse complement strand
ATAAAAAAGAGCCAGCTTATAAAACACTGACTCCTTTATGTAAAACCTCTCCGTGAGGAGAGATTTTCTTAATGAAATTAGTAAGCAACAAATTTGCTTCCTGCGCATCCGCAAATTGGACATTTATCTTCTTCTTCAAAAGTGATATATCCACATACAGGACATAGATAGATTTTTTCAACATCAAGGTCTTTCCCTGCATCAACTGCTTCTTTTGCTTCTAAATATCTTTCAGCGTGAACTTTTTCTGCAGCTGTAGCGAATTTCATAGCCTTAACTGCTTCTTGTTCACCTTGCATTTCTGCAACAGCTATAAATGCTGGATACATTTGAGTTGATTCAAAAATTTCACCATTTCTTGCAGCTTCAAGGTTATCAGATGTGCTGTTGATTCCAAATCCTGCCATAGAAGTTACAGCAAAATCTCCAGATACATCTCTTAATGCTTTGAAGTGAAGTGTTGCGTGAATTTTTTCTGCATCAGCAGTTGCATCAAAAAGTCTTTTAACATTTTTGAAGCCATCTTTTTCAGCTACATCGCCCCAGATATTATATCTAGTACGAGCTTGAGATTCTCCACCGAATGCGGATCTTAGATTGTCACTTGTCATTTGATTCATAATATTACCCCCATAATATTAATTTAATAATAAAATTACAATTAATATTATAGACTATTGTTTATGAAAAATCAAATATATGCACTAAATAAATCTAATATTTATTTTTTGTTTTTTAATCAATATTTTCGATTTTTTGAGTTTGATCATGTGTTATCAAAGCATCAATTATTTCATCCAAGTCACCGTCGTTAATGGCGTCAATTCTGTGAGATGTGAAGTTAATTCTGTGATCAGTTACTCTTCCTTGCGGATAATTGTAGGTCCTAATTCTTTCAGACCTATCTCCAGTTCCAATTTGTGAAGATCTCTCCATGGATTCTTTTTCATTTTGTTCTTGAAGTTTTAAATCATATAATTTTGATCTAAGTAACTTCATGGCTTTCTCTTTATTTCTAAGTTGTGATTTTTCATCTTGGCAAGAAATTACTATTCCAGTTGGAATGTGAGTAAGTCTAACTGCCGAGTCAGTTGTGTTGACACATTGTCCACCATTGCCTGATGCACGGAAGACATCAAATTTAATTTCAGATGGATCAATTTCAATATCCACATCTTCAGCTTCTGGTAAAACTGCAACTGTTGCTGTGGAAGTGTGAATTCTACCTCCACTTTCTGTTTCAGGAACTCTTTGAACTCTGTGAACTCCTGATTCATATTTAAGTCTTGAGTATGCTCCATTACCTATTATCATAAAGACAATTTCTTTAAATCCGCCAATGCCAATTTCATTGGAAGAAATAGTTTCTACCTTAAAGCCTTTTCTTTCAGCATACCTAACATATTGCCTGTACAATACTCCAGCAAAAAGTGCTGCTTCATCTCCGCCAGCACCTGCACGAATTTCTACCATAACATTTTTACTGTCGTTTTTATCTTTAGGAATCAATAAAACTTTTAAATCATTTTCTAAAGTTTCAACTTTTTTTGTTCCTTCGTTTATTTCTTCTCTAACTAAATCTTTAAATTCATCATCTAATTTTTCTTTTATCAATTCTTTATTTTCGTTTAAAGCCTTTAGCGTATTTTTATATTCTCTATATTTTGCAACAATTGGCTCTATCTCAGCATGTTCAATGGCCTTTTGTTGGTAAAGTTTAGAGTCATTAATAATTTCCACATTGCTCAAATCTTTTTCGAGCTCTACTAATCTATCTTCAAAAACCGAAAGTTTTTCGTACATATTTACCCCTATACCTTTAATCGTCCCACTACTACTCTATCTAAATTATTCAGATCCTTATAAATTTCAAGGTCAAAATTTTCCCTCATTATTGAAGAAATATCTTCAGCCTCGTCATATCCTATCTCAAATACTAAATATCCATGACTGTTTAAAAAATTTGGTGCATCTTTAATGATCTTTCTGTAAAAATAAAGTCCATCACTTCCGCCATCTAGTGCAAGTCTCGGTTCATGCTCTCTTACTTCTACTTGCAGATTTTCTATCTCATGAGATTTAATATAGGGCGGATTTGAATAAATTAAATCAAATTTCTCATTAATTTCTTCAAATAAATTGCTCTCTAATATTTTAATATTTGATTTTAAATTATTTTTATTTACATTAGTATTTTTAATAGCCTGAGGACTTATATCAACTGCTGTTATATCCACCTGTCCCCTAGTTTCAAGGTCAAGTGTAACACTAACAATTCCACTTCCACATCCAATTTCAAGAAGATTCTTAATATTGTTATTCTTTAGGATTTTTAAAATTACTTCTACAGAAATTTCTGTATCCTGTCTTGGTATTAAAACACCCTCTAATACAGTGAAAGTTCTTCCGTAAAAATCTTCTCTTCCCAAAATATACTGTAGAGGTAGACCCTCTTGCCTCTTTTTTAATATATCAAAATATTTTCTTTCAACTGAAGCAGGTAACTCTTCATTGTCGTGAGAAACTAAATAAGACAAGTCTCTCTCCAAAATTTCTCCTAAAATTTTTCTAGTTTCATAAATTGGATCTGTATATTTTAAGTTTTTTAAAAAATCTCTTCCCTCTATTAGGGCTTCTTTTATCTTCATAAATTTAAGTAATAAAAAAGGTTAGCTAGGCTAACCTCATTGTCATTTATTTCTCTTGTATCTGCTATTGAATTTTTCAATTCTTCCGCCATGATCAGAGAGTTTTTGCTTTCCTGTAAAGAAAGGATGACAAGCTGAACAAATTTCAACTTTTAAATCTTCTTTAACAGATCCTGTTTTAAAAGTATTGCCACAAGCACAAGTTACTGTAGCTTCTTTATAATCTGGATGAATTCCTTTTTTCATTGTTTAGCCCCCTTAAACTTTTTTATAACTCAATTTTTATATTATAACACAATTTTCATTGTAGTACAAATATATTTATTACCTTAATTATTATACAATATATAAGGCTATAAATCAACATTTGAAGCAAGAAAGATAATTATTTTTCTAAAAATTCTTTGTTGCTTTTCGTCTTTGATAGTTTGTCTAAAAAATTTTCTGTCACATCTTCAATGTTTTCTTCATTTAAATTATTTCTAAATTCATAATTAAAAGCAAGTTCTTCCTTAGTCAACAAGAACTCTTCTTTCCTAGTGCCTGATTTTAAAATATCAATTGCTGGAAAAATCCTTTTTTCTGAAAGACTTCTGTTGAGGTGAAGCTCCATATTGCCTGTTCCCTTAAACTCTTCGAAGATTACATCGTCCATCCTTGAACCAGTATCTACAAGAGCAGTGGCAAGGATTGTCAAACTTCCGCCCTCTTCAATGTTTCTTGCTGCGCCAAAAAATCTCTTTGGCTTGTGAAGAGACAATGGATCAAGTCCACCTGAAAGAGTCTTTCCACTTGTAGGAGTAATTAAATTATAGGCACGAGAAAGTCTTGTAAGGGAGTCTAAAAGTATTACTACATCCTCTTTGTTTTCTACTAATCTCTTTGCCCTATCGATTACCATTTCTGCAACCCGAGTGTGGTTTTTAGGATTTTCATCAAAGGTTGAATAGACAACTTCTCCCTTGACTGATCTTTTCATGTCAGTAACTTCTTCAGGCCTTTCATCAACAAGAAGAACGATTAAATGCAAATCAGGATAATTTGTATTTAAGGATTTAGAAATCTTTTTTAATAGAGTTGTCTTTCCTGATTTTGGCTGTGAAACTATTAGTCCCCTTTGACCAAGCCCTACTGGTGAGAGCAAATCAATTACTCTCATGGCGATGTCTTCTTCCTCTGTTTCAAGATTTATTTTCTTCTTAGGATAAATTGGTGTCAAGTTATCAAAAAATGGTCTATTTAAAATTTTAGAAGGGTGCATGCCATTTACTGATTTAATGAATAGTAGAGCGTTGAAATTTTCTCCATCCTTTGGAGGTGATTTAATTCCAAGAATTTCATCTCCATTTCTTAGCCTAAATTTTCTTATTTGCGATGGAGATACATAAATGTCTTCTTCGCTTGGAAGATAATTAATTCTTCTCAAAAATCCATAGCCATCTTGGTGTAGCTCTAAAATACCCTTTACATAGTCCTTATCTTCTAAACTTTTTAAGGTTTCTTGAGCATTTTCAGAAAGATCTAGTTTTTCTATTTTTTCATTTTCTCTTATTGAGTTTATTTTTTTAATTAAATCTTCCTTTTTTAAATTGTAGGATTTTTCTATTCCATAATCCTTAGCAATTTCCCTAAGCTCAGCTACCTTTAATTTGTCTAAAGGCATATCCTTTAAATCTTTTATTGGCAATTCTCCTCTTATAATATAGTGCTTCAAATCATCAATATGGTAATTATCTGCATCTTTTAAACCCAAGGATTTAGAAATTCTCCTTAAATCATCAATTGATTTATTTTTTAATTCATTGTCATTACTCATAATAAATTATTTAGCGTAGTCTGGTTTTAAGTCAAGGGAATGGATTGATTTAATAAATCTTTGAGTTCCACTTGGAAGTCTTAAAACTAAGGTATCAGTTTTTGCCTTATTGTCTCCATAATATTTTACTCCTTCAAGAATTTCTCCTGAAGTGATTCCAGTTACTGAGAAAATAACTTCATTTCCCTTTACTAAATCTTCAATAGTATAAACTTTTTTCAAGTCTGAATCTAAGTCTCTACATCTTTGTTCTTGTTTTTCATCTGTTGGATGAAGTCTTCCTTGGAAATCTCCACCTAAACATTTTAGAGCTGCTGCAGCAATAACACCTTCAGGCGCACCGCCACGACCAATAACAAGATCCACTCCAGAATCTTCATAACAAGTTTCAATAGCTGTAACTACATCTCCGTCAGAAACTTTTTTAACTCTTGCACCAATAGAAATAATTTCATTTATTAAATCTTCATGTCTAGGTCTATCAAGAACTGCAACAACTATGTCATCAATATTTTTGTTTAAGGCCTTTGCAACTCTCTTAATATTTTCTGATGGAGTATCGTCTAACTTTATAAGTCCCTTAGCCTTAGGTCCGCAAGCAATTTTGTCCATATAAATATCAGGAGCATTTAAAAGGCATCCCTTTGGAGCTACAGCCAAAACCGCAATAGAATTATCCATACCATTGGCAATAGAATTTGTTCCGTCAATTGGGTCAACGGCAATGTCTACTTCTTCTTCCCCATCTTTTGTGCCAATTTTTTCGCCAATGTATAGCATAGGAGCTTCATCAATTTCTCCTTCGCCTATTACAACAGTTCCGTCAATATCAACTTTGTCAAACATTCTTCTCATGGCATCTACTGCAGCCCCATCCGCTGCGTTTTTGTCGCCTTTTCCAAGCCATTTGCCTGCTGAAAGTGCTGCTGCTTCTGTTACTCTTGCTAAGTTTAATGCTAAATTTCTGTCCATCTTATTTCTCCTTTGTCTTTACATTTTTAAAATCTTCTAAAAATTTTTCTAAACCACTATCTGTCAATTGATGCTTAATCATTTCTTTAAATATTTTATATGGAATTGTTGCAATATCAGCACCAGTTCTTGCAACATCTTCTACATGATTAATGTGTCTTATACTTGCCGCAATAATTTTAGTTTCATATCCATACTCTTTAAAAATATAGGCAATATCAGCCACAAGATCCATGCCAGATTCACCAATATCGTCTAGTCTTCCCATAAAAGGACTTACGAAAGTAGCTCCAGCATTTGCTGCAAGAAGAGCCTGTGAAACTGAAAATACTAAAGTGACATTGGTTCTTATGCCTTCTTTACTTAAAATACTTACAGCCTTAAGTCCTTCTTCAATCATGGGAATTTTTATTACAATATTTTTGGAAATTTTAGCAAGTTCTCTCGCCTCTTTAAGCATTCCATCTAAGTCTGTAGAAATGACTTCTGCTGAAATATCTCCATTAACAATATCTGAAATTTCTTTAATTACATCTTCAAAAACTCCACCGCTCTTTGCAATTAAACTTGGATTAGTTGTAACTCCAGAAAGCACTCCCCAAGAATTAATTTCGCGTATTTCTTCGATATTTGCTGTGTCAATAAAAAATTTCATCTTTTTTAATCATCCCTTTCAAGTAAACATACCGCTTCTGAGGAAATTCCCTCTCCTCTGCCAATAAAACCAAGTTTTTCAGTTGTTGTCGCCTTTATAGAAATATTTTCTACATCAGTATTTAAAATTTCAGCAATAACCTTTTTCATGTCATCAATATAAGGTGCCAGCTTTGGCTTTTGGCAAGCAATAACTGAGTCTATATTACCAATTTTATAGTTTTTCCCTTTCATTATTTCATAAACTCTCTTTAAAAGAATTTTTGAATCAATATCCTTGTATTCATTATCAGTATCTGGAAAATGATAGCCAATGTCACGAAGGGCAAGGGCTCCTAAAATTGAATCCATAATTGCGTGGATAAGCACATCTGCATCTGAATGACCCAGAAGTCCTTTCTCATAGGGGATTTCTATGCCGCCAATAAAAAGTTTCCTATCATCTACCAACTTGTGGACATCATAACCAATTCCTATTCTCATGCCTTCACCTTCTTCACAAGTATATTTGCAATAGATAAATCTTCTCTTGTAGTAATTTTTATATTGTCATAGGAGTTGTAAATTAATTTCACCTTAACTCCAGTTTTTTCAACTAAGGAACAATCATCAGTCCCATAATAACCTTCTGAATAAGCTTGCTCATAGGCTTTTATAAGAATCTCCTTTTTAAAAACTTGTGGAGTTTGAACTTGCCAAAGTCTATTCCTATTTGGCGTATAATCAACTATTTCTCCATCCATGGAGACCTTTATAGTGTCCTTAACAGGATTTGCCAAGACTGTTGCCCCAGTTTCCATTACACTTTCAATGGCTTCATCTATTTTTTCTACTGAAACAAAGGGCCTTGCACCGTCATGAGTAAGGACTATGTCCGTTTCTTCAGGCATATTTAATAGACCGTTATTTATAGAATCTTGCCTCTCCTTGCCTCCGTAGACAATTTTATAGTTCATGTTGATTTTGTATTTATCAATTATGTCATTTACATAGTGCATGTCACTTTTCTTTACGATTAAGATCAAAAAGTCAACATACTTAGATTTTTCAATTTTTTTAATAGTATGAGCAAGAATTGGCTTTCCATCAATGGCAAGGAATTGCTTGTTAATTCCCATTTTCATCCTCTTGCCCATGCCTGCTGCAGCAACAAAGGCTGTTACAAAATTATTATTAAACATGGCATCACTCTTCTTCAAGCTGCAAATTATTTACAGCGTATTTTAAAAGTTCACCTGCTATAGGAGCTGCAGCTTGTGAACCAAAATCCTTTACATTTGGAATTACAACTGCAATTGCAACTTTTGGATCATCTGCTGGAGCAAAGCCAACGAACCAGGCGTTGTTTGTTCCTTCTTTTAAGTCTAGTTGTGCAGTACCAGTCTTGCCTGCAACCTTCATGCCAGATACATAGGCTTCTGTACCAGTACCATTGTTGACAACATTTATCATATATTTTGTAATTTGATCTGCATTTTCCTTAGAAGTAACTTCACTTAAAACTGTTGGTGTATTTCTCACAACATTCTTGCCATCAGAAGAATCAATTCTCTTAACTATGTGAGGTTGCATCATTACTCCATCATTGGCAATAGTTGATGCCACCATGCACATTTCCAGAGGCGTAACTAAAAGCGTATCATGACCAATCCCAGCAGCTCCAAGTGCAGTTTTATCAAAGCCACTTCTCTTATAGTCCCAAGTCGAAGTTTCTAGTGGAAGTTCAAATTCAACTTTTTTATTAATCATGTATTTTTCTGCAACTTGTGACATTACATCTACGCCCATGTCTACAGATTTTCTTACAAAGTAAGTGTTTAATGAATTTGTAAATGCCTTTTTAAGGTCAACTCTTCCATAAGTTTTATTGCCGGCATTTTTAAATTCACGACCATTGTCAATCTTTTCCACACCTTCATCTGTATATTTTTGAGAAATTCCAGACTCAAGAATAGCAGTTGTTGTAACTATTTTAAAAACTGAACCAGGAGCAAACTTGCCCTTTGTTGAAGCATTAAAGAGAGCACCATTGTTTGCCTCATTAATAGCTTGCATATCCTTGGCTATGTTTTGGGAATTAAAATCTGGCAGAGATACCATTGACAGAACCTCTCCAGTTTTTGGATTCATAATAACAACTGAACCCTTTTCAGCTTTTGAGGATAAGACAGACCTAGTCTTTTCTTGAAGGTCTGTGTCTGTAGTTAAAGTTACATCGTCTCCAGTATAGGGATCGTATTTCTTATTTATTATCGATTTAAAGGTCTTTAAAATTTTAGAGCCTTCTTTTCCAACAAGATAACTATTTAACTCTTTTTCTAGTCCATACTTGTCTACAATTTTGTCAGAATAACCAATGATATGAGAATAAATAACTGGTTGATTATAAATTCTGTGATAATTATATTTTTCTCCATTGGAATAGGCAAGGACCTCGTGATTTCTATCGTAAATAGTTCCCCTCTTAACAGAATTTTCTCTAAGTTCACTTCTTCTATTGGCTGGGTGATTTATAATATCTCCTGCCTTAAAAACTGTGAAATAAGTTAAATAAATTATTGGAGCAACTAATAGCATTATTAAAAAAACAAGTAAAACTAAAATTCTCTTATTCTCTTTACTATTCATTGTCTATTCCCCTATCGTATTTGTATGATAAATCTTCACTGGTAACCTGAAGTATTCCCAGTAAAATAAAACTAGAGATCATTGAGCTTCCTCCATAGGATATAAAAGGAAGTGTGAGCCCAGTCATTGGTATTAATTTTATTACTCCACCAATATTTAGGAAAGCTTGCACTGTAAATAGGATTGCAACTGCAAGGGCAAGAATTCTGTAAAATAAATATTCTTGATTTAGTGCAATCTTAATAGCCCTATAAACTAAAAGCATGTAGAGCATGATTATTCCTATTCCAGTAAGTATTCCCATCTCTTCACAAATTGCAGAGAAAATCACATCAGAGTGAGCAAGGGTAATTTGTTTAGGATAGCCAAGACCAATCCCTTGACCAAAAAATCCACCTTCACTTATTCCAAATAGTGACTGTACAATTTGTCTAGCATCATTCACAACCTTATCAGCTGTCCATGGATTTAGCCATATATCCACTCTTTTCCTAACATGAGAGAATAAAAAGTAACCAACAACTGAACCAATTATCATTAGTCCAATATTGACTAAAATTGAAACCCTATCCTCGTCATAAATATACTGAAGGAGTGTGTAGATAGCTACGAATATAGCAGCAGTTCCCAAGTCTCTTTGAATAAATAAAAAGCCCACAAAAATATATATTACTCCCATCAAGTAATATGAAGTGTACTTATAATTTAATTTTTTAAGTCTATTTTGGAATGTTGTATAAAAAGAAGCTATTAAAAATATAACTAAAATCTTAGTAAATTCTGACAACTGAATTGTAATTCCTTCAGAAATTTCTATCCAGTTTTTAGCACCATATTTATCTGGAGCAAGAATAATTGTTAGTAAGAAAAATAAAATTGAAAGCCCTAAATAAAGGCCTGTCATATACTCAAGCCTTCTCATGGCCCTAATTATAAAATAAGTTAAGTAAAAAACTAATATACCTGCTAGTACCCAAATAAGTTGCCTCAATCCAAGTTTTGGCGACAATCTGTATATAGTTATAATTCCTAGACTTAAAAGCATGGAGACTATTAAAAATATATAATTGTCTCCTGAAGATACTTTACCTAGAACTAAATTTGAAATATATACGATTAAAATCAAACCTAAAAATAAAATAACTATGTACCTGTCAACATTGTTATTGTTGTAAGAAAATAACAATAAAATACTTAGAATTTCAAAAATCAAGAGAAGATTTCTAG
Source organism: Peptoniphilus grossensis ph5 (assembly GCF_000311825.1). Classification (GTDB taxonomy): domain Bacteria; phylum Bacillota; class Clostridia; order Tissierellales; family Peptoniphilaceae; genus Peptoniphilus_A; species Peptoniphilus_A hominis. Next base: position 444,763 of record NZ_HE978566.1, on the reverse strand, counting down.
GTTTTCGCTGTTTTAAAATATTATCTAACACTTTTTCACCTTTTATCTACAAAAATAAATTGAATAAATCCAACTCCAATTTTGTCATTGTTTTGAAGTTCAATTAACTCATTAGGATCAATTTTTGCACCATTTAAAAAAGTTCCATTGGCAGACCCAAGGTCCTCAATATAATAAGCCTCACTGTCATCATGAATTTTTAAATGGTTTTTACTTACGAATTTATCTTTTATAACTATGTCATTTCTTGAACTTCTGCCAAGAGTTAAGTCACCATCAATTACATAATACTCCTGCATTTTAAAGTCCAAGGAATCAAGTCTATTCACTACTTTTAAATAAGCATCGTCAAGAGAGTCTCCTCTATTTGTCATGCTTTTTACATCAAGATACATTAATCTTAAAATACTAAAAATAAAAAGATAAATTAAGATTATAAAAACATATCTCAACACTTGCGAGATTAACTCAAACATATTGCACCTCTTTTGTCTTAAACTCTATATAATTATATACTCTTTGCTTTTATTTTTCCACATTTTGTTAATTTAGATGAATTGGGGATTTTCAAATTTTATGTTAAAATTAATTTGGTGATAAAATGATTATATCAAATATAAGTTTTGAAAAGAAAAAATTTCACATTCTCTTTGACAGCGGCGAGGAAATTGAAATTTCTGAAGAAACTCTTATTGAGTTTGGACTCTATAAGGGTCAAGAAGTTGAAGATGAAATTATAGATAAATTAAAATTTGAAGATGAAAAGACTGAAGCACTTCTTTTGTCCTATAGATTTTTGCAAAGAAATAAAACTGAAAAACAACTCATTGACTACTTGTATAAAAATAAAATTAGTGTTGAAATTATTGACACAGTTATTCCAATTTTAAATGAGAAAAAATATTTAAATGACGAAGACTATGCAAGGCGTTACTTAAATGATGCCATGAATATAAAAAAATACGGTAAGATAAAGATTGTTTATATGCTAAGGTCTAAGGGAATTAAAAATGACATAATAGAAAAAATTATGAGAGATTACGACTATGAACTTGAATATCTAAATGCAGAAGACCTTCTCAGTAAAAAATTAGATGCAGAGGAAAAAGACCCCAAAAAAATAAATTCGGCAAAAAAATATTTGCAGGGTCGGGGCTTTGAATTTGAAATTATAAATTTTGCAGTTGATGAGTTTTTAGGGGGAGACTTAAATGTCTAGCTTCGTATATATTTTAAAGTGTGGAGATGGAAGCCTTTACACTGGCTATACCAATGACTTAGACAAGAGACTTAAGGCTCACAATAAGGGCATTGCATCAAAGTATACTGCCTCAAGACTCCCCCTTGTAATGGTCTTTAGTGAAAAGTGCAAGGACAAGTCCGACGCCCTAAAAAAAGAATATTTTATAAAAACTTTAAGCCGCAAAGATAAAATTAAATTAATTGAAAAAAAATTATCCCTTCAAGACTTGTATGATGAATATATTTTAAAAAAGACTGAAAAATAAAAACTGACTCTAAAATTTTTATAGAGTCAGTTATTTTTTACTTGATTTTATACATTTCCGTTAAAAAGTTATCTTCTTTTTCTATAAAGTCTCTTTGGCATAATTCATCTAACTTATTTTTTAAGTCGTCGTAGGACAAATTTTCTCCAGATTTTTTATTGTAATTCATTAAAACCACACTTAAATTTGAAGCATCAATTGGAAGTAAATCCTTTATGTCCATAAAAAACTTTTCATATTCTTCATTTTCATGGCCTTCAAGTTCATCAAAGGGATTTTCTGTGTGAGGTGAAAGTGTGTTTGCCGCCCTAATTCTTACAAAGGATGTGCGACCTTTTTTTGCTGATGAAATAAATACATCGCCTGAACTCAAATATGGAAGTCTCTTGGTCTCATCTGATGAAAGGTCTGTTTCTTCTTTTATTGTGTCAATGTCAGATGCCCTTACAGTTCTAAAAATTAGTTTTGTGTTTAGCTGTGCTGTAATTGTTTCATCTAAAAGCGTCGGCCTTTGCGTTGCAAGAATTAAAAATACTCCATACTTTCTTCCCTCTTGAGAAATTTCACGCAAAATACTTTTTGATGGAGTGTCAAAACCCTTTGGTGCAAAATTGTGGGCTTCGTCAGTAATTATTACAAAAGGTGGAAAATAGTCTACCTTTGCATTGTTTCTGTAAAGTTCGTCCCTATATTCCTTCCTTAGATAATATAATTTCGCCAAAAGATAAGTTGAAAATACATTTATCATTCTAGTTGAGCCTTGAAGAACAACTAATTTTCTTCTCTTTAATAAATCCAAGAGCTCGTCAATATTGTGGGAGAAAATTCCCTCGTTTTGTAGATTAATAAGTCTCCACAAGACTCCACGCACACTCATTGAATTACAAGTCTTGTCATATCTTTCATATACATCAAGAACTTCTTCTAGCCTATTCTTTTTACTTGTGTCTGGTTCTGCCGCAATTTCTGCAATTATTTTATCTCTTGAACCAATTTCTTGCCCTTCCAAAAGCATGTCTAGCTTATTTTTAAAGGACTCATAGCTTGAGCCCTTGGCTAACATTACATCAATAACATTTTTCATAGAATCTGTTAAAGGTGATGCTGCATTTAAAAGATTTTTTAAGTCTCTTTTTTGTAGTTCTTGAAATTTAATTCCTGTGTGGAGACCAATCTCAAGACACTTGAACTTGTCAGAATAATTTTTATCAGAAATTTCAGAATTATTAGAAAAATCCATTTCATAATGAGGGTCCATTACTATGGCAGGCACGCCCATTTCCATTAATTCTTCTAGTACAACTCTTAAGCCAAAGGACTTACCAGAACCTGATCCGCCAAAGACTCCTATGTGTGGGTATTGGTGCATGGACTTATAGTCAAATAAATAAGGAAGCTCCCTTTGCTTTAAGTATTCATTGTTTTCAAAAGTGCTGAAGAGATTTTTATAAATATCATCCATGCTTTCAGCAATATTGTCAGTGTTTTTTATGGAACCGAGAATCAATGAATTATTTGGCTTAGTGTCTATTAATAAATTTTTAATTTCATTAAATTCTGGTGCCCTCAAGTCACTTCCAGTTAAAGGTGGATAAAGTAACTCCTCAAAAAATCTTAGTTTTGCAACATAAACTGTTTCATCGCCAACATCATAACCCATAGAGCCTAGAGAAGATAAGACATCACTGTCAATAAAATCTCCGCCAATATCCAGAGGAATAAATCTGTTAAAAGTCTTTGAATCTACAACTTCTCCAATGATATCGCCTTGAACTGGGTCTTCAACTATTAAATATTCATTGTTTCTAAAGTTTTTTTCCTTTGAACCAATATATACTTCCCTTGTGGTAGTAATTCCAAGTACCTTCATTTTTCCTCCTATAAAGTTCTCTTGTCTCTTTCAGAAATAAAAAATCTTTCGTAAACATCTCTGTCCAAATATTCTTCTAAAAGCATTTTTAAAATATCATCTGTAATTTTTACATCCTTGTCCACTATGTCAAGCCAAAGAGGCACTCCCCTTGATGACATGGGTGTAAGCGTGTAAATCAAATTGCAAATTTCTCCAAGGTAATCCTCTTGCGTATCTAAAATATCCACTCCAACTGCTCCTGGGAACTTTGAAGTCCTCATAAATGCAGAAGAAAAGCCCTCGCCCATTCCGTCTTTGATGAATTTTTTATTTATTTCATTTTTAATTAAAATTGCTTCTCCAGTTTTTAATCTATTAAATAAAATTTCTCTGTCGTAAATAGATTCGTCAATTTCAAGACTTCTTGATATGACGTTCGTCTTGATGTCTTTAATAACTCCAAAGAGAATGATATTTTTCCTCTCACATTTATCTCGAAGTTCTTTAAATAAATCAAGACAGTTGATTTTATATCTTATGAAACCACCGTCCATCATCAAATAATCAAAATCGTATTTGTCAATGTATTCCAGTGCCGTTTCAATTTCAATAGTCGCCAAAAGTTTTTGTGAAAGATTTTGCTCATCAAAGAGTGAATTTAGTGTGGGCGTATAGACCTTGGTCTTATAAACTTCATTGCCATCTGTGGACTTGGCAAGACCTTGGAAAATTTCTATAAAGTGAGGAAAGGCTCCGCCAGACCTGTTGTTAGAACCATCAACTCCAACTGTCCTCTTGTATTTTGAAATTTCTTCCTTGTGAAATTTCTCCATTTTTATAATTTTTCCAACTTGGCTATTTATTTGATTCCTAAAATCTTCGTTGTTTAATTTAAAAACAAAGTCGTACTTGTCCCTTAAATTTATATTTACATCTTTTATTTGTCCTTCAAGTTCATTTAAATTTATCATAAATCCAAACTCTCCTTGTAAACATCATTCTTTGGAATATTATATTTTTTTGAAACTTCCTTAACAGCTTGAGATTTTTTCATTCCCTTTTTTAATTCTTCTTGCAAGAGTTCTCTTATGTCATAGGTCTCTTCTTCAGTCTTTCCCTCTAAGCAAATTACAAATTCGCCCTTTTCTCTTATATCTTTTTCAAGTATCTCTGATGTAGTAGACCTAATAGTTTCTTCAAAGACCTTAGTAATTTCTCTGGATATGGAAATTTTTCTCTCGCCAAAAACTTCGTTGACATCCTTTAAAAAGTCCTTGATCCTATGAGGTGCCTCGTAAAAAATTAAAGTAAATTTTAAGTCCTTTAAGGCTTCAAATTCCTTCTTCCTTGCAGAAGATTTATTTGATGTAAATCCATAGAAAAGAAAATGGTCTGTGTCAAGCCCAGATAAAACCAGGGCTGTTAAGGCTGCGTTGGCACCAGGTAAAACTCTAAAATCAATGTCCTCTTCGATTAATTTTTTCACAAGAACAGCACCTGGGTCAGATATGCCAGGCATGCCTGCGTCAGTTACAAGGGCTATGTCTTTATCCTTTATGTTCTCAATAATTTTTTCGGACATTTCAGCTTCGTTAAACTTGTGGTAAGTTCTAAGCTCTGCCTTTATGTCGTAGTGATTTAAAAGTTTTACTGTAACTCTTGTGTCCTCAGCAAAAATAGTGTCAACGGACTTTAAAATTTCAATTGTCCTTAGGGTTATGTCGCCTAAATTCCCAATAGGTGTTGGGCAAAAATAAATCACAGTATCACCTCGTTTTTATAAACTCTTTTCATCTCATCTGTGTAATCTAAACCATCTCTTATGTAAAAATCTCTAAAATCATTGCCAAAATTCGCCTGCTTTTTTGCAATAATTATAGATGATTTTGCCTTTTTATTTTTATTTCCATGAATATTTATAATATTCTTTACCTTTAGCCCCTTCTTATTTATCATATATATCACTTCTGCAAGTCTATAAGTAGGATAAATTATATAAAGACTGCCAGAATTTTTGAGCAGATAATTAATTATGTAAAGGCTAGCATCTATGTCAAAAAAATGCTTGGCTTGGGTTGTCTCAAACTTCATATTATCATAATCGTAGTAAGGCGGATTAAAAACCACTGCGTCAAAATAATTTGTAGCATAATAATTTTTTAAGTTAAAAATATCTTCTTCTAGCAAATTTATTTTATCTTCTAATTTGTTAAATGAAATAGATTTTTTTAAGGCTTTCAAGACATTTTTATTTTTATCAACTGCGTGAACTTCACCGAATCTAGGACAAATTCTTAGAGATAAAATTCCATTTCCACAGCCAAGGTCTAGAGCTCTTTGTCCACCTTTGACAAAGGAAGACAAAATCAAAGCATCGCTGGTGTATTTAAACTCATCTTCATCTTGAAAAATTATAAAATTTGTACCTGGAACCTTGTCCCTTTTCATATTTCACCCTTTAAAACCTTTAAAGCTTCCTTATATTTCTTATCCGCCTTTGCCTTTAATTCCTCTGTAGTGACACCATCAAGCTTTCCCCCTGGCATTAGGTCTTCTAACTTTACTAAATTATAATTTAATTTTCCATTAGCATAATATCTGTTGACATAGGTTGGATAAACACCATAGGATTTTAATTTCGTTTCGCCGCTTACATTGTCCTTCTCTATGACTAATTTGATTATGGCACCAGTATCTACACCAGATTTTTTTAAATTTTCTACTCTTTGGTTTGAAAGAGCATTGCCCATAGAATAAATAGTAAAATATTTTTTATCATTTTTATCTTCAACTTCATATCTTTGAAGCACATGAGGATGAGAGCCCAAAATAATATCGGCACCAGCATCTTGCAGCATTTCCTTTAAAAAAATCTGCCTTTCATTTGGCACTAGTTGATATTCGTTTCCCCAATGAGGATAGACAATAACAATATCAGAATTGTCCTTTAAATTTTGAATGTCAGACTTCACATCTTGAGCAAAGGTGTTAACAGAGTATTCTTTACCTCTCATCAAAGAATCCATGCCATTTAATGTGTCTGTAAAGGAAATAAGTCCAATTTTTATTCCATTTTTTTCAACAATTATTCCCTTGTCGCCATCTTCTGTAAGAGTTCCAAAATTTTTCATGCCACTTTCCTTTATGTGGGAGATAGTTTCCCCTATACCATCAAGTCCTGTGTCCAGGGCGTGATTGTTTGCAGTCGAAAGTGCATCAAATCCAGCATTTTTTAAAGAATAAATTGTTTCCTTAGGAAAATTAAAAAGTGGAAACCCTGATAACTTTCTATTTGAATTTACTGAGCCTTCAAAGTTTGCTAGGGCAAGGTCTGCTTCATTGATGTCAGCAGAAATATTGGCAAAAATTGGCGCGAAGTCGTAAGTATCATTGCTCCTATAATTTTTTACAATAGGTTGATGAAAAATCATATCCCCCATGGCAAGGATTTTTACTTCTGACTTGTCTTCCTTTTTTGTTTCTTCAGTTTTTAAATTTTTAGCTTCCCCTGTTTTATTTTCATTATTGCTAAAATCAAAATCCATAGTATAGGAAAGATAAAGTCCCAGTGTCAAAATAAAAATTACAGTAATAATGAAAATATTTTTTATGTTTTTCAATCTTCACCTCTGCTAAATTCGCAACCACAATAATCTTGTCTATACATATTAAATTTATCAGTTAGCTCAACTGACCTCTTAAAACCATTTTTCTTTTTAAAATCTGAAAATAAATAGTTAACCTTATATTTTTCTGAAAGAAATTTACCTAATCGATTTAAAATTTGTGAATCCTTGTGGGGTGAAATGGAAAGAGTTGTTGTGAAGTAGTCGTAATTATTTTCTGCAGCATACTTGGCTGCTGCCTCAAGCCTTTGCCTATAACACCTAAAGCATCTGGCTCCGCCTTCCTCATATTTTTCAAAGCCCTTGATGTAAGATAAAAATTCTTGGTGCTTGTATTTTATAACTTTCACATCAATTTTATCATCAAGTCCCAAGTCTTCTACAAGCTTAATTTGCTCATCAGACCTTCTATAAAACTCATCTGCGCTGTCTATGTTAGGATTGTAATAAAAGACGTCAATGTCAAAATAGTCACTTATTCTCTCCAAGACAGCAGAGGAGCAGGGACCACAACAAGAGTGCAAAAGAAGTTTAGGCTTATCTTCCCCACTAATATTTTTTATAACTTTTTCCATTTCCAAATTGTAATTAATTTTATTCAAAATATCACCTAAAAAATTAGACTAGTTGCCTAGTCCAAATTATTTTATATTCTTTTGTTCCTTCTTAGCTATAAGTCTAATTGCAATCCCAAAAATTATTATGCCAATACTGACAAGTTGAGATACTCTAAAATCACCAATATAAAGTGAATCTGTTCTCATTCCTTCAATGAAAAATCTTGCTATACCATAAACTATAGTGTAAACAGAAATAAGTTGACCCTCAAATTTTTGTCTTTTTGAAAGATAAAAGTACAAAAACAAGAAAATTGAAAAATTCACTATTGATTCGTAAAAAAATGTTGGATGAACTCTCTGTCCATCAACTAAAATTGCCCAAGGTACATCTGTTACGCCACCGTGAGCTTCGCCGTTGATATAATTTCCCCATCTGCCAATTGCTTGTGCAAGGGCAAGACCTGGCGCAACACAGTCAAGTAGTGTCAAGCAGTTTACTTTTTTTCGCTTGCAGAAAAAATAAATAGTAAGTCCACCAGCTATGATGCCTCCATAAATGGCAAGTCCGCCATTTCTTATGGCATAAATCTCATCTAAGTGCTGGCTATAATATTCCCACTCAAAAATTACATAGTAAAGCCTTGCGCCAAGAACTCCAATTAAAACTGCAAAGAGAGAAACATCTGTGGAAATATCCTTATAAAGACCCCTGCTATAATTTTTCTTTTCTGCCATTTTTTCAGTAAAAAATATGCCTAAAAAGACTCCAAGGGCTATTAAAATTCCGTACCACTTTACTTCTATTCCAAAAATTGTAAAGGCAACGGGATTTATTCTCATAATGATTTGCTCTCCTTATAAATTGCAAGACCGGCTGAGACACCAAGTCTATCTGCTCCATTATTTACCATTTCCATTGCTTTTTTATAGTCTCTAATTCCACCACTTGCCTTTACTTTAACCCTGTCAGAAACAGATTCCTTCATGAGTTTAACATCTTCTGCATCAGCTCCTGAAGTTGAAAAACCAGTTGAAGTCTTTACAAAATCAGCTCCAGCTTTATCAGCAAGTTGGCAGGCTTTTTTTATTTCATCCTTAGTTAAAAGGCAGTTTTCTAAAATTACTTTCAATATTGCGCCCTTGTCATGACAAATTTTTGCAAGCTCAGCAATTTCATTTTCAACTTCGTCAAATTTCTTTGACTTCATGTAGCCAATGTTAATGACCATGTCAATTTCGTCTGCGCCATTTTCAAGAGCGTTTTTTGTTTCAAAGGCTTTAGTTTCTAGAGTGTTTGCCCCTAAAGGAAAACCAATAACAGTACAGACTTTTACGCCAGTATCCTTTAACATTTCAGCACATTTTTTTACCCAAGTTGGATTTACACAAACTGAAAAGAAATTATATTCTATTGCTTCCTTAACAAGTTTTTCAATTTGCTCTTCACTTGCTTCAGGCTTTAAAAGTGTATGGTCTATAATTCTATTAATTTCCATTAATCTCTCTCCCAAGAAGTGTAGACATCAGTTACATCGTCATTGTCTTCCAAGGCGTCAATTAACTTATCCATATTTTTAATGTCATCTTCATCAGTAAGCTCAGTTGTAGTTTGTGGGATGTAAGTTATTTCAGATTCAATAAAAGAATGTCCAGCATCTTCTAAAACTTTTCTAACTTCAATATAATCTTCAGGAGCAGTTACAATTTCAAAGGCTTCTCCCCTATCGATTACATCTTCAGCTCCTGCATCAATGGCAGTAAGAGTAAATTCATCTTCGTCAAGTCCTTCCTTTAGAACTCCAAGAGAACCCTTTTTGTCAAACATAAAAGAAACACAACCAGGTTGTCCAAGATTTCCAGCATACTTGTCAAATAAATGTCTTACATCTGGTGCAGTTCTATTTCTATTGTCTGTCAAACAATTTACCATAACGGCAACTCCACCTGGACCATAACCTTCATAAACAATTTCTTCAAAGTTATCGTCATTATCTCCGCCGCCAGCTTTTGCAATTGCCCTATCGATGTTGTCGTTAGGCATATTTTCAGCCTTAGCCTTATCAATGGCAACCTTAAGAGATGGATTGTAATCTGGATCAAGTCCACCTTCCTTAGCAGCAACAGTTATTTGTCTAGCAAGTTTAGTAAAAATCTTGCCCTTCTTTGCGTCTTCCTTACCTTTTTTATTCTTAATATTATTCCATTTAGAATGTCCTGACATTTAATCACCTTTCTATATAAATCGCTATTTTTAGCATATTGATTATTATATTACATACTTTAACAAATCGTCAATAGTATGGACATAAGTAGAAGATTCTTGTACTTTTTATTTTATATCAAAAGTAAAGGAAACTATTACACCTGGAGATAGATTTTTAACTTCCATTTTTCCCTTATGAAGTTTGCAAATTTGTTTTGACACAAATAAGCCCATGCCATGAGTCTGAATTTCAGATAGATTTTCTTCATATAGTCTATTTATTACCCTATCTTCAATTGTACCTTCTTCATCTTTAATTGAGATTAGCAATTTTTTATCTATAAGGTCATAAATTATATAAGTTTTTCCCTTTCCATATTTAATGCTATTATTTAAAATATTTTCCAGCATCCTATAAAATAAATGGTCCTCCATTTTAATTTTTACTTCTTTATTTATTCTATTTTCAAAAATAAGATCCTTGCTGGGATTTTCATTTAAACTATTCACAATCAACTTTCTTATAACAGAAATTGGATCCCTATATTCAAAATGCTCATCACTTAGGTTTTCAAGGCTATTGGTCAAATTTAAGTCCTCTATAATTTTACTTATCTTTATAATTTGATCTTCCATTTTTTCAATTTCCACTGAGTTTTCCCTTGTTTTAAGACCTTCCAGTTCCCAGGAAAGCTTTGTGAGAGGAGTCCTTATGTCGTGACTGATTCCTCTAAGCCAACTAGATTGACTTTCCTTTAGCTTAATGTAATTGCTATTAGCCTCATTAATAGTCTCAGAAATTTCTTTTAATTCTCCCTCCTCTTGGAGCTTTTTATAATCATGGTCAAAAACATTATTTATAGCTTCTTGAAGTGGGTTTAATTTCTTAAAAATACTTTTAACTTCATGCAGATAAAATATATAAACTAATAGGACAAAGAAGACAACACTGATTATAAAGATAAAAAAATTTATTTTTGCCAAATCATAATTATAATAATTAAAGGGTAGCTTATCTAAGGAATTTTTTGGATAAGCTAAAACTAATATTCCATCACCTACTACAAAGGTAAAGACAGGATAATCATTTAAGTAATACCTAGTAAATCTTACAACATCACTTATGTCAAATTTATTTTTAACCTCTTGAGGCTTGTTAAAACTTTCAATTACTTCTCCATTTTTATCAATTCTTATTGCCCAAATATTTTTATCTTCTAGGTATTTCTTATTCTCAATAGTAAAATAAATTTCTTTAGCTTTACCCACATCTTTATTCTTTTCTACAAATTCAAATACCTTGCTTGGCTCTATATATTTTTTTGAAAATTTAAAACTTGAATAAAAAATTCCAATTAAACTCAAAATCATTAACATTAATAAAATAAATACAAATAAGGCGAATTTTTTTAGTTTTTTAAAAAAATAATTTAACATTCTTTATTATCTCCAAGTAACTTGTAACCCAAGCCCTTTACTGTAATAAGTATTTTTGGATTTGCTGGATCATCTTCAAGTTTATCCCTTAACCTATAAATGTGAGTAATAAGTGTGTTTTCGTAGCCAAAACTTTCCTCCCAGCACCTATCTATTATTTGGTCTATTGAAACAATTTTATTAATATTAATAGCAAGATAATCTAAAATTTTGAACTGTTTTGCAGTTAATTGTATTTCTTCCTTATTTTTTATTAAAATTGCCCTTTCCCTATCAAAGACAATCCTACCTAATAAGGTAATTTTATCGTTTTTGTTTTGATAGGTCCTTCTTAAGACTGCCTCAATTCTCCATAACAAATCTTCAGGCAAAAATGGTTTAACAATATAATCATCAACTTCTAAGTCAAAGCCAACTTTTTTGTCATCAATTCCACTTAAGGCTGATAGAATAATCACAGGCAAGCTAGATTTTTCCCTAAGTTTCTCTAATAAATCAAAACCGCTGCCATCGGGAAGCATTATATCTAATATCATTAAATCCACTTTATTATTCTTAAGCTTAAAGCTTGCTTCCTTAATATTTTTTGCCGTCATAACATTGTTATAGCCCTTGTTTTTTAAAAATTTATACATACTAGTTATCAAATAATCTTCATCGTCAACTAATAGTATCCTTGCATCTCTAAAATTATTCATTTCTTTCTCCTTTAGGCTTATTTTATCACATAAAAATTTAATATTTGTAATTGTGATGTAAAAGTAATCTACTTAAAACCCTTGTGTTATGGAGTCTATTTATAATGAATAAAAAAAGAAGGGAGAATATAATGACGAATATTTTAAAAATCGAAAATCTTAGCAAATCCTATGATAAAAATTTAGTTTTAAAAAATATTAATTTAGAAATTGAAGAAGGAAGTATTTTTGGGCTTATAGGTCCCAATGGAGCTGGAAAGTCTACTCTTATGAAATCAATTCTAGGTTTAGTTAAAAAAGATTCTGGCAGCATAAGTTTATATGGAAAGGAAATTAATGCAAAAAATCAAAAAGAAACAAATAAAAATTTAGGTTCCTTAATTGAAAACCCATCCTTTTATGACCATCTAACTGCCTATGACAATTTAGACCTTATCTGTGATATGAAAAATATAAAAAAAGATAATATTGATAAGGTTTTAAAGGATGTTGGGTTATTTACAAGTAAAAATAAAAAAGTCAGAGATTTTTCTCTTGGCATGAAGCAAAGGCTGGGTATAGCCATAGCTCTTATTGGTAATCCTAAATTTTTAATCTTAGATGAACCTATTAATGGACTTGATCCCTATGGCATTGAAGAAATGAGAGATTTATTCAAAAATATTGTAAAAAATTCGAATACAAGTATTTTAATCTCCTCACATATCTTGGATGAAATCGAAAAAATTTCAAGTCACATAGGTATTTTAAAAAATGGAGTTTTGACTTACAGTGGTTCTTTAAAAGAATACAGGGACCTCCATCCACCAATAATTGTTTTAAAGACTTCAGATAACCTTAAGGCTTCAAAGCTACTTGAACTTCCTCAAGGAAATATACTTGATGATTATTTAGTACTGGGAAATAAAAGTGAAGAAGAAGTTGCAAAAATAATAAAAATCCTCGTAAATACAGTTGATATTTATAGAGTAGAAAAAAGAAAAGAAAGTCTTGAAAAATTATTTATTCAAGAAACAAGTGCAAGGTGATGCCATGAAAAATTTAGAAATAAAAAAGAATAAGGGATTAAAATTAAATTTTACAATTTTAATTTTATTTTCCATACATTTATTTTCTATCCTTATAGCCTTTAAGACAACAGACTTTCAAGTTAATAAATATCCCCTTGCAAGGATATTAGATTCTTATTTAGCAATTTCATTATTTTTTAATCCTCTTGCCCTATCATCTCTTGTAAAAAAAGTAATTGAGATTGAAGAAAAGAATAATATGTGGCAAATGCAAATAAGTCTTGGCTTAAGAGTTCAAAAAATATTATTAAATAAAATTAAAACTTTGTCCTTAAAAATTTTATTAATCCAAATTCTTGAATGGTTACTAATTATATTTTTATCAAGCAAAAGCAAAAATTTTAACTTGGATATAGACTTGATAAAGAGAATTGTAATTTACTTTTTAACAACTTTATCCATTAATATTTCCATGCTCTTAATTTTTACAATAATTGAAATTAAAAGTAAAAAAATTTACTTCTCCCTTTTCTTTTCAATCGTTGGAGCAATGTCAGGAATAATTACTATGCTCACATCAAAAGTTTTATCGCAAATAAATCCCTTTGGACTCTTTGCTACTATCTTAAATATAAATTATGTAAAAGATGGAGAGATTTTTAGGCAGACTATGAATAATATAAATTATCTCACTTTATTAATTAGTTTATTTTATATTTTCCTTGCCCTTATTTATATCTTAAAAAATAATAAATTTAGGCTATCTAAAGAAGTATAGGAGGCAAAAATGTTAAAAATAGAATTAAAAAAATTAAAATTATTTTCACTCTTAGCGACAATATTAATAATTCCCTTTCTGGCAAATATTTTTGGGACCCTAAATTATTTGTTAAATAAAGAAGTTTTACAAAATAAATGGCAAAGTCTTTGGACTCAGACATCACTATTTTACTTTATGTTTTTTATAATACCTCTTATTTCAATTATCGTTTCAAGCCTATGGTCAGTAGAACATAAGGCGGGATTAAAATTAATAAGGACCAGCCCCCTAAAAAATATTAATTTTATTATGGCAAAATCCTTCATCGCCTTTATAATAATAGCCTTCACTCAAATATATTTTTTATTACTATTTGTATTAAGTGGTAAATTTATATGTGGCTTTAACATTGAAGGATTAAGGCTATACTTTTATTATGTTGGAATAAGTATCCTATCTTCCATTCCAATTATTTCCATAATGAATTATCTGAGTTTAAAAACAAAATCTTTAGGTTTAATAGTTCTTATTTCAGTATTAATTTCAATTTTTGGTTTTGGTCTTGTGGCACAGAATATAATTCCATCACTTCAATATATTGTAGCCTCCAGTAAACTTGCTATTACTACAAATCATTTTGAACTAATAGATAAAATGGGCGGCATGAAAATGCTTATATCTTCTTTAATTGAAGCAAGTCTTTTTACAATACTATCTAATAGATTTTTAAAGTATGAATGATAAAAATATATTTTTAAAAAAATTTTTATTAAAATTTACTTGACAAAAAAAATTTTGCTATTTATAATTGCACACATAGACTTTGAAGAGGAGAGTACATTGTAAAACTTTTCACAGAGAGATTTCATTTGGTGAAAGAAATCAAAAGAATTACCTTGGAACATGGCCTTGGAGTTATCGCACCGAGACAAGCGTTTAGGCTGCGACAGGTACGCCTGTTATAGCGTTCGGAGTATGTTGGTACTCTATGAGGTTATTTTAGCGATAAAATAATAAAAAAAGGTGGTAACACGAAGCACAGCTTTCGTCCTTTAGGGACGGGAGCTTTTTTTATTTTATAAAAGCTTTATCTTATCAGAATTTATTTTTAATCCTTTGAGCTGCCGACAAATTTATTTATAATTTATGGAGGACAAAATGACAAAGAAAAATTTAGGAACATTATGTGTACAAGCTGGTTACGAACCAAAAAATGGTGAACCAAGAGTATTGCCAATTATTCAATCAACAACTTTTAAATACGATTCATCTGAACAAATGGGTAATCTTTTCGACTTAAAGGAAGCAGGTTACTTTTACACAAGACTATCAAACCCAACAAATGATGCTGTTGCAAATAAAATTGTAGCTCTTGAAGGTGGCGTTGCAGGAATTTTAACATCATCAGGTCAAGCTGCAAACTTTTATGCACTTTTAAATATTTTAAAAGCAGGCGACCATGTAATTTCATCTTCAGCAATTTATGGTGGAACATACAATTTAATTGCCCACACAATGAAGGACCTTGGCATCGAATCAACTTTTGTTGATCCAGCAATTTCACTTGAAGATTTAAATAAAGAATTTAAAGAAAATACAAAGGCAGTCTTTGGAGAAACTCTTTCCAATCCATCCCTTCAAATTTTAGACATTGAAACTTTTGCAAAAGCTGCTCACGACCATGGAGTGCCACTAATAGTTGACAACACCTTCCCTACTCCAATTTTCTTGAGACCAATTGAATGGGGCGCTGACATTGTAACTCACTCCACTACAAAGTACATGAATGGATTTGCCAATTCTGTTGGCGGAGCTGTAATTGACTCTGGAAACTTTGACTGGTCAAAACACAAGGACAAATTCCCAGGACTTACTGAGCCAGATGAAACTTATCATGGAGTAGTTTATACTGAAAGCTTTGGCAAAGGTGCATACATTACAAAAATGACTACAACTCTAATGAGGGACCTTGGCAGTATTCCATCACCACAAAATTCCTTTTATTTGGGCATTGGACTTGAAACTTTACATTTGAGAATGCCAAGACATTACGAAAATGCCCTTGCAGTTGCAAAATTCTTAGAAAATAACGATAAAATTTCTTGGGTAAGCTTTTCTGCCCTAGAAAAGGATTCACAACATGAACTTGCAAAAAAATATTTGCCAGAAGGTTCCTGTGGAGTAATTTCCTTTGGAGTAAAGGGTGGAAGAGATGCCGCTACAAAATTCATGGACTCACTAAAACTTGCAGCCGTTGTAACTCATGTTGCTGACTCAAGAACTTGTGTCCTACACCCTGCATCTACAACTCACAGACAAATGAATGAAGAAGAACTTAAACAAGCTGGCATTAGCTCTGACTTAATAAGAATGAGCGTGGGCATTGAAGATGCAGAAGACATCATTGAAGATATCAAAGGAGCTCTTCAAGCTATTTAATTTATTTATCATCACCATATTAAATACTAAAAAAGAACTTGGTTTTATTGCCAAGTTCTTTTCACTTTAATTTTCTTTTTATCAAAATTTATTTTTTTAAATTAATCGTAACTGTCTTATTGACATCATCCCATTCAATATCTTGGTCAATGCCGTCCTTGGTATTTCCATTTGTAAGTCCAAAAACATTCCCTACATTGGAAATAGATACAAGAATTCTTCCATTAATATTTAGTGGCTTTGAATCCATTTTTATAACTTTTCCATTAGACAAGACAATTTCATTTCCATCAATTTGGATTTTTGCAACTAATCCATTATTTGTAAAAGTTGCAATCCTAGTATGCGAATCCCATTCTACTCTTGCGCCAATCATTTCAGCAAGAGACCTAAGTGGCAGCATAAGTCTGTCATTTTTTATTACAGGAACAACATCCATTCTTTTCTTTTGAGAAACTCCATCTTTAACAATTTCGTATTCTCCACTTAAAACATTTATGATGTGTCTTAGGCCCTTATTTTTATTATCATTAATTTTGCTTTTAGCTAGGTAAGTTTTAATCTCGCTAGAATTTTTATTGTAATCCCTATTTTTAAGATTTGGAAAAATATTTCCTGTCCTAGGTCTTGGCTTAGAGCTTGGTTTTTGATTTGGCTTTTGATCTGGTTTAGGATTTGGCTTTTGGTCTGGTTTAGGATTAGGGTTAGGGTTAGGGTTAGGGTTAGGGTTAGGGTTAGGGTTAGGGTTAGGGTTAGGATTTGGATTTGGGTTTGGCTTTGTTTTTTCAACAACACTTGATTCTACTTTATCAGATTCTTTTTTTCCTTTTTCAATTTGCGTAAAGTAAAGCTTGTCGCCCTTCTTTACTTCCCTATCTAATTTAACTTCCCAATTTCCGCCATCAGAAACTTTAGCCTCAAGAACTTTCTTCTCTCCAAGATAAATTTTTATTATTGAGCCAGAGATACCTTTACCCTTAATGAACTTGTCGCCTTCAGTTACTTTGTCAGCAGTAGGTTTAGCAGATGTTGCTTGTTTTCTCTTCCAAGTGCCAGAAATTTTTTCATCTTTTTCTACTTTTAAAAATTTTGTTGGATTCCATCCAGCAAAAGTCCATTCATAAACCTTTGTAACTTCTCCAGAACCATCTTTTAGAGTTTCAACGAAGTTTTCTGGTTTAGTTGGTTCATAGGCTTCTCCCTTTTTAACCTTAATCTCACTTGGCATTTTATCCATTAATTCTTGTGGTAAAGAATTAATCTCCTCATTACCCTTGTCGGAATCATAACCATTAAACTCAAAACTTATTTTAAATGACTTAACAACTCTTGCAGTAAAGGACTTATTGTTTTCACTAACAATATAATTTTCTGGCTCCCATTTAAGATCAGAATAAGAATCATCAGCTGGCATGGCAGAAATATTATCAAAAATATTCTTATTAGTTGGCAGCTGGAAGTCATGAATATTTGTACCTGGTTTTATCTTAAAGGTTTGGAAAGGAATAGGATGTTCTGCGTCTCCCACCTGTTCATTTAAACCACTTTTAACTTTACTTCCCTCTCCTAGGAAGAAAGTTGTTGTTACTGCATCCTTTGGCGTATTTGCATAAGTAGAAGCAGTTACATGTGGAAAAACATAAAGCTTTTGATCTTTAACTTCAATAGAAGATTTGTCTTTAAAAGTTACTACAATTTTTCCTTGGCTTCCATTTGGTGCTTGTAAACTAGAAGCTCTTCCGTCGCCTTCAAATTTAGCCTCATCAAAGGCTCTTCTAAGCTCAGGATTATTTACAGAAGTGTCTAACTCAACTCCATCCTTCCAATTAATTAAGTCCCCTTGCCAAAGAGAAATATCAACTGGGATTAAATTATTTTTCCCAATTCTTTCTGCAAAGCTTTGACCTTGATTAGGAAGCTGTCCCTGCTTTTCTTCAGGCAAGTTTAAATTTGGATCTCTGTCAATTATTTTTCCACTGTATTT
>NZ_HE978566.1:424635-425581 GCF_000311825.1 Peptoniphilus grossensis ph5 | reverse complement strand
GGTTTTTTTACATTAAAATCTTCAACAATCTTGGACTCTAATTCTTCTGTATTATTTGGTAAAGCAAAGGTCTTAACCGGAAATGAAAGCCCAAATAATAAAGTCGCCATAGTAGTCGCTACAACTTTTTTCATATTTTCCTCCATATTTTAAGTTAGTATCTTACAAAAATTTTTAATGAGAAAATCTCATAAGAAATATTAAATGAAATAAAAAATTAAAATAAATTGCCTACTACTTTATCTCAAGTTACTAAAACAAATAATATTTAAAAATATTTAACTATGTGTAAAGATACCACAAAAATATTACCACAAGCTTACTTTAGGGTAAATAAAAAATATTTTTCATAAACAAAAAATAAACATTTCTTTGACTTTGTAAAAAAATTTCTATATTCCTCAATAAAAAAAGAGAAAGCCTAAGCCTTCTCTAATTCAAAAATATTAATTTTATTCTTCGTTAAATAATAAGTCTATCATCTTTTCTGGGTCATCTAAAAAAGTTTTTGTAATGCTATAGGATTCTGTCTCTTTATAGGTCTTCTCCTCTATACCACTTTCGGAAAATTCAAAAATTTTCGCATTAGGATACGCCAAGAGAATTGGCGAATGTGTTGCTATAAAAAATTGTGAATCGTCTTTTTCAAGTTCATGGATTATGCACAAAATAGACATTATTGATGTTGGCGAAAGGGCTGCTTCTGGTTCGTCTAGTAGATAAATACCCTTGCCCCTAAATCTATTTAAGATTAAGGACCTAAAACTTTCTCCATGGGATTGAAAATGAAGAGACTTGCCGCCATAAGAATCATAAAAATCATAATAATCCGAGGCTCCACCTTCTGCTAAGTTATCAACTTCTGATGCAAGATTGTAAAAAGATTCTGCTCTTAGGAAAAATCCATCCCTCTCCTTGCCTGGTCCTCTTCCTATTTCTAAAATAT
>NZ_HE978566.1:364053-424175 GCF_000311825.1 Peptoniphilus grossensis ph5 | reverse complement strand
CTTCAAGAAGAGTTGACTTGCCCGTTCCATTTTCGCCCACAAAAAAGGTTACAGGACTATCTATGTCCATGCCCCTAAAATTTTTTAGAAAGGGAATTTCTCTAAGATATGAATCCCCTGGCAGGTCCTCTCTATTTACTCCATAAATTTTCTTTACATATTCCATAAGATCCTCCTCAATCTTTTAATTAATTATATCATTCTTTAAAATTTATTTTATGTGAACTTTTGTAATCTTTGCTATAATAAAGATAGTTAATAACTTTCATAATAAAGGGGGTTCTCATGGACAAAATTTTAATTGGAAAGGGAAAATCTGAAAATAGTATTCTTTTAAATAAAGTAAATCGACATGGACTAATAAGCGGTGCCACAGGAACTGGAAAAACTGTAACGCTTAAGGTTTTAACTGAAGGGCTATCTGATGCTGGAGTGCCAACAATTCTTGCCGATGTCAAGGGCGACCTAGCCAATATTTCCATGTATGGCGAGATGAATGACAAGTTACAAGATAGACTTAATGAGTTAGGCATCTCTAATTTTGAATTTAAAAATTATCCTGTATCTTTGTGGGACATTTATGGTGAAAAGGGGATTCCCCTAAGAGTTACAGTTTCTGAAATGGGACCTCTTATGCTCTCAAATATTTTGGACTTAAACGACACCCAAAGGGGAGTTTTAAATATTGTTTTTAAGGTTGCCGACAGCGAAGGACTCTTGTTAATTGACTTAAAGGACTTAAAGCAAGTTATAAATTTTGTAAACGACAATAGAGATGAGATCAGCAAAAATTATGGCAATGTGGCAAGCCAAAGTCTCTCTGCCATTTCGAGAAAATTATTATTCATTGAAGATGCTGGTGGAGATTTATTTTTTGGCGAACCTGCCATTGACATAAATGATTTGGTAAGGACTGATGCATCCGGCAAGGGTCTTGTAAATATTTTAAATGCCAATAAATTAATTTCAAATCCACTTTTATATTCAATGCTACTTCTTTATCTCCTATCAGAAATTTATGAAAACTTCCCTGAAGTTGGCGACTTAGATAAACCTAAGCTTGTGTTTTTCTTTGACGAAGCCCACCTACTTTTTAACAATACTCCAAGTGTTTTAAAGGAGAAAATAATTCAAGTTGTTAGACTTGTGAGAAGTAAGGGCGTTGGAGTCTTCTTCATTACACAAAATCCACTTGATGTACCGGAAGAAGTTTCTTCACAGCTTTCCAACAGAATTGTCCATCAACTTAGAGCCTACTCTCCAAAGGAACTAAAGGCAATTAACGCTGTTGCAGATACCTTTAGGCAGGACGACTCAATGAATTTAAAGGAAGAAATTATAAATCTTAGGACTGGAGAAGCAATAGTTTCCTTTGCCGATGAAAGCGGCGCACCAACTGTTGCTGATAGGGCTCTTATTCTTCCCCCACACTCCTCCTTTGTCACATTAAATGATACTGAATACAGAAATTTAGTTGAAGCTTCAAACCTTTATTTAAAATATAAGGACCCAATTGACAGAGAATCTGCCTATGAAGTTTTGCTTAAGAGAATTGAAAATGAAAAGATCCAAGAAGAAAGAGATAAACTAGAAGAAGAAAGGCTTAAAGAAATTGAAAGACGCGAAAAGGAATTGGAAAAAGAAAGAAAATCTTCTCGCAAGCAAAAATCTTACATCGACAAGGGCATAGACTCCATGCTTGGAACAATAACAAGAAGTATAGGCAGAGAAATCGCAAGAGGTCTGCTTGGCTCAATGAAAAAAAGAAGATAATTTATTTTAAATCACAAAAAAGACTGGCGGATTCTTTTATCTACCAGTCTTTTTTTATTTGTCCCTTTTTTCTTCAAATTTTATATTTTTTTATATATTTTTTACTTATCATTAACCCTTAGTTCCAAGACATCTGGTCTGGCATAATGTCCCACTGCATCGTGCTCCATCTTGCAGGCCGCCACCAAAGTCATGTCAAGGTCTGCGTAAATTATTTCTTCCTTATCCCAAACAGGGTCAGTCAAATAATGTCCGTAGGGGTCAATAATACAGCTGCCACCTCTGCACACACGGCTTGGCAAATCCTTTAGGGCTTCTATTTCATTTAAATCCCTTGGATAAGAGGAAGACCTGACAATCATATCGGCATTGATGAAAAAGCACTTGCCCTCTATTGCTATGTGCTGAATTGTTGCCTGCCACTCTGGATTGTCATTGGTGTTAGGCGAAATATAAATTGTAATTCCCTTTTCATAGAGAGCAACACGAGCAAGTGGCATGTAACTTTCCCAGCAGATTAGACTGCCAATAGGACCAAAGGCTGTCTCTGTGATTGGAAAATAATTTTTGTTGGCATCTCCCCAAACCACTCTTTCACTTCCAGTTGGTTTTAATTTCCTATGTATTTTATAAGTTCCCTTGGGTTCAAAAATAACATTGCTGTTATAAAGTGTGCCGCTAACTGGATCTCTTTCTGAAAATCCTAAACTTATGTAGGCTCCAGATTTTTTAGATGCCTCTATTAGTTTTTGAAATTCTTCATCACCTGGAACTAGGGATGCATTTTAATAGCGCAGCCAGTCTTTTCGTCCACCTTCACTTCTCTTCCCCATGCTAAATTCAAAATTCATGCCAATGGGATATCCTGGAATGAAAAGTTCAGGAAAGACAATTAAGTCTGGACTTTTCTTGCTTGCTTCATCTATATATTTTAGAGCCTTGTCCAAAGATGCCTTTTTATCAAACATCACTGGCTCAGCTTGCACCAAGGCGACCCTACAAATTTTTTCAATATCTTTCATAACCTTCTCCAATTTTTAATTTACCTATAATTTTATAATTTTAAAGCTTTTTTTCAAATAAAATTAGATTTACTCCCTCAAGTCCATTAAAAATGCAAGAGAGACAATCAATTTCATCAAAAGCTAGACTTTTGTATAAGGAGCGTGCAGGTTTATTTCTTTCATTTGTATCCATTCGTAAATACTTACAACCATTTTCTCTAGCGTAGTTTTCATAAAAATCTACAAATCTCTTTCCGTAACCCATGCCACTTTTATCAGGATCAATTACAAGGGTATGAAGGACCATGACTTCTGAATCTTTGGCAGCAAATTTCCATTTTGCCTTTGCGTAGACATCAACTTGCTCTTTATTAATTATTCCAGCACCCACAAAAGCTCCATCATCTTCTATAACAAACATATCTTTTCTTTTAAGAGCTGCCTCAGCTGTTTCTCGCCTCGGATAAATTCCTCGCTCCCAGCCAGTAGTAACTTCGCCTTCTTCTTCTTTTAATAATATTTTATTGTATATGCTTTCAATTGCGTCTAGGTCCCTTGCCTCTGCTTTTCTTATTATCATATAATTCACCTAATTTTAAATTAATTTTTCAGTTCCTTTAAGAATTTTTTATATCTTAAATTAATTATATATTAATTGCAGCAAAAAATCTCCTTAGTTTCTTATAAATCTAAAAATTATTTTAGTGATTTAAAATTAAAAAATTTTTAAGTGTGAAATATTGACTCTAAGTTTTTTTTGACAAGTTTTAATAATTCTTCTGTCAATTTATAAATTTCCTCGCCTAAAATTAAGCCGTGAGGATATTTAAAACTGTCATTCCAAATATAATTAAAGGTTTTACTATCAATCTGTGAGATTTTACCTATTTGAATTGCATAAATTTCTACGTCTTCCTTCACTAATTTTTTCACAATTTCTTTTGTTGCTCCAGGAAAAGTGGAAGCACCATCAGTTATTTCAAAAATTATCTTATATTCTTTTTTAGATTTTATTCTTCTTTTTTGCTCAGGGCTTATACTTTTATAGATTTCTCTAAGACAGGCTCCGTCATCTGTTGTCCCATCACTTGCATCAACTTTGACAATGGAAGAAATTATTTTACTTTTTTCTAAATCATTGGTATCGTCAAAATCCTTAATTTTATAATGACTTTTCCCAAAGAACCAAGACTCTGTTAAAACTTCAATTTTTTGGTTAGTCTTTCCCGCTTCAATTTGCAAGTACCTATTAAAATCTTGGATAGATAAAAGACTAACTGCCAGAGTTTTTCTCATGGCTTCTATTTTTTCTTTATTCATAGATCCAGAATTGTCTATTAGGAATGAAATTTCAATTTTTTCTGGCAACAGTTTATTTTGAGATTCTAAAAAATATTTGTCAAAAATCTTAAGTTTTTTGTAATTTCCCTTTTGCTCTGCTTCCACAAATTCTGGAAAATTATATATTAAATCCTTGACATTTAACTTACCCTTAGGCTGTCTATTTCTCTTTACATTTATTTCTTTTTTTGCTGAACCAATTAACTTTTTCCAAAACTTACGCATCTCTTCTCTCTGTGTTTTTGTTTTGTTTAGATAAAAATTATATAGATCAATTTCATCTTCACTTATTCCATAGGACTTTAAATCAGATTCATCAAATTCATCAAGTGAAGATATATTTTTAGGTTCTTGATTTATAAGTTCTTTTAAACTTTCTTCTACATCTTCCCTACTAGACTCAAGTTTACTTCCTTGAGATTCATCTCGATTTTCTTCAAAGAACTTTTCTCCATCATTTTCGCCATCGCTAGACCTAGTTGTCATGGAATCAATTTCTTCTAACCAAAATTTTTTAAAACTTGGATATATAAAAGCTTTTATTAGAGGATCTCTTTCTACTATTCCTTGATCCTCATTTATTTCTTTTATAAGTTCCTTTTTTAAAAATTCATAAATTGATTTAGATAAGACACTTGAATCAAATTTTTCTAATATTTTAGATTTGAAATTTTCATCGTCCTTGTAGAGACTATAGAATAAAAAACTTTTGGAAAATCCATGATGGTTTAGGTCGGAAAATAATTCTTCCTTATCTTTTGTCTCTTTCATATAATTTAAGATTTTTCCCTTTTCTTCTTCATCTCTATACTGAGGACAAGATTCAAGAACTCTTAAAAACCTTGTATATTTATCAATTTCAAATAAAAAATCTAAAATTTCTTTTTTTACATACTCTCTCAAGTATTTTTTCTCGATTTTATTGTCTTCTTCTAAAAGTTCATTAACTTTTTTATAAATATAAAAAGTCATTTGGTCTATTTCATTTTTCCAAGCTTTTTCTCTTTCTAAATATAGAATCGCATTTTTCTTCCAATCTGGATAAAGGGCTAATTCATAATAGATATGCCACATCACTTCACTATTATCTAGATCTTCTTCAATAAAGACTGATAAGGGTAGATAAAGTACTCCTTCCTTAGGCTTAAAAGAGAATTTTTCTAGTTTTTCTAATCCAATGTACCTAAGTCCTGGTTCTCTTGTAAAGGTAGAGAGAGATTGCTTTTGTTTTTCTATAAAACTTTTGAGATTTTCTTGGGATTCTTTTTTTAATTTTCCTTCATCTAAGGATTCCTTATTAATTCCAAACATTTATCTCCCTCCCTTTAGAATAATTCTAGATTATATAATTTTTTTATTGAATCCAAGTGGTCTATTTTAATATTTAAAAAATTACCATAAATATCAAGACACAAATAGGATGATGAATCTTTAGCTATTACATTTACAATAAAAAGGTCAGGTTTCGTTAGATCCTCATTTAACTCCCATTCTCCCATTTTTTCTTCAAGGACATATACAAGTCCGTCTTCACTTAAGAAGATACTAGTTCCATTCTTGCTTTTTATTTCAAAAAGCTTTCCCGCAATTTTTTCACTCTTTAATTTTATAATTTTATTTTTTTTGAAATTAAAGAGAGCAAAGTTTCCATCATTTCCTAAACAAGCACAATATTCTTTTTGAAGATTGAAATTTTCTAAAATCCATAATTTATTAAGAGGACCCTCAAAGATTTTTATCTTTTCCTTCACGCTAATATGATCTGTTTTGTATTCTCCTTCTAAGAGGAAGCCCTCTCTAGTTCCTATTAAAAATTTGTAGTCTCCTATTTCCACTAAAGAAGATATTTCACCCTCTTCTATGGAAATTTCATTCGCAATAATAATATTAAAGTCAGAATAGTCTTTATTAAATTCCAGAACTGCAAGACCACTTCCCAATTTCTGTAATAAAAATTTGTTTTTTTCAATTTGTATTACATTTTCTAAGCCTTTAAAAGATTTTTTTAATTTATATATCTTTAAGCTATTATTATTCTCAAAAACACTGTCAATATCTTCATAGCTTAAGATATAAATTCCCCCACTTATGGAAAAAGCTAAAATTTTATTATCATTAATTTTTTTCATATAAATAATAAGGTCTTCAAAATTTTTAACAGCTTGACTTAATTCTATTCTTTCAACGCCTTCATCAAGTATCCTAGCAAAATGAAGTTTTTGGTTTATATAGGAAAATAAAAATATGTCTTCATCAATTTTTAAAAAAGATTTTAAATAAGATTCAGAATTAAAAGAACCTTCTAGCTTTATGGGAGTGATTTCAATCTTACTTTTATAAATATTGTCACTATAAGACCTATAATAGGACAGTAATTCTTTCTCCATTTTCTCTTGCTTTTTTTCGAGCTCGAATAATTCGTCTTCGAAATCGTCACTTACTTTCTTGCCTTTTAGTAAACTATTATTTAATTCTTCTCTTAACTTTATTAAATTTTCCTCAAATTCTTTTGTATTAATAGAGAACTTCATTTTCCTTCTTTTCCTAAGTCTATTAAATAATCTAAGAGAAATTTAGAGTGTTCTAACTTATTTAATCTTTTATTTAAATCTTCATACTCTTCAATAGAAATATTATCTTTATCCTTGATATCTTTAATAAAATCTTTAAAATAAGCTGGTGATTTTTCCCTTTTTGGTTGAGGACCAAATAAAATCCTGATTAAGTCAAGGTATGATAAAGACTCAGTTTCCCCTCTTGTATATTCATAAGACCTAGTTCTTATCTCATCATATTCTAAAGTTAATTTTCCAAGATTTTGGTTTTTAATTGTCCATCCTTCAGATTCTTTAAAGAAACCAAATCGCACAGCTTGAGATAGGATATAGGCTTGATCTTGTGGACTTGTTATGGAACTAATGAATCCATCCCATAAGGCCAGACTCAAGTCTTTTTCTTCTCCAAGATTCCAATTATCTAAAACTCTTAAAATATTTCTAAGTGATAAAACTGATTCTTTAAGTTCAGGAATATCTTCTGATGAGTTTTCGCCTTCTTGGGATATTAGTTTTCCCATAAATACTTCTTGTATCACTCTTGAAAGTTGTGAGAGTCTAAATATTTCTTCTAAGGTCCTTCTAGGAGTTGGGAGATGGAGGTTTCCATTGTTATCTGCAAGTCTCACAAGTAATATTCTAAATAATTCATTTTTCTTATTATCACTTTGATTTTTTAAGGAACCAATAGTATTCTGATTTACATAATTATATTCTATTGTTTGGAAACGAGATTTAAAAGCTGGATTTAGTTCATTTGTTCCTTCATAACTTACAGATTCAGTTGATAGGTTTCCTGTTCCTATGAGACCAAATCCTTTTTTTATTTTCACTGGACCAATACCTGTAACATAGGCCTTAGATCCAATTTTACTTTGAAGGATGTCATTAAGACCAATTAAGTTTTGCATGGCAATAGTGTTAAGTTCATCTATAATAACAGGTCTCCCTTTTTTAACTGCCAACAAAATTTCTCTTTCAATCTTCTTAACTACAGTTCCGTAAGTTGTGTTTCTAGCTATAAAAATATCAGAAATACTATCCCAAAGTTTAGACTTAATAAGATCTTGTTTTTCAGAATCTAGATTTTCTAAATCTCTACCATGAGCTTTAGTCCAGCTAAAGTATTGGTCAACAACTTCATCAATTAGTTCCAAATTACTTTCACTTGAAGAAGCTTTCTCAAGAGAAAGTGTCTTTTCAACAAACATATCTTCATAAGTTAAGTTGTAGTATCCAGAAATAAAGTATGGATAGATTGCCTCTACTTCTTCACGATTACCTTCTCTTAAAAGATTTTTATAGTGCTTAAGTTTATCTTTTCTTAGTTCTTTAAATTTTTCGATAGCCTCTTCTTCATTAGCATTAGTATTTTTTAAAAACCAATTTTCTAAATCTTCTTCTAATTCTTTTTGAATAATATTGCCTAGTGTAAATTCAATAGCTGCTTCTCTTGCTATTTGAGTCTTACCACTACCTAGATGACCAATTATATATACAGGGGTGCCTTGCTTTAAAGAACTTATAATTTTTTTCTTTGCGTCAAGCACATACTTAACCTCTACAAGACCCTTGTTGTAACCAGTCTCAATATCTTCCATTAGTTGTCTATGATAATAAAACTCCCAGGCATCAGGTGATGAGTTTATAATCTCTTTTAATTTTCTCTCATATTCTTTTATTTTATTTATCCTGTATCTAGTGGCTGGTGTGCTTCCGAAAAAATTACTATTATATAATTCCTTACTCTTATTTCTCTCCAATTCCAAGAAAAACTTTTCATATTCAATTAAGTTTTCAAGTTCTTCTATTATTTTCCTTTGTTTATTTCTCTCTTCTTTTAAAAAATCTTGGTATTTCTTTATTAAATTATTTTCCTGTCTAATAATATCTGATTTTTCTTCATATTTTCTAAAGTTTTTTAAAAATTCTCCTGATTCTACTTTAGAAAATTCTTCTTCAGTCCCATCTTCCCTTAAGATATCTTCGTATAATCTTTGTATTTCTTCTAAAGTAGGTATAGCTTGCTTATCCAAGTTGTTATTCTTCATGAGAATCCTCCCTAATATTCAAGTTAAAAAAAGGGCGATTTTTAAACCGCCCCAAATTTTTAACTTTTTATGATCTATTATTAATAATTAGATTATATTAAATTCTTTTAACATTTCTTCAATTTCTGTGCCCTCTATGTGCTTAGCAAGCTTAATTTTTTGTAGTGGGCTAAGTGGAAGTTCAGGTTTTTTGCCATCTAATAGAGAATTCATTCCATTTAGAAGATATCTTATGTCATATCTTGAAGCATAAACTTCTGGCACAGCTTTTTCTACGCCACATAGTACATAAACTGCTTCCATAGCTGTTCTTCCAGAATATTCTGTTGTAAATACTGTATCTCTTCCTGGATCGTCAAGAGTTTCTGCAAATTGTCCTAAGAAGGCAAAGTTTACTCCACCCTTTGGAACAACTAGTGGTCTATCGCCAAATTTTCTAGGCATAAATTGAGCCGTAATGTAAGGCATCATAACTGGTACAGCTGTACAAGTTTCTGCAAGTGCATCAATTTCATTTACAGGAACTCCAATATGATATAACCATTCTTTTGTAATTTCTTTTCCTGTACAATCTCTCATTTTCTTTTTGATGTAGTCGCCTTCAACATCTGTGAATAAACCGTAAAGCCATACAGCTATATCATTTTTAGGTTGTTCTGGATATTGTCCTTGTCTATTTATTGTCCAAGATATTAACCAGCTTGAATCAAGGCAAGTTACTAGACCGCCAGTAACTGTTTTTCCAGTATAAGGACTTCTCTTTGTAATTTTTTCAATGTATTTTGGAACAGAATCATCATGGCAAGTTATTGTACATGATTCCCAATTACTCTTTTCTACATCAGAGCAAAATACTTCAGGATTACCAAAGTCATCTGATTTTTTAGCAATGTTTTTCCACATTTCCCAGCAACCAGTTTGTTCATCTGAAAGTTCTGCTGGAGTATTGTCATCACCATAACTAGAATTTTCTGTCATAGAACCATTTGTGATGAATAATAAATCATTTTCTGTTAAGTCAATAGACTTATCATTGCCATCTTTATCCTCAGCTATTATTTTTGTAGCAACCTTTCTGTTTTCAGATATATCAAAATCTACATCTGTTACTTTAATATTGTATTGGAAATTACATCCATGGTCTTCAAGATACTTAACCATTGGCTTAACAAGTGAATTGTATTGGTCGAATCTTGTATATCTTGCTGCTGATAGGTCAGTAAATCCATCTACATGGTGGATGAAACGATTTAAATATAGTTTCATTTCTAAGGCAGAGTGCCAATTTTCAAAGGCAAACATTGTTCGCCAATAAGTCCAGAAGTCTGAGTTTAAAAGTCCTTCAGAAAAAACTTCTTCTATTGTTTTATTATCTAATTCTTCATCTTTTGTTACGCAAAGATCGGCAATTTCTTTAACCTGGTCTTGAGTTAAATTAAAATTACCATCATCATATTTTTCACCTTGCTTGTGAGTAATACGGCAGTTGCTAAAGTTTGGATCATCATAATTTGTGTAATAATAAGAATCCAACACACTCATTTCTGGATCTTCAATACTTGGAATTGAGCTCCAAATATCCCATAGACATTCAAAGTGAGCTCCTGTTTCTCTACCACCACGGGCAACATATCCTCTAGTTTCCATGCATTTACCATCTAAAGAACCTCCGGCTATATCTAATTGTTCTAAGAAAGTAATTTTTTTACCTTCCATGTGAGCATCTCTAATTAAAAAACATGCTGCAGTAAGTGAAGCAACTCCTGTTCCAATTAAATAAGCAGATTTTTCTTCAATTCCTTCAGGCTTTCTTGTCTTAACTAATCTTTGAAAATCCCCATTAGTTAATTTAAGTCTCTTATCACGAGTTTTAAGTTCCATAATATCCTCCTTTAATAGTTCTTTATCTTTCCTTCTATGTTCATTAAAACATTATTAAGATAAAGCATCATCTACCAAAAGAGCTTACTTGGGTAACTTTTACTCAATGTCAAAATTTTGGGTAAAATTATCTAATTTTTCACTTCTCTTTAAAGATAATAAAATATTGCCATCCATTAGTTCTCCAAGTCTACGGGTTATGGCTTTTGGATCATTTTTCATTCCTGTTGCAACCCATTTAATAAGGGCGGAACTTAAAGCACATTGATAAAAATAAGCAATAAGTTTCATATCAATGTCTTTGGCTTTAGTAATTTGTCCAAGCCTTTTTACATAATTTCTCATAATTTCACCGGAAATAGAAAAAATATATTTTTCAAGGTCAATTCTATAATCAGACTCATAAATGTGCTTTACCATTTTCTTATTATCTAAAATAAATTTAGCCGCTAAAATAAAACTTTCCTCCCAGGATAAAGTCTCGTTAAACTCTTCAATTACTATATCCAGTTCCTCATCAAAGATTTCTTTTACCAACTCTGTCAAATTATCATAGTGATAATAAAAAGTTTTTCTCTCAATGTTACATGCCTTAGCTAATTCTGTAACAGTAATATTATGTAACTTCTTTTTATTTAAAAGCTTAATAAATTCTTTTCGTATCAAATCTTTAGTATAATTTTTCGCCATATAAGACTCCTTCCTGAAATATAGTTCTTTGTTATATATTTTCCCAATTTATGGAATATTAAAATAGAGAAAGAGAGAAATAAATTTATAAATTTTACACTTTTATATTTAAAATAAAATTTCCACTAAAATAATAACTAATAAAATTCAAACTTATAGTTTTTTCTATTAAAGTATACTATAATCTCTCTTATAAGGAGAAGCTTATGAAGGAAAGAAGAAAACTTAAATTTATTTTATATGCATTTTCACTTTTGCTTATTATAGGCACTGTGGGATATATGCTTTTATTAGATGTAGACTTTGTTGATGCTTTTTATATGACTGTCATAACTATATCCACCGTTGGTTTTGGAGAAGTTGGCACAACAAGTAATGGGTCTGAAATATTTTCAATATGTATGATTTTTTTAGGTGTAGGTATAGTTGGATATGCCTTTACAACAATTGTAGCTATGTTTGTTGAAGGCAAAGTTTCTGATTTATGGAAGGGAAACAAAATGGAAAGAAAAATTTCAGCTTTAAGTGATCACTATATAATATGTGGCTCTGGAGAATTGGCAGAAGTAATTATAAATAAATTTATAGATGAAAATTTAAATTTTGTTGTCATAACTGACAATCGTGAAGACCTTGATGACTATAGTCATCATAATATTTTAGTTGTTGAAGGTCATTCCACTGAAGAAAATGTATTAAAACACGCTGGAGTTGAAAAAGCTAAAGGTCTTATTGCAGCTCTTGATACAGAAGTTGATAACATTGTAACTGTTCTTACAGCAAGAAATCTAAATGAAAAAATTTATATTATAGCAAATGCCATCACTAAATCAGGAAGTGAAAAACTATTAAAAGTTGGTGCAAATAAAACTTTGTCTGCTGTAGAAATATCAGGCAATAGGATGGCATCACTGATGATAAAGCCAAATATAATTTCTTTTTTAGATGTGGTTACAAGAATGGGCGATGTGGAATTAGACTTAGAAGAAGTAATTGTCAAAAAGGGTTCTTACCTAGAAAATAAAACACTAATTGAGGCAGAAATTCCTAGGAAAACTGGTCTTACTGTCCTTGCAATTAAAAAGATTGATGATGGAAAACTCCTTTTTAATCCCCCAGTAGATTACACCTTTAAAATTGGAGATGTACTAATTATTCTTGGACGAGAGGAACAAGTAGACAAGCTAAGAAACTTAGGAGATGAAATGAAATAAAGTAAACTTTTTTGATTGCTTAAAATATAAATATTTTTTTCAATATTTAGGGGGGAAGATTTTTTGAATAGTGAAAGTAATTTGAAAGGTTTGTTTTTTGCATCCTTTGGTGCTATTAGTTGGGGTATTTCAGGTGTCTGCGGACAATATCTTTTTATGAATTATGATATTGATTCATCTTGGGTAACGGCAATTAGAATGGTCTTATCAGGAATTTTACTATTAATTTTAGGGGCCTTTAAAGAAAAGGATAAGGTCTTAAAAATTTGGACTGTCCCAAAGGACCTAGCCTGGCTCTTTGCCTTTGCTATTTTAGGACTTTTATTGTGCCAGTACGCCTTTATCAGCGCCATAAAATATTCAGATTCTGCAACGGCAACAGTCTTGCAAAGTCTTAATGTTGTCATAATGATTGTATTTATGTCCATAGTTACAAAAACTAAGATGAGATTTTCTCAAATTTTGGCAGTCTTCTTGGCTGTCTTTGGAACCTACTTAATTTCCACTGGAGGAAATCCAGAAAATATGAATATTTCAAAAGCTGGACTTATTTATGGCTTGCTCTCAGCAGTTGGTGTTATAACCTATACACTTTTTTCCAGGCCAATTATAGCTTCTTGGGGGAATATTATCGTAACTGGTTGGGGCATGCTTCTAGGAGGTCTCCTCATATCTATCTTGACCAAGGCTTGGATCTTACCCAAGAATCTTGACTTCATAGCTTGGCTAATGATTGCCATAATAATTGTTATTGGAACAGCTCTCGGCTTTTCAGTTTTTCTTGAAGGCGTAAAACATATTGGGCCAGTTAAGGCAACCCTAATAGGTTGCTTGGAACCAGCTTCTGCTACCCTACTTGCTTCTATATTTTTGGGAATGAGATTTTCTTTAGTAGAATTAGCAGGCTTTTTCTGCATTATCTTAACAGTTTTCCTTTCAGTAAAGGACAAGCCTAGAGAAAATAAAGCCTAATCGTAAAAATAATTACTCAAATAATAATTATAATTAATTTTAAACTATGCTTTCTAAGTTTCGGCATACAAAAGGCACCTACTTCTGTAAGTGCCTTTTTGTTTCTCCTATTTTTTTAATGTTTATACTCTTTATTAACTTGTTCTCACAAGTTATTGCATCAAAACTATTAACCCTTCCCAATTATAGACTTCATTATTTCAAACATTCTTGGTGAATAAATATTTTCTTGTGCTAGGCTCTTCCAATCAAGGATGTCTTCTGCGTCAGTCACTCCCTCTGGAAGAATCAAGCTGCCGTCCTTCAAACTAATAGAAGGTGAAAATTCTATTACATCGTCTCTGTACCTTATGGTGATCTTTCCATTTGGAGCGATATCACTAATGTTTTGACAGACAAAAGTTGTTCCTGCACAAGCATTAAAATCTAACAATTCATTTGGCACTTCTTTTAACTTTCCATCTTGAGAAATTTCCAATTCCTTTAAAGAAACAGATGCATTCCTGTACTTAGGAATGATTAGATAGCACTCCTCTCCATTTAGATAAGGCATGTCGCCACCCTCGCTTTGTTTCATGGAAACAAGCATATTAGGGTCATCAAAATTTAAAAATATAGTTGTCCATGCACTTAGTTTTTCAAGAGTAGCAGATAAACTTTCTTCATCAAAGGCAGCGCCAAGGTGGATTATAAAAGCCTTGTGGTTTTTGTCCTTGGGGTCTATGCCAAGCTTTCTCGCCATTTTCAAATACTCAGCAGAAATTGGATCCCTATTAAATCTGTCTGCCTTAAGCTCTAAAGTTACTGGGCAAGGGACCATGTTTACAATTGGATACTGACTAAAGAGGAAGTGAGCTTTACCAACTTCGTCTATATAAATTTTATTTTCATTACTTTCGAAATTGTCCCACACTTCCTTGAAAATCAAACCAGTAGAGTTGTTTTGATTATAGATAAAGGTATAGTCAAGGACGTCATTGTTGTAGTTCATAGTAGTCCAATCTTGCTCTTCTCTCAAGCTATCTTCAATAATGCCCAAAATCTCATCCTTTTCCACGCCAAAATTTTTCATCAGTTCATAGTCGTCGATAAATTTTCCATCAGGTAGAGAAAAGTTATAGGCAAAATAGCCTGGAGGATCATCATACAAAGTATCGTAAATCTCAATCATTAGGCTTAATACATGGTCGTCTTGGTAAACTGAAAATGAAGAATATATTCCAGTTTCGTCCTCCTCCATCTTTCCCTTGCCAGACTGGTAAATTTTTCTTAAATTATCTGCAATTTCGTCAATCTCTTGGTTGGCCTTCTTTGCATCCCTAGAGTCCAAAAGTATCCTTGGCAAATGAAGACCAAATTCATCCCTCTTTGCAGATCCTTTGCTCTTTTCATCAATGAAGTCATTCCAGATTTCCCTGTCCTCAACATAGGAAGACATGGAACCAATAATTGCCCCCTTAACGGGCTTTAAATCCTCTTTACCCTTAGAAGAAGTCTTCTTAGAATCTTCTCTCACTTCATTTTTCTTATTATCAGCCTTAGCCTCACTTGCCTTACTTGTATTTTCCCTTGGTCCCTCTGCCGAAGTCTCCCCCTTCTGACACCCAGCAAGGAGGGCAAGAGCCACTATCATAATAATAAAAATTTTAAAATTTCTTTTCATAATATCCCTCACATAAATAATAAGTATCCTTTAATTTAATTATAATAAAGCAGAAAAGTTTCTGCGTTTTATAGACCAGCTCCATGACTTTATGTAAATAAAATAGTCTATATAATCTTAACCCTTTGGAAGTCCAATTTTAAATTCGTCGTGCAAAAGTCTTGTAGTCATGGCAGCTATTTCAGCTCTGGATACCTTTTGCATTGGACTAAAGTTCATATTGACATCGCCAACTGCAACTCCAGACCTGTATAAAAGCAAGATTTCTTCTACATAAGGTGTGCTTTCCTTGACATCAGAAATGTCTGTGAGAGGCACATCGGGATTTATGAAGCCCTTCTTATAAAAGTTGTCGCAGCGACCAAGCATGCCAGCAACCTCGCACCTCTTAGCTGCCCTATTCCAGTCCTCAGCCTTTTCAAGACTAATTTTTCCAGAATCAACCTTGTCGTTAGTATAGATGCCATTTTCGTAGCAGTAGCGCACATAAGGCATGTACCAAGCCTCGCCCTTCACTTGCTTGAAATCAGAACTTGCCACCATTAGCTTGGAGTGGACCTTGGCAGAGATGCAAGCAAGCTCTGCCATAGTCACCTTGCCAAGGGGATCAAAGGTCGTCTTTGACTTGCCCTTCATTATCTTGTCGAAGTTTGCTATGTAGACATACCTTAGGTACCAGGACTCAGCCTTGAGGTCCTTGAAGCCAAGATAATCAATAAGCTCCTGATCAGTTATATCGCCAAGGATAAAGTCGCCTGGGTTTTCGTATGTGTCGTTAAACTCTGGATACTGGACATTGCCCACAAGTTCTGTGGCAAAGACCCCAGAAGATAGAATAAAAATCATCATTATCACAGCCAAAGTCCCGGCAAAAGTTTTTCTCATAAATTTCATATTACAACCTCCTTGAAATTAATTTTTAGTCAAAGTTTATTCTTGTAAAATAATTTTATATCAAGTCGACCTTTAGCACATCACCCTTTTGGGTGATTTTTATATAAATTTAAAAAATTTTTAGGAAATTAGGGATAAAAAAACACCTTCAAGTTAGATGTTAAAATTAATATTAAATTGTGGAAAATTTGATTTTAAATGCCACAATAGTTCTCTATTTAAAATTTTTTTATATATTTTATTTAAAAGAAGGTCTATTATCTTTTTATTTGCTATTCATAAAACAAAAGAGTAGCATATAAGTTAGGAAGACTAAAATTCTTGTGCTTGATCCTAATTTTGAATGATCCAAGGAGCTATCCATGAATAAAAATAAATTTTTTCATATAAACTATTATGGGCTCATTAAAATAGGAATTATGCTATTTTTAATTAGCCCCCTTAACTCTCTTTTAGCTATGTTTTTTCAGGGTCCTGCTTATCAGTGGCCTTTTCGAATTTTCTTTATTTTACTTTCAATAATAGGCTTAATAGGAGGATTTCTTCTCTTTTGGTACTTGCTTTTCTCCACTTTATTCTACTTTTTGAAAAAAGATAGAGAAAAAGCAAGAGCCCACTTAGTCCACTTTTTAGCCTTAGCCTTCTTGCCCCTTATCCCAATTTTATTAAGTCTAATTTTTGAATTGAGCCAAGCTGGATTAAATTCTCTCCCTAAAATAGGAGACCTTTTTTTATCCAGTTGGAGGAAAAGCCTACACAGAATTTTTGCCTTTTCTTTTGGGAGAGCTTAAAAAAATCCTCAGCAACCCATCCTATATTATTCCTTACGATTAATCTTTAAGATAATAATTTAAAATAAGCAGAGGATAAAACTTGTTGTTCCCTTTTAACTTAAAATTAAGTTTAAAAAATTTACTAAAATTTCCTAAGAAATTGCGAAAAAATAGCAGCTACAAATGTAGCTGTTATTTTAAATTAATTGCTTTTTCTTCTAATCCAAGGTATTACCCTATTTACTTCCTTTAAATATATTTCATATTCTTTTCCAAATTCATTTTTTAACCATTTTTCTTCTGTGTTTTTCATTAGTATTGTTAAGAAAATCCAGAAAATAAAGGGCAGTATTAATAAAATATAGTTTGCTGTAAGTAATAATATGCCTGTGAATATAAATATAAAGGCTGAATAAACAGGATTCCTTATGATACTATAGACCCCACTTGTAATCAACTTCTTCTCTTTAACACTCTTGTTAATTTTCTCCACTATAACTGCTTGGACCCATAAATATATGCCTAAAAGGATTGAGAGTATTCCCCCTATAAAAAAAATTATTTTCCCCTCTCCCAATTCTCCTCGATATAGGTATCCTTTGAGATGAAGGTATATCCCCCCTATTGTAAGTATTAAACAAGTTATGACATATATGGGTCCAACTCCAAAAGCAGGCATTTTAAATTCTTGTGATTTCATTCTCTATCACCTGTGATAAAATAATCGCAAAAATCTGCTCCCTTTGCTATGGTTCCTTTTCTGTGAAGGACTCCATGTTGAAGGCTAATCATCACTTCGTCAAGCTCACAAAATAGGGGCATCAGTTCAAAGACGCCAAGTTTCTTGGTGTAGGTACATATTGGACAACGAGTAATTCTATAATAGCAAGCACCCTCATAGGGTTCTCCCACAAAATCAACCTTAAAGGATGTTGGATAGAGCTTTTCTTTTTCTGGTGTGTACCACTTATAATACTTGAGAATATTTTTCTTATTGGCTTCTTTTCCCCTCTTAGTATTGAGATCAAACAAGGAAAAAAACCATTTGACAGAATAAAGAGAGCGGCGCATCATTTCCTGAATGATCTCTGGCGGAATCTTCTTCTCACTTGCTATATAGGGAGCGACAAAGGCAAGGGCGAACATTTCATTGTATGCCATGGGATTATCCTTGCCAATATCATCTGCTTCTTCTATTAATTCTCGATAAGTTATTTTGCTCCTTCTAATAATTTCTGAAGCATATGCTTTATCATACTTTTCTATAAGAACTTTTTTCATTTGCCCTTTAAATAATAAGAAATAAAAACTCTTATATTTCATCTTACATACCCCATCAATTTTCTAAAATTTTTTATACTAATTTTTATATAATTTTATTATTTTCTCCCAATTAGAAGAGTTGAGCCAGAAAGCCCTAGCAAGGTAGCTTCTTTGTGACTCATAAAAAGACCCTTTGTTGTATCAATTAATCGCACATCTTGGTAGCCATCTTTTTTAAGCTTTTTGATAAACTCATTCATATCTCCGTATCTTGACTTATTCATCAAATCGTGAATAACAAAAACTCCACCTTTTTTAAGTACACGAAATGTTTCCAATAAAAGTTTTTGTTTGTTTTGCCCCGTTATATTGTGATAAACATAGTTGCTTGTCACTGCATCAAAACTTTCATCTTCAAAAGGAAGATTCACTGCATTTCCTTCTTCAAATCTTACATTTTCTACTCCCTCTAATTTTGCATTATTTTTACAGAGTTCTTTAGAAAATTCACTTTTATATGAACCACTCCATATGTCACAGCCCACCATAGTCGCCTTTGGATTTTTCTTTGCACAAGCTATGGAAAGTGCGCCGCTACCACAGCCAACGTCAAGTCCTAAGCCTCCATCAGGAATTATTACATAAGATGCAGTCCTTTCTATAATTATTTTTGCAAGTTTTCTTTTTCCATTGTAATCAAAAGTCCTATGTAGTAATCCCATCCAGCTTGCAAAGAAAATAAGTATCAGACTTGCAAGGCCAAGGATAAGGGCACAAATAAGACGAGTTCTTCCACTAAATACAAAATCACTGACACCCAAGGCTATAAAAAGAATAAAAACCACAAGACTTGCAAATATTAAATTCCTTAACAAGCTTTCGGGAACCCAGTTTTTGTAGTCAGCTTTTGTTTTGTTATCATCAATTAAATTTATTTGTTTCATAAAATTTTCTCCTGTAAATAATAAATTTTATAAAAATTCTCTTTCTCTTCTAAAACAATAATTTTAATTTCTGTCTAAATAAGCTTATAAATTCACATTGTTATATTGTATCAATAAAGTTAAGTAGTAAATGAAATATATTAGGTTAAACCAGCCTCCGCGAATGATCATATGTAGTCCCTTTGGCAATCTCTCAGCAAGAGGAGTAAAAATTAAAAGAAATATTGGTGTAAATAAGGCTTGCCAGATTGGAAATACTATTAATCCAAATAAAATTATCAATGCTAGGGCTATGTTTGCTAAAGCCAAAATTCCAAAAACTATTTTTGCTTGAAATTTTAAAAATTTTAAAAATTCGTCAAAAGCTCCCTTGTTTTCGTGCCTTGATAAAAGACCTAGATAGGCACATTGAATGTGATAAGTGCCTCCTAGTATCATGCCAAAAATATTTATTAAAAATACAAACCAAGCGACATTTAAATACTTTTCTTGTGTTGCCAAAACAATATGATAAAATCCAATACAATATATAAAGGCACATATTGGACCTAAAAGACCACCAAGGTATAATCTTTTTATGCTGACATTTTTCATTATGCCAATAATATTATTTATAGTATCCTGTCCATCGTAATCATTAGAATCATAATATAAAATCATATCTCCTAAAAACATCAAGAATGAACCCAAGAGACCTATTAATATACTTTTGTATAAAGTCACAGTTAAACACCTTCTTTCTCTTAGATGAAATCAATTATAAGTTTGATTTACCATTAATTTTTGATAAATTATTTTGCTCTTTTCATTATTTCTATGGTGTAGTCATATTCGTATTTTCCAGCAAAAACTTTTCATAGGATGCTTAAATAAATTGAAATAAAAACTGTGATTTTCATATTTTATGCCTTGCCTTTTTTTATCTTATTTTTTTGCAATAACTACCATTTGTTTTTTTCTGTCTAAATGATATTGGCAGGAAAAACCTAATTCTCTAAGCATTTTTGTCAAGTCATTGGGTTTGTAAATTTCAAAATTTATCATCTTCAACAGTTTTTTTACATCTCTTCTTTCCTTAGAGGAGACTTCGTTGCAAATTAAAAACTGTCCCTCTTTTTTTAAGACGCGATAAATTTCTTTAAAACATTTTTCTATGTCATTCCAAAAGTAAATAGTTTCAAAAGCTGTGACAATATCTATGGATTCTTCTTCAAAAGGAAGGTTCTTTACATCTCCTACCAATATTTTACATTTTCCAGTATCTATGGCTTTTTTATTTATTTCACTTGCCATTTTTACACTTGTAATTGAGTGATCAAGCCCATAAACCTTATCAGCTTTAGTCAAAAAATATTCTATGTTCCGTCCACCACCGCAGCCCAAATCTAAAACAGTATAATCTTTATCAATATTTATGTAAGACCTTCCCCACTTGGCTAGTTTTTCATGGCCTTTATTCATGCTCTTTAACATAAATCTGCCGCCAAAGTTGTCTTTTGGATCTCTAAAATTTTCAAAAAAACTCTTAAACATTTACTCCTCCCGTTGATACTAATTATCAGCTGTATTATATCACCTTTCCTCTTTTTAAATTTAAGATTTTTACAAGAGAAGAATATATTTAAAAAATATAAGCTTTAAATTTCTTAACAATTTAGTTTGCAAAAAAAAATAATGACTTCTAAGATTTTTTAAAATCCCAAAAGCCATTAGCCTTTATTATGTTTATTTGACGTCAATGCAATAGGCTCTAAATTAATAGACTGCTCACTAAGTATGTAAAAACTAATTCTGTTTGCCTGTTCCTTGCTTTCATTGGAATAAGGAGATGCATCCTTAAAAATAACAGATAAACAAAATTAGGAGTTGTTATTTAATTATGAACATGCAAAACCCAACTACAACAAGTATGATTCCAATCATAAACTCTACTAAACCAACCTTTTTAGAATAGGTTTCTGATTTTCTTCCAGATTTATAATCCGATTCAAAGCCATTAATCAAATTATATTTTTCTTTAAAATAAATAAAATAACCAAATGTAGTAAAAGCGACTCCCACTACTAAAAGTATTATCATTAGTAAAATCATTAAACACCTCTATTAAAATTTCGTATGCAAACAAATATTTTTATAATTTCTCAAAGAGCAAATTGTAGTTTACTAACTTTTTAAATTCCCTTTTTTTCTCCACATATTTAAAATTTCGACTAATCTAAAAAATCTATACCAAGTTCCAATATTTGACTAATTCCAATCTTTATAATCTTTGCTTTGAGAAAGTTCTATTTCTAAATATTTTATTTTTGTATTCTCTTTTATTTCATTAAAGTAAATACGTACGTAGAAAAGTGATGTATCTTTGCCCCAATATTTCTCTGAAATTATATCCATATTTGTTTTGTTAATTATTGGTTTTAATTTTTCAATAATCTCATTTCTAATTTCATTAGTTAGTTTCTCTTCTGAGTTGATTTCTATAAAAAGACTTGGTCTAGAAAAATACATATCTATCTCAGAAACATTATAGTTCTCCAATACTTCTTGTCTAAATTCATCTAATTGATGAAATTTTACACGCTTTGGACTTGTAACAGAAAAGTAATCAAATGCAAAATACATGGCAATTATTGAAATAATCGTTATTATTAATTTTATTGCTTTTTTCATTTTATCATAAGGCCTCACATTCTTATTTCTACTGCTAAGTTAATTAAAAGTTATTCTCAATCTAACTCCAAATTTTTGCAATCAATAGAACCATACGATGTGCAAGTTAAAGTCCACTATCTATTGAAATTCGTCATACTTTAAGCGACTTTAAATATTCTTTTTCTTTCGGTGTAATACGCCTACTTTCACGTGCTTTCTGTATTGCCTTATTGTGTGTCCACCTACCTAAGCGCTGATCTTCCATGTATTTTATGGTCGCATCCCACTCTTTTGCCAAAGCAGTTGCAAAGAACCAGGCAATCATCATTCTAACATAATAGTCTTCGCTATTACCAGAAAGAGCTATCTCCAAATACTCAGGCTTAAAATCATCATCAAGAAAGTGAGACATCAAGGTCTCAATGCCAAATCGACAAGTATAGGTCTTTTCTGATGCGGACCATTCTTTAATTTTTTCCAAAAGTGCTTCTTTATTCTTCTTGAAAATCCTGGGAGACATAATATCGCAAACAGCCCAATTATCTACATAAGGCAGAAAATCATCAACTGCCACAATACAGGCATCATAGTCTTTAATTTCAGAGATTATGAGTCCGTGAAGCATATTTTCATCATAGTATTTATGTGGTAAATCCTTAAGAAATTTAGATGTTTCTGGCTCTTCAGCAACTTTTTTAGCAAGCTTTCTCAGGTCAGGAACTCTTACTCCTATAAAAAGGTCTCTCGGTATATTTGGTGTCAATTTCGCCTGAAAATCAGCGTATGAAATATCCTGCAATTCCAATAATTCTTCTTTGATATTCACTTCTTTCACTCTCCATAAAATTCTAATTTGACGCTATACCAACAATATTTATCATAAATACTACAGTCTCTGACCTAGCTTTCACCAGGCAATGCTTCCTATCCACTGACATTTCTTTAGATAAGCCTGACACGAGAGCTTTCTTTTAACATCAATTTGTAGATTTCATAACTCTTATAATTTCTTTAGTTTATTTAAAAGTTTTGCTATTTTAAATCTGTAAGCGAAGCTTATTCCCCTACTATTTTATTTCCCATACCATTGTCACTGTATCTGCTAAGTCTATGTCACCTGGTTCTATATCAATGTCATAGGATGGTTCCAAGACATATGATTTTCTCACTTCAAACCTATCAACTGGATATGTCCTTATATCTATTTCACCCCAA
The DNA here is from genome assembly GCF_000311825.1 of Peptoniphilus grossensis ph5. Taxonomy (GTDB): domain Bacteria; phylum Bacillota; class Clostridia; order Tissierellales; family Peptoniphilaceae; genus Peptoniphilus_A; species Peptoniphilus_A hominis. Next base: position 401,290 of record NZ_HE978566.1, on the reverse strand, counting down.
GAATAATCTATAGATTGCACTTCTCCCAAGCTAACTCCTGTACATCTTCACTTTCCTTAATAGCCCAATCAAAAATATCTGTAGTTTTTTCAACAACTATCTCCTTCATGAGCTCTTTATGGATCTAAACTATAAGCTTTGGATTTCCAAAAGTGAAGATTTAATATTCTATTTTTAATTGTTAAAAACAGCTTTTCTTAGAATTATATTAGTCTATAATTGGCACAGCTATTTTTTGATCGGCTCCTCTTTCTAAATGAATTGGACTTGTTTGGAAGAAAAGTTTTTTTGACTTATTATTCGTTGCATTAAAAGTGGTGTCAATATAATAAGTCTCATCACCTATGATTACATAGTTCCAACGATGTTTCATGACATTACTACTGATGCATCCTACCTTTAAACCTACTGCCTCTCCTAAAATTAGAAAAAGTTGAGAAAAAGCAACGCACGTTCCCTTGTGACTTATAGCAGCAGCAAGAGCAGACCTGGATCTATGCTCTTTATCATAGCTAATATTCTCGGTAATGAAGGTGTTAAGAAATTCAGCCTTTTCTAAATCTGTTAAGCCTTCATCTAGCTTCCCCTTTATCTTTTCTTCCAGCTCCATTAAATCTTTAAAATCTTCTTTTTCTGCAAAAAATTGGACCAATAAGTCACATTCATAATAGTCGCCTTCAGATCTTATATCCTCAACCCGAACAACTAAAAGATTATTTAAGGTTGAACTACCTGGGATTATAAACTCTTTATCTATTCCATGCCTTCCCTTAGTTTGTTCTAAAAAATTTTTTAATTCTTCATTAATTTTTATAGTTATCCTCTTATAAGCTTCCTTATCTTTAGCTTCATAGAAAACTTTTTTGACAATCGACCCCAGTTCTTCTTTACTTGTTAAAATCTTACATTTTACCATTGTACTTTCACTTTTTCTATACTAGTCTTCTTAGCTGGTATAAGATATAAACTTCTTTTAGAATCTTTAATGTAGGTAATTCTTACACCATTCCAAAATACTTAAATGCATCTTCTATTGTTTTTTTCTTAAATTCTATTTCTCTTTATTCATCGTCACCTATTTCAAAATCTAAGTGGACCCCTGGATTTAGTTTAGACAAGATGGCTATAGCCTCAGCCGTCTAATCTTGCCAATCGAATCACCCTGGCGGGCGCTTCTCTTGGAGATTCTTGGCATGATCAAGACCTAACATGATGAGCGAAAGCGAATCAATCTAGGTCTGATGCTACCATTTGCCCAAACCTTTGATTTGGCGCAAATGTCTGCTGACCTACCTCTATCGCTACTTCGATTCTCTGTGCGAATCTCGTACCAATAGGGTTAGGGCTTCAACGTGGTTTGAATGGTCGTTACTTATAAAACTAAAGAAATTTTCAAAAGCCGTGTATGTGGGAATATGTCCACTAATTGCTTAATTATAACTCTCTAGCAGATAGGCATTATAGCTATTAAAAATAGTTATTGCTTTATTCAAAAATCAACTTCTATTTTCATTCAAACTAATTTCATTTTTCTTAATTCTAAGGCTTAAATCCTTAATATTTTTTTCTATTTTAGATATAATTTTCCTAAAAAACTCATCATCTTGACCTGTTGGATCTTCTAAATTCCAGTCCTCTGTATATTGATTTTCTACAATCGGACAGACTACATCACATCCCATAGTAATGGATATATCAATATCTGACAGTTCAGAAATCAGCTTTGAATATTGAGTTTTCTCCATATCAATATTATATATATCTTTCATTAATCTGACAGCATCTTGATTTATTTGTTTTTTTATTTGTGTTCCAGCTGAATAGGAATCAAAGACATCTGAAGCATATTTTTTCCCTAAGGCTTCTGCAATTTGGCTCCTACAGCTATTATGCACACATATAAATGCAACTTTTGGCTTTCTCATTTTAATTTACACCATTCTCTTCTAATAATTCTTTCACTTCATCCTTGTTTAAAACTTTGCCATAGGATACAACTTTGCCCTTTACAACTAATGCCGGAGTAGACATAACTCCATAACTTGCGATTTGAGAAAAATCTGTAATGTGGTCTATATTTTCTTCAACATTAAGTTCAGCGAGGGCTTCCCTGGCTGATTTTTCTAAAGCAAGGCATTTCGAGCAGCCAGAACCTAGTATCTTTATGCCCTTCTCTTTCTTCTTTTCTTCTGCTTTTTCTATATTCTCTGGCGAGAAATTTACATCACAGCAACTTGTTTCTTTAACTTCCTTCTTATTAACAGGTTCACAATTGCCTCCACAAGTACAATCTTTATCTCTTTTTTCTTTCTTACCAAATAATCTCATTTTTTTCCTCCTTAATCCACACGATTGTTTTCACAAGAGCATATATTTTTTTACTTTCTACTTAATACTTTCATTTTAGTTGCCCATTAAATTAAAATAGGGCTAAAAATATTAAATAAATATCCTACAACAATTATCCCAAAAGTACAAATTCCTATGAATAGAAATAAAAGCTTAGGTTTAACTGCTTTTTTTAACATAATCAATGATGGTAGGCTTAGCGTTGTTACTGCCATCATAAAAGATAGGACAGTTCCAAGTTGAGCTCCTTTTGACAATAGAGCTTCTGCTATTGGTATACTTCCAAAAATATCAGCATACATTGGTACTCCGACAATAGTTGCCAAAACTACTCCAAATGGATTCTTGCTGCCTAAGATATTTTCTACCCAAGTTTGAGGAATCCAATTGTGTATCAATGACCCTATACCCACACCTACTAAAATATAAGGAAAAACTTTTTTGAAAGTGTCACTAACTTGAGTTTTCGAAAAATCAACTCTGTCTTTTAATGTTAAGCTTGGAGAGCTAATATCAACTTGACTTGCATTTTTTATAAAATCTTCTACATATCTTTCCATATGCATTTTTTCGATGAGGCTACCACCGATTACAGCAATAATTAGCCCGAAGATTACATATGCTAGAGCTATTTTGGCTCCAAAGATGCTCATAAGTAAAATAAGACTACCCAAATCAACCATTGGAGATGATATTAAAAATGAAAAACTCACTCCAATAGGCAAGCCGGCACTTGTAAAGCCCATGAATATAGGGATTGAAGAGCATGAACAAAAAGGTGTTACGGTGCCTAGTAAAGCAGATATAATGTTTGCCCCTAATCCATCAAAACGTCCCAGAATTTTTTTACTTCTTTCAGGTGGGAAATAGCTTTGTATATAAGAAATTATAAAAATTAACACGCAAAGTAAGATTGTAATCTTTATAACATCATAGATGAAAAATTGTAAGCTTCCTCCAAGTTTTGAAGTCATATCAAGGCCAAGATTTGTTAATACTTCTCCTATCAATTCATTGAGCCATTTCATACCGAGAATTTGATCTTGAATAAAACTCCACATCTCTAACCTCCCTAAACTTAAGATTCATAATTTTCTAAAAACCAGTGTTTTGTATTATTAGCAATATTTACTAAGAATAACATAACTGGTACTTCAGTAAGAACACCTACAGTGCAAGCTAATGCAACTGGTGAATCTATCCCAAATATTGCTATTGCAACAGCTACAGATAATTCAAAGAAATTTGAAGCTCCAATCATGCCTGCTGGCGCAGCTATTTCAAAGGGTAAAGCTACTTTTTTGCTTAAGGCATAGGCTATAGTAAAAATTAGGAATGTTTGAAGGGTAAGTGGAATAGCTATCAATAAAATATGAAATGGGTTTTCTAAAATTACATTTGCTTGTGAAGAAAATATAATTATTAGAGTCAATAGTAGTCCAACTGTTGTCATTCCATCAAATTTACTTAAAAATTGTTTTTCAAAATAATCCTTTCCTCTTTTATCAATTACTCTTTTCCTTGTGATGACACCTCCTAATAATGGAATAGCAACAAATAAAAACACACTAGCAAATAATGTGCTATATGGTACTACAACATTAGATATACCTAATAAAAACTTCACTATAGGAACAAAAGCAAGTAAAATGATTAAATCATTTGTGGCTACTTGAACCACAGTGTAAGCAGGGTCACCCTTTGTAAGAGTCGACCACACAAAAACCATAGCAGTGCATGGCGCAGCTCCCAACAAAACAGCCCCCGCTAAATAATCATTGGCCAAATCATTAGGAATGATATTTTTAAATATAATAAAGAAAAACAAATAAGCTATTCCAAACATAGTAAATGGTTTTATTAGCCAATTAACAGCCCATGTTACAAATAAGCCCTTTGGATTTTCTCTAACTCTTTTAATACTTTGAAAATCTACTTTCATCATCATTGGATAAATCATAATCCAAATTAATATTGCTATCGGCACAGATATACCTGCAATTTGCATTTTACCTAGAGCAGATGGGATTATAGGTATATATTTTCCTATAAGTACCCCTACAATCATGCAAAATAATACCCATAAAGTTAGGTATTTTTGAAATACATTAATCCCTTTATTCTTATTTTTTTCCATAGTTCTTCTACCCCTATTCTTATTTTTTCCATAGTTCTTCTAGCTCTTTCAGTATAGATACATTCAAATGTTTCTATGTGTGGTTCAGAAAAATTTACTTAGTCCTAGTGTGACAAATACATTCCTCTCCGCTATCAAATATTTCCTTTAAGTCGGATTGCATATCCTTCAGAATCTTCTTATTGGCAATGTAATATATGTTTTTTCCTTCTCTACGACTGATAACTAAATTAGCATCCTCTAATCTTTTCATATCATTAGACAGTGTTGGTTGTGTTATATCGAACTTCTCTAATATCTCACATGCACAAAATTCATTACAAGATAACATATCTATAATTTCTAATCGTTTTGGATCACTTAAAACCTTTAATTTTTTTGATATCTCTATATATTTATTCTTCATGTAAACCTCCTTGGTCTTTTCATATAAAATTATACAAATCATATAGAAAGTTGTCAATGTGTTTTTCCTTTACCTCTTAAAATAATTTTTATTGTTTCCTTTTCACCATCTCAACTTATTTATATCTATAAACATGTATTATCGCTGTGCATTATACCTAAATTTATTTTGTAAACTTTTTTCTCTACTCTTTCTAATATTATCATCATAAAGTAGCATTTAAAGCAAAAAATTAGGCTTTTAAGATTTATTCTAAAATCCTAAAAGCCATTGATTTCAAAAGTCTTATAACCCATCATCTTATTTTCTTGACATCAATACTACAGTCTCAGCCGTCGAATCATGCCATTCGAAGCACCCTTATTAGTCGCTTTTCTTGGAGATTCTTGGCATGATCAAGACCTAACATGATGAGCGAAATCGAATCAATGTAGGTCTGATGCAACCATTTGCCCAAATCTTTGATTTGGCACAAATGTCTGCTGACCTCCCTCTATCGCTACTTCGATTCTCTGTGCGAATCTCGTACCAATAGGGTTAGGGCTTCAACGTGGCTTGAGAGGATAGAATGAATGTCATTTGAGTGTGTCCGTTCTCGGGAACATATCCACTGCGTTTTTGGGGCTATCGGTAGACGGGAACATATCAATACACCTCATGGATTATTATTTTAGAATGGATTTTAAGTAATCTAATAAATCTGATTTAGTTAGAGGCTCTGCATGACTTAAAATACAATACTTACAGTCGAAACTTTCTATCAAATTTGTTAATGACATTAATTTTTCTTTATCCATATACCCATCATCGTAGAAATCCTCGCTTGTTGAATCTCCCAAGAACAATATTTTTTCCTCAGGAATATAGATAAGCACCGTATCTTCCGAATGGGGTGAAACCGTATGAAAAATCATTGCGGTTATTCCACCGAGATTAAGGGTAAGCTCTTTTTCAAATTGGATATCCGATAGAACGGCAATAATTCTTTTATTATCTACATATTCTCTAGCTAGGCACTCATCATCATTTATCAAAAATTTTATATATGCACTGTCAGATAGTTTGGCTCTTTCCTGTTTCAAAAACTCGTTGGTTTTATGGTGTGCAATGGACAATCCGTGAATTTTATGCATTCCAAAGGTATGGTCCCAGTGCCAATGAGTGATGACAGTAAAATCTGGCTTCTTTAGGTCCTCGATTTCTAGGGATTTATAAAATTCATCAACATGGTCTGCTGAATTTCCTGCATCAATGGCAAGTGCAATTTTATCTCCATTTAAGTATGCCAACATAGGCCTATCAGTTTCTGGTTGATGTGGATAATAAAAGACCCTGCTAGTTATCTTTTTCAGTTCCATTTGCCATCCCACCTTTCTGGTAATAAATCTTTCAGCAACACTTCTTCCATTTCAGGTAATACAATTTGGGTCTCTATATTTTGATTATCTATCTGTGCAATAAACTCTCTGCACCTTCCACATGGTGGAAGTATACTCCCATCTTCAAATACAGCGATAATCCTTTTGATTGCAGTTTCATTGTTCTTTACCATTTCAGCAATAGCTGACTGTTCAGCGCATAAGCCAATAGAACAGGGCAAGTCAATGCATATTCCTGTAAAGATGTTACCGCTATTTGTCTCCAACGCGCACGCAACATGCCCTGAAGTTCCAAAGTTCCGTAACTTTTTATGATTAATTATACTGAAAGCAATTTGATATAATTCTTGTTTATTCATTTTCTTCTCCAATATTATTTAGCTTAATAATACGTTATTCTTTTTTCAAAACACTAAGTTATTCAGTTCACCATCAAGAACTTTTATAGTTTCATTTCTTTCCTTATCCTCTTGATTGTCATATAAAAGTTGTTCAATAAACTCCCATATATCTTCTAGTTTACGTCTAATATGATAGAATAACAAAGCATCCGTATTGATTAAAAAATCTTTGTGTAATTTCAGGTATATGTTCATAAATACATCATAATATGGCTTATCAACAAAAAACATGAGATCAGCTTTTACTGGAGCCAATTTCAAGCCTTCCCAGTCAATTAGAACTAACTGCTCATCCCGTTGCATCAAGTTCCAATTATGAATATCTGTATGGCATAGGGCCATTTTAGGATTACTTCGTCTTAGAATCTCCGACAGTCCTTCAACTCTGTCAATAGATTGTTCAAGGGGTTTTATGTGTGCCCCAAGCATGCATTTTAAGTCCATGGGAAGACTGGCGCATTCTTTACGCAATACTTGTTTTAGCTGTTTCAGAAATGGCAAGCTAAAATCTTCCCTAATTAGTTGCACATATACCTACTATATCAATAAATTTTGAGTTATCATTGACTATATTAGTTGCTATTATCAGAATAGTCGTCGATAACTATATTTTCGTGCAAATATGCAAATAAGTAAAATGATAGTTATGTTATATCATAATAATTGAAAATAATAGAATGCATTTTTCAATGTAATAAGATTAAGCGTTCTCTTAAAGTTAGAGAACGCTTAATTATTTTTAATTTATTGAAATAATTTGTAACTATTGAAAACAGACAAAAATTGTTCATTGGATAATTTATCAAGATCAGTAACATTCGCATGCTTCAGCACCTGTCTTAATTGATTTTTAGTAAAAAGAACATGATATTCCCTGTTTACCCATTTATAAACGAAAAATCTATACTTTTTGTAGTCCTTCTTTAAAATAAATGGTTTATGCCTTTCAAGTACAATCAATACAGAATCTACATTAGGCTTAGGGTGAAAATATGCTCGTGGCACTTTTTTAAGAATTTTTATATCCATTTCCACCATTAACAGCAAACCTAAAGCTCGTTGGGTATTTTGCAACCTTTTAGCAAATCCCCTCTCTACAATAAGGTAGCTATATTTCGCTTGACTATCAAAAGCAATCTTTTTTACAATATCAGTACTAATATTGTAGGGAATATTACCAAATATTTTATAGTCTGTATTTTTAGGAAAGCTAAACTTCAAAATATCCTCATGAATAACTTTTATATTCTGAAAAGGTTCAACTGCTTTTTTCGTGGCATGACATAAACCTTCATCAATCTCTATAGCATTCACCCGTTGACTCATTTCCACAAGTTCCTTGGTAAAATGTCCTTTTCCTGACCCAATTTCTATTATTTTATCTTGTTTATTGATATTCGTATATTTTAATATTTCCTTTACATGCTTTTTAGATGTAATGAAATTTTGCGTATTTTTCGGGTTTTTCTGTTTCATTATAAACTTCTCCTTGCCGGTTATAATGAACTAATCTTAAGAGCTCATTATAACCAATTATTTTTGGTTTGGTTGATAATGAAATCTCTCAATAACAAATATAGAAAACATACCCATACCTTTACCTCCTTTAATTTTTTTCATTATAAATGAGATAAAGTAATATCTACTACTGCAATACATGTACACATATTTAACTCCTCCTTATGCAACTGATTATATCACTTTTAATTTCTCTATTCAATAAAGTTCTGTGCTAATCTACCTCACCCTATGGATTTTTAATCCCGAAACATCAAATGTCATCTGTCAAATGCCCTATTTAAAAGGGTCAAAAAACGGTATTTTTTAGCCTGTTTTTGACCCAATTTTCGTACTCAAACCACTACATGTTGTGGTTGACTCCTATTATTCCTTGTCCAAACCACAATACGTCATCAGAATTGCTGCTTCAACGTGAGCTGTGTTTGGGAAGAGATTTACTAAGGCTACTTTTTCCACCCTATATACTTCTTTTAAGGATTTTAAATCTCTTGCTTGGGTAGCTGGGTTACAGGAGATATAGACAAGCCTTTCTACTGGGTTTTCCTTTAAGAAGTTTACTAATTTTTCGTCAAGTCCCTTTCGCGGTGGGTCTACTATTATTTTATTTGGAGAAATTTTTTCTTCTTGCCAAAGTTTTTCTATGACTTCTTCTGCCGCTCCCTTTACAAATCTTGCATTGATACTATTATTTTCTGCATTTATTCTTGCGTCATCGACGGCACTATCTACTATTTCAATTCCTATTACTTGAGCTCCACTTTTGGCTACAGATAGTGATATTGAGCCAACTCCACAATATAAGTCATAAATTTTATCTTCTGACTTGGGCTCTAAGTACTCAATTGCTTTTTGATATAATTTTTCTGTCGCCAACCTATTTATTTGGAAAAAGGATTCTGGTGAAATTTTATAATTTATGTCCAATAATTTTTCTTCGATTGTATCCTCGCCATAAATTTTTTCAAATTCTCGTGAATAGTGAAACTTGTCCCCAGCATTGTAATTTAAATAAATTGATTTTACTCCTGCTTCAATTAAATCAGGAAGGACATCCCTTATTTCCACTTCTCCATCTCTTGTTACAAGGATTAAAAGGACTTCGCCCATATAATTTGTTCTAATGCCAATTCGCTTTAGGTCCTTTAGTTTTTTGTATCGCCACATTATTTGTAAGACTTCATTGGCCTTATCTCTTTGCATTAGGCAGTTTTTTATGGCAACTATATCCTTAGAATTTTTGCCATAAAGTCCAATTAATCCATCTCTCACTTGGAACTGCATATTATTTCTGTAATGAGTTTTTTCTGGCGAGTCAAGAACTTCCTCTACTTTTATGTCAAGGCCTGCAATTTTTTCTAAATTCTTATTTGTGTCATCTTCCTTCCACTTTAACTCCATGTCATCAGAATAATTTAGGAAGTCGCAACCTCCGCAATCTTTAAAATAAGGACAGGGGCTCTTCACTCTGTCCTTAGATTTTTTTATTATATTAATAATTTTTCCCTTGCAGAAATTTTTCTTTTTCTTGGTAATTAAAAATTCTACTTGGTCTCCAATAACTCCACCATCTAAAAATACTGGCAGTCCATCAACTTTTGCCATGCCAAACCCCTTGAAGTCAAAGTCAATTATTTCTCTTGTAAATTTATTTTCTTCCATGTCTCAACTCGATTTTTGTATCGTAAATATTAATGCTTCTATTTTTGTAGAGGTGTCCCACTGCTCTCTTGTAGGCTTTTTTGCTAAGTCCAGTCAAATCCTTTATGATTTCTGGATCGGACTTGTCGCCAATTTCAAGAACGCCACCATTGTCTTCAAGTAGTTCTAAAATTAAGTCAGCATCGGCATCTATTTGCTTATAGGCCTTTTCTCTTAAAGTCAAAGTTATAAATCCAGTTTGCAAAATTCTTTGGACTCTAGCTTCAACTTCGTCGCCAATTTTATAAATTCCCTTGATTTCTTCAGCAGGAATCATTCCATCATACTTGTTATCAATGGCAACAAAGGCACCAGGTCTCCCCATGCTATAAATTGTTCCCTTGACTATGTCATTGACCTTGTACTTGTCATTTACTAAAAGTTTGTCCTTTATATTCATGGTAAGGGCAAGCCTGTCGCTCTTGTCGTGGTAGAGGTACAAAAGATATTCTTCACCTACAGTAAGCCTTCCGTAACTTTCTTTGAAGGGTAAGAAAATATCCTTGCCAATGCCATTGTCCACAAAGTAACCAATCTTTGCCTTGTCAACAATCTTTAATTTTTTTAAGTCACCAACTTGTGCATAGGGTCTCTTTAAAGTTGCTTCAAATTCTTCGTGAATATTGTAGACAAAGGCTTCAACTTCGTCGCCAACCTTTAAATCCTCTCCCTCGCCCTTTGCAAGTAGGACCCTATTATTTTCTTCATCTGCCAAAAAAATCTTCTTGCCATTTTTTGATTCTACTCTTAATTTTTGTATTTTTCCTAATTCCATGCCTTCTCCTCTATTATTTCTTTTCCAATTTCCGTAGTCTTTTCGTATAAATCGTCTATTATCCCATAATCTATATTTTTCAAAACATCTATGCCGTAATAAATAAAGGCAGGATGTTTTAATAAATTCAAAAATATTTCGTAAGCCCTTCTAACTTCTTGAAGATTGTAGTACTTTGTAAGGAGCATGCCAAATTTTACACATTCTTCCACTTGTGAATCTCGCATAAGTAAAATTGAAAGGCCAACTAATTTTGACTCGTCAAATTCAATTTTTTGTAGCAAAAAAGTGAGAAAATTTCTCTCTGCCTCCACTGCCCTGTGGTCCTTAAAAAAATCTTCAAACTCATCTATGGCTTGGCTATCTCGCAAATAATAATCATCCACAGCCTTATTTATCTCTCTTGTCTTAATATGATTTAATTTTATTTCGCCCTTAGCAAGAGAAAGTTCATAGCTCCCATCAGATAAATGAAAATCTTTTAGATCCTTTAATTTTTCTAAATAAAAATTATTTTCCCAAAGAATTTTATAAATTGACTTTTTCTTTTTAAATCTCTTAAATATCTTCATGTCTCTATTTTATCACAAGAGCCTGGTTTTTTATATTAGCAAAAAAATAAGAGCCTAAGCTCTTATTAATCCTCGTCCTTATCTTTGTCATTGGATGTTCCTGTTCCCGTTCCCACTACAACAACTTTGTCCTTGGGAAGGTAATAGGATTTTGAAATTTCTTTTTTATCTACAACTTCGCCATTTTTTATTATTTCTTTATAAGTCTTATAGGAGTAACCCCTTGCTCCACTTTCTTTCACAGTTGATTCTCCTTCAGGCAAATCATCTGAATAAATTGTGTTAACACCAGGACTAACTGTACCTAGAAGTTCTGGCACAATTTTTATTTCATAGTCTCTGTCGCTGCCATGACCCAAAACTTTGAAATTTAATTTTTCTCCATTTGCTTCAGCCAAGATCAAAATTGGATTATTAGTATTATTTTTAAATTTTAAATCCTTGTAGCCTCTGGCAACAGCTGCATCTGTTCCAAGGTCCACATAATGAATAGGTCTTGAGTGATTGTGTCTTTCTGTAATTTCCAAGTCAGATAAAACTAGCGAATTATAGAGAGTTGTGGAAACTTGACAAATTCCTCCGCCAATTCCATTTTCATATTCTCCGCCCACAATAACTGTTGCATTTTTAAAGCCAGTTTTTTCTGAAATTTCTCCCACAACATCATTAAAGGAAATTTCATCGCCTGGATTTAACTTCATGTTGTTAAACTTTGATGCGGCAAGTCTTATGTTTTCTTTGCGATTTTTAATTGAAGATGAATAGTCTGTCTCAAAGTCTCCTAATTTTTTGTCGATTCCTTCATAGTAATTGGAATAAATTTTTGGCTCAGTCTTATAAACTGGAAGTTCGATTTTTTCCTCGTGCAAAATATCTAAATTGATTAATTCCTTTGCCTCATTCATATCCATATATCTTCCAATTTCTGAATCTTTTATAGTTACACTGCCGTCAGGATTTATAAGAGGATAAGCATCTAGGGGCTTTTTATAAATTTTACTTCCTATATTTAAAATTACTTCTTCCCTTTTAGAATTATTTATGTCTGGCCTTGCTACAAAATTCTTTTTAAAAATATATCCCTTGATTATGTCAATATAGTTGTAAAATAAATTGTCAGATCTGCCATAGCTATAGGCATTATTCACTGCTTCTTCCAAGTTTAACTTATAGCCAAAGTCCCTTAAGGGCACTGGCACAGTAATATCTTCATAGGTAAAATTAACTACCTTATTTTTTATCATCTCATCTGTAATGGTCTTTACTTCCTTTAGAGCGTCTTCCTTTGATAAGCTTGACACATCTATGCCCTCAATTTTTACACCTCTGTGCATATAGGGATTGGTGTATTCTTCAGTAAAATACATTACAGAAATAAAAATCAGCATCAAAATAAGTGCAAGGGTAATTAAAATTTTTTTATTAATATTTAAAATTTTATTGCCTAAATTTTCCATAAGATTAAACCTCATAATATCTGCAAATTTTATTAATAGTGCAGCTTTCGCACTTGGGATTTCTCGCAGTGCAGCATCTTCTTCCGTGAAAAATAAATAAATGATGAGCCTTTGTCCACCTGCTCTTGTCGATTTTATTTTCAAGGGCTCTTTCTGTATCTGCAACATTTTTTTCGTGGACGAAACCAATTCTATTGCTAACTCTAAAGACATGGGTGTCAACGGCAATGGCAGGCACTCCAAAGGCAGTAGACGCCACTACATTGGCTGTCTTTTTGCCAACTCCAGGAAGTTTTAATAATTCAGAAATTGTGTTTGGGACTTCGCCATCATAATCTTCCAAGATTACACAAGAGCTTGTTTTAATATTTTTTGCCTTATTTCTAAAAAGACCGCATTCCTTAATTAGTCCCTCTAATTTTTTTATATCCATTTCAGCAAAGTCTTCTGGCTTGTTGTAATTTTTAAACATTTCGCTTGTAACCTTGTTGACTCTAACATCTGTGCATTGGGCAGATAAAATTGTCGCCACTAAAAGTTCAAATGGGCTCTCATGCTCAAGTTCGCAGTGGGCATCTGGGTAAGTTTCCTCTAGTATATCCAGGCATAAATCTGCCTCCTCATGAGTTAAAATATCCTTCATATTCTCCTCTATAAAATTTCTTTTTCTATATTCACAATTTCAATTTCGCTGTAAGTGTTAAAAAATTGTATTACTCTTTCTAGGGTCTCATCTACAACTTTTTTGTCATTGGAAACTGTGGCAAAACAAATAAGACTCCTCTGCCACTTGTCATTTTCGCCAACTTCAGCAATTGATATATTAAATCTATTTTTTGACTTCTCGATAATACTTTTTACGACGGATCTCTTTGACTTCAATGAGTTTGCATCGTAAATAAATATTTCGCAAGTGCATATTCCTATTATCATATTTAAAATTATAACATAAGAAAGCCTATAATGTAGCCTTCCTTATAAAATTATTAAAGTTCAAATATTTTATAAAAATCTATGTAAAACACAAAAAATGCACCTCAATGGGTGCACCTCTTAAATAAATTTTTTAAAGTTTAAATTTTCTTTTATTTTAAAATTTCTCTTAATTCTTTATTATTTTTTTGTCTTATTTTATTTATTTCTCTTCTAGCTTCGTAGCCTTCAATTATTTTTTTCTCTTCAAGGGTATCTCCAATAATTCCTGGGATTTTTCCTGGCTCAGTCCCCTTGCACTTAAAAGTCAAAAAGCAAAAGGCTGCTACTTCTGTTTCACCTGTCATTGGCGCTTCCTTGGTAAACTTGGTAAAAACTTCCACAGAAGAATTTCCCACTCCAGAAATAAATGTGCTTGCAGTTAAAAAGTCTCCTTGATTAATTGGCTTTAAGAAAGTCAAATTGTCGCAAGAAATTGTTGCAACCCTTCCCCTAGTGTGTCTTATGGCGCAAGTTCCAGAGTTGTGGTCAGCAATCTCAAAGAGCCTTGGTCCATACATGGTGCCGCCAGTGTTTAAGTCTGTTGGCATTACTCCATAGGTGAAGATGACCTTGGACTCAGAAACCTTTTTTGTCTTAGTATAGGTATTTTGCAACTTCAGCACCTAATCTCGCATTATTTTTTACAAGGGCAATATTTGCTTCAAGAGACTTGCCTTCAGTTACTTCAAGAACTTTTGAAAGCAAGAAAGGAGTTGTTTCTTTGCCGTGAATTCCCTTTTCTTCTGCTTCAACTAAAGCTTTTTCTATTGCAGTATTAATTTTTTCTTCATCCATTGAATCACTTTCAGGAATTGGATTTGTAAGAAGGATTCCACCTTGAAGTCCTAATTCCCATTGAGCCTTAGCTGCTTCTGCTGCTTCTTTTGGATTTTTAATATTGTAGTCAACCTTAAATTCGCTCTTTCTAGTAAAGAAGGCTGGCATATAATCTGTTTGATAGCCAAATACTGGCACGCCCTTAGTCTCAAGGTATTCAAGAGTAAGTCCAATGTCAAGAATTGACTTGCAACCTGCACAAACAATCATAATGTCATTTGCTGCTAATTCTTCAAGGTCTCTTGATATGTCAAAAGTTACTTCAGCATGTCTGTGAACGCCACCAAGTCCTCCAGTTACGAAGATTTTAATTCCAGCAAGTCTTGATGCAATAATTGTTGATGCAACTGTTGTAGCTCCATTTAGACCTTGAGAAACTATATAGGCAAAGTCTCTTCTTGATGCCTTGATGATGTCCTTTGATGTCGCCATAAATTCTAACTCTTCATCGGAAAGACCAATTTTAATTTTTCCGCCAATAATTGCAGTTGTCGCAGGAACAGCTCCATTTTCTCTAATAATTTCTTCGCAAGCCTTAGCTGTTTCAATATTTTGTGGATAAGGCATGCCATGAGAAATAATTGTAGATTCAAGGGCAACTACTGGTTTTCCCTCTTCCATTGCTTTTTTAACTTCGTCGCTATACTCAACATATTTTTTTAACATTTCATTACTAATCATAAAATCTCTCCCTTTAAATTATTTTCATTCATGTCCTTGGAACATGAGTCAGCACTTTTTAGTGCAATCCTTGCAGCAGCTTCAGCCGCCTTCATTCTCTTATCTATATCAAAATCGTTATAAAGACCATAGGCATAGCCAGCCATAAAGGCATCTCCTGCTCCACTGGCATTTACAACATCAACGGGCTCAGGCTTTCTCATCATCTTAAAATCTTTTTCAAAATAAAAGGCCCCCTTGCCTCCAGCAGTTATGACAAGACTTTCTAGGCCCTTTGCTATTAAGTCTTCTCCAAGTCTATCAATGTTTTCTGTTTCAAGACCACTTAGAGCCATGGCTTCATAAATATTTACCTTTAGGAAATAAATTTTATCCAATAAATTTCTTATTTTCATTACCTTTTTTGTGGAAACTCCGTCAATTAAAAACTTGCCCTTTAAATTTTTTTGGACATAGTCCAAAGTTTTTTCTTCAAGATTTGTATCCATTATTGTAAATTCTGCATTTTCAATAATTTTTTTGTTCCTGTCAACATAGTCCTCATCAATATTTTTTAGGAGATCCATGTCGGAAATTGCTACAAACATATCCTTGTCCTCATCTAAAATTGCAAGATAGTGAGGAGTTATTCCCTCAGCAAATAAAATTTTGGAAGTGTCTACATTAATCCTATTTAGCTCGGCTAAAATATTTTTGCCAGCATCATCCTTACCCAAAACGGATAGAAAAGTTGTGTTGACATCAAGCCTTGCCAAATTTTCGCAAATATTTCTTCCAACGCCGCCGCTAGAATATTCAATTTTCCCTGGATTTGAATCTCTGCCCCTTAAATTGTCAAAGGAGTAACCAGTGATGTCCATGTTGCAGCCACCAAGGACTGCCACATAGGAGTCTTCCCTAAGTATATATCCCCTACCTAAAATATATCCAGATGTCATCAAGTTGTTGATGTGGGTGGAGACACCAGACCTTGTTATCTTTAATTCATCAGCAATTTCTTGTTGCGAGATTCCAGGATTTTTCTTCAAAAGATTTATAATTTCTTTTTCTCTTGGAGTCAAAAAAATCACCTCTAATCATTTAATTACATTTTAATCAAATGATTAGAGGCTGTCAAGACTTTATAAAAATTTTTCTTGGTTTTCTTTTAACTTATCTTCTGCTCTAGCAACTCTATAGCAGGACCTGCAAAGCGGTTCGTACTCTTCCACTGCTCCCAGCTCAACTCTCTTGTCGCTCTTGATTTTTCTGTGAGACACCCAGGCATCAGTGCCACATCTCTTGCAAACGGCGTGATGCTTGTTTAGATAGTCCACCTTTGGCATTATTTCTTTTACTATTTCAAAAGGCTCTGCCATGTAGTCCATGTCGAGACCTGCCATGACAATGGTAATTCCCATCTCAAGAATTTTTTCCAAATCTTCAAGAACAAGGGCAGGCTCGTCCTTTAAAAATTGCACTTCGTCTATGCCAATAACTTCTGGAGAATTTTTCTCTACGAAATCTAAAATTTCTTCTACAGATTCAACTTCAACTGCCTTAAAAGAAATTTTATCGTGAGTTACAATTTCTTCTCTGGAATATCTCTTGTCAATCCTTGGCTTAAAGGCAACTGTCTTGTAATTTGCAATGGAAAATCTCTTTAGGTCCTTTTCAAGAGAGCTAGTCTTTCCAGAAAACATGGACCCAGTGTGTAAAATCATTCTTCCTTTATATTGATGCATAATTTTATCCTTGATAATCAGTTATAAGAGCTTCTTCAATTACAATGTCAAAGACAGGTTTATCCATAAAGCCAACCTTGGACTTAGCAATGTCATCCACTACATCCATTCCTTCAAAAACTTGCCCGAAAACAGTGTGCTTACCATCTAGCCAAAAAGCACCACCAACTTTTTCGTAGGCATCAACAATTTCATCTGGATAGCCTCTATCTTCGCCTGCATCTCTCATTTGAGATAAAATGTCCTCACTTAGTTTATCTCCTTGCACAATGAAAAATTGTGAGCCATTAGTATTTGGTCCGGCATTTGCCATGGAAAGTGCTCCCCTAAAGTTTCTGAAATTTAAATTAAATTCGTCTTTAAAGGGTTTCTTCCACTTACTTTCGCCGCCGCGACCAGTTCCAGATGGGTCTCCGCCTTGAATCATGAAGTTTTCAATGACTCTGTGGAAAATTATTCCGTCATAATATTTATCTTCAATTAGTGAAATGAAATTTTCAACAGCAAGAGGTGCTACTTCTTCAAATAATCTAATTTTTATATCGCCTTTATTAGTTTTTAATACTGCAATTTTTTCTCCTACTGCAGGTTTTTCAAATTGTTTTAACATTCTTTCTCCTTTCAAACATAGGTCTTCATATTTATTTTAAAGCCATCTGTCTTATTACGCAAATAATAATATATTAAAGTTAAAAATATTCCCTTTAGGACTGAGGACAAACTCATGGCAATCCAAATGCCATTAGCTGCAAAAATTGGCATTAAAATCAGGGCAAGAGGTATCCTAGATATGTTTAATATCATGGCGTTTATGGCAGGATATTTTGTGAGTCCAAGACCATTTAACATGCCAGTTGTGCCAATTTCAAGTGCCATAAAGTACTGGGAAATTGAAACGATTTTTAGATAATTAATTCCTTTTATTATTGCCTCTGGATCTCTTGGTATAAAAAGTGTAAATAAATTTTCGGCAAAGAAAAATAATAAAAGTGAAGTTGAAATTCCAATAATATTAATTATTTTCATTGCCTCTCTTCTGCCATGGTGGAGTCTCTCATATTTTTTTGCTCCAAAATTTTGACCAAAGAAGGCAGAAAAGGCCACAGAAAATCCGTCAGCAGTCATCCAAGATATGGACTCGATTTGTGAACCAATGGAGTAGACTGCAATATAAAGAGCTCCAAAGCTTGCAATATACTTGTTTAAAACCATGCCCACCATGGCATGAATCAAAGATTGCAGTGAGGCAGGAAATCCCAAGTCTAAAATTGATTTAAAATACTCCCTGTGAGGAATTTCAAAATAATTTGTTCTCACAAAAATTTCTCTTTCCTTATAGCCCACATAGATGTAGAGAAGTGTTGAAACCATTTGTGCAAATACAGTTGCAAGAGCAGCTCCCCTTATGCCAAGTTTTGGAAAAAAAGAAAGACCAAAAATCAAAAAGGGGTCCAATATTAAATTTATAAGAAGTGAAATTATTGATATTTTAAAGGGTGTTATGGAGTTTCCCTTGGCGAAAAATGCAGCAGAGAGAACTGGATTTAAAAAAGTAAAGATTAGGCCTGCACTTACAATTAAAAGATAGTCGGCTGCCATTTTGTGGACATCACTATCAAGATTATAAATTCCAATTATTTTATTTCTCATGGAAATATATAAAATAGTTAAAGTTAGGCAAAAAATTAAATTTAAAATAAATCCAGAGACCCAAACTTCCTTTGCACTGTCCCTATCTCCTCTTCCATATGATTGCGAAAGTCCAACAGAAATTCCAGTTTTTGCAATAAGAGTAATAGACTGGGCAATCCAAACTAGAAAGGAACAAGTCCCCACAGCAGCAACAGCTCCTGTGGAAAGTCTCCCAAGCCACATTAAATCAATTAAGGAGTATGCCATTTGCACAAAGGCAGTGCCCATTAGGGGAAGAGCCATCTTTAAGAGTGCAGAAAAAATATCTCCCTTTAATAAATTGACTTCCCTCACTTATCAACAGTCGCCTTGATCAGTAATTATTATTGGTCCGTCCTTTGTTATGGCAAGTTGGTGTTCATATTGGGCAGAAAGTGAACCGTCAGCCGTTCTTGCTGTCCAACCATTATCGTCAATTGTAAGCTCCTTCTTTCCCATGTTAATCATTGGCTCAATAGTAAATACCATGCCCTCTTGAAGTCTTAGTCCGCGACCAGCCTTTCCATAGTGAAGGACTTGTGGATCTTCATGCATCTCTTGACCAATTCCATGACCTACAAATTCTCTTACAACAGAATAACCATTTTCTTCTGCGTGTTTTTGAACTGCAGCTCCAATGTCTCCAAGTCTATTGCCTATTACTGCCTTTTCAATTCCCTTGTACATACATTCACGAGTCACACGCAAAAGTTTTTTTGCTTCCTCAGAAACTTCGCCCACTTCATAGGACCAGGCAGAGTCAGCTAGCCAGCCATCAACATTTACAACCATATCAACAGTAATTATGTCTCCATCTTTAAGGACATATTCTGATGGAAAACCGTGACAAATTTCATCATTTACTGATGCACAAATTGAATAAGGATATCCCTCATATCCCTTTTGCTCAGGATAAGCCCCTCTTTCCTTTAAATAATTTTCCACAAATCTATCAATTTCAATAGTTTTTACACCAGGTTTAATAAAATCTCTAAGCTTGTGATGCACATCAGATAAAACTTTTCCTGCAACTTGCATCTTTTTTATTTCGTCTTCTGTCTTAATAATAATCATTTTAACTCCTTTACAAGATGACACAAATCATCATCAGTCTTTGCCCATTCATAGGCATCCTTATTTATTTCTATAGCTAATTTTAATTCTTCCATGGCTCTATTATCCTCTCCTAAAAGAGAAAAGGAGCAAGCCTTATTATAATGTAGATTTACAGAATTTGGAAAATCCAAAAGTCCTCTATCTAAAATATTTATAGCAGATTTATAATCTTTTTCTTCAATATATACTGCTGACATATTTAAAAATAAAAAAGGATCTTCAAAATTTCCAATTGCCTCATAATAATAATCTAGTGCCAAGGAATTGTCACCCTTCTTTTTTGAAAGGACGCCCATATTGTATAGGGCTCTGCCATAATCTGGCTTTATCTCAAGAGATTTTTTTACAAATTTTTCTGCCAAAGCATTTTTATTTTCTATTTCATAAATTGAGCCTAAATCATTATAAGTTACAAAGTCATACTGGTCTATGGCAAGAACCTTTTTAAATTCTTCTATGGCAAGGTCCGTATCACCAATCTTGTCATAGGCATGAGCCAGATAATAATGAGCTCTGTCATAATCTTCATCAAGTTCAATTGCCCTTTTATAATTTTTTATTGAATAAGATATATCTCCCTTGGAAAAATCATTGGTGATGGCAAGACCATAGTAGGCCCCAGCCATTTTTCTTAGGCTCAAAATTTTTTCAAAATAAATTTTTGCCTCATTGTAATTTTCTTTTTTAAGATATATGTCAGATAACTCAAAATAGACAGAGATTTTTTCATCAAGATCTTCTTCTCTTGTAAACTTCAAAGATTTAAGTAACAAATCCTCTGCCTTGTCCCAGTCTTCTTCTAACAAAAACTCTTCTGCTAAAATTAAATAATTTTTAAATTTTAAGTCCATAAAAACCTCAATTCTTATTATATTATATAGTATTTTTTATAATTTCAAAGTCATGGAAATAATTTTTAAAAAAATATATAATGTATTGGGTGATTTATTGTAATGAGACGATTTTTATCCTTTAATGATTTTTTTCGTGAATATTTTTCTGGCAAAAGCGTAAAACTTTCTCTGGACGGCGGCTTTTCCTGCCCCAATAGAGATGGCACACTTTCAAATATTGGCTGCATCTTTTGCTCTGATGAGGGCAGCGGAGAATTTGCCGGCTCAAAAAATTTTTCCATAGCTAAGCAAATTAATTCTCAAAAAATATTTCTTGAGAAAAAATGGAAGGCAAAAAATTATATTGCCTACTTTCAAAATTTTACCAACACCTACGGCTCTCTCCAGTCTTTAAAAAATATTTACGATGAAGTCGTAGATAGAGATGACATAGTTGGAATTTCAATTGCAACTCGCTGCGACTGCTTAGATGATGAAAAAATAAAATATTTAAAGGACCTTTCCCACAAGAAGACACTTTGGCTTGAACTAGGCATGCAAAGTGTAAAGGAAGATACAATAAAACTTATAAATCGCGGTTACTCTCACCAAGTTTTTGATGAAACTGTAAATAAATTAAATGAAGAAAACTTACTATTTTTAATTCACGCAATTTTTGGACTTCCCTTTGAAGACCAAGAGGACTTTAAAAATACAATTAAATACATAAAAGAAGTTGCACCCTTTGGAATAAAATTTCACAACTTATATATTTTAAAGGACTCTCCAATACATGAACTCTACAATAATAAAAAATTTAAAATTTTATCAAGAGAAGAATATATTGACACAATCCTTTATACCCTTAAAAATATTGACGAGAAAACTGTAGTCCACAGAATAACTGGCGATCCACCAAAGAAAAAACTTTTTGAGCCTCTTTGGTGTGCCGACAAACTTTCTGTTATTTCTGAAATTGATAAAAAATTAAAGGAAAATGATAAAGATATTGTCACTGAAGAAAAAATAAAAGAAATTGCAGACTATTGGAAAAGTAAAGATATGGCTTTTTCTCAGAAGGCTTAAAAAATACTTATCTCTAGTGTATAATGTTATGTAATGCGAAAAATAGATTATAAAGGAGAAACATGAAAAATATTTCTAAAGATATAATAAAAAAATTAAATGTAAAATTTGTAATTCTCGGCTCTGACGAAAATGCCTATGGAATTGCCCGCATCTTAAATGACAATTACGACTTGATTTCCACAGTTTTTTGTCAAAAGGCCCTTCCTGCCACAGACAAGTCTCGCATTTTAGATAGAAGAATAATCGAAAATTTTTCTGATGACAAAGTTTTTGTATCTGAAATGGTAAAATTTGCTGAAGAAAATAAGGATGCAACTTTAATAACAATTCCTTGTGGCGACGAATATTCAAAACTTCTTTCCAACAACAAGGAAAAAATAAAAAAATATTACAAGTTCAACACGCCTTCCAGTGATTTAAACGCAAGACTTGAAAATAAAATTGACTTTTATAAATCTTGCCAAGAGCTGGGCATACCCTATCCAAAATTTGCCATTATAAATTCTTCAAAGGAAATTGAAGGACTTGATTTACAGTTTCCACTTATACTTAAACCTAACGACTCCATCTCTTATGTAAAATTGTCCTTCCCAAATAAGTACAAGGTCTACACAATTTACAGCTACGAAGAGCTAGAATCCGTTGTAAAAACTATTTACGACGACAATCACTACGAGGGCACAATGCTTGTGCAAGAATACATTCCTGGCCCTGCATCAAACCAAGCTTCCTTTAATGTTTACTGCGACAAGACTGGCAAGGTGCGAATGATGGTTTACGGACAAATTCTTCTTGCCGACCCACTTCCACTTAGAATTGGAAATAACGATGCAATTTATACGAAGTACATGCCAGAACTTTTTAAATTTTACAAAGAAAAACTTGAATCCATTGGCTACACTGGTTACTCAAATATAGATTTAAAATATGACGCAAGAGATAAGGCTTACAAGGCCTTTGAAATGAACTTGAGACTTCCACAAAGTCATTACTTCATGGCTGCTGGTGGCGTTAATGTATTAGACTTTTATATAAGAGACCTTTTAGATTTAGGTTTTGAAGAAGAAGTCTACTACCATAAAGAAACATCAAAAATTTGGATGAATGCCCATCCAAAACTTTTAAAAGAGTACACAAATGAAAAGTACCACAAGACCATTGATGAGCTTCTTAGAAATGGCTACGAATTTACAATTAACAACAAGAAGGACTTTAGCATTAGTCGAAAAATAACTTATCTAAAGAGAAAGTATGGCTCAATAAAACACTACAAGATGTACTATAAATTAGAAAAATAAAATATAGGAGCATTAAAAAAACCAGTTTTCACAGAACTGGTTTTTGCTATTTAATCTTAAATTGTAATCAATCTCTCGACTGAATTATAAAGGCTGAACCGTAATTTATAATTACTTTCGCCTTGTCGCCAAGCATAACATTACTCACAGCCCTACTTGGATTCATAGCATTTATTTCAAGGTCTTTCACTTCATAGTAAAGTCCCTCAGTTGTGAAGCTCATTTTATCGCCTGCATTTATTAGGGAAAAATATTTTTTGTCAGACCTTTCAAATTCATATTCGCCCTCTTCTACATAAATTACTTCATTGTATTCGTCAACGATTTTTGCCTTAACTCCCAACTTGTAAAGCATTTTTAGATTGTAAAGATTGGCAAGCTCGTGGTCAAGTCTTGTGCCCAAGGCTCCAAGTATTACAAGGTCCTTGTAGCCCTCTTCTAAGAGATAGTCAATGCAAAGGGCAGTGTCAGTTAAATCTTTTTTTGCAGGAAATTTTTTTATTTTAATGTCCTTGTCCTTTACATAGGAAAGAGTTTCATTACCAATGGAATCTAAGTCTCCAAGAAGAAGATCTGCCACAAGGTCATACTTTTTTAAAAGCCTTGCGCCTCCATCGGCTACTAAGATAAATCTGTCTCCATATTTTTCTAATAATTCCTTGGAAACTTGTCTCCCGCCAGAAATTAAAAGTGCTTTTTTCATAATAATTCCTTAAAGGCTTTAATATTTTCTCTCGTCTTATCTTTTTCAAATATTGCTGAACCTGCAACTAAAATATCTGCACCAGCTTCAAGGACTTCTCTTGCATTGTCAAGCTTTACGCCACCGTCAACTTCTATTAGTGTATTCAAATTTCTATCTTTAATTAATTTTTTTACCTCTCTAATTTTTCTAAGTGCAGATGGAATAAATTTTTGTCCTCCAAAGCCAGGATTGACGCTCATAATTAAAACTAAGTCAATATTTTCTATATTGTAGTCAAGAAGGTCAAGACCATCTCCAGGGTTTAGGGCAAGGCCTGCCTTTTTGCCATAAGATTTAATAAGAGAAAGAGTTCTATCAAGATGCTTTGTTGTACTTGGATGAATTGTAATTATATCTGAGCCAGCCTTTACAAATTCTTCAATAAAATTTTCTGGTCTTTCAATCATGAGGTGAGTGTCAAAGGGAATCTCAGTAAGAGGTCTAAGCCTTTTTACCACTCCTGGACCATAGGAAATATTTGGCACATAATTTCCATCCATAATGTCCAAGTGAATAAAGTCCACTTTTTCTTCATTCATAATTTTAAATTCTTTTTCTAAATTTGTGAAATCTGCTGAAAGTAATGAAGGTGAAATCATTAGTATTCTCCTTTTTCTTTTAATTCATTGAAAATGTACAAATAATTTTCATATCTTGACTTTTCTATTTGGCCCCTATCCACTGCATCCTTTACAGCGCACTTGGGCTCCTTTATGTGATTGCAATTGTTAAATTTGCAATTATTAAAATTTTTAAATTCTCGGAAATAATTTTTTAAATCTTCTTCCTCTATCTTTAAAGTAAGTGAAGAGAAGCCTGGAGTATCAAAAATATAAATATCCTCATTATAGAGTATTTCTGTGTGTCTAGTGGTGTGTTTACCGCGCTTAGTCTTTTCAGAAACCTTGCCCACTTCCACTTCTTTATTTAAAATTCTCGATGTGATAGTAGATTTTCCTGCCCCAGATACGCCGCAAAGGGCAACAGTCTTTCCATGAAGATAAGCTCTGAGAGACTCTATATTGTCATCCTTGTCTGAAATCACAAAGGTTTCAAAGCCAGAATTTTTATAAATCCTTGCAAGCTCTTCTGCACTTTCTTCGTCAAGGTCTGACTTGTTTATGACTATGGCAAGGTCAATGCCCTCATGCTCAGCCTGAATAATTGTCTTATCTATAATGACAAGATTATATTTGGGATTCAAAACCGGTATAACAATGAGAGCTAAGTCAACATTGCTCACCCTTGGTCTTGTGAGCATATTTTTTCTGGGATATACTTTTTCAATATATCCCAGAGTTTTTTCTTCGTATTTAAATTCTACATCATCACCAACAATAGGCTCAACTTTGCTGTGTCTAAAGTTTCCTCTAGCTCTTGTTTCAAAAACTTCGTCTCCAGACTTTATATAGTAAAAGCCACCTGTCAGTTTAATAATTTTTCCTATCATTATTTTATCTTCTCAGTCTTTACAAGATTGCCATCAACATAAATATTGTATTCGCCAGGACCAATTAATTCGACATTGCTGACTTCTCCGCCTTCTATATTGTAATTCCAAACTGAAGTTGCACTAATTTTATTTCCGTTTCCGTCTCTTACTCTTTCAGCAGAAACATTGTGAGTAGTGCCATCATCAGGAACCTTAACCTTGACATGATTTACTTTATTGTAATTATCTTCATTTTGATTTTCTTCATTGTCTTCGGTTTCTTCCTCTTCGTTAATTTTTGCTCCTTTTGAAATAAATAGAGTTACAGTTGAACCCTTATCTACGCTTTGATTTGGCTTTGGATCCATGTCATAAACTTGACCTTCGCCAACTTTGTTGCTAAATCCATTTTCAATTACAACTGTAAAGCCAAGGCTCTTTAATTGATTTACAACTATATCCTGATCCATGCCCTTGTAGTCGCTTAAAACAACTGGAGTTTTGTCAACGCCCTTAGATACTATAACCTTAACAGCTGTACCTCTCTTAACAGAATAGCCGCCATCAGGATTTGAATAAATTACTTTTCCTTCTTCAACATCTTCGTTAAACTCTTCTTCCACAGTTCCAAGTTTTAGAGAATTATCTTCAAGAGTTTTTTGTGCTTCCTCTGTAGTTAGTCCCTTTAATGGTGGAACTGGAACAGAATCAGGAAGCTCATTTATCTCAAGAGTAATAGTCGAACCCTTGTCTACTGAAGTGCCTTCTTCAGGCTTTTGACCAAGTACAAGACCGTCAGGTTCATCTTCATTTTCCACTGTATTTACATCGAGGACTAGCCCTTGGGCTTCTATTAATTCTTTTGCTTCCTCTCTAGTCTTGCCTATATAATTTTCAACGGCAATTTTTTCTACTACATCGCCATTTTTCATTCCCTTAATAGCTTTTGGCACTACATAAATAAGTAGGGCAATTATAACTATGGCAGAAAAGATTCCAAGTATGGCAGGAGCTGCAGATTTTTTCTTCTTTACAACCTTCTTAGGTTTTCTCGTGTCCATATCCATGTTGTTGGAATGATTTCTATTAGGTCTTCTATTGATATTTGGAGTTACGACAGTTCTGTCGTCTTCTTCATAATCTCTTTTAACAGAAAAAGTTTTTGCTCCAATTGTGTAGTCCTTTATATCCTTGATTAAATCAAATACATCTCTATATCTGTCATCTGGATCCTTTTCAGTCATCTTTAAAACCAAGGCGTCAACTGAAGGATCTATGCTCTTGATAAAATCAGATGGCTTTGGCATTTGTGACTGAACTTGCATAAGGGCAACAGAAACAGGATTGTCTGCATCAAAAGGAAGTCTGCCAGTTAGCATTTCAAAAAGCACGATACCTAGAGAATAAATGTCAGACCTATTGTCTACCTTGGCACCTCTAGCTTGCTCTGGTGAAAAATAGTGTACTGAACCCATGACAGCATTAGTTGCAGTGACAGTTGTATTGTCAGCAACTCTTGCAATTCCAAAATCTGTAACCTTAATTCTGTCGTCACGAGTAACCATTATATTTTGAGATTTAATGTCTCTGTGAACAATATGCTTTGAGTGAGCAACCTTTAAAGCCTCTGCAATTTGAATGCAGTAGTTTAGTGCCCTCTTTTCAGAAAGTCTGCCCTCATCATTTATTAAATCTTTAAGAGTTTTCCCATCAATGTATTCCATTACAATGTAGTGGACTTCTTTGTCTTCCACTTTTTCTGTTCCAACATCATAAATACTTACAATGTTTGGATGAGAAATGCTTGCAGCTGCAAGGGACTCTCTCTTAAATTTTCTAATAAAATTATTGTCTTCGTTGTATTCTAATTTTAAAACCTTAATGGCAACAATTCTATCAAGCTTCCTATCATGAGCCTTAAAAACATTGCCCATGCCGCCTGTGCCAATTTTTTCTAATATTTCATATCTATTTGCTAAAATTTTATTTATCATTGCCCACCTACTCATTAAATACTAAAATAAATGTAATATTATCCATGCCGCCATTTTTAAGGGCGAGATCCAAAAGTTTGTCTTTGGCAACTTCAGGAGTATTTTCTTTTATAATTTTGAAAATTTCTTCATCAGGAATCATATTAGTAAGTCCGTCTGAACAAAATAAAAATATGTCGTTATCTTCAATCTTTAAAGTGTTTACTGAGACATCTAAGTCAGCTGTGGTTCCCATGGCTTTTGTCAGCACATTTTTCTTTGGATGAACCTTTGCCTCTTCTTCAGTAATTTCGCCAATCTCCATCAAGTAATTTACAAAGGAATCATCTCTTGTGATTTGCTCCATCTCTTTATTTATCCTGTAAATTCTTGAATCGCCTACATTGGAATAAATTAAAACACTTCCTAAAATTATACCAGCAGAAACTGTGGTGCCCATGCCCCTATAATCTTCGTTTTCTTCAGAGCTTTTGAAGATTTCGCGGTTGGCATCTCTAATAGAAGAAGACAAGATTTCAATTGCATCTTCAATAGTCTTAACTTCCTTTGCCTTTTCAAAATCCGACGCAATAATTTCTGTTGCCATCTTTGATGCCCTTTCGCCGGCAAGATGTCCACCCATGCCATCAGCTAATATATATAAGTTTTTTGATTCATTTACAAAATAACAATCTTCGTTATTTTTTCTGTAGTTGCCTACATTTGTTGCTGATACTACTTTCATTTATTTCACCTCAACTTTGCGCCTTAGTTGTCCACATGAGGCGCTGATGTCCCTTCCAAGTTCTCTTCTTATAGTTACATTAAATCCTTTTTTCTCAAGTTTATCTTTAAATTCAATGATTTCAGACTTGGAAGGTCTTTTTTCATCAAATTCATCAATTGGATTTAAGGGTATTAAATTAATATGGCATTTCATATTTTTTGCGAAATTATAAAGCTCTTCAATATTTTTTTTGCCATCATTTTGATTTTTAATTAAAGTGTATTCAAAGGTAATTCTATTATTTGTCTTGTCACCATAATATTCTAGGGCTCTCTTTAAGTCAGCTAAATTAAATCTTCTGTTAATTGGCATAAGTGCCGACCTATCATTGTCATTAGTTTGGTGTAAACTTACAGCCAGATTTATGGGAATGTCTATATCTGCAAGTTCATAAATCTTATCTGCCACGCCGCAAGTGGAAATTGTAATATTCCTATAACTTGTATTGTGTCCCTTTTCATCATGGAGTAACTTTATAAATCTAATAACCTCAGAAAAATTATCTAGGGGCTCGCCACTTCCCATTAAAATAAAATTTGAAACCTTAATATTTAAAGCCTTCTCTATTTCATAGACCTGACCCAACATTTCTGCTGCACTTAAGTTTCTCAAGAGACCAGACTTTGTTGACGCACAAAAATCACAGCCCATTCGACATCCAACTTGTGTTGAGATGCACTGAGAATAGCCATGCTTGTAGTCCATGAGGACGCCCTCTATTAAATTTTCGTCCTTTAACTTAAATAGAAATTTTTTTGTCTCATCTAATTTTGAATCAAAAGTCTTAAAAATTTCTACCTTATTTATTTCCTCATCTTTAATTATGGAGATTGCTTTATCTGAAAGATTTGAATTTTCAATATCATATCTCTTCTTGTCGTGAAAAAATGTAAAAAGTTGAGAGCCTCTAAAAGCTTTCTCACCCTTATTTACAAAAAAATCACGCAGCTCATCTTCATACATAGAATTTAATTCCATTAAACCACCTATTCATCTAAACATTATACCATTAGATATGGGCAAATAGAAATAGAATTCAAAATTTAATCAAATAAAAAGACTGCGAAAGCTCACAGTCAATTTTTTTCCATAAGAGTAATAGAAAATCCATCACTTCCATCTGTTGATGGGAATAATTTTAATACTTCTCTATTTCTTAATTTCTTTATTTTGAAATTTTTATTATTTTCTAAAAATTTATTTACTACATCTTCGTTTTCAATTTTTGAAAGAGAGCAAGTTGAATATAAAAGTTCTCCCCCATCTTTTACATAATCCTTTGCCTTATCTAATATTTCAAGTTGAATTTCAGCAAGTGACTTTATATCTTCTAGGTCCTTATTCCATTTTATGTCAGGTTTTTTTCTGTAAAGTCCAGTTCCTGAACAAGGAGCGTCAACTAAGACATAGTCAAACTTATCTATAAAGTCTTTATTTAAAACTCTTGCATCATTTACCCTTGTCTCAATATTTTTTACACCAAGTCTCTTTGCATTTTCTTGGATTAGCTTTATCTTGCCCTGAGATTTGTCGCAAGCAATAATTTCACCAGTGTTATTCATAAGTTCTGCTAGATGAGTGGTCTTTCCGCCTGGTGCTGCGCATAAATCTAATAGGCTGCTATTTTCCCTTGGATTTAAAAAGCTTGCCACTAAAATTGAGCCCAGGTCTTGCACATAAAAATGTCCCTCATCAAAATATTTTGTGTCAATTACTCCCTTGGGATTTAAAATATTTAGGGCATTGTCATAAACTGTCTCCTCTATTTCAAAACCCAGTTCTTTTAGATTACTCATCAAGTCGCTTTTACTTGTCTTTAAAGTATTCACCCTAATGGTAAAGGGTGGCATTTCGTTATTAGCCTTTAAAAGTTTTTTTGTAAATTCTTCACCGTAATTATTATAAAAATACTCTGTATAAAATTTTGGATGAGAATAAAAAGTTGAGAGATTGTCAATACTGTCCTCAATCTTTACTTGTGGAGCATCCTTTTTGGAAATGCTTCTAAGAATTCCATTGGTAAAGGAAATTGATCCTCTGTTGCCGTAAATTTTTGCAAGATTAACTGATTCATCTACAATTGAATAATCTGGCACCTTGTCCAAAAAATACATTTGGTAAATTGCCATCTCTAAAATACTTAGAATAATTTTGTGAATTCTTTTTATTTTAACTCTTGAATTTATTTTTATTACATAATCCAGGTAAGTCCTATTGCGAATTACGCCTGTAGTGATTTCTTTTATAAAATTGTAATCTCTCTCATCAATATTAGATTTTTTTAAAATTTCAAGACTTTCTTCTAAAAATGCCCCCTTGTAGAGGACATCGTTAATAATCTGTAGTGCTTTTTCTCTTGGGTTTTTCATTAATCTCTTCTTCCAAAAATGCTAAGTAATCTCAAAAATTGTCCAATTGCAACTATTGTTGATGCCACATAAGTAAGTGCTGCTGCGTTTAAAACTTCTTTGGTGCCTGTTAAGTCTTCATCACTAATAATTCCATTGGCAAGTTCTATTTTTGCTCTATTTGAGGCATTAAACTCAACTGGGAGGGTAACAATTTGAAATAAAACTGCAAAGAAAAATAGTGCAATGCCAAGTTTTGTAAAAAATACTGAGAAGAAAAATCCAAGTATTATTAAAAAGAAGGAAAGTTGAGTTCCTAAATTTGCAAGGGGAACTAGGGCAGCCCTAACTTTTAGTGGCACGTATTCCACTGAATCTTGAATTGCATGACCAACTTCATGAGCAGCAATAGAAACTGATGCAATGGAATTTTTGTAATAGACATCGCGAGATAAATTTAAAGTTTTATCTCTTGGGTCATAGTGATCTGAAAGATTTCCATCAACTAAATTTATTTTTACATAATTTAATCCATTTCTATCTAAAATTTCTCTTGCAACTTCTGCCCCACTTAAATTAGTGGAAGAGCCTATTTTCTTGTATTTTTCGTAGGCTGAACTTATCTTTGCCTGTGCATAAAATGCGAGAATTAGACCTGGAAGTATATAAATAAAATAAGTGTAATCAAAACCGTAATAATATGGATACATTATTTCCCTCCTATGACATAATTTTCTTCAAATTTATTTCCACGAAGAAAATCATCAATTCCCATGGCGCGCTTACCTGGTGCTTGAATTTCTTTTACAGAAATGGCGCCATCTAATGTTTTAATAATAAGTTCCTTATCAGATTTTATAATTGTTCCAACTTTTTTATCTGATGAATTTTCAAGGGCTTCTGCAACAAAAATTTTATAAAGCTTGTCCTCATAGGAAAATTTTGCCCCGTAATGTGGGCTAAGTCCCCTAATTTTATTTACAAGGTTTTTTGACTTGTCATTGAAATTTAAGAGCAAGTCATCCTTTAAAATTTTATCTGCATAAGTTTTTTTGCCTTCATCTTGGGGAGTAAAATTTACTCTATCTTCTTCCACTTCTCTTATAAATTCTTCTAAGAGATCAGCCCCCATAAGAGAAAGTTTATCTTCAAGCTCTCCGGCATTCATGTCTTTTATGTCAATTTCCTTTACAGCAGAAACTGCACCAGAATCAAGTCCTTCTTCCACTCTCATGAGGCTCACGCCAGTTTTTTCTTTGCCTTCCATTATTGCCCTATTAATTGGGGCAGCTCCTCTTAATTCTGGAAGTAGTGATGCGTGAACATTAACAATATATTTTTTTGGAAGGTCAAGAATTTCCCTCTTTAAAATTTGTCCATAGGCAACGACAACAATTATGTCTGCCTGGACTTCTCTAAGTCTTTCTATGGACTCCTCAGAATTTACATCATGAGGCTGATAAACTTCAAGACCAAGTTCTTCAGCCTTAACTTTTACTGGAGTCTTTGTGAATTTTTTGCCCCTTCCCTTTCTCTTATCTTCTTGAGAAACTACAAGGGCAACTTGACCTAATTTATGGAGCCTTTCTAAAATAGGAACGGAAAATTCTGGAGTCCCCATAAAGATAAATTTCATCACTATTCACTCTCCGCTTCATACATTTCAATTGCCTTGTCTGTGTATAAAATTCCATCTAAGTGATCAACTTCGTGTTGAATAATTCTCGCCAAAAAGTCTTCAGCTTCCATGATTTTTTCTTCGCCAGCTAAGTCATTGTATCTAACTTTTATATCTTTGGCTCTCTTAACAGTTCCCTGTTTCCCAGGAACAGATAGGCAGCCTTCCATAGACACTTCTTCCCCTTCTTTTTCAAAAATTTCGGGGTTAATCATGTAAAACCTCTTGCCCTTTTCTCCCTCTCTATTATCTACTACAATAAGCCTCTTCAAAATTCCAACTTGAGGTGCAGCAAGACCAACGCCATAAGCCACATCCATAGTTTCAAACATGTCGTCAATTAAAAGTTTTAATCTATCGTTGAAATTTGTTACCTGCTTTGATTGTTTTCTGAGTATTGGATCTCCATCCTCTCTAATTTTTCTTGTTGCCATTTAATCACCTAAAATCTATATTTAAAAATACTTTATTATCTTCTTCTATCTTGCTATTAATAATTACCCTTTTAAGACCATATATTAACAAAGCTAAATCTTTTGGCTTCACTTTTACTGAAAATTTGGTCCTATTTACATTTTTTATCTTTGGCAACTTAATAAATTTTGTCACCATTAAATCTAAATTTTTTATGTCCATGGACATTTGCCTTAAAATTTTTCCTGCCCAGGCTTCAGTCAAACTTTCATCATAGGAAGAAAATTCAAGCTCAATTAACTTTGTGTAGGGTGGGTATAAAAATAATTTTCTCTCTTCAATTTCATAATTATAAAAATCTTCATAATCTCCGCTGGCAGAATATTTTATAATTTCAGAGTCAGGACTATAGGTTTGAATAATAACCTCGCCCTTTTTTGATGCCCTACCGGCTCTACCAGAGACTTGGGTTATAAGTTGGAAGGTCCTTTCCTTGGCCTTGTAGTCAGAAATATATAGGGACATATCTGCTGCCACAATGCCAACTAGAGTTACATTTTCAAAGTCAAAGCCCTTGGAGACCATTTGCGTTCCAATAATTACATCAGCTTCCCTATTTTTTACAATTTCGTAAAATTTATCATAGGAATCCTTCTTTGTCGTTGTATCCCTATCCATGCGAAGAACTCTCGCCTCTGGAAATAATTTTTTTACTTCCTCTTCAACCTTTTGCGTGCCAACTCCAAATTGCTTGATAAATTTTGAGCCGCAACTTGGGCAAGTTTTTGGAAGTGGCTTTGTACTTCCGCAGTAGTGACAGATGAGCCTATTCTTTGCTTTGTGGTAAGTCATTGATATGTCACATTCATGGCACTTAATGACTTCCCCACAAGACCTGCAGGAGATAAAATTTGAAAAACCGCGACGATTTAAAAATAAAATTATCTGTTCCTTCTTTTTTAGCTTTTCTTCCATTGCATTTTTCAAGTCTCTGCTAAAAATAGAAATATTTCCCCTTATTAGCTCGTCTCTCATGTCAATAATTTTTGTATCTGGAAGAAAAGCTCCCTTTTTTGCCCTATTTTTCAACTCACATAGATTATAAAATTCTTTCTTGGCATAAAAATAGGATTCAATGGAAGGAGTTGCAGAACCAAGGACAACTTTGCCTCTCTTTTTCATTCTATTTATGGCAACTTCAATAGTGTCGTACTTTAAGTTGTCGTGAAATTCATAGGATGAGTCGTGAGATTCGTCTACTATAATCATTTTTAAATTTTTAAAGGGAACAAAAACTGCACTTCTTACGCCTACCACAATTTTTACTTCGCCATTTAAAACTTTTCTGTACTCGTCATATCTCTCTCCCGAAGAAAGTTTTGAGTGAATTATTGCAACCCTGTCGCCAAACTTACCCTTAAACCTCTCAATCATTTGTGGAGTGAGACCAATTTCTGGCACAAGGACAATAACCTCTCCGCCCTCTTCTATGACCTTTGATGCAAGATTTAGATAAACCTCAGTCTTGCCGCTACCAGTAAGCCCATGAAGAAGAGAAACAACTTTATCTGTCTTTAAAATGCTAGCAAGAGCCCTTTGTTGTTCCTCATTTAAAGCTAATTTCTCTCTTGCAAAATTCTTTTCCACTGGTTCTCTTTTAACTTCTTTTTTGTATTCACAAATTAAATCTTTTTTTATTAGAGTTTTTATTGGCGAATAGGAAATTCCAAGAAGAGACATGGTTTCAACACGAGAGACATCTTTTTTCTCTTTGATAAAATTAAAAAGCTGGGCTTGCTTCTCGCTTAAATTCTCCAAATTTTTTGGATCAAATTTTTCTGAAAGCTTAAGATAATTTACAAGCTTTGGTTTAAGAAGAACAAGTGAATCATACTTATATTTTACAAAGCCCTTTGCCCTTAATTTTTTTATTATTTTCTTTTCATCTTCATTTAAGTCTTCAAAATACTTATTTAAGTCAATGGAATTTAATTCTTCAAGCTCTTTTCCCTGAGGATATTTTTCAACAATAATTTTCTTTTTAATTTTTTGCAAATTTCCTGGCGGCAAAATTGGCGCAAAGGCCCTTGAGTAACCAATTAAATATCTATCTTTCATCCAAAGACCAAGTTCAATTAAGTCCTCTGAAATAATTGGCTCATCATCAAGTACTGAATGAATTTCCTTTAGCTTGTCTAAATGTTCACCAGAATAATTTGCATGCAAAAAAAGGACGATACCAACTCGGTAAGACTTGCCAAAATTCACAAGAACACGCATACCTGGTTTAACATCATCTTTTACTATGTATGTATAGAGTTTATCGATTTTTTGAAAATTATTTTCTATAAAAATATCTGCAAACATTCTTCACCTACAAAAGAGCTAGATTTCTCTAGCTCATAAGTTTTTTTACCCTATCTAAAATTTCCTTGGCAAGTTCTTGTTTACTCATAATCTCTAAATCATCAGTGTTGTTTTTGCTGATAATGGAAACTATATTTGTGTCAGCCCCAAAACCTGCACCCTTTTTCTTAATATTATTAACAACAATCATGTCAAAATTCTTTTTTACAAGTTTTTCTTTGGCGTACTCGTAAATATTTGTGGACTCAGCTGCAAATCCCACTATAATTTGATTTTTCTTCATGCTTCCATAGTGAGCGGCAATGTCTGGATTCTTTTCCATTTCGATTAAATTCATTTGACTGTCATTGCCCTTTTTAATCTTTTCTTCGCTGTAAGATTTAGGTCTATAGTCACTTGGTGCCGCAGCTTTAATTAGCACATGGCAGTCATCAAAATACTTTCCAACAGCTTCAAACATGTCTCTTGTAGTTTTAACTCTAACAAAGTTATCAACCTTTGGAATGTCAATTTTTGTTGGGCCAGAAATAAGAGTGACCTTGGCTCCTCTCTTCTTTGCATTATCTGCCAAGGCATAGCCCATTTTACCTGATGAATAGTTTGAAATAAATCTAACTGGATCAAGGGGTTCCACAGTTGGACCTGCCGTTATAACCACATGCTTGCCCTCCAAGTCCTTTTCCATTAGCGCCCTATCTATTTCGTCAACAATTTCACCTGGCTCAAGCATTTTTCCACTGCCATAGTCATTGCAAGCCAAAAGATCTTCTTTGGTATCTAAAATAATAACTCCCCTATCTCTTAGAGTCTGCATATTTTTTTGATTGGCTTCAGAATTTAGCATGACAGTATTCATGCCAGGCGCAAGCATTACCTTTGAACGAGATGCCATTAAAACTGTTGTTAACATATCGTCAGCAATACCATTTGCAAACTTGCCAATTAAATTTGCGCTTGCTGGTGCAATTACTATTATATCAGCCCACTTGGCAAGAGAAATATGTTCCACATCCATGTTAAATAATTGATTGAACATTTCTACGTGGACTATGTTATTTGACATAGTCTGAAAAGTTAGAGGTGTGACAAATTCTGTCGCATTTTTTGTCATTACAACCTTAACTTCTGCTCCTAATTTTCTTAGCAAACTGCAAATCCCTGGAGATTTATAGGCTGCAATTCCACCTGTAACTCCAAGAAGAATTTTTTTACCCTTTAACATTTTATTCCTCTTCTAGGTCCTCTGTGTTTAATTCTTCTATTTTTTCTTGCTTAATTTTAGCAATTAATTCTTCTTTTTCTGCTGCAATTTTCTTTTCATATTGAGAATCAGATAACTTTTCGCCAAATTTAATCTTTCCAGCCATTATTTCTTCTAGGGCAACTGTAACTGGCTTTTCACTATCTGTATCAATAAGTTTTGGATTCCCGTCAATTAATTTTCTTGCTCTCTTGGAAACTAGAATTGCAAGTTCATATCTAGAATTTGCAACTTCACTTAAATCTTTAAAAGATGGTATAATCATTTATTTCTCTCCTCTTCTGCTTGAACTTCCTTTTTGATGTTTTTATGTCTTTTAACTCTTAATTTTTCTGCTGCTATAATAGTTTCTATGTCCTTAACGGCATTATCTATTACATCATTTATAACAAAGTAGTCATATTCACCAACAAAGTCAAGTTCCCTAAAGGCATTTCTATACCTTGTTTCTATTTCATCTTCAGTTTCTGTATCCCTCTTAACAAGACGAGATTTAAGTTCATCCATAGTTGGAGGAATTAAAAATATGAAGACTGCTTCTTTGTATTTCTTTTTTACTTGTAAAGCTCCTTGCACATCAATTTCAAGAAGTACAATTTCCCCTTTTTCAATTTCATCAAAGACAAATTGTTTTGGTGTTCCATAATAATTTGTGTGAACAAAGGCATGTTCCAAAAGCTCATCATTTTCTACCATTTTTTCGAATTCTTCTCTTGTGGCAAAAAAGTAATTCTCACCATTAACTTCACCTGGTCTAGGTGTTCTTGTAGTTACGGAAGTAGAAAAAATTATATCGTCGTTGTTTTTCATGAGAGCCTCACTGACAGTTCCCTTTCCAGAACCTGAAGGACCTGATAAAACTAATAAAAATCCGCCGTCCAAATTATCACCATCCTATTTATTATTCAACATTTTGCGCTTGCTCACGCAACTTTTCAATTTCAGATTTAAGGAGTACAACCTTGCTTGTAATTTCAATATCATTTGATTTAGAACCAATTGTATTGGATTCCCTATTCATCTCTTGGATGAGAAAATCTAACTTTCTGCCTATGGCTCCCTCTGACTTTATTATATCATTAAAATTATCTATATGTATTTTCAATCTAGTAATTTCTTCGTCAATGGAAAGCTTGTCTATCATAATTGCAATTTCAGTTAAAATTCTATCTTCATCTATCTCACTAGAGTCCAAGTATTCACTAACTCTTTCTCTAAGTCTCTCTTCATTTTCTTTAAGAGTAATTGGAGCTCTATTTTCAATAAAATCAGTGATATTTTTTATCTCCTCTAATTTTACTAGAAAATCTTCC
>NZ_HE978566.1:318753-363656 GCF_000311825.1 Peptoniphilus grossensis ph5 | reverse complement strand
CTCCAAACTTTTCCTGTAAATCTTTACTTATACTAATATACTTATTTAGAAGCTCATAGTCAACATCAATTTTAACATCGCTAGAGTCTAAGTATTCAAAATTTATAAAGACATCAACCTTGCCTCTTTTGATCTTACTTTTTATAAAAGATTTTACAGATTCTTCAGCATACATAATAGATGATGGCATCCTAACATTTATGTCAAGGTATCTATTGTTAACTGATTTCATCTCTACCTTTATATAAAAATCCTCGCTTCTCTTTTCAAAAAGGCCGTAGCCAGTCATGCTATTCATAAAAACTCCTCATAAAGAACGAAAAGCACTATAAAGTGCTTTTCAATTTTATTTTACAACTATATTTACAATCTTATTTGGAATATAAATTTTCTTTACAACTTTCTTTCCTTCAGTGTTTTTTGCAAAAAGTTCATCCTTTTCTGCAACTTCAAAGACTTCTTCTTGTGATGCATCTCTATTAATTTTAATTGTATATCTAACCTTGCCATTAAATTGAACTGGGATTTCAATTTCATCATCAATAGTCATTTTTTCGTCGTACTTAGGCCAAACTTGTTCAGAAAGAATTCCACCCAAGTCGCAGGCTTGCCACAATTCTTCTGTTATATGTGGAGCAACTGGATTTAATAAAATTAAGAAAGTTCTAAAATCTTCTTTTGTGATTTTTCCAGCAGAACTAAATTCATTTGAAAGTGTCATAAGTTGTGCAATGGCTGTATTTGCCTTTAAGTTTCCATAATCTTCAGTGACTTTTTTAATAGTCTTGTGAATTTCAGATGCTAAATCTTCTGTGTATTCATTGCCATCAACAACTAGGCTTTGTAAATTCCAAACTCTTTCTAAGAATCTTCTACAGCCCTTAACGCCGTTTTCTGACCATGGAACTGGCTTTTCAAAGTCACCAATAAACATTTCATAGCATCTTAATGTATCGGCACCATAGTCTCTTACAATGTCATCTGGATTTACAACATTTCCTCTTGATTTAGACATTTTTTCGTTGTTGCCACCAAGGATCATACCATGAGAAGTCCTCTTTTGATAAGGTTCTTTAGTTGGAACAACTCCAATGTCATACAAGAATTTGTGCCAAAATCTTGAATATAATAAGTGAAGTGTAGTATGTTCCATTCCACCATTGTACCAGTCTACTGGAGTCCAATATTCAAGGGCTTCTTTACTTGCAAGCTCTTTATCATTGTGTGGATCAGTGTATCTCAAGAAGTACCAAGATGAACCAGCCCATTGTGGCATTGTATCAGTTTCCCTTTTTGCAGGTCCACCACACTTTGGACAAGTTGTATTAACCCAATCAGTCATCTTAGCAAGTGGTGATTCACCAGAATCTGTTGGCTCATAGTTTTCAACTTCTGGAAGTAAAAGTGGAAGTTCTTCTTCTGGAAGAGCAACATAACCACATTTTTCGCAGTGAACTATAGGTATTGGTTCTCCCCAATATCTTTGTCTTGAGAATACCCAGTCCCTTAATTTATAATTTATCTTTCTGTCGCCAAGCTTATTTTCTTCAAGATAGTCAATCATCTTAGCAATGGCATCCTTAACTTCAAGTCCATTTAAAATTCCAGAATTTATCATTTTGCCTGTGGAAGTTTCAGTGTTTGCATGTTCACTAACATCTGAACCTTCAATTACTGGAATAATTTCTAAACCAAACTTCTTTGCAAAGTCGTAGTCACGGTCGTCATGAGCAGGAACTGCCATGATTGCACCAGTTCCGTAAGTCATAAGAACATAGTCTGAGATCCAAATTGGTATTTCTTTATTTGTAAGAGGATTTATTGCCTTAATTCCCTTAATTTCTACACCAGTTTTGTCTTTTTCCAGTTCAGTTCTTTCGAATTCACTTTTCTTAGCGCATTCTTCTTTATAGGCATTTATTTCATCTAAGTTTTCAATTTTATCTGCGTGATTTTCAATTAATGGATGTTCAGGAGCAATTACCATATAAGTTGCACCGTAAATTGTATCTGGTCTAGTAGTGAAAACTTCAAGCTTTTCGTCATAATCCTTTAGTGAGAAGTTTATGCTCGCCCCTTCACTTCTTCCAATCCAATTTTTTTGTTGTGTGACAACTCTTTCGATGAAGTCTAAATCGTCAAGGTCATTAATAAGTCTATCTGCATATTCAGTGATTTTTAACATCCATTGGCTCTTAACTCTTCTTACAACTTCTTCGCCACATCTTTCACATTTGCCACCTACAACTTCTTCGTTAGAAAGTCCAACTTTACAAGATGGACACCAGTTTATTGGCATTTCTTTTTTGTAGGCAAGTCCATGTTTATATAATTGTAAGAAAATCCATTGTGTCCACTTATAATATTCTGGGTCAGTTGTGTTAATTTCCCTTGACCAGTCAAAGGAAAATCCAATTGATTTTAACTGTTCCTTAAAGTGGGCAATGTTATTTTTTGTAACTATAGCTGGGTGAATCTTATTTTTTATTGCATAGTTTTCAGTTGGAAGACCAAAGGCATCCCAACCCATTGGGAAAAGTACATTATATCCTTGCATTCTCTTCATTCTTGAAACAATATCAAGAGCAGTGTAAGGTCTTGGATGTCCTACGTGAAGTCCTTGTCCAGATGGATAAGGAAACTCTACAAGGGCGTAGAATTTTTCTTTGTCAGAATTATTTTCGCAGACAAAGGATTCATGTTCATCCCAAAAGTCTTGCCATTTTTTTTCTATTTCACTTGGTGTATATTTATTCATATTATCTCCTAAAATTCAGCATTTCCAACAGTTCTTGGGAATGGAATTACATCTCTAATATTCTTCATTCCAGTTATATACATTACAGCTCTTTCAAAGCCTAGTCCATAGCCTGAGTGGACTACAGATCCATATCTTCTAAGATCAAGATACCAGTCGTAAGTATCCATATTCATGCCAATATTTTTCATTTTTTCTTCAAGGACATCAAGTCTGTGTTCCCTTTGGCTTCCTCCAATGATTTCACCAACTCCAGGTACTAGAAGGTCCATTGCTGCTACAGTTTTTTTATCTTCATTTTCATACATATAGAAGGCTTTGATTTCCTTTGGATAATCTGTTACAAAAACTGGTTTTTTGAAAACTTCTTCTGTTATATATCTTTCGTGTTCAGTTTGAAGGTCAATCCCCCAACTTACTGGATAGTTAAATTCTCTGTCAGCTTTTTCAAGAATTTCAATAGCTTCTGTGTAAGTTATTCTTGCAAATTCATTTTCAACTACATTGTGAAGTCTTTCTAGTAGACCCTTGTCGATGAAGTTGTTAAAGAATTCCATTTCTTGTGGTGCATTTTCAAGTACATATGAAATGATGTACTTTAACATTTCTTCTGAAATGTCCATGTTTACATTTAAGTCTGCAAAGGCCATTTCTGGTTCAATCATCCAAAATTCAGCAGCGTGTCTTTGCGTATTTGAATTCTCTGCCCTAAAAGTAGGTCCAAAAGTGTAGACATTTTTGAAGGCTTCTGCAAAGGCTTCAGCTTCAAGTTGACCTGATACAGTTAGGTGAGTCATTTTGTTGAAGAAGTCCTTAGAATAGTCAACTTCTGTTGGATTTGCCTTTGCTATGCTAGCTATGTCAAGAGTTGTAACTTGGAACATTTCTCCTGCGCCTTCAGCATCAGATGTTGTAATTATTGGAGCGTGAACATAAACAAATCCCCTTTCTTGGAAAAATTTGTGAATTGCATAGGCAATTAGTGACCTAACTCTGAAAACAGCATTAAAGGTGTTTGCTCTTGGACGAAGATGGGCTATTGTCCTCAAATATTCCATTGTATGTCTCTTCTTTTGAAGAGGATAAGATGGGTCAGATGAACAAATGGCAACAATTTTATTTGCTTGTAGTTCAAAGGATTGATTTTTCCCTGGTGACTTAACAATCTTTCCAGTAACTTCCAGTGATGAAGAAATTGGATATTTTTCAATTTCATCAAAATTTGAAAGTTCCTTACCATAAACTACTTGAATTGGTTTAAAAGCTGTTCCATCTGTGAGCTCAATAAAGCCAAAATTTTTTGAAGCTCTGCTTGTCTTTATCCAACCACTTAATACTATTTCTTTATCTAAAAAATCTTCTGGATTTTTAAAAATATCTCTAATGCTAATTGACATAATTCCTCCTAATTTGTATTCCTTACATGATGTTTAAGTATATAATTAAATC
Source organism: Peptoniphilus grossensis ph5 (assembly GCF_000311825.1). GTDB lineage: Bacteria > Bacillota > Clostridia > Tissierellales > Peptoniphilaceae > Peptoniphilus_A > Peptoniphilus_A hominis. The sequence continues at coordinate 359,449 of NZ_HE978566.1, read as the reverse complement.
CTACATTTGTCAATTTTACTCACTTCAAAGTGTCAAGGTAGGTCTTAATAATTTTTTCGTAGCCAATATCTTTTGGTTCATAATATTTTTTGCCAAGAAAATTATCTGGTATGTACTTTTGGTCTACATAAGAGCCTTCATAATTGTGGGGATATAAATATTTTTCATCAGTTTCATTTTGCGGGTTGTGCTTATCTCTAATGTTCTTTGGTATATTTATATTATTTTCATTTTTCACATCTTCCAGAGCCTTATTTATTCCAAGATAGGACGCATTTGATTTTTCTGAAGATGCAAGGTAAGTTACCATTTGTGCCAAAATTATTCTCGCTTCTGGCATTCCAACTGCATTAATGCTGTTAAAGCAAGCTGAAGCCATGACCATTGCCTGAGGATTTGCATTACCCACATCTTCTGATGCAAAAATCATGAGCCTTCTTGCTATAAATTTTATGTCTTCTCCACCTTCAAGCATCTTGGCAAGATATATTAGGGCTGCATCAGGATCAGACCCCCTCATAGACTTTATAAAGGCAGAGATTGTGTCGTAATGCTCGTTATTATCCTTGTCGTACTTTATATTTTTAATCAAAAGCGAATTTGCGATTACATTTTCGTCTACAAAAATTTTTCCACCAACTTCATCAGTGGATAAAATTGCAATTTCTAAACTGTTTAATAAATACCTTCCATCTCCATTGGAATTTTTGATGAGAATTTTTTTGGCAAGATCTGTAATCTCTACATTTTTATTGCCAAAGCCTCTTTCCTTGTCACTCAATGCCATGTCAAGCATTTTATAGAGGTCCTTATCTTCCAGTGGCAGTAAATTTATAATTTGCATCCTAGATAAGAGGGCTCTATTGACTTCAAAGTAGGGATTTTCTGTTGTGGCTCCAATTAAAGTTATGACTCCTCTTTCCACAAAGGGCAACAGGGCATCTTGCTGAGTCTTATTAAACCTGTGAATTTCGTCAATAAAAACAATAGTGGAGATGTTGTGAAACTTCATTGAGTCTTCAGCATTTTTCAAAACTTCACGAAGCTCTTTTAAGTTTGAAGTGACAGCAGAAAGTTTTATAAAATTTTTATTTGTGGTCTTTGCAATTATTTCTGCCAAAGTTGTCTTTCCAACTCCAGGCGGTCCATAAAATAAAATAGAAGAAAGTCTGTCGCTCTTTATAAGCCTTGACAAGTATTTCCCCTGACCAATTACATGGTCTTGGCCAACAAATTCATCTAAATTTCTCGGTCTCATCCTGTCGGCAAGGGGCGCCTCTCTCCTTAAATTTTTTTGCATGCTAAATTCGAATAAATCCATTTTAATTCTTCTTTTTTACAAAATTTTCAAGCTCGTCTACAAAGGATTGAAGATCTTTAAATTCCCTGTAAACTGATGCAAATCTAACATAGGAAACTTCATCTAAGTCCTTTAGCTCGTCCATTACCATTTCCCCAATTTCAAGAGAAGTTATTTCTCTTCTCATGGAGTTTTCTATTTTCTTTTCAATGTTGTTAACTGCTTCTTCAATTTCATCAGCAGACACAGGTCTTTTTTCGCAGGACTTTATCATTCCTCTAACGATCTTGTCGCGATCAAAGGCTTGCCTGTTGCCGTCTTTTTTTATAACCATAACTGGAGATTGTTCAATTTTTTCATAAGTAGTAAATCTTTTTTGGCATTTTAAACACTCACGCCTTCTTCTTATTGTATAACCTTCATCAGTAGGTCTAGTGTCTAAAACTTTTGAATCATCATATCCGCAGAAGGGACATTTCATAGTCTTCACCTCATTTAAATAAGGTCCCTTGGACCCTTTGAATTAATAATATCACTTAAAAATCTTTTAATCAATTAATCATAGAAAAGCTTTGCAATAAAAAAAACCGAACACAGGGTGCTCGGTCTAAAAAATTCATTTTTATGAAATACTTTGTGCAATATTTAAGAAAATTGTGATAAAAATTGAATTTGTAATATCAATTGCAAAAGCACCTACCATTGGTAGAATGAAGTAGGCTTTTGGTGATGGACCAAACCTTTCTGTGATTGAGTCCATGTTAGCAAGGGCGTTATAAGTTGCACCCATACCAAATCCACAAATACCACCAGAGAGTACTGCTGCGTCATAATTTTTACCCATAGCCCAATAAGTTACAAAGTAAGCAAAAAAATGCCATAAATAAAGTTTGTGCAAATAAAATTATAAGCATGTGTCCTGCAACATCTTTTAAGTCAAGTAAGTTGATGTCAATTAATGCCATTACCAAGAATACATTTAGTCCAACATCTCCGCAAATTGAATTGGCTCTTTGGTTAACCATTAAAGGTCCCTTTTTACCAATAGTGTTTACGAAAATACCTGCAATAATCATTGATGTTACATAAGCTGGTAAGTTTAATTCCTTGCCCAATATAGATACATGAGTTCTAATAAATTCTTGTAAGATAGCTCCTAGACCAACAGATACAAAAATTAATCCAAGAACTTTTATGAAGTCACCTGCTTGAAGAGGAACTACTCTTTCATAGCCTTCTCCTGCATTGTTTTCTTCAAGATGTTCTAGCACATCGTCAAGATTTGACACGTCGCTTTTATCTCCAGATAGATTGTGTTTTCTAATAAGAGTTGAACCTATAGGTCCACCAATTAGAGAACCCATAATTACACCAAATGTTGCAGCTGCAAGTGCAAAAGTCTTTCCATTTTCTAAACCTAGCTTAGCAAAAGTACCTCCCCAAGCACCTGCTGAACCATGTCCGCCTACCATTGTAACTGAACCACATACTAGTCCAAGTAATGGATTTTCTGAAAGAGCCTTAGCTAAAACAAGACCAATTGTATTTTGTCCTAAAACTAAAATTGCTGATATTAACCAGAAAATTAAGAATCCCTTTCCACCCTTTTTCAAAGTTTCAAGGTCTGCCCCAACACCTATTGCTGTAAAGAATACCATCATAAATGGGTTTTGTAGAGCTTGATCAAATTCAAAAGTTGCTATGCCACCAACTTGTAATAAAAATCTTATTATTGCAAATAAAAATCCGCCAATTACTGGTGCTGGCACACAAAACTTTTGAAAGAAACTAATCTTCTTTCTTAAAAACTTGCCTATGTAGTAAACTATTATAGCAAAGCCTACCGTTTGCATTAAATTAAATGTTATGTTCATCTTTAAAATATTCCTCCTTTTTTGCTAGCAGATTATATTATAACAAAAATTATTTAAATAAAAAGTAGTCTTGAAAATTTTTACTACTTGTTTAACTTTTATTTATTAATTTTAAAATATAAAGAAAAATTTATAATTTTTTGTATCAATTAGTAACTATTTTATCCTTCTAAATTGATGAAACAAATATTTCTCTTTCTTAATATTTTCAACAAAATTTATTTTTTATTTCTAAAAAATTTTTATAAAAACGATTTTCCTCAAGTCATTGCTGTAAACTTTTAAAGATATAAATTAAAAAAGGACATTGTCTCCAATGTCCAATTCGTTATATTATGAAATTACAAAATTATTTTCTGTTAATTCTCAAGAAAGAAGGAATTTTAAGTTCTCCATTGTCTTCTTCATCGTCTTCGCCAATTGTTCCAATAGGAGTTCCTGGCATTTCAACTTTCTTTTCTTTCTTTTCTTTCTTTTCGTCTTTATATTGATCAAATTCAGTTGCAATAACTGTGATCTTAACTTCATCCTTAAGTGATTCGTCAATTCCTGCACCAAAGATAATATTTGCATCTTCAGATACACAGTCTCTAATTAAATCAGCTGCTTCATTAACTTCAAATATACCAAGATCTGATCCTGCAGTGATATTTAATAGAACAGATTTTGCTCCTTCAATAGAAGTTTCTAGTAGAGGAGAATTAATTGCAAGTCTAGCTGCTTCTGTAGCTCTTTCATCACCTGATGCACGACCAATACCCATGTGAGCAACGCCCTTGTCATACATAATTGTCTTAACATCGGCAAAGTCAAGGTTAATTAAGTTTGGTACAGAAATTAAATCTGAAATACCTTGAATACCTTGTTTTAAAATGTCGTCTGCCATTTCAAAAGCTTGTGAGAAGCTAGTCTTCTTGTCTGAAATGCTTAGAAGTCTGTCATTTGGAATTATAACTAGAGTATCAACTTTTCCCTTTAGAGAATTTATTCCTATTTCGGCAGATTTTGCTCTTTTTCTACCTTCAAATGTAAATGGTTTTGTAACAACGCCAACTGTAAGTAGACCTAATTCTTTAGCAACATCAGCAATAACAGGAGCTGCACCAGTACCAGTACCTCCACCCATTCCTGCAGTGATAAATACCATATCGGCACCTTCAAGAGCTTCTCTAATTTCATCAATTGATTCTTCTGCTGCTTGTTCTCCTACTTCAGGATTTGCACCTGCTCCAAGACCCTTAGTAATTTTTTCACCAAGTTGAATTTTAGTTTCTGCAAGTGAATTTTTAAGTGCTTGCTTATCAGTGTTAAATACTAAAAATTCTACACCCTTTACACCAGCGCTAATCATTCTATTGACAGCATTATTTCCGCCGCCACCAACGCCAACTACTTTAATTTTGGCAAATTCGTCTTGGTCCATATCGAATTCCAACATAAACATCCTCCTCATATACTATTTGATTGTTTTTATATTCATTACTATTATTTTATAGAAATACTTGTAAATAGTCAATATATAAAGGTCATTTGCTGACTTTTATTTGCATTTTTACTAATTTTTTTCCTTTTCCCTATAACTTTTTTCCTTATTTTCAGAATTATTATCTTCTTTTTTGTTTTTATTATTATTTTTGTTTTTGCTTTCTTCGCCATCTGTTATTAAAATTGGGTTTTCACCCTTTTCCATTTGAATAATAATGGCATTTTTGTTGGTTTTCTTTATGTCATCTAAAATTAATGATAACATCCTTAACTTATAGGAAGTATTGCTATAGGAGCCAAACTCAATTTTTATTCCGCCAACTGTGGTAAAGGTAGCTATTGAGTCTAAAAGTTCAATATCTCTTATGTTTCCACGAAGAGAATATTCATCTTTTTTTAATTCAAGGAGAAGATCTCTCTTCTCTTCATCTTCTTTGTTAGTCAAAATATAATTTCCTGCCTTGGGGTCATCTACATTAAAGCCTGATAAATTAACTAAATTGTCAGATTTTTTCTTGGAATTTTTTATAATTCTAAAATCCTCATCTACAATTAGATAATCATTGGACTCAATTTGATAGTAGGGCGTTCTCTCAGTGACATTCACTTTCACATTTCCACTTATACTATAGGATATTTTGGCATCATTTATGTAAGGAATGGACTTTATTTTTTCTAGCCTATCCTTTTTTGAAATGACAAAATATTTGCCCCCCCTATTAAGACCTGAAACTTTTTTTATTGTGGCAGTAGATACATTTTTATTTCCATCAATTGTAACATTTTTTATTTTAAATAGATTAGAATTTTTTAGTGCAAAAATTAATAAAAAAATGAAGGAAAAAAATATAAAAAACCTAATAAAAATCCTAAAATATTTTCTTTTCTTATTCAGTTTTCTTTTTTTCTTTTCCAACTTTTTCATAAAATCACTTTAAAATTATATCAACTATTTTTTTAACGGCATCTGGACTTGCCAACTTCTTAGAGTTTTCTGCCATTAATTTTCTTTCCTCATCGTTATTTAATATTTTTTCTATTGCCTTTAATAGACTTTCTCCCTTTAGATTTTCTTCTTCAATAACTGAACTTGCACCCATATTGCTATAGCTCATGGCATTGTAGTATTGATGATTTCCTGCAGTGTAAGCCTTTGGTATTAGAATTGATGCTATACCAATCGCAGAAATCTCTGCCAAGGTCATGGCTGATGAAGATGCAATTACAAGGTCTGCACTAGAAAGATAGTCATAAACTTTATGGGTGTAATCTAAAATTTCTACACCTTCAGGAACTTCACCAAGTTTTTCCATAAAGTAATCATAGTGGTCTCTTCCAGTTACATGAGTGAGCTTAAAGGGAAGTTTTTCCTTTTTATTTAAAATTTCTAAAATTGCATCATTAGTGGATTCTTGTCCACCAGATCCGCCAAAGGAAAATACAAATTTCTCATCGTCACCTATCTTTAATTCATCTCTTGATTTTTTTCTGTCAAGATGAGAAAAAACATCTCTAATTGGATTTCCTGTAAAAACAATATTTTCGTTATTTAAATATTTTTTAGCTTCCATAAAATTTATAAAGACATAGTCTGCCTTTTTAGCCAAAATTTTATTAGTCTTTCCTGGATAAGCGTTTTGCTCTTGGATTGCCGTCTTAATCTTTTTTTGTTGTGCCTTAAAGACAATTGGAGCACAAACATAGCCACCAGTTCCAATTACAATATCTGGCTTAAAGTCATCTAAAATTTTTGTGCACTGTTTCAAACCCTTCATCAAATTGTAAAAAGTTATAACAGTGTCCTTATTTAGTTTTTTTCTTGGAAGTCCAGAAATATCAATTCCCTCAAAATCAAAATTATATTTCTTTGCAAGCTCTTCCTCTAGGGAATTTTTCTTGCCCACATATAAAATTTTTGCCTCTTTGTCTTGTTTTTTTATTTCTTCCCCAATGGCAAGGGCAGGATAAATGTGCCCTCCAGTTCCGCCACCAGATAAAATATATTTCATATAGTGCCTTCTTTCGAAATTTTAAGTAAAATTGCCGTAGATGCAATTGCCATTACCAGTGCAGTTCCCCCATAGGATATAAAGGGAAGCGTGATTCCCGTAACAGGAAGGAGTTTTGCACATACGCCCATGTTGAAAAATGCCTGTATGCCAATGTAGGTTGTCATGCCAATTGCTGTAAATTTATCAAAATAATTTGTCGCCTTATAGGCAATCATATAACCCCTATAAATGTAAATTATAAAAAGTAAAATAATTATAAAAGTTCCAATAAAACCAAATTCTTCTGCCATAACTGAAAAAATAAAGTCAGTGTATGCTTCAGGAAGGTTCGTGTATTTTTGACGAGACCTAAAAAGCCCAACGCCTGAATATCCTCCAAGGGCAAAGGCATAAAGTGATTGTCTAGCTTGGTATAAGTCTCTGGACTGATAATCTGTTGAGTCAGATACAAATCCCAAAATTCTCTTTATTCTAAATTCATTTTCTGGGTCCTTTAAAATTAAATATATAAAGATAATACCCAAGACCACCAGAAACAAAAACTGCTTCCTGTCTATTCCGGCAGCTAATAAGATGGCAAATAGAGACACTCCAATTACTACTGCAGTAGAAAAGTCCTTGATCATAATGGGTCCTACTGATACACCCATTATAGCAACGGCAGTGATAAAAGTCCTAGCTTCTTTAAGTGTGTAAATATTTTTGGATAGATATTTTGACAAAAATACAATTGAAGTTAATTTAAGTAGGTCTGAAGGTTGAAACTTTAAAGGAATAACTTTAAGGTCAATCCACCTAGCTTGCCCTTTTTTGGCTGAACCCAGTGGAGTCCAAAGTAATAACACTAATATAACACTTAAAATAAAAAGCCAAGTAATATTTTTATAAATTACAGACCTTGGCACCCTAATTATAAAGACCATGGCAATAATTCCCAGGATAAGGAATACTCCCTGCCTAATTAGATAGTGAAAACTATTTAAATTGTATTTTTTTGCAGTGGGAAAAGATGCTGATGTTACTGCTATTAAACCAATTACTATTAAAAGTATCATGGTAATTAAAAGCACTAAATCCACATCTTTCATGTCCCTTTTTAGTTTCATCTATACCAACTCTCTAACTAAATCCTTAAAGTGTCGTCCTCTCACTTCATAATCACTGTACATATCCCAGGATGCACATGCAGGAGATAGGAGTACATCATCTCCATCTTTTGACAATTTCTTTGCAAGTTCAACAGCCTTGTTTAAATCCTTTACAATATAAAATTCAACCTCTGATTTTTTGCAAGAATTTGAAAATTTTTCTGCAGTTTCACCAAATAAAATTACTGTTTTTAATTTATTTTTTGATTTTTCAATTAAATCATCAAAGCTTGCGCCCTTATCATAGCCACCAGCTATGAGAATTACATCCCCATCCATGGCTGCAACTGCAACTTCCGTTGAATCTGGATTAGTTCCCTTGGAGTCGTTGTAATATTTTACTCCATCTAATTCTCTTACAAATTCAATTCTGTGTTCAACGCCAGTAAAGGATATAATGCTCTTTCTTATAGTTTCTGTATCAATATTTAAAAGTTTACTTGCAATAATGGCAGCCATAATGTTTTTAATGTTATGATCTCCAGGGATTTTTATTTCCTTGACATCTAAAATTTCTTCTACCTTTTCGCCGTCATTAAAATAAATTTTTCCCTTATCAAGGAAGGCTCCTTTTTCAGAAATCTTGTGCATTGAAAAATAATATTTTTTGCCCTTTAAATTATAATTTTCAGCAAGTTCCTTATTTTCATAATTTAAAATTGCAAAGTCATCTTCATCTTGATTGGCAAAAATTTTAAATTTTGCGTCAACATAATTTTGAGTAGTCTTGTGCCAGTCTAGGTGGTCACTTGTAACATAAGTTAAAAGTGCAATATGTGGTTTAAATAATTTTGTGTGCTCCAATTGGAAGGATGAAGCTTCAATAACTACATAGTCATCACTTTTTGCTTCTTCAGTTATTTCTAAGATACCCTTACCTATATTGCCAACGACAAAGGTTTTTGACTTTCTTCTTAAAATATCGCCAATAATTGTAGTTGTTGTTGTTTTTCCATTTGTACCAGTAACTGCAACTACATTATTTGTTTTTAAATTTCTGTAGCTAAGCTCAATATCGGAAATAATTTCTATATTTTTTTCTCTAGCCTTTACTAAAAGTTCGTGGAAAGGATAAATTCCTGGACTTTTGACTATTAAATCAATTTTATCTAAATCTTCTTCCTTAAAAATTATAAAATCTTCATCCACATTTAACTTTTGAAGATCTAAATTGCTGTCGTAAATGTAAATTTTGCAAGGGAATTCCTTTAAAAATTTTAAAGTTGCCTTTCCCGTTACGCCAAAACCCATTATAAGAATATTTTTGTTTTCTAACATGTCTATCACCTAAAATAAAATTAAATATGAAATTATACAAAGTATAAATTCAACTAATGAAAATACTGCAACTACCTTTTTCTCATGCCAACCCTTTTGTTCAAAATGATGGTGAAGTGGTGACATGAGAAATACTCTCTTTCCCCTAGTCTTAAAGCTTACTACTTGGATGATTACTGAGAGAGTTTCTATAAAATATATTCCACCTGCTATAGGAAGAATTAGTGGCACATTTAAGAGAAGAGCAATTGCAGAAATTGCTCCACCCAGTGCCAGAGACCCTGTGTCTCCCATAAAAACCTTGGCTGGATACTTGTTGAAGATCAAAAATCCCATTAAGGCACCTGCAAGCGCCAAGCAGAAGGCTGCTATTTCGTATCTTTGAAACTTTATAGCAACTACATTAAAAAATAATAGACAAATTATTGTAACGCTAGTTGAAAGTCCATCTAAGCCATCAGTTAAATTTACTGAATTTACAGTTCCTACAATTACAAAAATTATAAAGGGAACATAAAAAACTCCAATAGATCTATAATCTTTTAAAAAGGGAATGTATAGGTCTGTCCCCATATTTTTAGAATTATATTGATAAATTATTAAGATCACTGCAGTAATAATTTGTAAGAGAAGTTTTTGGTAGGCACGAAGACCTAGATTTCTCTTCTTCACAACCTTTATATAATCGTCAATGAAGCCCACTGCTCCAAAGGCTAGTGTGGAGAAAAGTATCATTAAGACAGATACTTTAAAATTTCCAGTGACTAAAGTTGTGATTATTGCAGAAGCTAAAAATATAAGTCCACCAATAGTTGGTGTGCCACTTTTTTTCATGTGACTTTGGGGTCCATCTTCTCTTATACTTTGACCTGCGTGCAATCTTTTTAACATAGGAATAAAAATTCTTCCAAAAATCCGTGAGAAAATTAATCCCAACAATACATTTACTATATAATTCATATTACTTCCGTCCTAGTCCTTTTTTCTTTTTCCTTTATTTGAATTTTCATTATTATTTGATTCATTCTTTGTATCTTTATTATTTTTTAAAGATTTTTTCTTTTTACTAGAGCTTTCTTCCTTTAAGTTTTTATTATTTGTCTTGACACTATTATTAGCCTGAGAATTTTCTTCATCTAAAAGATCTTCATCCTTTATTTTTGTGTAATTAATAGTAATAGTCGCATCGCCACTAATTTTTTTGCCAGCTCTAGGACTTTGTGATATAAAGTCGCCATTTCCTCTGATATTATACTCTATATTCATAGAATTTAAAATAGATATAGCTTCTTTTCTAGTCTTTCTCGATAGGTCAGGCATGACTAATATACCGCTATCTCTATCATTAATAGCAAGATCCACTATGGAGTCTTTTAATACATAAGAAGATGGTGATGGATTTTGATTTAAGACCACAGAATAATTTTCCACTCCATGGGCATTGGTGTTAAACCTAAGTCCAGATTTAAGTAAAATTTTTCCTGCATCTTCTAAAAGTAACCCTTCTACATCGGGAACTGATACAAAGTCTTCCTTTTCATCAACTTCTTCAGTTTTTTGAATCTTCATATAATTTAAAGACTTGCTTAAAATTTCTTGAACAACTGGTGCAGCTACAGCTCCGCCTAGGATTCCCTCCTTAGGATTGTTTATAACTACAAGTACAGTTAGCCTTGGGTCATTAAGTGGTGCAACAGCCACGAAGGATGAATTGTAGGCATCTAAGTAGCCAGTAGTTGTGGCAATATTTGCAGTACCAGACTTGCCCCCTACTTGATAGCCAGGGACCTGGGCAAGCTTTCCTGTTCCATTATCCACAACTCTTTTCATCATGTATTTCATCTTGTCAGAAGTTTCTTCAGAAATTACTCTTCTTCTAAGTTCAGTTCTCTTCTTTTCAATAACATTTCCATTGGCATCAACTAATTCTTTTACTAGTGTTGGCTTATTTAAAAATCCACCATTGGAAATTGCACTTACTGCATTTATTAGTTGAAGTGGAGAAACTGCAATTGAGTGTCCATAGGACATTGTGGCAAGTTTTACCTTTCCTATGTCATCAGCAGATGCCGGTATAAGACCTAGGGACTCACCATAAAGTTCTATGCCAGTTTTTCTTCCAAAGCCAAAGGCCTTAATGTATTTTAAAAACTTTTCTGGACCTAAATCTTGACCAACTTGAATCATAGTCATATTACAGGACTCTTCTATTGCCTTGGCAAGACTTTTCATTCCCCTAGTATGACTTGTACAGGATAGTCTTCTGTCCCCTACCTTCATGACGCCTTGGCAAGAATATTGGGAATCAGGTTGAGCAGTGTTCTCTTCAATGGCAGCTGCTGCAGTTATAAGTTTAAAAGTAGAACCTGGCTCATACTGATCATTTACATTGAAGTCTCTCCAGTTGTCATACAAGTTCTCCATCTTCTCGTCATCGTCTAAATTCTTCCACTCCTTCTCCTGTTTTTCGTTAATAGGAGCTCTTGGGTCATTTAGATTATAGTCATCCTTAGTTGTCATTGCCAAAATTTCACCAGTCATAGTGTCTTGCACTATTACCGATACCTTGTCTGCCTTGTTCTCTTTCTTTGCATTTTCTGCAGCCGTTTCTGCAAACTGTTGAATATTTGAATCAATGGACAAAACTACAGAGTAGCCTTCCTTAGGTGCATAAGTTTCCTCATCAGTTAGTGGAATTTTATTTTGTGCATTGTCCTTTAAGGAAACATTTTTGCCTGAAATTCCTGCAAGTTCTTCATCGTAACTTGCTTCTATTCCATATTGTCCAATATTTTCATCATTTGTAAAGCCTATGATGTAAGAGGCGAGGTTGTTAAAGGGATAGAGCCTTCTTGTAACATCGTCAATGGAAATTGGCAACAAGTTATATTTTAAATTCCTCTTTTTGCCTTGATTTTCTTTAAGTGTTTCTGCTCTCAAATCCTTTAACTGCATGGCCTTAGTTCTGTCAATATTCGTGGCAAGTCTCACAACCTTGTCGCCATGCATAAGACCTCTTATTTCATCAAATTCTATGCCAGTTACCTCTGATATAGTCTCTGCATCTTCGTCATAAATTCTTTCTTTTCTATCTTTAAAGTCCTTATCACTTTCTTCTCTACCCTGCTTAAAATAATCCATGTTGTAAAAAACATTGCACTTAGTAATGTTTACAGCCATCTCTTTATTGTTTCTGTCATAAATTATTCCACGATTAGAGTTTATTACTTCAGTCCTAGTAAGTTGGTTTAAGGCAGCAATAGTTAATTCTTCTGATTGAACAATTTGTATGTACAAAAGCTTAGCTATTAGTACCACAAATAAAAAAGCTAGAAAGATAAAAAATATAAATATGAATCTATTGGCATGGTCAGTGTGCCTTGTAAATCCACCTTTCTTTTTCTTATCTCTAGCTTTAAATTTATTATTTTTCAATTATATCCTCCTAATCTCTTGTAAAGGATCTGAGGACTGAGACAATTGGACTTAAGAAAACATTGTAATTAATATCTCCAAGCTTCTTTTCTTCCCCGGAATCAATATAAACTATTTGGTCTTCAGAAGGATAGACCATGCCAAGTTTATACATAGCTTCTTCAGCAATTTGTGCTGAAGATTTTACAGCTTTTATCTCACCTACAAGAGTTATCTTAGTTTTATTCAATTCATCAATTTCAGCCTTTTGCTTTAAAATTTCTCTATCAAGTCCTGCTATTTGTGAATACAAAATCAAAATTGCAGCAAATATAATTATAACAATTGCCAAAGTAAAAATAAAAGGCTTATTATTTAAAAGTTGATTCTTATATCTATTATAACTTTTATTTGAAATTTTAGTTAATCTTTTTACCATTTTACACCTCTAATTTTTCGGCAATTCGCAGTTTTGCTGAGTGTGATCTATTATTTTCCTTTAATTCCTCTTCACTTGCAGTAATTGGTTTTCTCGTGATAATTTTTATTTCCCTCTTCTTATTGCAGGTGCATATTGGAGAAGTAGGTGGACATATACAGTCCTTTTCCAAATATTTAAAGGAATTTTTTACAATTCTATCTTCAAGGGAATGAAAAGTGATAATTGCAATTCTTCCACCAGGATTTAATCTGTGGACAAATTTATCAATGGAGTTCTTAAGAACATCAAGTTCCTTATTTACTTCAATCCTTAGGGCTTGGAAAGTTCTCTTGGCAGGATGAGGACCAGTTCTCCTCGCTCCAGCAGGAATAGCATTTTTTATTATTTCAACAAGCTCAAAAGTTGTATCAATTTTTTTATTTTTTCTCTCTTGGACAATAAATTTAGAAATTCTTGAAGCCCATTTTTCTTCGCCGTATTCCCTAATAATTTCTGTGATTTCATCTTCACTATATGTATTTACAATGTCCTTGGCAGAAATTTCTAGACTCTTATCCATTCTCATATCAAGTGGTGCGTCAAACCTATAGGAAAACCCTCTCTCCGGATTGTCAAATTGATAGGATGAAACCCCTATATCAAGTAGGACTCCGTCAATCTTTTCAATGCCAAGCTCATCTAATGCTTTTTCAAAGTCTATGTAATTTAAATTAAAGTATTCTACATTTTTAAATTCAGAAAGTTTCTCTCTTGCAGCCTTAAGTGCCTCTTGGTCTTGATCTATGCCAATTAAAAGTCCAGTGCCATCAAGTTTTTTTAGGATTTCGTAACTGTGGCCTGCTCCACCAAGAGTCCCGTCGAGATAAATTTTTCCCCTTCTAACATTTAATCCTTCAATTGTTTCCTTTAAAAGAACGCTTTTATGTGAAAAATCCATTATATTCCCAACTCCGACATCTTTTCAGCAAGTTCTTCATAAGAAAGTGCTTCCTCTTCATTGTATCTATTCCAATTTTCTTCAGACCAAACTTCTGCACGATTGGAAAGACCTATAATTACGCATTTATCTTCAAGATTTGCATAATCTCTTAAATTTTCTGCTATAAGCACCCTTCCCTGCTTGTCTAATACGCAATCTACTGCACCAGAGAAAAATGTTCTCACAAAGGAACGAACAGCTTTATTAGTCATTGGAAGCTCTTTTAATTTGTTTTCAATCTTCTCCCATTGGTCCTTTGGATATAAAAATAGGCAGTCGTCTAAACCCTTCGTCATTACAAATACAGAAAGGTCCTCTCTAAACTTTGATGGAATTGTAATTCTGCCCTTTGGGTCTAGGTTATGTCTAAATTCGCCTATTAACATTTTATTCTCCACTTTATTCCACTTATATGTTTTTTTATGCCACTTCGCTCCACTTAAGTTAATTCTACTACATAAAGTCGCCATTTTCTACTCTTTTAATTAGTTTTTTAAAATGAGGACTAATGGCACTAATTTTTATTTTATGTAGAAAATTGTTTTATTATAAAAACATTTTTCTTCTGCTTTAAAAATTTTTTTAGAATTTAATATTTAGAAAATAAAATAAAAATTTTCGCTTAAAATTTTATATTTTGAAAAAATTTTTCCAAAAATAATTTCTAAAATATTTTTCAAATTTTCTCTTATCCATGAAAAATAATTAAATAAAAATGACCATAAAAAAATCGACTATCTCTAGTCGATTCAAAAATTTATTTATTTTTTAACTATTTACTTCCAATAAAGTAAAAGTCTGAGCCTTCATTTATTTTTGAGTGAACGCCATACTCGTAGCCGTGAAGTTCCATTATGGTCTTCACAATATATAAGCCAAGACCTGTTCCAATCTCTGGCCTCGTGTGGTTGTTTCTCACCCTGTAAAACCTGTCCCAAATGCCCTTGATGTCCTCTTCCTCGATGCCTATTCCCCTGTCGATGCAGTGAAATTCAGTTTTTTCTTCATCGCCTCTAATTACTAGCTTGATTTCCTTATTTACTGGCGAATAATTTATGGCATTGTTAATTAAATTATAAATGACTTGATTTATTTTTGACCTGTCGCCTAAAATTCTCGTGTCACCCTGTGAATCAATTACAAAGCTGTAATCAGAATAATTTTTATTGATTTTAAACCTATCTAAGACTTCATGGACAGAATCCTCTAAGTCAAATTCTTCCTTTTTAATCTCTTCAAGATTAGATTCAATTTTTGAAAGATCCAGCAAATCATTTACCAGCGCAGTTAAATTGTCAGCCTCACTGATAATTGTCTCAAGGTGTTTGTTCCTCAAAGTTTCATTTGGACCAGATATGTCCCTAATCATTTCGCCATAGGACTTTATAACAGTAAGTGGTGTCTTTAAGTCGTGACTTACATTTGCCACTAAGTCCTTTCTCATTTCAATTGTCTTTGTAAGTTCATTTTTTGCATAGTTAAGAGTGTTGGAAAGGTCGTCGATTTCTGTGTATTCGCCCTTCCTAAACTGAACCTTATAATCTCCCTTGGCAAGTTCCTTGGCAGTGTTTGACATCCTTACAAGGGGTCTTGATAGTCTTCTTGAAACAAAATATGCAGTTATTGATGCAAAAATAAGGGCCAAGAAAGAAATAATTATTAAAATTCTTCTTATTACATCAACTGTTGCGTCCACCGGCTTTAAAACTGAATTTATGTAGAGATAATAATCTTCTCCATCAGTGTTTCCAAGGTAGCCTGCATAAATAATTGATGGGTCCTTTAAGTTTTCATACCTAACTGTATAAATTTTATAAGTCCTGTTGTCCCTTTTTAGTGAGCCAAAAAACTTGTCAAAATTTTCCCAAATCATTCTCGGTCTTTCAACAAATTCGTCAAACAACCTTAGAGGAAAAACCCAAGCGCCATTTTCGTCTAAGACTTTAATCTCAAGACCCTTTGTGTTGGCGTAATTGGAAAGTTTTGTCTCAAAATCCTCAGAATTATATTCACTTCTCAGTTCGTTGCCCACCTTTGTAACTTCACGAATTTTCATAGTTTCATAAAAGCTTGACAAGAAAACTGTTTGAAAAAGCCAAATAGAAATTAAAATTAGTCCAGCAAAAATTACAAAGGACTTCCACAACTTAAATAGGATGCTGTTTTTGTCAATTTTTACTCTCCTTATTTCTTTAATTTCTTGTATCAAATTTATATCCCACTCCTCTTACAGTAATAATAAATTTTCTGTATTCCTTAATTGAATTTCTAAGCATTTTTATGTGAGTGTCAACTGTTCTGTCTTCGCCATAAAAATCATAGCCCCAAACTTGGTTTAAAAGCTTGTCCCTTGAAAGGGCAATATTTTTATTCTTAACCATGTAGACTAAAAGGTCGTACTCCTTTGGAGTAAGCTCTACAATTTCGTCATCAACAAATACAACTCTTCCGTCTAAATCTATTTTTAGCCCTTCAAACTCCATAGTATTGTTTTCTTCAACCTTATTATTTCTATTTACAATTACATTTAACCTTGCCATGAGTTCCTTTGGAGAGAAGGGCTTAGTTACATAATCGTCAATTCCAATTTCAAAGCCAAATAATTTATCGTACTCCTCGCTTCTTGCTGAAAGCATCAAAACTGGAATGTCTTTAATCTTTTTTATTTCCTTGTAAGAAGAAAATCCGTCAAGCTTTGGCATCATAATATCCATAACTATTACATCAAAATCCTCTTCGCGAACTTTATCTATTGCTTCAAGGCCATCTCTCGCCTCGACAACTTCGTGACCTTCAAATTCAGCATAAGTTCTAATAACTTCTCTTATGCTCTTTTCATCATCAACAACTAATATCTTAAACATTTAATCACCTGCTTTATTATAATAAAAAATTGTGAATATTTAATGACAGCTTTGTTAAGGCTAATAACCACAAATTAAATTTATATTAACATGACATAATTATATCAATACTTTTAAAAATTTGTAAAAATCTTTTTATAAGTCCTGAAATTTTTAGGTAAATAAAAAAGGTGCCAAGCTGACACCTTAATCTAAATTATATAAATTATCTTTCCTTTAATTTTTTAACAAGCATTTCGTTGGCAATTTTTGGATTTGCCTTTCCTCTTGATTTTTTCATTACTTGTCCAACTAAAAAGCCAAGAGCTCTGTCCTTTCCTTCCTTGAAGTCGATGATTGACTGCTCATTTTCGTCTAGGACTTCATCAACAATTTTTTCAATTGCAGAAGTGTCTGTCATTTGAACAAGTCCAAGCTTATCAATAATTTCCTTTGCGCCCTCTCCTGTTTCAAACATTTGTCGAAGAACTTTCTTGCCAGCATTATTGCTGATTTTTTCGCTCTTAATTGAATTTAAAAGTTCAATAAATTCTTCATTGGCAAAAGGAAGTTTAAATTCTTCATCATCAGAAATTTCTACTCTTCTTAAAATTTCTGTTTGAATCCAGTTTGAAAGAAGTGTGTAGTCCTTAAAGTCACTTGCCACTGTCTCAAAGAACTTTGCAAGTTCTCTTGATGATGCAAGGACTCCTGCATCTTCTCTTGTTATGCCATAATCTTTTACAAATCTTTCAATCATTTGTCCTGGAAGCTCTGGCATTTTATCTACAATTTCTTTTATCTCTTCGTCAGTAATGTGAACTATTGGAAGATCTCCTTCAGGTGCAAATCTATAGTCGCTGGCTGTGTACTTCACTCTCATTAGGACAGTTTCATTTTTTGCATCGTCCCATCTTCTTGTAGTTCTAATTTCTTTTTCATGGTTTTCAAGAAGCTTAATGTGCCTTTCAACTTCAAAGTCTATTGCCTTCTCAACACCCCTAAAGGAGTTAAGGTTTTTAACTTCAGTTATGGCAGTTTTCTCACCTGTCTCCATGTCCTTAATGTTGACATTTACATCACATCTTAAGGATCCTTCTTCCATTTTGCAGTCAGAAATATTTAAAAATCTTAAAGTTGATTTTAATTTTTCAAGGAATACACGAGCTTCTTTGCCACTTGAGATGTCTGGTTTAGTTACAATTTCAATTAGAGGCACGCCACATCTGTTGTAGTCCATAAGAGTTTCATTATCTTCAGTGTGAAGGCTCTTGGCAGTATCTTCTTCCATTTGAATTTGGAAAAGTCCTATTTTTTTCTTTCCCTCATCAGTCTCAATTTCAAGATAACCATCAGTGCAAATTGCATTGTCATTTTGTGTTATTTGAAATCCCTTAGTTAAGTCTGGATAGAAATAATTTTTTCTGTCAAATTTTGATTTGTTGTTAATTTTGCAGTTAAAGGCAGTACCAGCCATTACTGTATAGTTTACAACATTTCTATTTAAAACTGGCATACCACCAGGTAGTGCCAAGCAAACTGGGCACACATTTGTATTTGGTTCATCTCCAAAGGAGTTCTTGCATGAACAAAAAGCCTTTGTCTCTGTGGAAAGTTCGACGTGAATTTCCAAACCTACAATTGTTTTATATTTCATTTATTTAAACTCCTTTCGAAAGCAAGTGATGCTTGAAGTAAATCTTTATCCTTAAATCTCTTGGCTGTAAATTCAATTCCAACAGAAAGACCATCTTCTCCTGCTGGCATTGGAAGTGAAATTGATGGAGAGCCAACCATGTTTGCAGGAATAGTAAATAAGTCTGCTTGATACATTTCAACTGGAGTCATGTCGTCATCAATTTTAAAAGGAAGTACTGGGAATGTTGGGCAAATCATAAAGTCATAATCCTTAAACATCCTGTCCATATCTCTCTTTATAAGTCCCCTTACCTTTAGAGCCTTGTAATAAAATTCATCAGCATTTTCCATGGAAAGAATATGAGTTCCAATCATTATTCTTCTCTTAACTTCTTCGCCAAAGCCTTCTTGTCTTGATGCACGATACATTTCTTCAATTGTGTCAAATTTTTTGTCAGTTCTGTGACCATAGCGAATGGAATCAAAACGAGCCAAATTTGATGCAATTTCACCATTTACTAAAATATTATAAGTTTCTATAGTGTGATTAAGAGAATCTATGTCGTAGGCTTCTACCTTTGCACCATTTTCTCTTAAAACTTCAATGGCTTTATCAAGTTCTTCCCTTACTCTCTTATTTAAATCCATGTCCAAATAAGTTTTTGGTATGGCAAATTTTTTGCCTTCAAGATTTTTTATAGCGTCATCAGAAAAGTCAAAGTCGTATTTAAGTCCAGGGTTTCCCACAGAAGTTGCGTCTCTTTCGTCGCGGCCTTCAATTACATTAAACATCATTGTAAGGTCTCTTACGTCCTTGGCAATGACACCAGGTTGGTCAAAGGTGTTAGCCATTGATGACATGCCAAATCTTGAAATAGAACCATAAGTTGGCTTCATGCCCACAGTTTTACAAAAACTTGAAGGTTGTCTAACAGATCCACCTGTGTCTGAACCAATAGAAATTGCTGCCATATCTGCACTGACAGAGGCAGCTGAGCCACCTGATGAACCACCAGAAACTCTTGTAGTGTCAAGTGGATTTTTTGTAACTCCAAAATAAGAAGTTCTAGTTGAAGCTCCCATGGCAAATTCGTCCATGTTTACCTTGCCAAGAATTACTCCATCATTATTTTTTATTTTTTTAACAAGAGTTGCATCATAAGGCGCTGTGTAATTTTCTAGCATCCTTGATGCACAAGTCATCTTTACATCCTTTACAGAAATATTGTCCTTAATAGAAATTGGCACGCCAGCAAGAGGAGATACTTCTTCTCTGTTGTGAAATTTTTCATCAACTTCCTTTGCTTTCTTCATAGTCATATCTTCTGTAACTGTGATGTAGGCATTAATTTCGCCATCTTTTTCTTTTATATTATCTAAAAATTCTCTAGTAACTTCTTGGCAAGAGAAATCTTTATTTCTATATCCTTGGGCGATTTCCCAGGCTCTTAAATTGCTAAAAGTCATGAGTCCCTCCTAATCTACAAACTTAATAAGTTTAAAATAACCGTATTTTTTAGTAGCGGCATTTTCAAGTGCCTCTTCTTGGGAAAGAGACTCTCCAGTTTTATCTTCACGAATATTATTTTCTGTTCCATTAACTTGAAAAACTTTTTCAACACCTTCAGTGTCAATTTCCTTAATTTTGTTTACAAGTTCAATATTTTCATCAAAGCTTGGCGCAAATTTGTCAAGTTCTTCTTCTGAAAAATCAATTTGAGCAATATCTGCAATATGCCTTATATCTTCTTTATTCATTTAAACCTCCTACTAATTTATCAAGTTCTTCTAAACTTAAGATTTTTATATCTAAGGACTGAGCCTTGTCATACTTTGAGCCAGGATTTTCGCCAGCTATTACATAGTCTGTCTTTTTGCTGACAGACCCGGTAACCTTTGCTCCAAGAGAAATTAATTTCTCTTCAAGTTCCTTTCTAGGAAGATCAAGTGTCCCAGTAATTACTATTGTCTTATCAAGAAGTGGCTTAGGCTTATCACCATCATCTTCATAAACTGGCTTTACTCCAAGTTCAAAAAGTTCATCAACAGCGCCAACAATTCTATCATCATTAAAAAATTCTACAATTTCCTTTGCTGTAATATTTCCAATGTCGCCAATTGTAATTAATTCTTCTTCCTTAGAATTTTTTAATTTATCAAAATCTTTAAAGTGATTTGCCAAATCTCTCGCCGTCTTTATTCCAACATTGGGTATGCCCAGTGCGTAAATAAAATTTGAGAGATGAGGACTCTTTGATGATTCAATTGCCCTTAAAAGATTATTAGTCCTCTTTTCCTTAAAGCCCTCAATTTTTATGATGTCATCGTACTTTAATTTATAAATGTCAGGAATTTCTTTTAAGTCAACTGTCTCCATTAATTTTTCAATTGTCTTTTCGCTAAATCCATCTATATTCATGGCATCTCTCGATGCAAAATGTGTAAGCCTTGACACAAGTTGTGGCACGCAAGAAAGTGTGTTAGGACAGAAGATGTGGACACCATCTTGATATAAATGTGACCCACAATAAGGGCAAGTCTTTGGTTTTTCAATTTCACGAGTTTTATTGTCTGATGGTAAAGTTCCAAGTATCTCTGGAATTACATCATTTGACCTTCTAATTAAAACTCTTGAACCAATTTTAACTTTTTTCCTTAAAATGTCGTCGTAATTATTTAAGGTTGCCCTCTGAACAGTTACACCGCCAATGTCCACTGGCTCAAGTATTGCAGATGGCGTTACCTTGGCAGTCCTTCCAACATTCCACACTACATCAAGAAGAGTTGTGGAAATTTCTTCTGCCTCAAATTTATAGGCAACTGCCCAGCGAGGAAATTTATTTGTGTAGCCCAAAGCTTTTCTAGTCTCAATATCATTGACCTTAATGGTAACTCCGTCAATTAAAATATCAAGCTTATTTCTATTATCTCCTATTTCGCTGATCTTATCTATGATTTCTTGGTATTTTTTTAGCTTAAAATTATATTTGGAAACTTTAAAATTATTTTCTCTCAAAAAATTTTTTATGTCCTCGTCAGTTTTAAATAAGTCCTTTTCAGTGTAGCCTACATTGTAGAAAAATGCCGTTAGATTCCTTTTCTTTGTCACCCTTGGGTCTAAATTTCTAAGAGCACCTGCTGCTGCGTTTCTAGCATTTTTTAATTTTTCTTCATTGTTTTCGTTGTACTTATTAAGCTCTGAAAGGGGCATCAAGCCTTCTCCCTGAACTTCAATTTTACCTGGATAAGAAATTCTAAGGGGCACAGAATAAATTGTCTTAACTTGCTCTAAAATCTCTTCGCCAATTATTCCATTTCCCCTTGTAGATGCCATTAGGAGATTTCCATTTTCGTAAGTTAAATTAATTGTGAGACCATCAAACTTTAATTCCACAATAAATTCTGGCTCTGGAAGTTTGTTTACATGATCTAAATTATAATCTTTCACAAACTTTTCTATTCTATTGTACCAAGCGAGAAGTGCCTCGTCTCCCTGAGCCTTATCCATGGAGTAAAGCCTAGCAAGATGAGTGTGCTTTACAAATTTATCTAAAATTGCACCGCCAACTCTTGTTGTTGGAGAATAGGGCAAAACTGTCCCCGTTTCATTTTCAAGATTTACGAGCCTGTCGTATAATTTGTCGTACTCTGCATCAGAAAGCAGTGGCTCATCTAAAGTATAGTAATGGTAATTTAATTTGTCGATTTCAGCAATTAGATTATCCATTTCTTTTATTTTATCATCCATATTTCACCAACTAATCAACTAATTCTATAGGGGCAACAGAAAGCATTAGCCTCTTTAGACCCTTTTTGTCAAAAGAAATTACAACTTCGTAGTCTCCATTTTTTTCCTTCTTTTGTACTACCATACCCTTGCCAAAAATTTTGTGCTTAACCTTGTCGCCAACATTTATATTTTTTCCATCACTTGATTTTTTACTTGTCTCAACTTTTTTGTCCATGCCAAAGAATTTTTTAGGTCTAGTGACTGAAGCCTTGCCTTCATTGTAATCGCGAATTTCAAGTAATTCTCTCTTTTTATCTTCAATTATTTCTATTTTGTCGCCCATTTCTCCAATAAACCTGCTCCTCTTTGCAGGAGTGAGCTTTCCATACATGGAACGAGTCCTTGAAGATGAAATAAATAAATTGTTGCGGGCACGGGTTACACCTACATAGCAAAGTCTTCTTTCTTCCTCAACTTCTTCATCACTTTCAAGAGCCCTACTTGTTGGGAAAAGTCCTTCCTCAAGTCCAACTAAAAATACTGTTCCAAATTCCAGTCCCTTGGCAGCGTGCATTGTCATGAGGTTTACTCCGCTGTCCTCTGAAGTTTTATCTACATCTGATAAAAGAGAAAGTGTATTTAAATATTCAGCTAGCTCTACTCCCTCTCTGTCGTATTCCATGATGTTTGAGTGGAGTTCTTCTATGTTTTCAAGTCGAGTCTTTGCTTCAATTGTATTTTGATTCTTTAAGTCAAGAGCGTAACCGCTTTCATATAAAACCTCTTCAAAGAGTTTTCCAATAGAAAGATTTCCTGCCCTTTCCTTTAAAATTTTTAGGATGCTGCCAAAATCTTTAATATTTTTTCTCGCCCTAAGATTTAAGTCTTCAAATTTGTCAATATTTGTCACTACATCATAAAGTGAAAGTCCCTTATTATCTGCATAGTCTAATAAATCAGAAAGAGACGTATCTCCAATTCCCCTCTTAGGTCTATTTATAATCCTAGAAAGGCTTACATTGTCATCAGTATTGTTTAAGACGCGAAGGTAGGCGAGAACATCCTTTACTTCCATTCTGTCGTAGAATTTTAGTCCGCCAACGATTTTATAGGGGATTCTCTCTCTCACAAGGGCTTCTTCAAAGCCTCTTGACTGAGCATTGGTCCTATAAAGTATCGCCATGTCTTTAAATTCTTCGCCCTTATAATTTAGGGCAATAATTTTATTTATAACTCCATATTCCTCTTCATTTGAGTGAGGAAACTCTCTGTAAACTACATCCTTGCCTTCATCTCTTGCTGTCCAAAGATTTTTTTCAATTCTCGTAGTGTTATATCCAATGACTTCATTTGCCACATCAAGAATTTTTTGCGTTGAACGATAGTTTTGCTCAAGCTTTACAATTTTTGCACCAGGAAAATCCTTGTGAAAGTTTAAAATATTGTTGATGTCGGCACCACGCCACTTGTAAATAGATTGGTCATTATCGCCAACTACAGTGAGGTTGGGATTTTTGCCTGCAATTAATTTTATTAGCTGGTACTGAATCTTATTGGTGTCTTGATATTCGTCAACAAAAATATACTCAAACTTGTCCCTATAAAAATCTCTAACATCTTCTTCAGACCTTAAAATATCTACAGTTTTTATTAAAAGATCGTCAAAGTCTAGGGCATTATTTTTTCTAAGTTTTTTCTCGTAGACCTCATAAATTTTGCCAAGATTTTCCTTGAAAAAATTGTCCTTGTTGGCCTCTATGTATTCAAGAGGACTTATGCCTTCGCCCTTGATGTTTGAAATATCATTTACAATTGACCTTGGCTTATACATGTCCTTATCAATAGCAAGTTCAGCAATAGCTTCTTTGACAACTGTTATCTGATCATCTCTATCGTAAATAGTAAAATTTCCATTATAGCCAATTCTTTCAATATTTCTTCTTAAAATTCTCACACAAATTGAGTGAAAAGTTCCTATCCACATTGAGGAGATGTCCCTATCAATTAGCTTTTGAACCCTGTCCTTCATTTCCTTGGCAGCCTTATTAGTAAAAGTTATTGCCAAAATCTTCCATGAAGGGACATTTAATTCTTCCATTAAGTATGCAATTTTTGAAGTTACAACCTTGGTCTTGCCAGAACCTGCCCCTGCCAAAATAAGTAGTGGACCTTCTGTTGCCAAAAGTGCTTCTCTTTGTTTATCATTTAAAGTATTTATATCCATGACTTCTCCTTACTGCTAATTATTATATGTTTTTTTCGCTATCATTTCAACTTTTTAAGATATCAGAGACCACATAGGAAGCCAAAACCATACCACAAACAGGTGGCACAAAAGAAATTGAACCGGGAGTTCTGTCTCCTGTCTTTATTGGGATTTCTTTGGAGCAAACTACCTTTAATTTTTTTATATTCATCTCTTTTAATTTTTTTCTCATAATTCTTGCCACTGGGTCATTTTTTGTCCTTTCGATGTCTAGGACTTCAAATTTTGTAGGATCAAGGCGATTGCCTGCACCCATGGCAGAAATTATTTTTATATTTTTTTCATGTGCTGCCTTTATTATTAAAAGCTTAGAAGTAATTGTGTCAATGGCATCTATAACATAATCGTAGGATTCAAAGTCAATTTCCCCTATATTTTCTTCTGTTACAAATAAATCGTATTTTTTTATTTTTACTTCAGGATTTATCTCCAAAAGTCTTTCTTGGCAGGCATCTACTTTTCTCATGCCTAGAGTCTTTGTCGTTGCAAAAATTTGTCTATTTACATTTGTAATTTCATATTCATCGCCATCCACAATGCCAACTTTTCCTATGCCAGCACGGACAAGGGCTTCAA
This sequence comes from Peptoniphilus grossensis ph5, assembly GCF_000311825.1. Taxonomy (GTDB): domain Bacteria; phylum Bacillota; class Clostridia; order Tissierellales; family Peptoniphilaceae; genus Peptoniphilus_A; species Peptoniphilus_A hominis. Next base: position 334,464 of record NZ_HE978566.1, on the reverse strand, counting down.
CTGAGGAGCCGCCAACGCCACCTAGGCCAAAGACTAAGACAGATTTTGAATTAATTTTTTTTATATCATCAGCTGAGAGCATCCTCTCACTTCTACTTAAAAATTCCAATTTTCCTCCAATTTGAAAGGGCCGTCATAAAACAGCCCTTCTTATTACTTTAATTTAATATTTGTCAAAGAATTTTCGCCAAAAATTCCAGAACCTTCTACAAGGTCATTTAGCTTGTGAGCCTTAAAAGTGTTGATAGTTATAATATTGCCTGGTCCAAACTTATCTGAGTCGCTTTCAGTAACCTTTACCCTAATATATTTTACATTACCGCCGTCGATTACTTCAATGACTTCACCCTTGAAGTTTACCATAGTGCCCACTTCAGCAGGTGTCAGCTCTTCTGTATTACTTTTAGATTCTTCACCATTTAAAATTGAATTAGTGTTTAGGGCATTATTAGCCTCATTATTTTTATTTTCTTCAGGAACCTTATTATCACTATTATTTACAGATAAATCTTCTCCAGCAGGTGCATTTCCACTATTTTTAACCTTATCAAGGTTGCCACTTACATAGGCAAGACCTCTTGAAGTAATAACAGCAATTTCGCTTCTTCTTATGGCAAAATTTCCATTGAAGTTGCCATCAGAACCTGTACTAGTAAAAATATTCGCACTAATAAGATTTGGAAGATACTCCATAGTTAGTGGATTAATATTGTTGATGTCCTTGTACTTTAAGTTTGACCTGTCTGCATTTTTTTCAAGCCTAAAGGCTCTGGCATAATAAACTGCAATTGTATTTCTATTTGGATAAACTTTGTTTTCCAAAAATCCCTTTTCACGCGCGCTTGTAATAGTCTTTTCAGTAATTGTGCCTTGGTAAAGATTGTAGCAAACAGCATCCTTTGCCCAGTCTACTATTCCATTGGCATTTACAAATTCAAGATAAGCAGCCCTAGCTGAATTTATTTCATCTTGGCTAGGATTTAAAACAGTCTTTAAAATTTGCATAATTTCCAAAAAGCTAACGGGGTTATTTGGTTTAAAACTTCCGTCTTCATATCCCTTTAAAATATTTTTCTTAGATAATTCCTCTACATAATCATATGCCCATCCACTTTTGCCATTTTTGCTTAAATCTTTAAAGGACTTTGCAAAAATACTTGCTGGCGCAAATAAAAGTAGGGCACTTAAAGCTATAGCTATAAATTTCTTTTTCATTTCATCACTCCGATTTGTATTATATCATAAATTTGAGCAAAAAAAATAGAAACCACTGTGGGTTTCTATTTTAGCTATTAAAATTGAGAAATGTTATTGTATCTATTATTGTAGTTTCCATTGTAATATCGATTGCTGTCCAAGAAATATGTGTAATCTTTAAAATCGCTCTTTCTAGTAGTTCTATTTGCGTAATTTAAAAACTCTCTAGGATTTCCAAGTTTTCTGTTGTTTGAATCTGAAATTATTTCTCCATCATAATTTAAATAACCATCAAAGGATAGAACATCATATAGTTCTAGCTTTTGACTAGTTTGGAAATAAAGAGTCTTTCCTGGTTTTAATTTTTCATTATCTGATTGAATAACTCTAATTCCAATCTTGTAGACATTATAATTATATCCAACATCTAGATTGCTTATAACTTGGAACATTCCACTGAATTGTAAATTTGAATCAACTATAGTAATAGTTTCAACATCTCCATAATTATCAAGAGATAAAATAACATCTTTGCCTCTTAAATAAGATTCAGTAACTTGAGTTTGCTTATATCCATTGTAAGATTTTATTTCATATCTATCTGCAAGATAATATGTTTTAGTGTATCCATCCTTTGTCCTAATATCTATATAGCGATTATATCTTCTGTTAGTAAAAGATGATTCAACACCACTATATGCAATAACTTCCCCTGTTACATTGCCATTATTATCATAATTAGATGCAAGTCCCTTTACAACTTTATAATTTACATAAAGATTTACATCATCATTTAAAGTAATTTTATTTAAATCTTTAGTTTCACTTGTAATATAGAATTCATAATCCTTATTGTCCTTTAGTCTAATCTTTAAAGAAGCCTTATCTTTATTTGAAGTGTCAAGAGAAGTAATTCTTCCCTTTACTTGAGCTTCTTTAGGGAATACTGTCATTTCAGTTATTTTGTTGTCAGCATTTGTCTTAAATTCAACAAGGTCATCAACGTTTACATCTGCAAGTTTTAAGTCCTTGCCATAAGCTTTGATCTTAACATTGGAATCAAGAGTGAAAGTCTTAGTGTCAGAAGTTGAAATTTTTGAAGTTGTTCTAAAGTCAATTGAAGTTGAATTGTCTCTATATCTAAGAGTGATTTCATTTGTTCCCTTAGAGTTTACATATCCAACCATGTCAAGCATTGCATTTGTAACAGTGATTGTCTTTGCTGTGCCTTCTCTGTCAACAGAGTTGCTCTTTATATATTCTATTTCTACCTCTTGACCAGCCCTAATGTCTTCAAGCTTGATGTCTTTGTCCTTTAATTTAAATTTTGTGTTGTTGTCAAGGTCAAAGGAATATTTTTGTTTGTCTACTTCAATGATAATTACATTTACATTGTTTAGCTTTGAAGAAAGAATTACAGTTCCCTTTTTCTTTTCAACCTTAGAGCTTACTGTGTTTCTAGCTGCGTAATCAAAGGAAGCCTTAGTGATTATTGCAGTTTCTGCACGTGTAATAGGTCTATCTCCTTCAAATTTTCCATCAGATCCAGTTGAAGTGAAAATGCCTGCTTCTATAAGGGAAGCTAAGTATCCTCTCAAGCTGTCGCTCATAGTGCTTTGATCTTTATGTCTCAAAAGTGTAGTGTTGCCATTTGCATTTAAGTTAAGTGCTCTGGCAAAGAAAATTGCAATATCGCTTCTGCTTGGATATTCTCTTCCATTGATTTTGAAGAATCCTCTTTCATAAGCTTTCTTTAATGCACTTTCATTTAAGTAACCTCTGTGAAGAGCCAAGCAAACTGCATCTTCAGCCCAAGAATTTACGCCATTGTCCTTGGCAGTTTTTGAATATTTTTCTTTAGCAGTTTTTACTTCATCAGCACTTGGATTTAGAACTTGTTTAATAAGTTGTAAAAGTTCTTCAAGTGAAACTGAATCACCTGGCTTAAATTCTCCATCTGGATGTCCACTAATAACATTCTTGTCGCTTAATACATCAATTGCATTGTAAGCCCAAGAATATTTATTGTCTTTTTTGACATCCTTAAACTCTTTTGCAAAAGTTGCGCTTGGTACTAGCATAATTGTTGCAAGACCAAGAACAGCTGCTCTCTTTAAATTATTAGATTTCATTATAAAACCTCCATTTTTCTATAGCCTGTTTAGTCTATTATAACACATAATATACCCATTATATTTTAGAAATATTAAAATTTTATTAAATTAGTAGTGAAAAGTTATAATAAATGTAATAATTTGCTTAAAAAGTCCTAATATTTGGTATAATTAAGCTAAGCTTACATATTATTGTAAATAAATTTAATTTTATAAAGGAGTGATATTATGCGTTACCTACCAGTGAGTCTTGACACCTTTGAGAAAAAGATTTTAATTTTAGGTGGAGGCTACCTTGCCCTATCTGCACTTAAATCGGTAATAGATACTGAAGCAGAAATATATATGATTGCAGACAGCTTTACTAAAGACATAGTAAAAAAATCTGAAGAGTCTGATGGCAAAATTAAGTTAAAGGAACATGAACTTGAAAAGGATTTTAAGTTTATGGGATTTGACTATGTGCTCATTGCCACAGAGGACTTCGAGCTCAATGAAGCCCTGGAAAAAAGAGCCCACGGAAGAAATATGATTTACCAAAGATTTGATATCTTTTCAAAGTCACTAATGTCCATAAATAAATCTATTGAAAGAGGACCACTTACTTTTTCACTAAATTCTTCAAGACTCAATCCAACTATTACAGATATAATTTTTGAAGATTTAAAAGAATTCTCTCAAAAATATAATTTGGAAAAATTAAATATTTTAAGCGAAATTAGGTCTGAACTTGTTCGCAAAAATTCACAAAACATTGACGAAATCATCAGCAAGCTCTATGAATCTGAAACTATAAATCTTTCAACTTTCTTAGAAGAGATGCCTGAATATAAGATTGAGGATTTAAAATCTTCTGAAGATTTACTTAATCATATTGAAAAGGGCAGCCAAATAAACCTAGAAAGAGAAAGTAGCTTAGAAGATGATCAAATCATCAAAAAGAATTTAGATGATGCAAAAAACTTTTCAAGAGACAAGGATCTTGATAGAAGTGATTTAAATTTGGAAAGTTTTCACGATTTAGATAAATTTAAGAAATGAGGTAATAAAATGATTGGTTATGTAGGAAGTATGCCTGGAAAAGTTTTTAGTGAAAAGGAATTTACTCTAGTGAAAAAAGTTTTAGCCTCTGGCGAATCTATTGACAAGCACAATCACCCTGGCTTTACTGTACTTGTAACTATTGTTAAGGGTCAAATTAAAGTTATATTAAATGATGATGAAGACAGAGAGTTTGAACCAGGTAAGGTTCTTAAATTCGACGGTGAAAATTATATTGCCATTGAAGCTATTAAGCCAAGCGAATTTTTTGTAACTCTCATAAAAAAGGATGAGTAATTTGAGAATTAAAATTACAGAGAATGCTCTTAAATTTTTATCTGATAAAAAGGCAAGAGAAATTACTGTTGACTTAATTACATCAAAGCAATGTTGTGGAAGTGGCATGCCCACTTCTGACACCTATATTGGTAGCCCAAGGAGAAGAGAAAGAGACCACCAGGTCTTTGAAGAAGAGGGTCTTAAAATAAATATTGACAAATCCCTAGAGTTTCAAGACGACTTGTGCACTATAGACTTAGTAAATCTAATCTTTACAAAATCTCTTGTGTCAAATTTTTTGGACTACAACAAATTAATTTAAATTTTATCTGCTGATTATATCAGCAGATTTTTTTATTTAGACTATGATTTAAGGCATATAAAAAAGATCCCATGTCGCCATGAGATCTTTCTTTATTTATATCTTACATTTGTCTAAGTTTCTTTAAAATAATTTTTTGTTCAACACTTGCAACAAGTCTTCTTGTGTATTCAACTGTGTCAGGGTTTACTGACATTGAAGTGATTCCACATTCAACTAAGAATTCTGCAAGTTCTGGGTATTGGCTTGGTCCTTGTCCACAAATTGAGCAAGTGATTCCCTTTTTGTTGGCTGCATCGATTATTGTTTTTAGGGCAATTTTAACTGCGTCATTTCTTTCGTCAAAGTAGCCCATATTGTTAAGAACGCCAGAGTCTCTGTCTGCACCCATTACAAGTTGTGTCAAGTCATTTGAGCCAATGGAGAATCCGTCAACTAATTCTGCAAATTCTTCTGCTTGAAGAACTACTGCTGGCACTTCTGCCATAATCCAAATCTTAAAGTTTTTAGATTGAACAAGACCTTCTTCAGCCATAATTCCCTTTACAACTCTAAGTTTTTCAGGAGTTCTTACGAAAGGAAGCATAACAATTACATTTGTAAGTCCATATTCTTCTCTAACTTTTTTAATAGCACGACATTCAAGTCTAAAGCCTTCTTCGTATTCAGGAGAAATATATCTTGAAACGCCTCTCCAACCAATCATTGGGTTAGCTTCAATTGGCTCAACTTCGTCTCCTCCCTTTAGACCTCTAAATTCATTTGTCCTAAAGTCAGAAGTTCTAACAACTAAATTCTTTGGATAAATTGCTTGAGCAACTTTGGAAATTCCTTCAGCAAGTTTATCTATCATTAAGTCGCCTTGGCCAGTTTTTACTAAATACATTGGGTGAGCACCAATCATATTTGTGAAAATAAATTCAGTTCTCATTAGTCCAATGCCGTCCATTGGCAAGTTTTTATATTTTTCAATTAATTCTGGTTCGCCAAGGTTCATATAAATCTTAGTAGCAGTTGTTGGTGCAAATAAATTTCTAAGTTCATCTAGGTTTGCAATACTTGATACATTTGGAGAGTCAGGAGATTTCTTTTCTTCTTTTTCCTTTAGAACTTCACCTTCATATACAATTCCTCTTACTGCATCAACTGTTACTGTGTCCCCTGTCTTTAGTGTTTTTGTTGCAGTTTTTGCCCCAACTATACATGGAATTTGTAATTCTCTTGAAACTATAGCTGCGTGACAAGTTCTTCCGCCTTCGTCAGTAACAACTCCAGCACATTTTCTCATTGCAGGAACCATGTCTGGGTTAGTCATGGCAGTTACAAGTACATCTCCTTCTTCAACAAGGTTGATTTCTGAAATGTCTTTTATAAGTTTAACTTTACCTCTGCCAATTCCTGGAGAAGCAGGAAGTCCCTTAACAAGTGTGATTAATTTTTCTTCCTTTTCTTCCTTGTCGCCAAGAGTTGTAATAGGTCTTGATTGTAGGAAGTAAAATTCCTTAGTGTCTCTGTCAAAGCCCCATTCAGTGTCTTGAACTGAGCCATAAAGTTTTTCTACCTTAAGTCCTCTTTCAACAAGAGTGTCTAATTCCTTAGGAGAAAGTGCTTCAGCCTTTACTGCATCAGCTCCTAAGATGTCTTTTACATTAACTACTCTAGTTCCAACACCATTTTCATTTTTAATTACCATGTATTCTTTTTCGGCAATATTTTTTTCAATTACTTTTTTAGTTTTTTTGTCGATAATATATTCATCAGGAGTTACAATTCCGGAAACAACAGCTTCTCCAAGTCCGTAACTTGCGTTAATCATCATTTCATCTTTGCTATTATTAATTGGGTTTGCTGTAAACATTACTCCAGACTTTTCAGAGTTAACCATTTTTTGAATTACAACTGAAAGAGCAACATCAAAATGATCGTAATTTTGTTTTTCTCTATAATAAATTGCCCTTGAAGTCCAAAGTGATGCAAAGCAATCTCTTATGTGATTTAAAAGTTCTTCTTCGCCAGAAATGTGTAAATAAGTATCTTGTTGTCCTGCAAAGGATGCGTCAGGCAAATCTTCTGCAGTAGCTGAAGATCTAACAGCAACTTCTGGGTCTTTAACTCCAATGTTTTCAGAAAATTCTCTGTAAGCAGATAAAATTTCTTCCTTTAGTTCTGGATCAAATTCTTTTTCCTTTATTTTCTTTTGGATTTCCTTTGAAGCATTAGTTAGTTCATCAACATTTTCAACATCTACAGCTTCCATCAAAAATTTTACAACTTCGTCAAGTTCTGCGTATTTAATAAATTTTGTGTAGCCACTTGCAGTGACACAAAATCCTGGAGGCACAGGTAGTCCAAAACTAGTTAGTTCACCTAAGTTTGCGCCCTTTCCTCCGACAATTCCTACATCTTCTTTACCAATTTCATCAAACCATTTAATATAATTATACTTAGACATAAGCTCCTCCTTATTTGCTAAAAATATTATAACACATTAATTATATATGTCACACTATTTTTTTAAAGATTTTCTAAGTTCGTCAATAGACATTGTAGATACATGGTCCCTATCTATTTTAAGTTCATCTACGAGGCTATAAATTTCTTCCATGCTTGGCGCTTCAATCTCCACATAAGGCTTTGGATAAGTGTCTTCATCCCAAGTGTCAATGTCAATGACAAGGGAATTTAAACTGTATTTTCTTCTGTTCTTGTAGCCCTTGTGAAATTTGTCGTAGCCAAGACATTTTAAAATATTTATTAAATCTTCCACACTATTTATTTCAGTAGTGTGTTCTATATTGTCCCTCACCTTTATGTCAGAGATATTTTCTTTAAAGGTAAAATATTTTTTCTCTTTACCGCCAGATTTTGCAACCCTAATTCTAAGATAGCCATGCTTCTTATAAATTTTATGGGCCGTTGAATTAACTGTAATATTAATTTGGTCTTCTTCCTTTACAAATTCAGCGCCTAGGGCTTTTATTTTTTCTTCAAAATCTTTTATGTCAATATCAAGAAGTTTAACTTCAATTTCTCTTTCCATTAGTCCTCCAAAATTTTTTTTAACTTAAAATCTAAGTAGTCGCTTGCAACAAATTCATATTCCACTCCCAAGAGTTCTCCCTCATAGGAATACTTGTGACCCTTGCCATGAAGGTGGCCGTAGATACATTTTTCCACCTTGTAGTCTGAGAGAGTCTCAGAAAATTCATTAGGCCCTAAATCTTGGTTAAAGGGTGGATAGTGAATCATGGCAATTATTTTTTTGTTTACACAGGAATCCAGAGAGTTTTTAAGTCTCTGGACTTCTCTCAAATATATTTTTTCATCATCTTCCGAAAATTCAAAAGAATCACGAGAAGCCCAACCTCTCGTTCCACAAATGGAATAATCTTTGTATTCAAAGGAGTTGTTGTGCAAAAAGTGAATGGTCTTCAAGTCTAAATTGTTCATCTTGTTTAGGGAAGACCACCAATAATCGTGATTGCCCTTGGAAATTATTTTGGTTCCAGGTAGGTCATCAATTCTCTTTAAGTCAAGGGCTGCTGTATCTAGTTTTAGTGCCCAAGAAATATCTCCTGGCAGGAGAACTAGGTCTTCATCACTTACCACTTCTTTCCAGTTTTCAATTATTTTTTCTTCGTGATTTTCCCACTTATCTCCAAAAATATCCATAGGTTTTTCTTCTGTATAATCGAAGTGAAGATCTCCTATTGCGAATATCATATACACCTCAAAGTTTAATTAAATTATATGTCAAATTGTATTTATCTAAAATTTCTCTTTCCCTATTTGAACTTGAAAAAATTAAAACTTGCTCTTCATCCTTTAAGACTTCCAGAGTGTTTTTTAGCCTTTCATCATCGTAGGAGTCAAAATGACTGTCAAGTACAAGGGGAATTTTTTTGTCAGTAATTATTTTTGAAATAGAAAGCCTAAAGGCAAGATAAATTTGGTCCATGGTGCCAAGGCTTAGCCTATCTAAAGCTACATAATCGCCAACATTTTTATCATATACCTTTATGTCAAATCTGTCATCAATTAAAATTTCGCTGTACTTAGATGAGGTCATCTTATCCAAATACTTTGAAATATTGTTTTTTAAAATAGGCAGAGTGTCCCTTCTTCTTAGATTTATAAAGTCCTCAAATTTATCAATAGAAAGCTCTAGAAGTTCTCTCCTATATTCTAATTTTTTAAGTTTATCCTCAAGCTCAAAGGATTTTTCTTCTAGGCTTCTCAGTTTTTCCAAGGATTCTTCCTGAGTTTTTAAAATTCCCTCTAAGTTTGAAATTTCTCTTGTGACTTCTTTAATTTTATCTGAAATTGATTCTAGGGACTCTTCATTATAAATTTTGCCACTTAAATTTTCTCTTTCAAGAGCTTCAATTCTATATTCGTATTCACTTGTCTTGTCCTTATTAGAGTCTTTAAGTTCATAAAATAAATTTTTTAAGTCTTTAATGTTTTTTACGCCATATTTTTCAAAAATTTTTAGGAGTTCTCCTTCAAGCTCTGAGATTTTTTCCTTGGTCTCTCTTATTTCAAGGTGATTTTTTTCCTTCCAACTTTCATTGTACTCATTTTTAGAAATATTTTTTAAGTTTTCTTCCTTTTTTTCATCTAAAATTTCTGAAAGAGCTTTTAAATCTCTTGCCTGATATTTTTCAAGAAGTTCAGCAAAATCCTTGTCAAATTCTTTCTTCTTTATGGTTTTGTCCATGGATTTTTTCTTAAAATCTATGAGCTTGTTTTTTAGGCGATATAAAAGGTCCTTGTTTTCTCTGTATTTTACAATTCTAAAGTAAGAATAAGTGAAAAATATTATAGAAAAAATTATGAGAAAATATTTTTTCAAGTAAATTGAAAGAAAGACTGTGGCTCCACCTGCAAGACATGATAAAAATATTTTTAAAAAGTATTTAAAGGCAACTTTTTCTATGTTTTTTATGTCTGCAGAAATTATTTCTATTTCTTTAGAAAAATTATTTTCATTTAAAAGTGCAATTTCTTCTTTAATTTCCTTAAATCTCTTGTAGTCAAGTTCTGCATCATCGTCAATTTCAAAAATATGACCTTCTTGGGAAAGTAAATCGTCAAGCTTGCTTGAATAAAGTCCCGTAGACCTATTTATTTCAATGGCCCTTTCAAGGTCAGAAAAATCAAAATTTTCATCCTGCCTAATCTTTTCTTCTTGGCTTTCCTTTAACTTCTTTTTTAATTCTTGGAGTTCAAAAAGCTTTCTGCCCCTCATCTTATCTTCAAGATCCTTTAATTCTTCCTCGGCATCTTTATGGGCTTGGGCAGTTTTTTCATAATTTTCCCTTAAACTTGCAAAATTTATTTTTTCAGCTGTAATTTTTTCTAGCTCTCCATAGGTCCTTCCAATTTCAGAGGTCTTTCGCCTCTTAGTTCCCAAGTCATCTAAATCTTTATTCATCTTGTCCAAAAGCTTTGTCAAATCAATATTTTCATCTTGAGAGACAGAAAAGTTGTCGATTTTATTTTTTATTTCTCCTGCAGCATCTTCTTCTACTTGAGAAAATCTTTGAGAAATAAAAAAACTAGATTTGTAGAGCTTTCTGCTCATGTCAAAAAATATGAGACCAGGCTGCGGGATTCGTGAATTTAAATAATTTCTCTCATCCTTGGAAAGATCTTCGCCATTTTCTATATTTAATATAGAAATTTCATCGGCATCAAAGTCTCGACTCACCCTATAATTTTCGCCCTGGTCACTTAAAAGCACATAGCCCCTATATAAATTGGAAGACCAGGGTCTTGATTTTTCAAAAATATCGTCGCGAACTTTTCTGGCGAGGGAATCTCTGCTAAAACCGTAAAAAATTCCGTCAATAAAATTAACGATAGTGGACTTGCCACCCTCATTTTCTCCTGAAATTAAATTGAGACCCCTGTCAAGCTCTATTATTTTATTTTCAAATTTTCCAAAATTTAAAATTCCCAGTTCCTTAAATATCATAATATTGCTCCAAAATGTACTCCCTAGAAAGGTCTCTGGCATCTCTTTCTATTTCATCATCAGAAAAAGTGTCAAGGAGATCTAAAATATACTTGTCTTTAATTTCAAGGTCACCATCAAGGGCTTGTGTCAGTTCATTATTTATTTCAAAATAAAGGGCTGAAAGATTTTCTCTCAAAAAGCTTTCAATTTCCCTTTTGTGCAGGCTCTTTCCCTTAAGAGTAATCCTATATAAATTGTCTTCTTCTATTTTGTCTTGAAGGTTTTTTAAAATTTCAGAAAAAGTCATGTCTTCACTTATTTTTACATCAAGATTTACAAACTCTCTCCTGGAAAAATCTTTGTATTCAAGGATTTTTTTCTCATCATCTAAAAATATTATCCCCCTCTTGCCCTCATCCTTAAAGGAAAGTGGAATCAGTGAGCCGCAGTAGTAGGCATTGTCAAGGACCTTGCCCCTCTTGTGGATGTGACCCAGTGCCAGATAATTAAATTCTCTCATAAAACTTTCATCAAGGGGCAAATACCTCTCGTCTTTTAGGTCAGAGTGAAAGAGACCAATATTGATAAAGTTTTTATCTAGTTTCACCTGGCTAAAATCTTTCTTGAAATTATAATTGTCATAGGATATTCCATAAATTCGCGTCTTTAAGTCGCTTAATTCATAAAAATCCAAGTCGCTTTTAAATATATATAAATTTTCTGGCAAATCTACCTTTAAAAATAAATTGTCAGAAGAAAGATAGTCGTGATTTCCAAAGACTACAAAGACCTTTGCCTTAATGGTCTTAATTATATCTAGAAATCTCTTTAAGTCCCTTAGGTTAAAAAATTCTCTCTCAAATAAGTCTCCAGCAAGTAAAAAAATATCTGCCTGGACCTCATTAGAAAAGTCAGCTAAGTCTTTAAAGGCACGCCAAGTATCCTCTAAAAGTTTATTTGAAACTTCAAGAGGAAGTCTTCCCCTGTAAAATTTTTTTAAATGTAAATCACCTGCGTGAATTATTTTCATCTTATCACCAAAGTAATTATATCACAGTGAAAACAAAAAAGAGCTCCACCTGGAAGCTCCTCGATTAAATAATTAATTTTTGTAAAGTTTTAAATTCATCTGTGCCAGCAATGCCTGCTAAATCAAATAAAACTGTCTCTGTGTTTGTAATAACTGCACCCATTTCGCCAAGTTGTGCCATGCCATTTTTCGTGTTTTTTTCTGACCTTGAGCCAAGAGCATCTTCTACTACAAAAACTTCAAAGCCAGCTTCTAAAAGTGCCCTCACTGTTTGGAAAACGCAAATATGTGTTTCCATGCCGCAGATAATAATTTGTTTTTTACCAAGTCTATCAATTTCATTTTTTATTCCTTCATCCCCATAGGAATTAAAAGTTAGCTTGGGAAATTCTTCCTTATCCTTTAAAGGATCTTTGACTTCTTCATTAGTGTAGCCAAGTCCCTTTGGATACTGAACTGTATAAATTGCTTCTGCCCCAATAATGCTTGCCACCTTTGCCATAATTGTAGAATTTTTTACAATTTCTTCCTTGTTATACATTGCCTTTAAAAGTTTATCTTGAATGTCAATAAAGGCAAAGAGCACATTATCTCTATTTAAGTGAAAATTTTTCATTTATCCTCCTCTTAAATTTCTTCAACTTCAACGCTATTCATAATCTTTTTAATAGCGCTCATTTCTATTACATCTTTTTCAACAAAATTTTCCCATACTCCACAGGATATTGCAAGTTTTATTGAAGTGATAAAATCGTAATCTCTGTCAAGAGCCATGGCAAGACCTGCAAGGGATAGTTCTGTGTCAAATTTTTCTGTCAATTCTTTTCTGCCTAATTTTTCCTTATTGACATAGGCCCTATAATTTTTATCCTCTGTGGAAATTATTGTGGCTCTCTTGCTATTGACAAGGACAATTTTAGCTCCAGCTTGAATAAATTTTTTGTTGTAGTTAATAACTTCGCCAGTGTAGTTAATATTTTTTTCCTTTTCAATGTCATCCTTGTCAAAGACCAAAATATAGGGATTAGTCTTTTCTATTGCTTGAAGATTTTTTGGATTTACGGCAACCTTTATATTGTTTTTAAAGCAAATTGTAATAAGTCGATGGTAAATCTCATCATCAATTCCAAGTAAATCAATTTTTGGAATTACTGCAATTTTTTTGTTGTAAAGGGCTCTTTCAAAGGAATTTAAAATGTCGTTCCTGTCCTCCATAGTGATTCTAGGGTCTTGAGTCTTATAATCTTTTACAAAATCTGCGCCCCTTATTATAACTTCTTCAACATTTTCATCCTTGAGGGCAGTATAATTTACATCAATGCCAAGTCGGCTGAGGCTGAGAGCAATTTCTCTACCCCTAGTGCTTCCCTTTAGCATAAAAACTTCTGAATCCACGCCAAGTTTTTTTGCAAAAAGAGACATGTAAAGCCCCTTGCCGCCGGGATAAATTTTTGAGCTTTCAATTATATTTTCTGTCTCATTATTTAATTTAAATTCTCTAACAATTTTTGGGTTAAAGTCACAAAATAGTATCATTAAATCACCTGCTTGCCTGGATTTTTTCCATTATTTCTTCTTTCATAGCCCTTATTTTTCTTTTCGCTTCCTCTTTATCTTCAGAAACTGCATAGGCATAAATTTTTAATTTTGGCTCTGTGCCTGATGGCCTTAAGGCAAACCAAGTTTCTTCGCCAAAATAAAATTTTAATAAATCTTGTGGATTTTCCTCGTCCTCTATATAGTCAACTTTTTTCTTTAGGTCGCCAATTTTTTCAAAGTCTTCAATTTTTCTAAAATCATCCATGATTTTTTTCATGATTTCTTTTCCATCTTTGCCTTCAAAATAAACTGAGTCTAAAAGTTCTTCAAAGTAACCATATTTTTTATAAATTTCATCAAGATAATCTTTTATTTTTAAATTTCTCTTTTTTAGGTAGCCTGCCATCTCTGCCACAATCATTGATGTGCCAATGGCATCCTTGTCTCTTATGTGATCGCCAATTACATAGCCAATAGACTCTTCGTAGCCAAAGATAAAATTCTTCTCGCCAGTTTCATCCCAAATATTTGGAAGCTTGCAAATATTTTTAAAGCCCGTTAAAGTTTCAAAGACTTCTACACCATAGTCTGCAGCGATTTTTTTAATCAAATCGGCTGTTACAAGAGTCTTAACAAGAGCTCCCTTTTCTATATTTTTATCCTTAATTCTTTCCAAAATAAAGTTTCCAAGGATAAAGCCCATTTGATTGCCAGTGATTCTAAAAATTTCTTCGCCCATTTCCATTACAGCGACCCTATCTGAATCAGGATCAGTAGCAATAATTATGTCGGCATTTTCTTTTTTTGCAAGTTCTATTGCCCTGTCAAAGGCCCTTGGGTCTTCTGGGTTTGGATTTGTCACATTAGTGAAGTCTCCATCGGGGTTTTCTTGGTCAGGAACTACATAAACATTTTTAAAAGCTCTAAGGGCTAAAATTTTTCTCACATACTTATTGCCGCAGCCACTTAGTGGAGTGTAGACAATTTTTATTTCCTTGTCCACATCATCAGTAAGAGTGTGTTTTAATGTATTTCTGTAAAAAGATTTAGTAACTTTATCTCCAAGGAATTTTATATTTTCATACTCGCCTAATTTTTTTAAGCTGGCAAAATCAAAATCTAAGATGTCAATTTTTTGTGATTCAGCTTCTACCTCATCAGCAATGTCTGATAAAATTTGTGAGCCCTTTTCCCAATAAAGTTTAAAGCCATTGTAATTTTTTGGATTGTGAGAGGCTGTGATCATTATGCCAGAAATAGTTTTTAAGTATCTAATTGCATAGGCAAGAAGTGGCGTTGGAACAATGCCTGGGAAGAGGTAAACCTTAATGCCCTTTTCTGCCAAAATTTTTGCCGTTAAAATTGAAAATTCGTAGGAGTAATGCCTTATGTCACGACCTATTACCACTCCTCTTTTCTTTGCATCTTCGCCAAGGCTGTCGATTAAATTAGCAAGAGCAAGAGCTGTTCTTCCTACAGTTAAATAATTCATGCGATTTGTGCCTGCACCTAAAATGCCACGAAGCCCTGCAGTTCCAAATTCTAAATCCTTATAAAACCTGTCTTCAATTTCTTCTTCATTATCTTTAATATTTAAAAGTTCTCGCTTCAAATTTTCATCTAAATTTTCACTTGCAAGCCATTTTTCATAAATATCTCTATACATACTTACTCCTTTTTAATATCAGAAAATTCTCCATCAATTGCAGAAATTAATTCCTTAGGATTGACTTTTATTTGCATGCCAACCTTTCCTCCGCTAACATAAAAGTAGTCTAAGTCCTCTGCTGATAAGTCTATAAAAGTTTTAAAAGATTTTTTCATGCCAACGGGAGAGCAACCTCCGTGAACATAACCAGTCAGTGGAAGAAGTTTTTTTTGTGGAATCATTTCAATTTTTTTGGAATCCGATGCCTTCGCTGCCTTTTTTAAATCAAGTTCACTGGAAACAGGAACGACGAAGACATAATGCTCGCCATCCTTTGCTTCTGTGACAAGAGTTTTAAAGACCCTATTTTTGTCTTCCCCCAATTTTTCTGCAACATCTACTCCGCCAATTCCGTCCTTAGTTGAGTATTCGATTATTTCAAAATTTATATTTTCCCCTTCAAGGATTCTCATTGCATTTGTTTTTTTCATAAAATCACCTTTTCATCTACTTTAATTTTACAACAAAAAAGAATTTTCTTCATCTATTTAATCTTCTTCTTTAGCAAATTAAAAAGGC
>NZ_HE978566.1:277414-317470 GCF_000311825.1 Peptoniphilus grossensis ph5 | reverse complement strand
ATTAAAAAAGACTGGTCTCGCCAGTCTCTTAAAATCCATAAATTTTTAATTTTTCTTGAATATCCCTTGTCTTGTCAACGCCAGTAAATTTTATTTCGTCAATTGACATGACATTTCTCACGCCCATTAAGGAATTTGAAATAAAACACTCATCAAAACTTGCTAAATCTTTGGCGCAAATTTTTTCTTCATTGATTTCAAAATTTTCAAGGAGGAAATCTCTCATAGTTCCCCTTAAAAGTCCTGAAGAAATTTCTGGAGTAAAGATTTTATGATCTCTCACGAAAAAAATATTTGCAAAGGAGGTTTCACAAGCCTCATCCCTTTCATTTAAGAAAAGGGCTGAGTCATAACCACTTTCCACAGCCCACCTGTGCTCCAAAATATTTTCATAGTAACAGAGGCTCTTGTGATAAATTATTTTTGAAGTGCTATTTCTTCTAACCTTAGAAATTTTTAAGCTAAGGCTTTTATTTTCAGCTCTGTAATTATCCTTGCGACCTGTTAAAATGAAATTTTCATCAGAAACTATTAGCTTTAGGGCAAAATTTTTCTCATCCGAATTACTTATATAGTCATAAATTTTTTCCTCATCAATTTCTCTTTCAATGCCAAAAAAATTTAAAGACTTCTTTAATCTCTCTAAATGTTTTTCTAAAAAGAGAGGGTCGCCATCCACTACTTTAATAGTTTCAAAGGCGCCCTTGCCAAAGGAAAATCCATCATCAAATTCTATTTTCATTAAATTCTCCTAGAAACTTTGCAATTTTTTCATAAGTCTCGTAGTCAATAGTCTGCTGTCCATCACTTTTTGCCAGGTCAGGATTTTCATGAACTTCAATCATGACTCCGTCAAGACCAAGGGCAAGTGTCGCCCTAACCATGGGCTCAATAAAGTCTCGCCTGCCAGTGCCATGACTTGGATCTATTATCACTGGATAGCCAGTCTTTTCTTTTATATAATAGGCTCCAGCAAAATCAAGAGTGTTCCTAAGCTCAGTCTCAAAGGTCCTTATGCCTCTTTCACAAAAAACTATATTGTGATTTCCCTCAACTTCAATATATTTTGCAGCCATTTCCCATTCTCTAAGAGTTGCGGAAAAACCTCTCTTTAAAATTATTGGCTTCATAGTTTTTCCAACTTTTTTTAAAAGAGCATAGTTATACATATTTCGAGAGCCAATTTGAAAGGCATCTACATAGTCCACCATAGCATCAACATGGTCTTCGCTTAAGACTTCTGTAACTATGGGCAGATTTGTCTTATCAGATGCTTCCTTTAAATATTTTACAGCTTCGAAGCCAAGCCCTTGAAAATCAAAGGGACTTGTTCTTGGTTTAAAGGCTCCACCTCTTAGAATATCTATGCCCCTTACCTTTAAGGCTTTTGCTTCTTCAATAATATGTTCTCGAGATTCAATGGAGCAGGGCCCAGCAATAATTATTGGCTTGCCTCCTCCCACATTCACATCTCTAATTTTTACAATTTTCCCTTTACTCATTTCACTCATTATCCTTTGCTTCCCTCAATATATATCTCATCATAATTATTGTAATAAGCTCCTAGTGCATTGAGAGACCCCTTTGCCTTTAAGACAATTTCCTCAAATTCTTCTTCTGCATCTGATAGAAGAATTATGGCTCCACCTACTCCAAGAGTTGCCCTGTCTTCTTCTATAAGGGCAGTTCTTATAACAATATTAAAATCCATTGTAGAATTATTTGATATAAAACCAATTGTGCCTGAATAAATCCCGCGAGGATAATTTTCCAACTCGTCAATTATTTCCAGTGTGCGTTTTTTTGGCGCACCAGTCATAGACCCACCTGGAAAAGTATTTTTCAGCACATCAATTATATCCACATCCTCTTTAATTTTTCCAGAAACTGTAGTCACAAGTTGGTGGAGAGTTTTATAGGTCTCAACATCCATTAACTTTGGCACTTCAACTGAACCAATCTCACAAAATTTACCCAAATCGTTTCTAAGTAAATCCACAATCATTAAATTTTCAGATTTTGTCTTCTCTTCATTCCTAAGTTCATCAATAAGTTTTTGATCTTCTTCTAGGTTGTTTCCTCTTCTAATAGTACCCTTAATTGGCTTTGTCGTCACAATTTTATTTTTATCCACCTTTAAAAATCTTTCCATGGAAGATGAGGCAATCTTTATCTCATCTAGGGGCAAGAAGGCAGAGTATTGTCCTGGGCTTTTTTCTCGAAGATTCATGTAATACTTTTTGCCATCAAGCTTATCGTAGATGTCTAAGCGATTTGTAAGACATACTTCGTAGGTTTCGCCCTGGCAAATTAAGTCTTTTATCTTTTTTATATCCTCTAGATAAGTTTTTTCATCCTTTACAAATTTTAATTTTGGAAAATCTTTCTTGCTTGTATCTTTATTTTTTTCTTCAAAATTTTCTTCCAAAATATTTTTTATCTCTTTAATCCAATCTTTGTCCTCTTGGCAAGATAGGATGTAGAGCTTTTCATCTTTGTGGTCGTAGACAAGAGCCCTGTCGCAATATTTAAAGTAAGCGTCGGGATAGTCGTAGGAATTCTTATTTGTGACCTTTTCTGTGTCTTTTTTTAATTCATAACCCAAGTAGCCAATATAGCCCAATTGGAAATCAAAGGGAAGTGATTCCTTGTAAGTCCATCTCTTTCGATTTTCTCTTAAATAAGTAAAGATGTCTGTATTAAAGCTTTCCTTTTCTCTTCCATCAAGAAAGTTTTTTTCTACAAGACTTTTATCCACGTCATACTTTATTGTGTGAGCCTTTGGACCTTGCAAGCCAAAAATTGAAAACCTTGAAAGTCCTTCTTCCACCTTGCTGGAATCCAGCCAAAGAGTTTTGGGGTCATATTTATAAAGTTTTTCATAAATATTTTTTGTATCAAAACTTTTATCAATTATTTCATAATAAAGCTGGTCTTCTTTATAAAAATCTTTGCAAATATTTATAAAATTTTCAATTAATTTTTCGCCACATTCACTTGCTATGGATTCAGGATGAAATTGAAGGCCATAGATTGGCTTAGTCTTATGAGAAATTGCCATGACAACTCCATCGGGAGTCCTTGCATCAATATTTATATTTTCAAGTTCCTTATCCTGGCAAGTTAGTGAGTGATATCTTGTGACCACAAAATTATTTTTTATTCCCTTAAATAAATTCTTGCCATTGTGAATAACCTGGCTAAGTCTGCCGTGCATGGGTTCACTTGCCCTTAAAATTTTGCCGCCATTGTAATAATATATCCCCTGATGGCCTAGGCAAATTCCCAAAATTGGCTTGTCAAGTTTTTCAATAATGTCTTTACAAACTCCAAAATCTTTTTCCTTATCAGGGCTGCCTGGACCTGGAGAGATAATTACATTGTCAAAGTCTAAATCTAAAATTTCCTCATAAGTCATCTGGTCATTTTTAATTACAAGAGCTTCTGTGCCGCTGACCTTTCCAATTAACTGAAAGAGGTTGTATGTGTAAGAATCATAGTTATCAATTATAAGTGATTTCATTTTTGCTCCCTTAAATATTTTTTTAGATATATTATTGCCTTTTTGTAGCCTTCTATTCCATAGCCTTCAAAGGATTTTATAACATAGGACCTTATAAAATTAACTTGCCTAAAATCTTCACGCTCTGAAACCCTTGAAATGTGAACTTCAACTGTGGGAATGCTGACAGCCTTTAGGGCATCTAAAATTGCCACGCTAGTGTGAGTGTAGCCAGCTGGATTTATAACAATGCCGTCAACTTTTTTGTAGGCACTTTGAATTTTATCCACAAGATCTCCTTCATGGTTTGATTGAAACTCCTGGATTTCAATACTTTCTTCATGAGCAACTTGGTCTATTAATTTTAACAAATTTTCGTAAGTATCCCTGCCATAGATATTGACTTCGCGAATGCCAAGCATATTCATGTTGGGACCATTAATTACTAAAATTTTCATAATTTTTTATTTCCTCCAGAATTTTCTCCAAAGTCTTTTCCTCATCTTCAATAACTTTTATCTTTATGTGTGAAATATCTTGGTAAATTTTATTTCTCTCTCCATACATTTTTTCTAGGGTCTCTAAATTTTTTGAAAGAGGTCTTCCCTCTGTCTCAAGATTTTTTATGTCCCTATCTAAATAGATTACAAGTGAGTTCTGCAAAAGAAGGTCTCTATTAATCTCCCTTAGGGGTGTGCCGCCACCAGTGGCAATTATGACTCCAGTTTTTTTGGAGACTTCTTCTAGGACTTTAGTCTCAAGGTCCCTAAAATATTTTTCGCCTTTATTTTCGAAAATCTCTGGGATATTTCCTTCCCTTTCTTCTATTAATTTATCTGTGTCATAGTAAACTCTATTTAATTTTTCTGACAAGAGCCTTGCCATTGTAGTCTTACCGCAGGAAGGCATGCCAACAAGGGCAATATTTTCCATGTCACTTTTTATTTTTAAATAAGTTTTTTCTATTAAAGATTCATCTAATTTTTCATCTAAAAAAAGTTCGGCTGCAAAGAAGGCTTGAGCAACTAACATTAAAAGTCCATTCATAGTTTTTATGCCAAGCTTCTTCCCATCTAAAATTAATTTTGTATTTAGGGGATTGTAAATTAAATCTATTACAGCATCTAGCTTTTTAAAGATTTTTAAGTCCACCTTGCATTCCATATTATTTGGGTACATGCCTACTGGACTTGCATTAATAATTAGGTTAAAGTCACTAAATTTTTCTAAATTTTCGTAATTATTTTCGCCCCTTCTGCTGATGACAACTACCCTATTGGCTCCCCTATCAACTGCAAGTTTTTGGAGCATTTTGCTAGCACCACCAGATCCTAGAATTAATATCTTTTTATCTTTAAGGTCAAGGTCAAAATATTTTAAGGAATAATCAAAGCCAAGATAGTCTGTGTTATAACCAAATAATTCTCCGTCTTTATTAACAATTGTATTAACTGCACCAATTTCTCTTGCAAGAGGGTCAACCTGGCCTAAATATTTTATAGAAAGTTCCTTGTAGGGAATAGTAACATTTATTCCCCTAAAATTTTTCTTTTCAAAAAAATCTTCCACTTCATTTTGTTTTAAATTTTTTAGATTATAGTCATATCTTCCAAATAATTGGTGAATTTCCTTGGATTTGCTGTGAGACAAACTTTCGCCAATAAGTCCAAACTTAAAATTTTCATCCTTAACTCTCGAAATTATTTTTTTGCTCTCCTTAAAAATTTCACTGTAAATTGGCTTTATGACATCTTTAAATTCTGGATCAATTTTATTTTCCAAGTTTTTTATAATTTCATCTTCCCGACCCGAGTCTTCTGTTTTTAAATTATTATTTGCTTTAAAAATTCCAATCTCCTTGGAAATTTCCATTCGCCTTTCTAAAAGATGGACAATTTGTGAATCAATTTCGTCCAAATTTTTTCTCGATTCATCTAAATTTTTCATCTTTCACCTTCCAATACTAAGTCTAAAATTGCAATAGCAGTAATCATTTCAATGGCAACTAGGGCTCTTGGCACAATTGAAGGGTCATGTCTTCCAACAATTTCTAGGTCTACATTTTTTTTATCTCTTAGCGATATTGTTCTTTGCCTTTTCCCAATGGAGCTGGTAGGCTTCACTGCTGTCCTAAAAATTATTGGCATGCCACTTGAAAGTCCACCAATTATTCCACCATGATTATTGGTCTTAGTCTTTACTTCTCCATTTTCGTAATAATATTCATCATTGTGACTGCTCCCCCACATTTTTGCCGTCTCAAATCCAGAGCCAAATTCAATTCCTTTTATGCCGGGAACTGAAAAAACTGCGTGAGAAATTACCGACTCAAGAGAATCAAAAAAGGGCTCGCCAATGCCCACTGGCATATTTAAAATAAAAGTCTCAACAATTCCGCCAAGGGAATCTCCCTCTTCCTTTGCCCTTAAAATTTCTTCCTGCATTCTTTCCCTTGCTGAATCTTCAATAACTGGGAAGTCTTCATTTTTTAAATCGTAAAGTTTTTCTTCAGCAATTTCATTTAAATTTATGTCAATGTCACTTGCTTCGCCTAGGCTTTTTATCCTAGAGAAAATTTTTATGCCCCTCTTTAAAAGTAAATCTTCAGCAATAGAACCTGCAATGACTATGGGAGCAGTCATCCTGCCGGAAAATTGTCCGCCGCCTCTTATGTCATTAAAGCCTTTAAATTTAACAAAGGCAGGATAATCTGCGTGAGATGGGCGAGGTCTGTCCTTTAAGTTTTCGTAGTCCCTGCTTCTTTGGTCCTTGTTCTCGATAATTGCACAAAGAGGTGCCCCACAAGTTATGCCATCCACTTCTCCACTTAGGATTTTAAAATCGTCATCTTCCTTTCTGGCAGTGGAAAAATTGTTTTTGCCAGGTCTTCTTCTCTCAAGGTTTTTTCTTATTAAATCTTTATTTATTTTATATCCAGCACTAATTCCATCAATGACAATTCCAAGATCCTCAGAATGTGACTGACCAAAGAGTGTTACTTTAAAATTTTTTCCAAAGCTATATGACATTTGTCTTCCCTCCTAAAGATTTAAAATCCTCAAAAAAGTTTTTATAGGATTTTTCCACGCACTGACTATCATTGATAATTATTGGACCATCTGCAAAAGTTGCTGCAATAGAGGCAGCCATGGCAATCCTGTGGTCACTATAGGAGTTTATTTTTGCTGCCTTAAATTTTTCCACTCCCCTAAAGGAAAAGGAGTCTTCAGATAATTTTACCTGAACTCCAAAATTTTCCAGCATATCCACGGTGCTCTTTACCCTGTCGCTTTCCTTTAACCTTAACCTTCTTGTATTTATAACTTCCGTCTCTGTATTTGAAAGTGCCGCCATTATTGAAAGAATTGGAACGGCATCGGGCATGTTTTTTGCATCTAAAATAACATTTTTTTTCCCATCTCTTATTTTTTTTAGCTGAAAGTCTTCTTTAGAAATATTAACATAACCCAAGTCCCTTAAAAAATCTAAGGCTTCTCTATCTCCCTGCAGTGAATTTTTATTAAGTCCAAGGACCCTTACGCCAGCTGCCAAGAAAAATAGTGCGTTGCTCCAGTCTTTTTCCACCACATAATTTGCTGGAGAAAATTTTCCCCTGCAAGTGAAAGAATTTTTACCTTCAATTACTTCAACTCCAAAATTTTTCATGACATCTATTGTCATGTCTATATAGGGCTTTGATTCAGTTTCACTTGTGAGCCTTATATTAAAATCTTCCTGGCAAAAGCCTGATGCAAGCATAAGTCCAGATATAAACTGGGAGCTAATATTTCCTGGAAGAGTGAAATTAAAATCCTTTAGCTTTCCTCTTAAATAAATTGAATCTCCAACTTCTTTAATTTCTACTCCATGCTTGGGAAATTCATGGAAGTAGACAGAGTTAGTTCTAGCAACAAGACTTCCCCTTCTTATAACTTTTGCCTCAAGACCAAGCGCTGCAAGGACTGGCAGCAAAAACCTAAGTGTAGATCCACTTTCATTGACATCAATAGTAACTGGTCCAGAGAATTTTTCTGGTGGATCAAAATAAAATTTATTTCCTATTTTTTTTAGGCTAACTCCAAGGGCTTTTATGGCATTAAGAGATGCTTCTATATCCTTTGAAAGGTCATTAATCTCTATTACAGATTCTCCCCTTGCCAGACCTCCACAAAAAATTGCACGATGGGCATAGGATTTTGATGTAATTGCATAAATTTCTCCAGATAATTTTTTATTTTCAATAATTCTATTCATTTTCCTTACCTAAATCAATTATTTTTTTAAGCTCATCAAAAATAATTTTTTTACTTATAACTTCGCCAATTTTTACTGGAAGAATTACATTTATGAGATTTTTTCTTATCTTCTTATCGTGCTTTAAAATCTCCAAAATTTCTTCTGTCTCAAAGTCATAAGAAGTTGGAAGATTATATTTTTTAAAGGCTCTTACTAAGTCTTTAGAAAAATCTTCTTCCGCAAGTCCCATCTTATAAGCTGCCCTCGCCATATAAATTGTTCCAATGCCAATGCTTTCGCCGTGGTTTAGTTTATAATTTGAAAGAGATTCTATGCCGTGACCAAGAGTGTGACCCAGGTTTAGCTTTTGTCTCTTGTCCCTGTCCCTCTCGTCATCTCTCACAAAGTCCAACTTAATGTTTAAAGATTTGTAAATAATTTTTTCATAGTCAAGTTTTTTTGCAGATTTTAAATAATCAAAAAACTCCCTATCCCTTAAGACGGAATATTTAAAAATTTCTGCAAGTCCGTTGTTAATATTTCTCTGGTCAAGACTTTCCAAAAAACTGTAATCAATGTGGACATATTTTGGAAAATAAAAGGAGCCAATTTGATTTTTTAAATTCATAAAATTTATGCCATTTTTTCCGCCAACGGAAGAGTCGATCATGGAAAGAAGTGTAGTTGGCACAGAGATAAAGTCAATTCCCCTAAGATAAGTTGCTGCAACAAAACCAGATATATCGCCAACAACACCGCCGCCAAAGGCTATGATTATGTCCCCTCTGTTAAAATTATTTTCCAGCAAAAATTTATTTATACTTATATAAGTTTCCATGGACTTGGATTTTTCGCCAGCAGGAAATTTATAAATAAAATAATTTAAGCCATTCATAAGGTTTTTTAATCTTTCACTGTAAAGGCCGAAGACATTTTCGTCAGTGATGACTAAAAATTTTGCATCTTTATTTTTATTTAAGTAATCTCTTAACTTTTCATCATTTTTATAATCAATATCTATTGTATAATTATTTTCTTTAACTTGAATTTTCATAAAACACTCCTATGCCTTGCTCTCTCTATAATAAAACAAAGATGCCTATAAATAAAGGATCTTATTAGCTTTAAGCTAAAATATTTTACTTTATCTCAGTATCGTTGCAAATTAGTAAAAATATGTTATAATTAATATGAGGTGATTATATGAGCAATTTTGTTAATTATTTACTTAGACAGTTTTTAATTATTTTATTACCCTTTTTTCCTGTCATACTTGGAAATCTAGGTTTTTCTGATTTTAAAAAATCCTTTAAAAAAGAATACTATATTCTTACATACCTCTGCACTGTTATAGCTTTCATTGTTTTTGTTTTTTGCATTTGTTTATATAATCTTGGAATATATTTATAATTAAAATAAATCAAATAAAGAGTGGGGACACATGCCGTCCTCACTCTTATTTTTTCTTTATTAAAAGTATAATTGTTAAAAATAAAACTCCAAATAATACAATTGCGCCGCCTGGTTTAAGTCCAATATAAAAAGATGATACAAGCCCCGTTATTGTAAAGATAAAGCCAAAGATTGATGCAAGAATAGTGGTCTTTAAATAGCCAAGCTTAAACTGCATGGCTGATGCCACTGGCACTACCATTAGTGATGAGATAATTAAAATCCCAACAGTTCTTGCAGAAACAGAAATAGTAACTGCAATTAATATCATAAAAATTAAATTTACCCTATCAACATTTACTCCAGATAATCTCGCCGATGATTCATCAAAGGAAATATACATTAGGTCAGTAAAAAGATAGAAAAATAAAATAAATACCACAAGAGAAACTATTAAGATTAAATAAAAATCAAATTCTGGTATGGCAATTATAGAGCCGAAAAGATATTCTTCGAAGTTGGCACTTGTCTTTACAAAGCCAGAAAAAAGTGATGCAAGACCAATGCCCGTGCTCATTAAGATTGCAGAGGAAATTTCTTGGTAACCAGGAAATTTTGTCCTCACATATTCCAAAAATAAAGAGCCGAGAACACACAAGACTAAGGCTCCAAGGACTGGTGAAGTTGATGTTATTAGTCCCAGCATTACACCAGCAAGGGACACATGGGATAGGGCATCACCAATTACAGAAATCTTTTTATTGACAACTACAACACCCATGCAAGGGATAATTATTGACAAGAAGGCTCCAACTATTAGCGCCTTTATCATGTATGAATATTGAAAGATTTCCATTATTTCACTTCCCTAATTTTTTCGTCTTTTATCTCAAAAACTTTATTTACATTTTCTTCCACTTCTTCAAGATTGTGGGTGATCATTAAAATTGTAATATTGTGTTCTCTATTGATGTGGCTCAAAAGATGAAATAGTGACTCCTTGGACTCTCTGTCCACACCAGTCATGGGCTCGTCTAAGATTAAAAATTCAGGTGTGGCAACAAGGGTCTTGGCTATTAAAACTCTCTGCCTTTGGCCACCAGATAACTCAGTGTAAAGTCTATCCTTATATTTTTCCATGCCAACAAGCTTTAGGGCACTTGTAATTTTTTCCCTGTCATAAGATTTTAATTTTCTAAAGCCCTTGTTCTTTGGATAGAGTGCAAGAGACAATAATTCTGTAACTGTTATTGGAAATTCCAAAGAAGATGGGACTGATAATTGCGGCACATAGCCAATGTCCTTTAATCCATTTTTTGTATAAAAAGAAACAGTGCCGGTAAGTGGTTTAAGTTGATTTAAAATCAGCTTAACTAAAGTCGACTTTCCGGCACCGTTAGAACCTATAAGGGCGATATAGTCGCCCCTATAGACATCAAAATTTATATCATCTAAAACTAATTCATCGCTGTATTTAAAGCTTAGATTTTTGATTTCTAACAATTTTTCCTTCACTATTTTAAAGCACCTACTAAATTTTCTAAATTTTCTTCCATTATGCTAAAATAATCTTCATTATTTTTTATTTGTTCTTCGCTTAATCCTTCAATTGGTGAAAGGACCTTCACAAGGCATCCCGTTTCATCGGCAATAATTTTTGAAACCTTTGGATCAATTAATTCTTCTGTGAAAATAGTTGTGATTTTATTTTCTTTTACATAGTTAATTATCTCAGCCATTTTCTTTGCATCTGGCTCAGTTTCTGCATTTACACCCTTTATACCAATTTGAGTCAAATTATAGTCCTTGCATAAGTATCCATAAGCTTCATGGCTAACTACAATAGTCTTATTTGGAAGAGGGCTTAACTTTTCAGAATATTTTGCATCAAGTTCATCTAACATTTTAGCATATTTTTGGTAATTTGACTCATAATAATCTGCATTTTCTTTGTCAAGTTCCACTAAAGCATTCTTTATGTTTTCCATTTCAATTTTTGCATTCTTTGGTGAAATCCAAACATGGGGATCCATTGGTCCATGGTGGTGACCTTCATGATCATGATCCTCTTCATGAGCTTCGTGATTGTGGTTGTTTTCAGCTGTTTCATGATTGTGGTCATGATTTTCTTCTGCTTCATGATTGTGATTTTCTTCAGCCCCTTCATGATCATGATCTTCATCTTCGTGATCATGACTTGACTTAATAAGTTCTACGCCCTCTGAGGCTTCCACTACTTTTAAATCTTTATTTGATAGAGAATCAATGACCTTATCAGTCCAAGATTCAAGGCCTGCACCATTGTAGATAAACAAATCTGCACTTTCTAAATTTTTAATTGCCTTAGTATCTGGTTCCCATCCATGAGGTTCAGTACCTTGTGGCATTACCATCTCAACATCAAGCTTGTCGCCAGCGATCTTTTTGGCAAAGTCATACATTGGATAAACTGAAGCATAAACCTTTAGTCCTTCCTTATTTTCTGTATCTTTTCCAGCATCCTTTGTTTCTGCTCCCTTAGAACAACCTGAGAATAAAACTATTCCCGCTAATAAAAATAATATTTTCTTAATATTTTTCATTTTTCTTTTTTCCTCCTAAACAATAATGATTTCCATTAATTATTATAGCAAAATTTTTTCATTTTTAAAGTAATTTTTTAAATTAAATAAATTTTGATATAATACTTATAAGATTGAAAGCAGGTGAATTTTTGAAAAATTTTGAAGATATATTAAAGAAAAATAATTTAAAGGTAACTAAGGGAAGGCTTGCCCTTTTGGATCTTCTATATAATTCTCATGTACCCATGAATACAGAGGAAATTTTTGAAGCTGTGGACAAAAAATCTCTGCCTAGCTTCACTTCCCTTTACAGGATGCTAAATGAACTTACTGATAAAAATATTTTGAAGAAAAACTTGTATCACAACGGGCTTTATTATTTTGAATTTGCAAATATGGGTCACAGACACTACATAGTTTGTGACAAGTGCGGCAAAATTTCTGCCATAGAAAATTGTCCAATTTCAGATTTTGAAAAAATTGCTGAAGAAGAAACTGGCTACACTGTGACAAATCATATAGTTGAACTTCGTGGCGTCTGTCCTGACTGCCAAAAAGATAAATAAACCACATTGTGGAATGCTATTCACATGGCAAAATATTTCTTTACTTTTTTCATTATAGAGTTATAATATATTAAGTAAAATAAAAATTTATTTTACTTCCTTTACTTATATTTTGGCAAAAAAGAAGAGGCTTCTGTTCACCCCGCAGAAGCCTCTTTTGTCTTTGTTATCCATATTAAATTAAAGTTGTGACAAATCCACCTATTAAAATTAGTGGCACTCCAAAGAAACAAATTTGTGGAATACAAGTATCCTTGATGTGCTCATGTTGTCCGTCAACTGAAAGACCAGATGTAGGTCCTAAAGTTGTATCAGATGCTGGTGAACCTGCATCGCCACAAGCTGCTGCTACAGTTACAAGTAAAATAGTAGCTGGAATTGAATATCCAAGACTTGATGCAATTGGCACATAAATTGCTGAAATAATAGGAACTGTACCAAAGGATGTTCCTATTCCAAGAGTAATCATAAGTCCTAGAAGAATCATTACATAGGATGCTACAAGTTTTGAACCACCTAAGAATTTAGTTGCTACTTGAACTAAATCGTCAACTGCTCCACACTCTTTAACTACTTCTGCATATCCTGCTGCCAGTAGCATTACAAAGGCAATAAAGCCCATCATCTTAATACCACCGTCAAGCATCTTTTGCATATCAGACCACTTAACTACGCCTGTTACAACTACAAATATTAGTCCAATTAAGGCTCCAAGTGGAAGTGAGTTTGTGAGCATTTGAACAACAACTGTTATTACTCCAGATAAAAGAACAATTATGTGTTTCTTTTCTAATTTTTCTGGCACTTCAATTATTTTACCTTCAACACTTTTAGTTTCATATTCCTTATCTTTCATAAAGAAAATCAAGCCAGCACATAGACCTAAAAACATTATAAGGGCAACTATCCAGTTAGTTCCTGTTACATCCTTATCTGTAATAGTAAGTCCTGATCTAGCAAAGGAATCGATAATCAAGCCGTGAAATATTGCACCATAACCAATAGGTAGGGCAATATAAGGTGCCTTGAGTCCAAAACCAAAGGAAACAGAGAGCATCTTTCTGTTCATTTTCATTTTGTTAGTTACTGCTAGAAGTGGTGGTATCAAAATTGGTATAAAGGCTATGTGAATTGGTATAACAGTTTCTGCGGCTATTGCAATCACAATTATAATTGCACATAGTAAAATTTTATTACCCTTTACCAGTGAGCCAATTTTTTTTGCCATTATGGCAGCGGCACCAGTTTCTTCCATACAATAGGCAAGAGAGCCAAGAAGTATATAGCTAAGAGCTGTTTCAGCGTTGCCTCCCATTCCACCTATTAAAACTTTCATAGTCTCAGTGATTCCAAGTCCTGAGATAAGTCCTGCTGCAATGCCTGAAATCATCAGTGCAAAAAACACAGGGACTTTTGCTAAACATAAGGCTGCCAAAATTATTACTGACAGCACAACTGCATTTGTAAAAATCATTTTTTTCCCCTTTTCTTTCTAATTTCCTTTTACCCCTTTTATACATTTTAATCCAAAATTTCATCAAAAAAAAGACTTTTCTGTAATTAGAAAAATCTTTTCTATAATAAATATTAATTTAACTATGATGTAAAAGAAAAACCTTCTTGACCTGAAATTAGTTGTTTAAGCCCTTTTTATAAGCTTTTGCCTTTACATATCTTGACTTTCATCTATAGACTCACCATCATCTTGGACCTCAGCTTGACTTTCTTTTTCATCGTATTCCTTTAATATGTCCATAAATTCTTCGCCAGTAATTGTCTCTTGGCGAAGAAGATATTCTGCAATGGCATGAAGAGCTCTGATGTTTTCCTTTAAAATTTTTCTAGCTTCATCGTGAGCCTGGTCAATAATTTTTTGGACTGCCTCGTCTATTTCATATTGTGTTTGTGGTGAACATTGTAATGATGTATCGCCACCAAGGTAGGCATTGGTCATTGATTCCAGTGCAACAAAGCCAAATTCATCTGTCATGCCAAATCTTGTAACCATAGCCTTGGCAATTTTTGTTGCCTTTTCAATGTCATTTGACGCTCCACTTGTCCTGATGTTAAAAATTAATTCTTCAGCAGACCTTCCGCCAGTTAGGGTTACAATGCTATTTATGGCATCTTCCTTAGTCATAAGGAATTTTTCTTCCTCATCAACTTGCATAGTGTAGCCAAGAGCCCCTGATGTTCTTGGAATAATTGTAATTTTGTGAACTGGAGCTGAATCCTTTTGCTTTGCAGCAACAAGGGCGTGACCAACTTCGTGGTAGGCAATTATTCTCTTTTCCTTTGGAGAAATAACTGCATTTTTCTTTTCATAACCTGCAAGGACAACTTCTACAGATTCTTCCAAGTCTCTTTCACTCATTTTGTCTCTGCCTTCACGAACTGCACGAAGGGCTGCCTCATTTATCATGTTGGCAAGGTCGGCACCAGATGCACCTGCAGTGGCACGAGCAATTTTGTCGTAATCTATATTTTCTTCCTTTTTTATGTCCTTGGCATGAACTCTTAGTATGGCTATCCTTCCACTTAAGTCAGGTAGCTCAACTGGTATTCTCCTGTCAAATCTGCCTGGCCTTAAAAGAGCTGGGTCAAGAGAATCTGGTCTATTTGTGGCAGCGAGAATTACAACTCCAGCCTTGGCATCAAAGCCGTCCATCTCTGAAAGAAGTTGGTTAAGTGTTTGCTCTCTTTCATCATTGCCAGAAAATCCAGACCCATCTCTTCTCTTGCCAATTGTGTCAATTTCGTCAATAAAAATTATGCAAGGAGCCTTTTCCACTGCTTGCTTAAATAAGTCTCTAACCTTAGCAGCACCAAGACCTACAAACATTTCAACAAAGGCTGAACCTGAAATTGAAAAGAAGGGTACCTCTGCTTCACTTGCTACAGCCTTGGCAAGAAGAGTCTTACCAGTGCCTGGAGGACCAACTAATAGGGCCCCCTTAGGTAGTTTTGCACCAATTTCTGTGTACTTCTTTGGATTGTGTAAAAAGTCCACAAGTTCTGACAAGGCTTCCTTTGCCTCATCTTGTCCCGCTACATTTTCGAATTTAATTCCATCAGTAGATTCAACATAGATCTTTGCCCCACTTTTGCCAAGACTCATGGGACCAACATCGCCCATTCTCTTGAAAATAAATTTTGAGAGAAAGATCCAAAAGGCAATAAGAATCGCAAAGGTAGCAATAGTTGAAATTATAAAGGAAAGCACTGGATTCATTTCAGGCTTATAAACTTGAGCAGACTTTACATTTTTATTTACTAACCTATCAACTAAATTTGGATCATACATCCTATTAGTTTCATACTTAACTTTCTTCCCATCTTTATCTATTTCAAAGGCAATGGTCCTATCTCGAACCTCTGCCTTTTTAACTTCGCCCCTGTTGACAAGATTTACAAAGGAAACATAGTCAATTTCTTTTATGTCCTTTTCCTTGTTAAGCCTTGGCACAAAAACTATGGCGACTAGGTAAAAAATCACTATCGCCAAAATTACATAGAGAATTGTGGGAATATATTTATTAAAATTATTTTTGTTGTTAGACAAAATTTTCCCCTTTCTAAAGTTTTTTAAAGAAAAAATTTGGGACCAAGTCCCAAAATTAATCTAGCCTTCTTCTATTTTCCATGGCAGTCTGAATGGTGATCTCGTCGTAAAACTCGAGATCTCCTCCAACTGGCAAGCCGTATCCTATTCTCGAAACTGTAATATCAAAGTCCTTTAAAATATTTTTTATATAAGTTGCAGTTGCATCGCCATCAACAGTGGGATTAGTTGCAACAATTACTTCTTTAATATTTTCCTTTTTCACTCTCTCAATTAGTTCCTTTACCTTTACATCTTCTGGCGATTTCCCCTTTAGTGGCGAAATTACACCGTGAAGTACATGGTATTTTCCACGAAAGCTGTTAGACCTCTCCATGGCGTCTACATCCTTGGGGCTTTCTACTACGCAAATAATAGAGTCGTCCCTTGTCTTACTTGAACAAATATGGCAGGGGTCGCTGTCAGCATAATTCATGCAAATGGAACATTGAACTGTATTTCTCTTTGCAGCAATGATGGCATCACTTAAACTTACAACTTCAGCATCATCGAGACCTATAATGTGATAGGCAAGCCTTTGAGCAGTTTTAGAACCAATCCCAGGAAGTCTATTTAATTTTTTTATTAAATCTTCAATAGGACCAATTTCTTTGTTCATCTTATAGCCCCGGAATATTTAATCCACCAGTTAATTTGCCCATTTGAGAGTTCATTTTGCTTTCAGCATTTCTCATAGCTTCATTTACTGCAGCCACGATTAGATCTTCAAGCATTTCAACATCATCTGGATCAACTGCATCTTTGTCAAGCTTAATAGAAATAAGTTCCTTGTTTCCATTTACAGTTGCACAAACTGCTCCGCCACCAGAAGTTGCAGAAATTTCTTCATTTGCCAAATTTTCTTGCATTTCTTCCATTTGTTTTTGAAGCTTTTCAATTTGCTTCATCATATTATTTCTTCCGCCTCCACCAGGGAAGCCGTTAAATCCACCTCTAGCCATATTTCCTCCTAAATATCTTCTATATTATTTTTCCCAAAAATTTCTTCTAACTTGTCTGCTCCAGCTTTTTGCAATTTAAACCTAACATCAATATCCTTGCCGTAAATGGACTTTAATAGGTCTGGCAAAATATTTTTTCTCTCAGGATCTGAGCAGTAATTATAGTAAAATTCATACCCTTCTTGAAAAACTATTTCTAAAATATTTTCGTGAAACTTTTCTAGTTTAGCAAAGGTCAAAAATCCTCCAAAGCCAGCATAACTTTTAGATTTAAGTTCTGCTACAATTTTTCCCCAATCGCTGTTTATTTTTTCAAGAGAAAGTGTACCTTCTCCAACTTGATTTACTTCACCATTATCCTCTATTATAGCAGATTGATTTGATTTTTCAATTGACTGGTCCTCTGGTCCATCCCTTAAAATATCATGGTCAGAATTTTTTTGGACTTCTTTTTTATCAGTAGCCTTATCAAGATTTTTTTCTATATCTGATTTATTCATTGCAGGAAAAACTTCTTCATGCTTAAAATTATTTGTAAGCCCCTTATTTTCAAGAACACTTAACTTGTCTTCCAAGGTCTTAAGTCTTAGAGCCAGGTCGTCTTTTACAAGTCTCTTGCAAATTTTTATTGCATTCATTTCGAAGACCACGCGCTTGTTGTCTGCATATTTTATTTCCACTGCAAGATTTTTTAAAATGTCGATAATAATAAGTAGGTCTTCTAGGTCAGTTTCTCCAGCCATTTCTTGAAACTCACTTAAGTGAGATGTATAGATTATTTTTTTCGGGTCCTTTAAAGTTTTTACCAATAAAAAATCTCTAAAGTGATTTAAAATTTGTGAAGAAAGAGTGTTAAAGTCCACGCCCTCTTTATAAATTTCATCAATGGCATAAAGTGCCCCAGCTACATCTTTTTCCACAAGCGCTCTTGAAAGTGAAAATAAAAGTTCTGATGAGGAAATACCAAGGACTTCCATGGCATCTTCTAACTTTATATGATCCCTACTCTTTGTAATAAGTTGGTCCAAAACTGAAAGGGCATCTCTCATTGCACCATCAGAAGACTTGGCAATAAGGGTAAAGACTTCCTCGTCACAGGATTTCCCCTCAAGGTCTGTAATTTTTTTCAAATTTTCTGTAATTTCTTCTATAGAAATTCTCTTAAAGTTATATTTTTGAGACCTAGATAAAATTGTGGCAGGAATTTTTTGTATTTCAGTAGTTGCAAGTATAAATATTAAATGTCTTGGCGGCTCTTCCAGGATTTTTAATAGGGCATTAAAGGCTCCCTTGGAGAGCATGTGAACCTCGTCAATTATGTAGACCTTGTACTTTAAAGATTGAGGCGGATAAATTACTTTTTCCTTTAGCTCTCTTATATCGTCAACACCGTTGTTACTTGCGGCATCCATTTCCACTACATCTAAAACTGATTCACTTAAGATAGCCTTGCAATTTTCACACTCATTGCAGGGATTGCCATCAATGGGATGAAGACAATTTACTGCACGGGACAAAATTTTTGCAGCAGATGTCTTTCCTGTTCCCCTAGTTCCTTGAAATATATAGGCGTGACTTATTTCGCCATTTTTCACTTGATTCTTTAATGAAGTTGTAACTGCTTCTTGACCACAAATCTCGTCAAAGGTTTTTGGCCTGTATTTTCTATATAATGCTTTGTACATTTTCTCACCTAAAATAATTATACATGAAAAAAATTTTTATTAAATTAAATTTAAGGATTTAGAGACAATTTTTCTTTTTCCAAAATATTTAACATCCTCTTCACATAATTTTCACATGGCAAGTATATTATGTAGACAAATCAAAGAAACAATGTGTTTCAAATAGGAGGATTTATTAAAATGAAAAATTTAAAGAAAATAGCAAGCGTTGGAATGATCTCTGTATTAATGTTAGGTATGGTAGCATGCCAAGGCGCTAACAAAAAAGCTGAAGAAGCTGCTAACGCTAAAGAAAATGCAGTAGAAGAACAAGCTGAAGCTAACAAAGCTAAAGTTGAAGCTAACGCTAAAGAAGCTGAAGCTGATGTAAAAGCTGAAGAAGAACAAGCTAAAGAAGAAGTTAATGCTAAAGCTGAAAACGCTAAAGAAGAAGCTGCTGAAGAAGCTCAACCAGAAGAACAAGCAAAATAATTTAGCTTAACTTTTAAAGGAAGCCTTTCGAGGCTTCTTTTTTTACATAATTTTACTTTTAAATACATTTTTTTTGCTGGTAAGAGCTTTTGTAATTCTTTAATTTACTATATAAAAGATTTGTCCACTAGTAAAAATATGTTATAATATTTTAATAGAAATAATGAAAGAAGGTGCTAAATTGTTTTGTCCAAAATGTGGAAATCCTGTCTCTAAAGAGGACAACTTTTGTGCTTCCTGTGGTCACAACTTAAAGGATGTCAAGGTAAGAATTACATCCAAGGGAGATGACAAAAAAGAAGACACTACTAAGGTAAAAAAAGTTTCTGAACACACTAGAGTCTTTAATCCAAAGTCTCTTGATGCCATTGACACCACTGATGAACTCAAAAACATTATTGCTGAAGTAGACAGAAAAATTTCCAAAAATATTGAAGACTACCAAAAGGGCAATGTCCAATCAAAATCACCTGCAAAGGAAAAGATAATTAAAAAATCTCCTGCAAAGGATATTGATATAGAAAAAAAATCTAAAACTTCTGAAAAGAAACTTGATCCTATTGACACAAAAAAAACTGACAAAGAATTTTTAGCAGCCAATAGTGATATTAAATCTGATTTTGGCATGAGCCAAAAAGAACTGGTTAGAAGAGTTCAAGAAGAGCTTAAAAAATCAAATTATAAGGAAAAAGAAAAAACTTCTTCTCCTGCAAAGGAAGAAAAATCTTCACAAGCTAGCATCTCTAAGGATGATTCTTTTGAAAGTTCCTATGATTTAGAAAATATAAAAATTGAAAACCCTAAGAAATTTTCTTTAAAAGAAAAGTGGAAAAATTTTATTAATGAAGAAGACGATGAATTTTCTATTTTCTCAAGCATTAAAGACGACAGCAAGAAAAAAGAAGATACAAGAAATTTGGAGATTAGCAAGTCTCTTGAGGATTCAGAAAAAACTTTTGAGAACACTCTTTCCACTCCAAAGATTGATATTGAAAATGCCATAAAAAAATCTGAAAAGGAAAAAAAGAAAAAAGCAAAAGAAGCTGAAGAAGGAAAAAAATCAAAAGAAATTATTTCTGACAAAAAAGACCATGATAAAATTAAAGCTTCTGGCCAAGAAAAAATTTCTAAGGATTCAAAAGCTTCAGAAAAAGTTAAGCCACTAGAAAAAGAGGCAGAAACTCCTCTTAAAGAGAAAAAATCTAAAAATCTCAAGGCACTATTTTCCTTTAAAGACAAGGGAGAAAAACCTGTCAAGGAAATAAATTCTGTGGATTCAAAGGTTGACAAGGTTATTGAAGAAGACCTATCCAACAAGGTAAGTGACGTGGAAACAAAAATTTCACAAAAATCCATGAAGGGTCTCGACAAGGTTTTAGACTTTTTAAGTAAAATTACCAACAAGATTTCAAATTACGTTGGTGACTTTGGCTCAAAGGAAAGTAAAATTGTAATTGGAATAGGCGCACTATTAAATGCCATTGCACTTTTAATTGGCAGCGGGTCCTTTAGATTTATTTTAATTTTATTTTTAATTCTTAAAATGGTCTTTGACTATTTTGAATTTTATGTACCACTTAATATTGCAACTGACAGAGACGACATTGACACATCTTATCCTGAAGTGAAAAAATTCGCCCTTATAAACTGGATAATTTGTAAGGTATTTTTGTTCCTTGGCTTTTTAATTTCACCCTTTGGTGGCTTCTTAAAATACAATATGTTGCAAGCCTTGACAGCAATGCCTCTTGCCACATTTTTATTAGTTGTGCTTTCTGTCTTAACTGCAATCACTCTTTACAGCAGAGAGTTTATTGGAAGATCAAAAATTAATTTCATTGGCTGGTACGCCATTGCCTTTACACTTTTTGAACTTCTATTTAAGATGATTTGGTTCATAATTAACTTTATTTTCGTAACACTTTTTTAAGATATTTTATATTATTAATTAATAATGGTTTTATTATTCATAATTAAACCTTTTTCTTAATGTTGTTTAAATAGGAGGTTATAACTTGAAGTTAAAAAATTTTAACTTAATAACTTCATTAGTTTTTGTATGTGTATTATGTACAAATCTTGTTTTTGCAAAGTCCGATAATTCTGTAATTTTCTTAGATTCTGAAAACAGATAATTTGAAGTATCTATTGATGAATTAAATAATGGTATAACTAATTTCTTTAAATAATTAAACTATGAAATTTTTTAGAAAAATAATTTTTAGATATAAATTAGAAAAGAAAATGCGAAAAGAATGCAAAGAAAAAGGATTTATTATGGGTAGTTGCTGGTATGATGACGAAGATGGCAAGCGAGTTAGTTTTTCTTACACTTGTGAGGAAAGTCTAATAAAAGCTAGAATACAAGATTTATATTTAAAAATTCATGAACTACTTGCAAAAATAATATTAATGATTAGAAAACAAAAAGGAGAACAGTAAACTCGAACTGCTCTCCTTTTTTCATGCAAATTTTTAAAATTAATAATAACTTTTGTGATCTGTCTCTAAATATTTTTTCAGTTCACTTGGCTTATAGATTCCCTTGTCTGTCACAAAGCCAGTGATGAGTTCTGGTGGCGTTATGTCAAAGGAAGGATAAATTGCCTTTACTCCCCTTGCTGTGTGGTCTCCCAATACAAGTGAAGGGTCACGAAGTTCAATTACTATATCGTCTTTAGCTTTCTTTTCCCCATCTGGCATACCCGTTACATAAAAGGGCACCTTAAACTGGCGAGCCACAAGAGCAATTTGATGAGTGCCAACTTTATTTGCCACATGACCATCAAGGGTAATTGTGTCCGATGCCGATGTAAATAAGTCTATGCCTATATTTTCCATGGTGTAGGCAACCATATTGTCTGTTATGACTGTGGTGTCAAAACCCATTTGGCTTATGCAAGTTGCAGTGAGCCTTGCCCCTTGATAGTAGGGTCTAGTTTCGGTGCAGTAGAATTTAACATCCTTCCCTTGCTCTTTTAAAGTCCTTGTCATTGTGCCAATAATTGTCTCGGCAAAACATTGGGTCAAAACTTTTCCACCATCAGGTATCAAATCGCAGAGATATTTTGCAACTTCATTCATGGCGCTGTATCTTCTGTTTAAAGAATTTATAGATTCTTGAAAAAGTGCTTCCACTACATCATCTCCACTTTCCATTGCCTTTTTGGCAGCTTCTATAGACCCTCTAGTGACTTTTTTTAGTCTTGTAGATGTAGTTGGTCTTGCAGTAGAAATTGTCTCTGCTGCATCTTCTAAGAAGTTTAATAAATCTTCTCCCTTTAACTCTCTCGCCTCATAGGCTGCAAGTGCCATGCCCATTCCTGCTGCTGTGTAGGGTCCTGCTGACTGTGTCACCATGTCCTTTATGGCTTTTGCAACTTCCTTGTGAGTCCTACATATTTCAAAGCGTATTTCCTTTGGATAGACTCTTCTGTCTAAAATCCTAACTTCTCCATCTTCATACCAAGCAACATTTTCATATCTTAGCATAAAGGGCATATCATAATCTTGTCTCTTCATTTATTCCAACTCCCCAATTATTTTCACAATCAAATTTTTTAATTTTGGCGAAACTTCCCTTGCCACATCTTCAACTTCGCTTCCGTCCATATTCTCTATGCGATCAGAGGAATAATTTGTGGCAACTGAAAAGGCAAGGACCCTTATGCCACAGTGACCAGCCGTCAAAGTTTCTGTAATAGTTGACATGCCAACTAAGTCGCCGCCAAGACTTCTTATGGCCCTAATTTCTGATGGCGATTCAAAAAATGGTCCCACGGTGAAGAAGTAAACTCCTTCCTTTAATTCAATCCCCTCTTCAAGGGCAGATTTTTTTGCAAGGCTGCGAAGTTCCTTGTCATATAAATTGTCAATAGGATAAAATCTTTCGCCAAATTCTGATAAATTGTTGCCCCTTGTAGGACTAAGGCCAGCAAAATTTATATGGTCTCTAATTAGGCAAATATCTCCTGGGAAAAAATTATAATTTACAGCACCTGCTGCATTTGTGAGAATTAAATTTTTCACCCCAAGGAGTTTTAAAACATAAACTGGCATGGCAAGTTCGTCAAAGTCATAGCCTTCATAGTAGTGAAATCTTTTGGTCATGCAAATTACAAACTTGCCTGATAATTTTCCAAAAATAAATTTCCCCTCACTATTACTTGTGGAAACCAAAAAATTTGGCACATCTCTGTAGTCAATTTCTAGCTTATCTTCCATTTCATCTAAAAGATTTTCAAGACCTGTGCCGAGAATTATGGCAAGCTCTGGCCTTGTTTTTATCTTTTCTAAAATATAGTCTGCACTTTTTTTATAATTTTCAAAAATTTTTTTCTTTAACATAGTATCTCTCCATTTATCTTTAGTCTAACACAGGATAAGCAATTGTCAATTGCAGGTAAGATGTGATAAATTATATTTGAGGTGCGACATGAATAACAGAAAAATTTTAGTAGAATATGGAAAAAAACTTTTAGATAAAAAATTAGTGGCAGGCACTAGCGGCAATTTAAGCCTTAGGGGTCAAGGTGATGAAATTTACATTAGCCCAAGTGGCATGGACTACTTAGAAATTACAGAAGATGACATTGTAAAAATAAATTTTAAGGGTGAAATTTTAGAGGGAGACAAAAAACCTTCCTCAGAGTGGATGATGCACGCGGAAATTTATAAAAATTATCCAGCCTACAATGCTATAGTACACACTCATTCAAGTTTTGCCACAGCCTTTGCAGTTTCACGGAAAAAGATTCCCCTAATTTTAATTGAGATGGAACCCTTTTTAGGTGGCGAAATTGAAGTAGCTCCCTTTGAGCCTTCAGGTTCTTTTGAACTTGCAAGGTCTATCCTTCCCTACTTGAAAAAATCAAACTCCTGCCTACTAGCAAATCATGGAGTTGTCTCTTGCGGCAAGGACATGGAGTCTGCCTTTTTATCAGCCGAATATGTAGAAGACGCGGCAAAAATTTACTATTACTCCTTAAATATTGGCGAGCCAAAAATAATTTCAGAATAAATTTAAAAATAACGCAAAAAAGACAGTCCCCCTGTCTTTTTTCTCTTTACCTATAAATTTTTACCACTAAAAATTTCCCTTGAGCAGTAATAAAAAATTTAAATAGCCTTTATGTGGCAAGATTCCATTACACTTATGGCTGCTGCTTTCTTTTCCTCTGTAAGTCCCTCTGTCAAATCTTTGTAGATATAAATATTTTTTTCTGGCAAAAATCCCTTTACCAATAGGGCATTGGAAACTACGCAAATATCTGTAACAAGTCCCAAGAAATAAATGCTATCTATGCCCTCTTTTTCATCTAAACTTTTTAAATACTCTCCCAGTTCGATTGATGCAAAAGTATTTTTTTCAAATTTTTTTGCCCTATCAAAGCTTTTTGTTTCCTTTAACTCATCTGCAATTTCGTGACCCCATGTACCCTTTATGCAGTGTTCTATTGGAAGATTTTCTCCTTCTTTTGTCTTTAAATAATCTTCATAATGGGTGTCTAAGGTGTAAATTATTTCTCCCTTAAATTCTCTTACCTTCTCTACAACTTTATCTAAAAGTTTTTCTGTGTCCCTTCCCTTTAGAGAGCCACTTATAAAATCATTTTGCATGTCAATTACAACTAATACATCCATGTCCTCACTCCTTTACCCTATGATACAACAAGTTTTACATATTTTAAAGTTCACTGTATAATATTTTGGGGTGAATTATGAAATACAAGAGTGTTTTAAAAGCAGAATTTTTATATAGAAAAAATAGATTTATCGCTCTTTGCAAAAAGGGTTTCTTGACTCTTACTGTCTATGTGCCAAACACTGGCAGGTGCAAGGAAATTTTAACAGAAGGTGCCACAGTTTTTCTTACCTACAATGACAGTCCCAACAGAAAGACTTCCTACACCCTCATTGCTGTCATGAAGGGCGATAAAATTATAAATATTGACTCACAGGCTCCCAACGAGGTGGCTTATCAGGCATTTTTGCAAAATAAAATTGACCTTGGCTTTAAATATAATAAAATAAAAAGAGAATACTCTCATGGTGATTCCCGCTTTGATTTTTATTTAGAAGGCGAAGGCAAAAGAGCTCTCCTAGAAGTCAAGGGCGTGACTCTTGAAAATAAGGGCATCGTCGCCTTCCCCGATGCGCCAACTACAAGGGGACTTAAGCATATAAATGGTCTCATTGATGCTAGTGGCCAATACTTAACTTACATCCTCTTTGTAATTCAAATGAAGGGCGTAAAGTTTTTCACGCCAAATTACCTGACAGATAAAAATTTTTCACAGGGACTTTTAAGGGCAAGGGAGGCTGGAGTAAAAATTCTCGCCTACGACTGCCTAGTCACGAGAAATTCACTGGAAATATCGGATAATGTGCCTGTAGTTTTGGAGGAAACATGGAATTTAGACTTGCAAAAGAATTAGATAGAGAAAAAATCGAAAAAATTTATGAAGATGGCTCTCTTAAATTAAAATCGCTGGGCATAAACCAGTGGCAGGGAGCTGACAAGCCAAATTTAAATAATTTTAAAGTCCTTATTGAAAACAGAAATATTTATGTCTTAGAAGACCAGGGAAAAGTAGTGTCCACTGTAATAATTTACGACCATGATGAGGACTATGAAAATAATTTAGCTGGAGAATGGAAAAGTCCAAGGCCCTATGTGGCTCTTCACAGGATTGGAAGCCTTGCAAGTGAGAGAAAAAAGGGCTACGGCAGAAAAATTATTGAATTTGCAGAAGCCTATGCAAGGGAAAATAATTTTAAATCAGTTCGCATTGACACCCACAGAGAAAATAAGTCCATGCAAAATCTTTTAAATTCAATGGAATATTCTTATGTGGGATTAGTTTATCTTGGTGGCAAAAGTGAAAGATTTGCCTATGAAAAAGTATTGTGAGGTTAATATGTTTAAAGATAGAGAAGACAAAAGATTTATAAAAATTTTTAAGGAGGGCTCTCTCACTGAGTCAATACAAATTCTATTAGACACTGAGACGGGAGTTAACTATATACACCTAAATGCAGGCTACGGAATCAGCATCACTCCCCTTTTTGACAGCGATGGAAAAGTTGTAGTTTCAAGTCAGAGAGAAATACAAAACTATAAAGAAAGAGATTAAAAAAAGCCACAGCTTACTAAAAATCATAAAGTAAACTGTGGCTTATTTTTATATTAAAAATGGCAAGAAAACTGTGGCAAGCCCTAAGAAGATAAAAAATCCAAATACATCTGTAAATGTTGTGAGAAAAATTGATGAGGCTATGGCTGGATCAATTTTCATTTTATCCAAGACCAGTGGAATGAGAAAGCCCATGGAGCAGGCAATTATCATGTTGGCAATCATGGCTAAGAATAAAATAAATCCTAAATAGATATTGTGATGCCAAAATACAAAAACTCCTGCCGCCAAAATTCCTATAATGGCTCCTTCAAAAAGTCCCAAAAATATTTCCTTAAAGATGAGTTTATAATCCTCTTTGAGGGACAACTCACCACGAGCGAGTGATGTAAGTATAATTGAAAGAGTTTGTGAGCCTGCGTTGCCGCCCATTCCCGTTACAATTGGCATGGCTGCAGATAGGACGACTACCTGTGAAATTGTGGACTCAAAGCCCTTTACAACAGATGATGCCAAAAAGGCTGTCAATAAATTTACAATTAACCAGGGAATCCTGCTCTTAAAGGAGTCAAACCAAGTTGAGTCGTAAACTTCGTCTGCATTAACACCGTGCATCTGCAAAATATCTTCGTTGTGCTCTTGGTCGATGATGGCGATAATGTCTTCTGATGTAATAACGCCCAGGATTGCCATGTTGCTGTTTACTACTGGCAAAATGTCAAG
Source organism: Peptoniphilus grossensis ph5 (assembly GCF_000311825.1). Classification (GTDB taxonomy): domain Bacteria; phylum Bacillota; class Clostridia; order Tissierellales; family Peptoniphilaceae; genus Peptoniphilus_A; species Peptoniphilus_A hominis. Next base: position 290,632 of record NZ_HE978566.1, on the reverse strand, counting down.
CTCGTACTTGCTAAAGAGGTTTGCTGCAACTTCTTGGTCGTCAGTGCCATATACATAAAAGTCCACTTCTTCCAAGATATCTCTTAAAGCTGTCTTTGCATTGGAAACCAAAAGGTCCCTAATTGTCACAATGCCTTGCAGTCTGTGATAATCGTCTGTTACAAAAATTTCGTCAATAATTTCCGTCTCAGGTGAAATTGCCCTAAGTTTTTTTATAGCTTCTTCTGCCGTCAAATTTTCCTTTAGGGCAATAAAATTTGTGGTCATGATACCGCCGGCAGACTCTTCGTCAAAGGAAAGTATCATCTTCAAGGTGTTTTTCTCTGCACTTTTCATTGAAGATAAGATTGCCTTTCTCCTCACAGTGGAAAGAACACCCAAAAGGTCGGCAACTATTGAAGTTTCCATGTGAGCAAAAATATCTATTAAATCATCATCAGTAAAATATGCCATCATCCTTGCGCTTAGGTCATCTTCTGCCGATTCAAAGAGAAGTGCCATGTTATCGTGGCTAACTAGGCTGACAAAAGTTTCCAGGTCCTCATCTTGCAAGTCCTCTGCTTCAAGGGCAATATCTACAGGGTGATACTCATCAAAGAGACTGTTTAAGAGCATATCATCTTTTATTTTTATAATTTTTCTTATCTCTTCATTTAAATCCATTTTAATCACCTGCCAAAGTTTCTAAATCTGTTACAAAAGAAGAAATTTCATTTTTCATTCCATTTGTGTATCGGGAGTACATTAAATATAATTCATTTTTTGCCCTAGTCATGGCAACATAAAAGAGTCTTCGCTCTTCGCAAAAAAGTTCTTCATCTTCTCTTATGGCATCAAGACTTGCAGTGGAGGGCAAAGTCCCCTCATATAAGTCTACAACAAAAACTCGGGAAAACTCAAGCCCCTTGGCTGAATGAATAGTTGAAAAAGTTAAATTTGCCTTATTAGTTCTTGGCTTCAAGAGGTCGTACTCCAACTCCTTTAATCTGCCAATAAATAAATCCAAAGACTCAGTGCTTTTTGCAATTAACTTTAAATAATAGAGGTATTCGTTTAAAGTCGCCTCTGTTTCCATGAATCTCTTGGCATTTTCTCTTAAATATTTTCCATAACCCATTTCCTTGTCAATAAAATTAATGGCATCGTAGACATTAGATCTTGCAATTTTTTTAAAGCCAACTAATAACTTGTTAATATTTTTGTGGTAGTAAGATGGAAGTCCTGGATAGTCCTTTAAAATATTAAAAATATTTTTGCCCCTATTTCTCTTCATATAGTCGATGTGCTTTTTGGAAATGTATCCATCTAATTTAAAGTAAAATTTTTCATAGAGCTCAATATCGGAAAGGTCACGTGAAAAATTTAAAATATCTAAAATATCGCGAGTTATAAAGTGAGAGAAGAACTTAGTCTTTTTGTCCTTTATATTAAAAGCATAATTTTTTCTCTCAAAATACTCCACAAGACCAATGCTGGATAGATTATTTCTGTATAAAACACAAAGGTCCCCTGCCTCCTTTTGAAGCTCCCTTTCGATAAAGGCATACTGGTCCTTGGGCTCCTTGACCTTAATAATATTTACAGGCTTAGCAAAGGGATTGTCTGTGACAACAGTTTTTTCGAAGCGATTTTCATTTTGGGCAATAAAAATATTTGCAATGTTTACAATATTTTTTGTAGAACGAAAATTTTCTTCCATGTAAAAAGTCGCAATGTCCTCATAGTCCTTTTGCAGCTTAAAAAGTTCTTCAGTGCTGGCGCCCCTAAAGCCGTAAATTGACTGGTCGTCGTCGGCAACAACAAATAAATTGTCATCAGGCTTAGCCAAAAGTTTTAAAACTTGAAACTGACTCCTACTTGTATCTTGCCCCTCGTCAAGCTGAATAAATTTGAACCTATCTCTATATTTTTTTCTTATAGAAGCATCGGTCTTTAAAATCTCATAAGCTAGATTTATCATGTCGTCAAAGTCAATTAAATTTTTGTCCTTTTTATACTTTTCATAGGTCACATAAAAGTTGACGAAGTTGTCAGTATCGCATCTTTTTGTCTTGGCAAAGGAAGATGGACTGAGCATCATATTTTTGCAGTAGCCAACTTCAGAAATTGCCGTCTCAATTCGCTCTTCAGTGGGATAAGTTTTGTTGACATCTCTATAAATATCTCTTAAAATTTCATATTTTTTCTTTAAATTTGAATCAATGAGGCTAAGGGACTTGCCAGATTTTTTAGAATAGTCGCGAACTATGGAATAACAAAAGGCGTGAATTGTGGAAAAGACTACATTTTTATCCTCAAACATTAAATTATAACGCATCTTAATGTCCACAGCTTGCGCCTTGGAAAAAGTAATGGTAAGAATGCTCTTTGGGTCCACTCCCCTATCTATTAATCTCTTAGTCCTATGTAAAATCATAGTTGTCTTGCCTGCGCCAGGAACAGCAAGAACTATTGCAGGTCCCTTGAAATGTTCCACAGCTTTTAATTGACTAGATGTTAATTTCACATTATCCCTCCCACTCTAGTGTAAACTATTTCATAAATATTTTAAATCTATTTTTTTAACCCTGCTATTGTGATATAATTTAAATATAAACTGGTTTAGGGGGTATTACTATGTTAATGACAAATTTCTTGCAAAAAAGAAAGTCTGTCAGAAATTTTAAAACGGACACAGTTCCAAGAGATGCCTTGGAAAATATAAAATTACTTATGGACGAAATGGGAACTAATGAAAGCGGCATAAGTTTTTCTCTTTATGAAAACGGGAAAATTGTTGCTGAAGGACTAAGAGGCAAAGCAGGCTATGCAGGAGTCATGATAGAAGCTCCACACTACATTGCACTAGACATTGACGGAGACAAACCACTTAACATATTAAAGGGTGGCTACTGCCTAGAAAAATTAAACACAAAAATTGTTGACCTTGACATAGACACTTGTTGGATTACAGTTGATAGCGTTGATGCAGACACAAAAAGAGCCATCTTCGGAGAAAATGGCACAGGCATAGATTATCTAATTGCTCTTGGCTATGGACAAAAGAAAAAATTATTTGACCCAGAAGTTACAAGTTCAAGACTTAGCGTAGAAGAAATTGTCTTCGCAGATACAATTGGAAATCCTATTTCCATAGAAACATTAGAAAACTATGGCGTCTTTGATGTATTTTCATCAGTAAGATATGCACCAAGTCACAAAAATTTCCAACCATGGAGATTTGTCCTTAAGGGAGCAGAAGTTGATGCCTATATGGTAAAATCTGATGAAGACAACAGATCACTTATCGACATGGGCGTAATCTTATTCTACATGGAAGAAATGCTAAAGACTATTGGCATAAATAAAAAATGGACAATCGACTTAAAGGACGCAGGCAAATATTATTACATCGGTTCCTTTACTTTATAAAATTTAAACATTAAAAAGAAGCTCATTCCTTTAGAGCTTCTTTTTTTCTGTATTCACTTGGACTTAATCCTGTAAATTTTTTAAAGGACCTTGTAAAATTTGATGGGCTTGTGACACCAAGTTCCATAGAAATTTCCGTTATGTTTTTATCTGTATTCATCAAAATTTCTTCTGCCTTCATCATCCTTAAATTGTTGAGGTACTTTATAGGAGTGTACTGAAATTTTCTAATGAATTTATTATTTAAGTTTGACTTAGAAATCTTAAATTTCTTTGTAAGCAAATCTAAAGTAATATCCTTGTCCAAATTCTCTTTAATAAACTCTTCAATTAAAATAATTTCCTCGCTTCTTTCATCCTTTTGATAAGATTTTCTTATTTCTGAAGTTTTTTCCATGGTAATATCGTAAATTAAATCCAGAGCCTTTATAGAAATCCCCAAGACATTTTCACTTTTTAGGACTTGGATTAGTTCATTGGCCCTTTGAATTAGTCTTTCATTTTTATAGACAAAACCCATATCCTTTATTGAATTTATTTTTCTCAAAAATTCCACTAGGATTTTACCGGAAAAGGAAACCTTATCTATTTCGTTTTCAAAAATCAAAAAATTAAAGGCTTGAACCCTGTCCTTGGTTGTATAAGATTCCCGTGCATAGGGAAGTGCCTTGCCAATAAAAATTTCTCTCGTTATTAAAATTTTTGTATCGTTAATATAAGTAAAGTAATTACCTTCATAGCAATAAGAAATCCTATAACCCTTATTTCCCTTACTATCAGAAGCTTTCACTTGATACTTTTCTCTTAAGTCAATATACATCAGCATAAGTCCTGGAAAAAGTTTATAATTTTTCATTTTATTTTTAGGATGGCTTATTCCTTGATACTCTATAAAATCATCATTATCATCGACAACCTCAAAGTCCCAGGAAGCTAAATAATTAGTATTTTTCATTTACAAACTCCAAAATATTTTCATCTGCACTCTTAATAAATTCATAATCGTGTGTGATTATAATAATTGTTTTGTTTTGCTTTTTCATTTCCTTTAAGAAGCTAATTAATTTTGTCATATTCTTTAGACACAAGCCAGAAGTTGGTTCGTCTAACAAAACTATTTCCTTCTTGCTGGCAAAGGCTAGTCCAAGGGCAAGTCTTTGTTTCTCTCCTCCAGATAAGGCTTGAGGGTGGCTGCCCTTCTTGTCCCAAAGTCCCAAATCACGCAAGATTTTTTCCTTTAGAAGGTCATCATCTGATACTATGGACATTTCTGAGTAAACTGAATCTGTAAATAATTGATAGTTCACATCTTGCATTACAAGAGAAATTTTTTCATAGGGCCTCTTTATTTTATCAGACCCATAATATAAATCTCCCCTTTGCCCCTTATTAAGTCCGCAAATATTTCTTATAAAAGAGGTCTTGCCTATTCCATTTGCTCCAATTAGAAAATAAATTCCCCTGTCAAAGGATAGGTTAAAATCAAAAATTACCTTCTCACTTCCCTTATACTTACAACGAAAGTTTCGACACTCCATTATTTTGTCATGATCAAAATTTTTATCGAAAAAAGATTTTTTTATGTATTTATCCTTATTCAAATCTTCCTTATTTATTTCCCTTAGGGTTCTCAGCTTATGATTTCTTATGAATTCATCATTAAGCTCTTCTCTTTCGTAGGAATTTATTTTTTTGTCCTCGATGACAAAGAGCTTTTCCATTATGTCCCTTAGGTAGTATAGTCTATGCTCTGCAATAATTATAATTTTTTTCTTTTCCTTTAATATCTCAATAATATTTTTTAGTCTTTCAATGGATTGATTATCAAGAGAGGCAGAGGGTTCATCAAAAATATAAATTTCATTATCCATTAGGGCAACAGATGTAATTGCCACAAGTTGTTTCTCACCACCTGATAATTTGAATAAATCTCTATCAAGTAATTTATCTGTCCCAAAAATCCTTGTATAGTAATCTATTTTACTTAGTATCTCCTCTCTTTTTACATTTCTGTTTTCAAGAGCAAAGGCCATTTCATCACTTGAATTGATGCAGTAAAATTGATTTTTGGGATTTTGAAAAACTGTGGAAATGTATTGACTCCTATCGCTTATGCCCTGGTCAAATAAATTTTTCCCCTTAAATAAAAGCTGACCCGAAATTTTGGCATTATTTATCTCTGGAATTATACCGTTAATTAACTTTATAAAAGTTGACTTGCCTGAACCTGACTCTCCACTTATTACATTTACACTTCCCCCTTCAAAGGACAGATTAATATTTTCAAATATTGTATTTTCTTTGCCTTCATAATTTTCATAGGCTAAGGAAAAATTTTTAAACTCTAACATATTTTCACCCTGATGAATAAAATAATTATAAAAATTCCAAAGATCATTAAGACATAATCTTGTAACTTCAAGCTTGCATCAGAAATAGATGACCTTTCTCCATCAACTCTCATTCCCCTTGTCATAGCTGATATGGCAACATCATCAGCAGTCTGTGATGTAATCATTAAAAGTGGAACAAACTTATATTCCAAAATCTTACCAGGGTCTTTGAAAAAATTTTTCATAATTAGTCCATGCATATACATGGCCTCATTTATTTTCTTGTAGTCTTCCTTTATTGAATAAAAAAATCTAAACATTACAGAAACTGGAATAATCAAAAAAATTGGCAAGCTTATTTTCTGCAAAGAGTAAACAAGATCACTCATTTTTGTTGTAACCAGAGCATAGTAACCCATCATAAAGCCAGGCAGAACTCTTATAATTATTCCTACATATAGATTTAAAATCATTGTAAAGAAATTTTGCGAAAGATTAAGCAAAAGACCTTCCCCTAAGACTGCCACAGAAGTATATAAAAGTCCCTTAATTAAAAGGGACCACTTTCTATCAAATAGTGCAAGTAAGTAGGGAAAAATTGCTATTAAAATTCCAAGATAATAATATCTTCTTCCAAGAGAACCTTCAATGGCAACAATCCCTATTACATTTGTTAAAAATATTTTTGTCCTAAAGTCTATTTTCATTAAGCCATTCCTGCTTTTTTGAAGTGCTTATTTAGGATTTTAATTCCAATAGTGCAGCCTATATATCCACCTAACATACCTACTAGGACAACAGGTATAAAGGACCAGGTTGGCATAACTGATAATAATTTTTCTGCGAATTCAGCCCCATAATTTCTATCGATTAAGGATTGGACGAAGGCATCCCTAGCAAAATAAATTGGTATTAAATTTGCCGCTGCAAAAATCATAAAGACTGTGTAGCTTAGTCTTGCAGTTTTTATTGACTTGTAACCACCATTTTTTAATATCATCTCACAAATTAAGGACAAGACGATTATGGCAGGAAGAACTATTGCCCCATGACCTGACATTGAAAACACAAGTCCAAAAACTATTCCCATTATTAAGACCATGCCAAACTTGTCTATCTTTGTTGAATAAAGCATAAAGACTGGCCCTGAAAGTAAACCACAAGCAAAGGGAACTAGGGGCATAAGAACAGGTATAAAACCTATCATACCTCCACACCAAGTTGCCATTACAGTTAAAAGTGAAAATACACCGGCATTTACTAAATCTCGAATCCCAAATTTATTCATTTTTTCCTCCTAATATATAAATTCTTCAGATTTTTTAGATGATTCCATCATCTTTTGGTAGGTTTTACTACTTTTTAAAAGTTCATCGTGTTTTCCAAAATCTTCTATCTTTCCATCTTTCATAACTATGATTTGATCTACATTTCTGATTGATTTCATCCTATGGGAAACTATCATCACCGTCTTATTTTTAATTAATTTATTTAGAGATTCTTGGATATATTTTTCATTTTCCACATCAAGTGATGCCGCAATTTCATCTAGTAGGATTATTTCTGCATCCTTTAAAAAGGCTCTTGCTATGGATATTCTCTGTCTCTCTCCTCCAGATAAGTTAGATCCATTTTCGCCAATTTCTGTTTCATATCCCCTTGGCAATTTCTTTACAAAGTCATCGCAGTTGGCAAGTCTTGCCGCTTCAAGGACTTCTTCGTCACTGGCACTGGACCTACCCAACCTAATATTTTCCATTACTGATCCATTAAAGAGGGTTACATCTTGAAAGACCATGGAAATGTGTTTGAACAAGTCTTGTGTGGCAATATTTTTTATCTCCTTGCCATCAATTTTGATTTCTCCAGAGTCATAATCATATAATCTTGCCACTAATTTGATTAGGGTGGACTTACCGCAACCAGATGGACCAACAAGGGCAGTAGTCTTTCCCTGCAAGGCCTTAAAGGAAATATTATCTATAACTTTTTTGTCATGGAGATAAGAAAAAGTAAGCTTCCTTCCATCAATGTCAAAGGACTTCAAGTCTGCTCTATTTCCCCTTTGAATTTTTTCATTCCTAAGTGCCTTTATCTTTTCAACTGGCGAATCGATATACATTAACTCTGCATAAAATCCGTTGAAGGCAGCGACTCCATCAATTAATCTTGCTGAAGCAAATAAGTAGCCCGCAAAATACAAGATATTTATTTCTCCATCTATCAAGCTATTTAATCCAACATATATTGCAAGGGCAAGAGATAAATTTGCCACAACTCCTGCAGAAACAATGGGGATAACTTGTGCCAGTTCTGATTTAATATGTTTCTTTTCTAAGGACCTAACAAAGTCAATGCCATTTTTTTCCTTTTCTTCAGTCAAATTATAGGACTTGATCTCTGTAGATAGGTCAATGAGTTCTTGGAACATCTTTGAGGACTTCCTTTGCTCCTTATAATAGAAACTCACTCCCTTCTTTTGAATCTTGCTTGAAAGGAAATTCAAAATAGCAGAAATATAAATTGGCACTATAACTGCAAGCCCAAGTTTTAAATTCCCAATTAGTAACAAAATGGAAATAATAACTAGATTTATTATAAAGGCATAAAATCCTGAAAGTGCATGAGAAAGACCATGCTCAATTGCCTCTACATCCTTCATTATTGTTTGAGAAAGATCTGTTAAATCTCTACTTGTATAAAAACTAAGAGGCAGGTCCTTAATTATTTCAGAAATTTCTATCCTAAGATTTGCAGATTCCTTATAGGTTTCGTTGTAAGTTGTAATGTAGTCCCTATTAATTACAAAAATCATGAGAAGGGCAATTATTACATAGGCGATGACCGAAAGCCTTGGACTAAAGTCTCCTAAATTTAACAGGCCTTGCAGTACATACATAAGAAGGAACATAGGTAGCATATAAGAAAGGCTCTTTAGACTAGAATATCTTATTGCAACAAGGGCACCCTCTGCCCCCTTGTCTGTAAGTCCAAAACGATTTTTCAAATAATTTTTCATCAGTCAACCCTCCATTCATTTGCCTTCATATACATTTCCACAAACTTCTTATACTTACCATCTTCCTTATAAAGTTTATCGTGACTTCCTCTTTCAATTAGCTTTCCATCTTCAATCAAAAGAATTTCATCTACCCCTCTTATGGAAGTGAGCCTATGGGCAATCATAATTGTAGTCCTGTTCTTTATTAATTCCTTAAAGGCTCTTTGTAGTTCATACTCGTTTTCAGGGTCAGCTGCAGCTGAAGCTTCGTCCATAATTATAATTTTTGGATCCTTTAGGAAAATTCTAGCAATACTTACCCTTTGCTTTTCTCCACCAGAGAGATTTACACCCTCTGCTCCAATCACTACATCATAACCATCTTTAAATTTGTCTATAAATTCATCACACCTTGCAAGCCTTAATGCCCTTAAAACTTCTTCATCAGAGGCATCACTTTTTCCAAGCTTAACATTTTCAAAAATGGAGATACCTTGGAAGAGTTGTGGATTTTGAAAAACAATTCCTATGTTTTTCATAAGACTTTCCTTGTCATAGGAAGAAATATTTTTATTTCCAATTAAAATTTCTCCTGAGTCAACTGGGTATAGACCAGAAATTAATTTTGCTATAGTTGACTTACCTGAACCCGAACTACCCACCAAGGCATAGACCTTATCTTCTTCAAGACTGAGAGAAAAGTTATTTAAAATTTTATTTTCTACGTCATAGGAGAAGTCTACATTCTTAAATTCAATATTTTTGTTTAGGAATTCCCTTTGGTTTCCAAATTCTATTTCCTTCGCCTTCATTTCCTTGAATAAATTTTCAAGATTATCCACAGCAGAATTTGCCTGGAAGATATACATAGATACATACATAATTTTCATTGTGTTTAAATAGAATATCCCCGAGAATAAAGTGAAAAATAAAATTTTTGCCGCCCAAAGACCAGGATCAGCTCCCCTATTAACCATAAAGATTCCCAAAAATATTGGCGTAATTATAAAAATATTTAAAAGCCATTGGAAGAGGACATAAGGAATCCTGCAAGACATAGAATACTTGTAGACCATGTCTTTATAAATTAGAATCGAATCATAAAGTTTTTTAAAACCGATTAAGGGTGCGTTAAAAATCTTTACTACAGGCATAGCCCTTACATACTCAACTGCACCCGCATTCATTTCATCAAGCATATCCATGTACTTCTTCATAAAGGACTGATCACCCATCATATTTTTTACAAGGACTAAACTTATTAGGACAATGACAATAAAAAATATTCCAAGGTATAAATCCAATAGGAAGGTCAAGATAAGCATAAGTATGGGAGTCAAAAAGGCTGCTGTTTGATCTGGAATCAAATGAGCCACAATCATGTGAGTTTGCTCCACATTATTGTCAATTATTTTTCTCACTTCTCCAGAATTGTGTAGGTCAAAAAAAGTATTAGACGCCCTAAGAAGATGCCTTATGCCTCTTTCACGAAGACGCGTTTCAAGTCTAAAACCTGCTAAGTGACTCATCCAAAGACCCATAAAGTATAAAAGACCATAGGCAATAAATAAAAATAAAATTTTTATTGCAAGACTTCTTTCTTCTGATAAGACCCCACCAGTAAATACATTCTTTAGCAAAATCCAAATCAAATAATAGGCATAAAATTCTAAAACAGTGCCCAAGGTCGTAAGTAGACATGCAAGAATACCGTGAAGTTTTCTCTCAGGTATGTAGGAAAATAATTTTTTGTATAATTTCAAAATATAACACCTCTCTTTATTTAATATCAAGTCAATTGATAACAATTATCGAAATAATTATAATATTTCTTTTTCCAATTTTCTTAACAAAAATACTTTTCTATTCAAAAAAATTTTTAATTATATTCAATTAGAATTTATTTGTCATATTTTCCTTTCATCACAAGCATCAAAAATTTTTTTTATCCTCTTTGCAAGAAAGCATAAAAAAGTCCCACATTAATCATGTGAGACTGTTTTTAAATTTCTAATTTATCTTACATATAATTTTCTGCTTTTACCTTAGCCTTTGATGGTGAGACTAGCCTTGTGTATCCTTCAACTAAGACTACAGCACAAAGACTTGGTAGGACCCAAGACAAACCACTTGATGCCATTGGAAGGCTTGCTTCAAACTTTGTCAAAAGAGGTAGATTTATATGGAAGGTTGACTTAGCAACAGACACAAGTGGTAAACCAACTGCAAAGAAGGCTGATGCCTTATAAGAAAGTCTGGAGTAACCAACAAAGTCATGAGTAAATCCTAGAAGTATTAAGACTAAGGCAACTGGATATATAACAGTTAGTAGTGGCACTGATAAAGCAAGAAGTTTATTAAGTCCAAAGTTTGCCATTACAAAGGAGAAGAAGGTCCAAAGGAAAACCCATCTGCCATAAGACATCTTGCGATTAAATAGTGTGCAAAAATATTCAGATCCACTTGATATTAAACCTATGCAAGTAGTTAAACAAGCAAGGGTAAATATTGAAGCTAAAAGAACTAAACCAGAGTTGCCAAATACAAGCTTAACAGCTTCTGTAAGAACAACTGCACCATTTTCTACGCCAGCGAAAGCCTTTGATGTAACCATGCCCATTGTTGAAAGCATTAGGTAAACTACAAACAAAACACTTCCTGCAAGTAAACCAGCCTTAGCAGTGTAAGCTGTAACAAGCTTCTTATCTTCAACACCAAATCTTCTTATAGCAAGAGTGACAACAAAACCAAAGTTAAGGGCTGCAACTGCATCCATGGTGTCATAGCCTGCAAGGAAACCAGCAACTACTGGAGCATCCTTATAATTTCCACTTGCCATTGAAGGTACCTTTGGTAGAGTCATAACTTTTGCAAACATTATAAATATTAAAAGTAAAAGTGTTGGAGTTAAATATTTTCCAACTCTTGCAACTAACTTGTTAGGCTTTAAGCAAACCCACATTGCAACAGCAAAGAATACAAATGTATAGGCAAGCCTTACAAGAGATAGGTTAAAAGTTTCTGGTACATAAGGTGCTATTGCCATTTCAAAAGGAACAGATCCAGCTCTTGGTATTCCAAGACCAGGTCCTATTGAAAGGTATATTGCAGTAGTAAAAACTAAGGCAAACTTTTCTCCAACTCTTGAAGATAAGTTTTTAAGTCCGTCAGTCTTACCAACAGCTATAGCTCCAAGTATTGGGAAGATAATTGCAGTTACAGAAAAAGCTAAAAGAGAAATTATAGTTTTATTCCCTGCTTGATTTCCTAAAAATGGAGGGAAAATTAAATTTCCAGCTCCAAAGAACAATCCAAAGAGCATTATGCTCACTTGAGTAAACTGACTTCTTGATAAGTTTTTCATTTTTTCCTCCTAATTTTTAATTTTATAAATAAAAAAAAGTCCCTTGTCTAAATAATAGACAAAGGACGAATTATCGCGTTACCACCTTAGTTCCTACAAAAATGTAAGCTCTCTTAACAAGCATCAATCAATGCCGAGTATAGATAACGCCTACTAAAGCGGCAAATCTTACTGAGGTTCAGACTTGCATAAAGAAAAAGGATTTTCGAATTTATCTCCATTATAGGCTTTCACCAAACGCCCACTCTCTGAAAACTTTAATAAACCTACTCGTTTTTTCCAATATTTTTTATAAATAAAATTATGATTTGTTTGTTATTATAAGAGACAAAAATCAACTTGTCAAATACTTTTTATAAAATTTTTTAAATTTTATAAAAATAATTAATGAGTCTAAATATTTTCTGTTAATGAATCTATTTTTTCTTTGACATCATCTTCATCTAAACCCAAACCCTTGGCAAAGAAGTTGAGACCATTTTTTGTGTCCTCTAAGGTTTCAAAGGAAGCTGAAGCAAAGTCTAGTCCCAAAGGTTTATCATAAGTTACACTTGAATCTGTAAAAAAATAATCTGCGTTTAAGTTATTTATAAGCTTAAAATCGGGCTCTTTTTCATCGCCTATTGAGCTGGCATCAGGATAAATAGATTCTGCTCCATTAGGTACTGCCACAACATTTTCATAACCCAAAAATTTTAAGGCCTTTGCAGCCTTCACTGACAAGGCAACAATTCTTGGATTTTCTTTTTCTACAAAGAGTTTATCCGCCATCTCTTCCTCTTTTTCTTCGCCCACATTTTCTTGGCTAACTTCTTTTGCATTGGAAGTATTTGCTACTGTTGTATCCTTCTGAGATTTGCAAGAAGAGAATACCATCATTAGCAATAATAAAAAACCAAGCTTAATATAAAACTTTCTTTTCATAAGACACACTCCTTTTTAATTTTTGGTCTATCTTTAGTTCTTCCTATTAACATGATATCACATTATTCAAAAAAAAAAAATAGAAAGGCAAAATTTTGTGAAACTTTTATATATTTAAGGGAGTTAAAAAAATTGTATTTGAAATTTTTTTAAAATTTATTTAAAAAATTTGCAAGAAAAAAGGC
>NZ_HE978566.1:245758-276226 GCF_000311825.1 Peptoniphilus grossensis ph5 | reverse complement strand
AGAAAAAACTGCCGCTTGCACGACAGTTTCTTAGTTTAGATTTTAAAGATTAAGCATTAACTTTTTCTTTTTCTGCTTGAGCTTTTTTAGCTTGGGCTTCTGCAAGTTTTGCTTGTCTTTCTTTTTCCTTCTTTTCTTTTTCTTTTTGTTTCATCTTTTCAACTCTTTCAGGATATTCGCAATAAATTGCTCCTGTTGGACATTTTGAAACACAGATTCCACAGTTGATACACTTGTCATAGTCAATTGATGCTAGGTTGTTTTCTACATGGATTGCATCCTTAGGACAGTTCTTTTCACAGATTCCACATCCGATACAACCTATTGAACAGTTAGTTCTGACAACTTTTCCTGGATCAAGAGACTTACATTCAACAACTGTCTTTGATTTGTAAGGTCTAAGTGCAATGATTTTTTTAGGGCAAATGTTGATACACTTCATGCAGGCAACACATTTTTCCTTGTCTACTACTGCAACTCCATTTACCATGTGAATTGCGTCAAATTCGCAGACACTTACGCAAGTGCCACCGCCGCAGCAACCAAAGTTACATGCCTTTGCTCCTTGTTGATAGTCTGAAATTAATCTACAGTCAACTAAATCATTGTAATCGTATTTATTTTTTGCCTTGTTGCAGTCTCCTTGGCAAAGTACACAGGCAATATTTCTTTCTACATTTCCTGCGTTAACGCCCATTACTGCACTGACTTTTTCTGCAGTGTCTGCACCACCAATTACGCAACCATTTACTGGTGCCTTTCCATTGGCGATGGCTTCTGCTAAACCATCACAACCTGGGAAGCCGCAAGCTCCACAGTTTGCTCCTGGCAATACATCTCTAACTTCAGCGACCTTTGGATCTACCTCTACATAAAAAACCTTTGATGCTATTGAAAGAATTACTCCAAAAAAGGCTCCCGCAATTCCCAAAAACAAGACTGGGGTAAGTACTGTACTCATTTCCATAATTACCTCCTATACCAATCCGCCGAAACCTGAAAATGCAATTGCCATTAGGCCTGCACTAACAAGTGCAATTGGAACTCCTTGAAGTGCCTTTGGTACATCTGCTAGCATTAATTTTTCTCTTAGTGCAGCTATAAGTACAAGTGCAAGTGTGAAACCTATTGAAGCTCCAAATCCGCTAAATATTGTTTCTATTAAGTTATATCCATTTTGAACATTTAAAACTGTTACACCAAGTACAACACAGTTTGTAGTAATAAGTGGAAGATATACACCCATGGCTTGGTAAAGTGAAGGTGATGACTTCTTAATAAACATTTCTACAAATTGTACTAGTGATGCAATTACAAGAATAAATGCAATTGTTTGTAAATACTCAAGTCCAAATTTATCTAATACAAAAATTTGAATTAGCCATGTGATTGCAGATGCAAGTACAACTACAAAGGTAACGGCTACTCCCATTCCAAGGGCAGTCTCTGTCTTGGAAGATACACCTAAGAAGGGACAAATTCCTAAGAATTGAGCAAAAACATAATTATTTACAAGTATTGTTGAAATTAAAATCGTAATAATACTTTCTAACATTAGTCTGCCCTCCTGTTTAACATTAGTTTAAATCCTGCAATTAAAAATCCTAGAAGTATGAAGGCACCTGCTGGAGCTCCCATAATTCCAATTCCTGGATAAGATTCTGGCAAAATATTAACATTAAATAGTGTGCCATATCCGAAAAATTCACGAACAAGACCCATTGCAAGTACGGCAATAGTATATCCAACGCCTGTTCCAATTCCGTCAACTATTGATGGAACAAGGGCATTTTTATAAGCAAAACCTTCAGCTTCACCAAGGATACAGCAGTTAACTACGATTAGTGGTAAGAAAATACCAAGTGCTGAATAAATTGGTTGTGAATAAGCTTGAAGTATCATTTGTACTAATGTTACGAAAGTGGCAATTACTACTATAAAACAAGGAATTCTTATTTTATCAGGTATTATATTTCTAAGTGCAGATACTACTCCGTTACTCATTATTAGTACGAAAGTAACTGCAACTCCCATTGCCAATGAGTTTGTTAAGTTATTTGTGATAGCCAGTGTTGAACAAAGCCCTATAAGTTGGATGAATACGGGGTTGTTTTTAAAAGCACCGTCTAAGAATACTTTAGATAATTTCATTTTAATCCTCCTTATTCATTCTTTAAAACTTCGTCATAAACCTGAATGGCATCGTTGGAACCTGCTAGGGCACCCTTAGATGAGATTGTTGCTGATGTAAGCCACATAACTTCATCTTCAGCCTTTGGATCCTTAGAAAGTTTTAGAGGACCTGTTGCAGATTTTCCTTCGTAAGATGGATAGTATTCATCAGTTGTGATTCTTGAACCGAATCCACTTGTTTCACCATTGGAAATATTTCTAAATCCAGCGATTTTATCTCCATCAAGTAAAAATCCTAGAGCATTGACCATAGCT
This sequence comes from Peptoniphilus grossensis ph5, assembly GCF_000311825.1. Taxonomy (GTDB): domain Bacteria; phylum Bacillota; class Clostridia; order Tissierellales; family Peptoniphilaceae; genus Peptoniphilus_A; species Peptoniphilus_A hominis. Next base: position 273,778 of record NZ_HE978566.1, on the reverse strand, counting down.
CCACCATAACCATTTGATTTTACATTGACACCGTATCCAACAACTTGGTCGCCTTTTTTTGCAACAAAGATTTTTTCAATAGTTGGATATTTTTCTTTTATTGAAGATAATTTTTCTTGATCATATTCTTCAAAGCCATCTGCATTTTCGCCAAAGATAACTTCGTAAGATGCAAGTGTATTTTTTAGTTCAGTTTCTGCAATTACTGGAGCAGTAAAACTATTTACAACTGCCAAAAGTCCTGCAGATAGGGCGCAGAAAACTAAAAGTATAATTCCAAATTTTACTGGTTCTTTCATTTACTTCGCCTCCCCATAAGCACTTGTTACTGTAAGCTTGTCAATTAAAGGTGTTGCAAGGTTCATAAGACATATTGCATAGGAAACACCTTCTGGAAGAGATGCCTTTACTCTTATTACTGCAGTTAAAATACCGCAGCCAAGGGCAAATATTATTCTTCCCTTTCTGTTTATTGGGTTTGTAGTGTAGTCAGTTGCCATAAATATAGCACCTAGTAATAAACCACCTGCTAATAATTCGTAAGGAATTATATTCATAGGAATACCTAAAATTCCAAGACATACTGCAGTAGTTGCAACATAAATTACTGGAATTTCCCAAGAAATTACCTTTCTAACTACTAAATAAACAAAACCTATTAAAAGTGCAATTGCTGAAGTTTCTCCAATTACTCCGCCAATGTTTCCAATAAACATATCCTTCATTTGAGGAAGATTTGCAAAGTCTCCAGCTGCTATAAGTTGAAGTGGTGTAGCGTAAGTTATTGAATCTAAATCAGTTACACCTTGTTTTAATAATTCAGGTGAAATATAACCTGTAATTTGTTTTGGCCATGATGCCATAAGTACAAGTCTTGCAGCAAGAGCTGGGTTCATAAAGTTAAATCCAATACCACCAAAACATTCTTTTACTATTAAGATTGAAAAAACGGATCCGAAAGCTGCCATCCATAGTGGGAAAGATTGAGGCATATTTAGTGCAATCAAAATTCCAGTTACTACAGCAGACAAGTCCCTTATTTGTACAGTCTTTTTAAGTGCAGATTGAGTTACATACTCAGTTGCCATACAAGCTACTACACAAGTTAGAATCAAGAGAATTGACCTAATTCCGAAGAAATATACGGAAGCAATCATTGCAGGAACAAGCGCTATGATTACATCAAGCATAATCTTCCTAACAGTGTCATTTGCCCTAATGTGAGGAGCAAGTGAAACGAAGCGAGCTTCATTTACTGTCATCGGATCTTTAGTTATTTTATTATTTTCCAAATTGATCCCTCCTATTTCTTTTGATTAGCTCTGATTTCTCGTTTAGCTAATTTAACAGATGCACTTAGATGTCTCTTTGCTGGACAAACGAAGGAACATATACCACATTCCATACATTGGTCAGCGTGTAAAGCGCTACATAAATCAACATCGCCCTTTAAAATTGCATGATTAATATCAGTTGGATTAATATTTGCTGGACAGTGATCTACGCATCTTGAACATCTAATACATGGAGATTCAATTCTTTCTGTAACTTCTTCTTCGGTGAAAACTAAAATACCTGAAGTAGTCTTTGTAACAGGTGCATCAAGGCTAAATACTGACTTACCAGTCATAGGACCACCACAAATAATTTCTTTAAAGTTTTCCTTTACTCCTCCGCAGAAATCTAAAATATCTCCAACAGGAGTACCTATTTTAACGAGAATATTCTTTGGCTCCTTAATTCCAGAACCAGAAACAGTTATTACTCTTTCATAAGAAGGCTTTCCTTCTATCATTGCTTCATAAAATGCAAGAGTTGTACCAACATTTGTTAGGAAAACTCCAACATCATTTGTTACACCATTTTGTGGAACAATTCTTCCAACAACGGCTTCAGAAAGTCTCTTTGAATCACCTTGTGGATACTTAGTTTGACATCCAACTACCTTTAAGTGACTCCAATTAGGATTTTTCCCTATAACTTCTTCCATCTTAGCAATTGCGTCAGGTTTATTTTCTTCAATTGCCATGTAGGAAACATCCTTGTTGTAAAAATATGAGAAGATGTCTAGTCCTTCTAATATTTCTTCAGTTCTTTCTAGCATAATTCTGTGGTCACAAGTGAGGAAAGGCTCACATTCTGCCCCATTTATTATACATTCATCAAGCACTGGGTCTTCACCTTTTAATTTTGCGTGAAGAGGGAAACCAGCGCCGCCCATACCAACGACACCCTTTTCTTTAATAAAAGGAATTAAATCGTCAATTGGATGATCCTTATAATCTTTAAAAGATTTAAGGTCATCAGTCATTTCGTCTTTGCCATCGTTTTCTATAACGACACAATCACAATACCTTCCATCAGCTGTGTACATTTTTTTAATCTCTTTAACTGTACCTGATACAGAAGAGTGTATAGCAGCTGATATATAAGCATCAGAATTACCCACCATTTGTCCAACCTTAACAGAATCGCCCTTTGACACAACTGGTGAGCAAGGTGCTCCAATGTGTTGTGACATAGGTATGTAGGCAATCTTAGGACTTGGCATCCTCTCAATTGCAATCTTTTCTGTCAAAGTTTTGTGTTCGTCCATGTGAACTCCACCTACGGAAAAAGTGAGATTTCTTGAACTCATAAAACTTCACCCCTTATTCGGCTTATGCCTAATTTTTTACCTTTTGTTATAATTATAACACTAAATTTAATTAAAGTATATGATTCTACTTAAAAATTTAGACTTGGGAAATCTTTTACAAGGTGAGAAAGTAGTCAATCTTAAATTTTAGTTTTTAAAATTTTTTATTTTTTGCAGAAATAATTTTTATTTTTCTCTGAAAACTTTTTTATTTTTGCCACAAAATTTTACATTTCTTAAGTCATCTCTTATAATTTTTTGCAAAAAAATCTCACGACTTTTAATCGTGAGAAAATTTTTATCTTTATTAATATTTTTTTATTAATTATTTCTTTCATAAGGAAGTCCATCTGCTGATGGGGCTCTTGATCCTTTAACGAAGACAATTAATACAATAAGTGTTATTGCATAAGGGATCATTGAAAGTAAATTTGTGTCGATTTTTATGCCAATGGAGCCAAGGAAAACTGATAGACCTTGGGCAAAGCCAAATAATAGGCAGGCTAACATGGCACCTTGTGGTCTCCATCCACCAAAGATTACTGCTGCAAGGGCAATAAAGCCTTGACCTGATATAAGTGTCTCTCTGTAATTGGAAACTACTGCAAGAGACATGGATGCTCCACCAAGTCCAGCCAAAAATCCAGAGGCAAGGACACAGATATATTTTATTTTGTAGGCGTCAACACCAAGAGTTTCTGCTGCCTTAGGGTATTCACCAACAGCTCTTATTCTTAGTCCAAGTCTTGTCTTGTAGAGAATAAAGTAAACTATAAAGACAAGGACAAAGGCAAGATAAACTGAAACATATTGTGAAAAAACTATGTCCAAAAATCTTGTGATGCCCTTACCTGAGCCGCCCTTAAATACATTGGCAAACAAAACTGGAAGTTTATCTTCGTAGTTTATGGACTTTGACATGGCAGCTCCATCAAAGAAAAGTCTGCAAAGGAAAAGTGAAAGCCCTGGTCCAATTAAATTTATGGCAATACCACTTACAACATGGTCTGCTGCAAAATTTACTGTAGCTATAGCATGAAGAAGAGCAACTAACATTCCACCAAGTCCGCCACACAAAAAGGCAAGCCAAGGATTGCCAAGATAATATCCCACAATAGAGCCAACTACTGCTCCTATGGACATCATGCCTTCAAGTCCAATATTTACAACTCCTGCGTTTTCAGATAAAACTCCACCGAGAGCTGTATAAATAAGAGGAGCTGAATATAAAAGTGTAATTGATAAAATACTTGCTAAGCTTAATAGTGAACTATTCATTTGCTCCTCCTTCTACATTTTTCTTATTTCCACCTGAAGTGTTTGAGTCTTTCTTCGTCCACTTAGTAAAGAAAAATCTAATCATATCTAAAAGTTTAGGCATGGCAATAAATAAAATCATTATGCCCACAATAATATTTACAACTTCGGAATAAGTGCCAATAGTTGTTAGTTTTCCTCCCCCATAAGTTAGGCCTGCGTATAAAAGTGCAGCTGGGATTGTACCAAGAGGATTGTTGCCAGCAATAAGTGCCACAGCCATTCCATCAAAGCCATAGCCTTCTTGCCCTGCCATAATTCCAATGTTTCCAGAGACTCCAAGAACTGTAATTGCTCCTGCAAGTCCTGCCAAAATTCCTGCTATTCCCATAGATGTAACTATGGATTTATTAATGCTAATGCCGCCATATTCTGCTGCCTTTTGGTTAAAGCCAACGGCACGAAGTTCATAGCCAAGGGTAGTTTTTTTGAGGATATACCAAATTACTATTGCAGCTATAATGGCAATAATAATTCCAAAATTCACTGGCGGATTTAAAATATCTCTCAAAAATTTATTATTTGCCAAGACTGCCTTTCCCGCCTCACTTGCCTTCCAAGAGCCAAGAATTTTTATAGAGGCACTTTTTTTAATTGGATAGGAGTTGTCTGACTCAATGTTTCTAAGTAATGGAAAACTTAAAAGATAGTTGCTAAGGTAAAAGGCAATCCAGTTCATCATAATTGAAGAAATAACTTCATTTACTTGGAATTTTGCCTTTAAGATGCCAACTAAGGCTCCCCAGATATAGCCACAAAGAGCACCTGCAAGAAGGGCTACAAGACCGTGAAGGACTGGTGGCAAGTCTAAAAGTAGACCAACAACTAGGGCTCCAATTGAGCCAACAATGTATTGACCTTCTGCGCCGATGTTAAATAGTCCTGTGTTAAAGGCAAAGGCAACGGAAAGTCCTGTTAAGATTAGTGGCACTGCCTTTACAATTGTCCAGGAAATATATTTTGGCTTGCCAAAGGCGCCGAAAAATATAACCTTGTAAGCTTCAATTGGGTTAGTTCCACTTACTATTAAAATAATGGAGCCAATAATAATACCAAGTACAATGGCAAGCACTGTATATAAAAATCTATTTCTCTTCATTTTTACCTCCTGCCATGTATAGTCCTATTTCACTTTCATTAGTTTCTTTAGCATCAAAAGTTTTTAAAATTTTGCCATTGTAGATGACAGAAATTCTATCAGATAAAGCCATTATTTCATCTAGTTCAAAGGAAATGAGAAGGACTGCCTTGCCCTTGTCCCTTTGATTTATCAAAAAGTTTCTAATGTATTCAATGGCACCAACATCAAGACCCCTAGTAGGTTGTGCCGCAATTAAAAGATCTGGGTCTCCTGAAATTTCTCTTGCGAGGATTACCTTTTGTTGATTTCCACCAGAAAGTTCTCCTGCCAGTCTATCTATATTCCTAGGTCTTATGTCGTAATCATCTTGGAGTTTTTTGGCGTTATCTTCAATTTTTTTAAAATCTAAAATTCCCTTTTTAGAGTATTGGTCCTTGTAATAATTTTTTAAAATTAAATTTTCTGCAACGCTAAAATCTAAAACTAGACCTCTAAGTTGTCTATCTTCTGGAATTGAATTGATTCCCTTTTCAATAATTACTCTTGGACTCTTGTTTAAAATTTCCTCGCCCTTAAAAATAATTGAGCCGCTTTCAGCTAACTTTAGACCAGTTAAAGTCTCAATGAGTTCAGATTGACCGTTGCCATCAACGCCAGCTATTCCGTGGATTTCCCCAGCTTTTACATCTAAATCAAGATCATCTAATTTTTTTACATTTCTAAAATCTCTTGCACACAATTTTTTGATTTCAAGAATAGTTTCGCCAGCTTCCACATCTTTTTTGTCAACATCAAGATGAACAGCTCTACCAACCATCATGTCTGCAAGTTCTGATTCAGTTACATCAGAAACATTTACAGTTTCAATTTTCTTGCCACGCCTTATAATGGTACACCTGTGTGCCATTTGCTTAATTTCCTTTAATTTGTGAGTGATAATTATAATTGACTTACCTTCCTTAGAAAGGTTTTTTATAATTTCAATAAGCTCCGTAATTTCTTGAGGCGTCAAAACAGCTGTTGGCTCATCAAAAATTAAAATATCAGCACCCCTATAAAGGACTTTTAAAATTTCAACCTTTTGTTGTGTACCAACAGAAATATCCTGAATCTTGGCATCGGGATCGATTTTAAAGCCATATCTCTCAGAAAGAGCAATGACATCTTCCCTTGCCTTTTTTATGTCCACCTTGATGCCATTCATGGGTTCCATGCCCAGAATAATATTTTCAACAACAGTGAAGGGCTCGATTAGCATAAAATGTTGGTGAACCATGCCAAGGCCAGCCTTGATTGCATCATTGGGATCCTTAAATTCTTTTTTTTCATTGTTTATATAAATATCACCTGATGTAGGAGAGCTCATGCCGTAAAGCATATTCATAAGAGTAGTTTTGCCAGCACCATTTTCTCCAAGAAGGGAATGAATTTCACCCCTTCTAATATCAAGATCAATTCCATCGTTTGCAACGAAATCGCCAAATTTTTTTGTGATATTTTCCATGCGAACGACTAAATCTTTGTTATCAATTTCCAAGACAAACGCTCCTTTGTTTTATTAAGTAAATTATACCAAAGATTTATGATTTTTTGAATTAAATTGCAAGAAAAAAGCCACCTCATAAAAATGAGATGACTTAAAAAAACTTTGTCAAAAATTATTTGTATTCATTGTAAGTTTCTTCGTTATAAGGAACTTTGATTTCGCCAGAAACAATTTTCTTAGAGATTTCTTCAACGCTCTTTAAAACTTCTGGCTTAACATTTTTATCAGATGTTGGTGCAATACCTACTGCTCCGTCATCAGCTAAACCAAGTTCAATAGTTCTTCCACCTTCAAATTTGCCTTCTTGCATTTCTTTTACAACTTGGTAAACAGCAACATCGGCATTTTTCATTGCAGAAGTTAATACATTTTCAGGAGCTCTGTCGCTTTGGTCTCTATCAACACCAATTGCCCACTTGCCAGCTTCTTTAGCTGCTTCGATAACACCTTCGCCTGCTCCACCTGCTGCGTGGAATACTACATCAGCACCGTTTTGGTACATAGTAGCAGTGATTGATTTACCCTTTTGTGCATCAGAGAAGTTTCCAACATATTGGCTAAGAACTTCGATTTCAGTTCCTCTTTCCTTAGCTGCATAATCAACACCAGCCTTGTAACCATATTCAAATCCCCAGATGATGTTTCCTTCTTGACCACCAACAAAGCCAACTTTGTTAGTTTCAGTTGTCATACCTGCAATATAACCAACTAGGAAAGATGGTTCTTGTGCCCTAAACATAATTCCAAGTAGGTTTGTTGGAGCTTCGATTTTGTTTCCCTTTTCATCAACTGTAACATCAACATCAACTATTGCATAGTTAATTTCAGGATACATTCCAGCAGCTTCAGCTACGTTACCACCCATTTTAAAACCAGCGCCAACGATTAAATTCTTTTCTTGATCAGCAAAAGTTTCTAAGTTTGGAGTGTAGTCCTTAGTGTCCTTAGATTCAATGTATTCAGCCTTGATTCCAAGTTCTTTTTGTGCCTTTTGAAGTCCTTCCCATACACCTTGGTTAAAGGATTGGTCGTTAACTCCACCTTCGTCAGTAACAAAACCAACATTTACATCAGTTTTAGCTTCTGTACTTTCTTCTTTAGTAGCGTTTTCAGCCTTATTGTTAGCTTCTTTTTTATTTCCGCCACCACAAGCAACAAGTGTCATTGCCATCAATAACACTGCAAGTAAAGTAAATTTCTTCTTCATAAATAAATCCTCCTATTTGTATTTAATTAAATTATATATTATTGCGCCACTAATTTCAATTTCATATAAAAAATAAAAATTTTTAGAAAAAGTTTTCACAAATCTTCTCATAAAAAAATAACTGCAAAAAAATGCAGTTATTTTAAATATCTGATCAATTGAACTAAGTATTTACCATTTAAATTAGTTTCTTCTTTATCAAGTTTTCTTACACCAAAAATAGTAAATCCATTATTCTCATAAAAATTAATTAAACTTTTAACATTTTCGCATTCAAGATAAACAAATTTACCTCCACTTATCTCTTGTGCTGCTCTAACTTTTCTACAGGCTAATTCTAATAATTCACTTCCTGAAATAAGAGAATCATCACTTATATTATAATTTTTACCAAGTTGACCAATTAAATGGCAAGACATAATATAACTTTTTAACTTGGGTTCAAAGTTTGAATATGTGTTAATCTTCTTTCTCAAACTATTAGAAATTCTGGCATCGCTTTTAATAACAACAGCCTTCATAGCAAGAGAATAATAAGCCAAAAATTCTAAGTTACCTTTATATTTTGTAAAAACTAGATAAGTAGAAGCTAAGCCTCTTTTTCCAAACTCTTCAGCTTTAGTTTTTAAAAAGTAATTCACATCTTCATTATATTTTGAATCAAAACTATTTAATAGATCATGAGTCTCTTCTTCTCCTCTAGCATCTAAAAAATCTCTTAAATTTACCTCAAATAATTTTGATTTATTCATTATCATTAAAGTACTTCTCCAAATCTTCAGCCTTTAAAGTTTGTACTTCTCTATCTAATTTTACTTTAGGGTCAGGCTTTTTTATAGCCTTATCTAAAGCGTAGAAGAAATTACTTGTATCTCTTTTTGTTTTTAAGTTAATTGTTTTTAAAAAACTTTTTGTAGCCATAATACCCCTCCCTATATTCATATTATATCACAATATTTTTGGGTTAATAGCTTAAAATACTTTGTTTATACAAAAAAAGCCCAACTAGGTTGAGCTTTTAATAATCTTTTGTTATTCTTTTTTATCCTATGAAAACTCTTGGTATCATAAATAATACTAGTGAAGCTACAAAGTACATTAACAAAAATGCTAGTGATTGTTTCATTTCCTTTGTGCCAAAAGTTAGGTCATCATCTGCTGCTAAAAATCTTGCTGCAATAGATGCAAGACATCCTAATATTGGATAAATTATTAATACTCCAAGGTTACTTGTTCCCTTGTCCATAAACCTGTAAAAGGCTGGGATCATGATAAATAGTGCTCCAAGATAAATTGGGAAGCTTCCCTTGCCTAACCAGATTAGTGCAATTACAAGAAGTGTCAAAACTAAAAAGGCAACTGTTGAAATTGTGTTGATTAGAGAAATTTTATTTATCAAGCCTTGGTCGATTAGTTCCAATTTATTTATATAGTAACCTGAATTTGTGTAGGCTTCCTTTACGCTGTCTGTTGATTTTGTCGTTTCTGTCCAGTTTTCTACCTTTGCATTAGTTACAAATATAGATGCGTCTTCAACTTTTTGTCCACCAGAAAAATATAGTGGGTTTGGATTGTAATAAACTTCAAAGGCATATTCTCCAACTTTTTCTGACAAATCTAATTTTACTTCACTCACTGCTTTAAAATCTTTGTTTTCAGTTTTGTTGTAAAAATCTTTAACTTTTAGTTTTAATTTTTCTTCAAAAAGTGATTTATTGATTTTGTCGAAGTCTCCCTTTAGCTTTACCTTTGACTTGCTAAAGTTTACTCCTTCGCCAAAGAAAATTTGTCTAGTAGGTGTGCCCATTATTCTTGCAGTTGAATCTTCGCCTGCATAAGAAAATTTTATGTCATATTTTATGAGTTTTTCGCTACCTTCTTTTACCACAGATCTTGCAACTTGAAGATTTTCTACTCCATCGGAATTGTTAAATAAAATTCCGTCAAATTCTCTTTCTACATTTGAATTTGGCCACATAAGAGACTTACTAAAAAAAGCAGTTAGAGAAAATAACATAAGTACTAATAAGAAAATTGCAAATATTACAAGCTTTTTTATTCTCTTGTTCATTTTAAACCTCCGTTATGAAAACATTTCGCTTATACTATATAATATCACATAAGGGTCCTAAAATAAACAAATTTATTAGCATATTAAAGATTGGAAGCATTTATTTCTGTCCAGATCCTATCGTAAACTTTTATAAAGTCGCCAAGATCCTTAAAAGCTTCAAGTGGTGGAAGTGAATCAAAGTCTGGATAGGCAACCTTGGAGTTTTTGATTTCGTCAGGAAGAAGGTCTTTTACCCCCTTAACTGGTGAAGTGTAGCCCACGCAGTATTCTGCATTTTTTGCTTGGACTTCTGGCTTAAGCATATAATTTATAAATTTTTCTGCTCCAGAAACATTTTTTGCATTTTTTGGTATAACCATGGAGTCGTACCAAATATTTGAACCTTCCTTTGGCACTACATAATCTAAGTCTTCATTTTGTGCCATCATGAGAAGGGCATCGCCTGAATACATTACAGATAGGTTTGCGTCGCCTTGAACAACTACATCTCTTCCATCGTCATCAAGGTAGGCATATACAAGTGGTTTTTGCTCTATGAGAGATTTTTTTGCCTCTTCAAGTTCCTTTTCATCTGTTGAATTTAGTGAGTAGCCCAGTCTTTTTAGGGCGATACCTAGAGTATCTCTTTGTGAATTATACATAATTATTTGGTTCTTATACTTTTCATTCCACAAAATATCCCATGAGTCAACTTTATCCTTGACTTCACTTTTGTTGTAGACAATTCCAACAGTTCCCCAGAAGTAAGGCACAGAGTATTTATTTTCTGGGTCAAAGCTTGGATTTTTTAAAATGTCTTCAACTCCAGAAAAGTTTGGAATGTTGTCGAAATTAATTTCTTGAATCAAGCCTTCCTTAATAAGTCTTTCAATCATATAATCACTTGGCACAATTACATCGTACTTGTCTTGTGATTGGGTCATCTTAATGTAAAGGTCCTCGTTGGAAGCGTAAGTGTCGTAATTTACCTTTATTCCTGTTTCCTTTTGGAAGTCCTTTAAAATAGATGGGTCGATGTATTCGCCCCAGTTGTAAACATAAATTTCTTCCTTAGCTTGGTCCTTTTTGCCACAAGCACTTAAAGTCAAAAGCATTAAGACTGATAGGGCTAAAATTATTTTTTTCATATTTCCACCTCAATTTTTTTATTTTTTTCGCTTCTCTTGTTAATTATTACAAGTAAAACTAAAAGAGATACTAGCATAAGCGTTGATACTGCATTTATTGACGGATTTATTCCCTTTCTCGCCATGGAATAAATTGTAATTGATAAATTTGAAACTCCCTGTCCAGTGTTGAAGAAGGAAATTACAAAATCGTCAATGGAAAGTGTAAAGGACATCAAGGCTCCCGTTAGTATTGCAGGTTTTATCTGTGGTATTACCACATGAAGAATGGCATAAGTTGGCGTGGCACCCAAATCTAGGGCTGCCTCAAGAGTGTTTTTTTGCAATTGATTTAATTTTGGCAAAATTGACAAAATTACATAGGGAATGCAAAAGACTATGTGTGAAATAATCATAGTTGTATATCCCATTCTTATATTAAAGAGTCCAAACAAACCCATTAGAGCCACAGCTGTCACTATGTCGGGGTTTATTACTGGAAGATAATTTATATTTAAGATTGCGTCCTTCTTAAAGCCTCTCAGCTCATTTATGGCTATAGCAGAAATTGTCCCCACTACTGTGGAAATTATTGTCGCCACCACTGCCACAAGAATTGTAGTCCAAAGTGAGGATAAAATTGCCGGGTCATTGAAGAGTTGCTTGTACCACTTTAGGGTAAAGCCTGCCCAAGATCCTCTTAGCTTCGAATTGTTAAAACTAAAGACAACGAGAATTACTATGGGAGCGTACAAAAATACAAATATCAAAAATAAATAAATTCTATCTATTATTTTTTTCAAAATATATCGCCTCCCAAGTCTCCAGTTTTAATTTTTTTGTTAAATAATTTTGGCACAACTAAAATCAAAAGCATTATGAGAATTAATACCATGGAAATTGCTGACCCAAAGCCCCAATCTCCTGTGAAGGTAAATTGTTTTTCAATTAAGTTACCTATTAGGTAGAAGTTGTTTCCGCCCAGTAGGTTAGGCACTACAAAAGTAGAAATTGCCGGTATAAATACCATAGTTATGCCTGTATAAATGCCAGGAAGTGACAGTGGAAAAATAACTTTTGTGAAAACTTCAAAGTCATTTGCTCCAAGGTCCTTGGCTGCTTCAATTAGTTTTGTATCCATCTTTAGGAGGACTGTGTAAATTGGAAGAACCATAAAGGGCAAGAAGTTATAAACCATGCCTATCATAATTGCCTTTGAATTATACATAAGGTCCCAAGGTCCCAGTCCAAAGAGTCCAATGAATTTATTTATAAGTCCCTTGTTGCCGAGAAGAGTCAGCCAGGCGTAAGTTCTCAAAAGAAAATTCATCCACATGGGAATTATAAAAATTAAAATCATATTATTTCTAACTTTTTCACTCATCTTTGAAATAATATAGGCAACTGGATAGCCAACTATAAGACATAAAATAGTTGAAAGTCCAGCAAGAATAAGTGAAGTAATTAAAATCTTTACATATAAAGGCTCAAAAAACCTTGAAAAGTTGTCAAGAGTAAAGACAAAATCAGACAAATCTGTATTGGCATTGAGGGCATGAGCAAGTATTAAAAATAGTGGCAGTACAATAAAAATTAGTCCCCAAAATAAATAAATTAGTGAAAATTTTTTCATATCAACCTCATTACATGGATTAGGTCAGGCTTAATAATTATGCCTGTCTTCTCCCCTACTTCTCTCTTTTCCGTTGATTGCACAAGCATGGAGTAACCATCTACATCTACAGTCATTTCGTAGTGAACACCCTTAAAGACAAGACTTGTAACTGTGCCCTCAATTTGATAGTTTTCGTCCACTAAAAGCACATCTTCAGGTCTAACAACTACTTCAACATCTTCCATGTCCTTAAAACCCTTGTCCACGCAAGGAAAATCGTAATCTAAGAATCTTACCTTGAAGTCACTAAGCATCTTGGCATTAATAATATTTGATTCGCCAATAAAATCTGCAACAAAGGCATTTTTTGGCTCGTTGTAAATATTTAGTGGGCTATCCATTTGTTGAATTTCGCCATTATTTAAGACGACAACAGTGTCGCTCATGGAAAGTGCCTCTTCTTGGTCGTGAGTTACATATATAAAAGTAATGCCAACACTTTTTTGAATTCTTTTAAGCTCAATCTGCATTGCCTGTCTAAGTTTTAAATCAAGGGCTCCAAGAGGTTCGTCAAGAAGGAGAACTTCTGGCTCATTTACAAGAGCTCTTGCAATGGCAATTCTCTGTTGCTGTCCACCAGATAGAGATTCAATTTCTCTATTTTCAAAGCCAACAAGGTTTACAAGTTTTAAAACTTCTTTTACCTTTTCCTTTATGATCTTTTTGTCCATTTTTTTAATATTTAGACCAAAGGCAATGTTGTTGTAGACATTCATGTGTGGAAAGAGGGCATATTTTTGAAAAACTGTGTTGATTTTTCTCTCATAGGGCTCCTTATTAGTAATATCTTCTCCATTAAAAAGAATTTTTCCCTCATCAGGCTCTTCAAAGCCACCAATAAGTCTCAAAATCGTTGTTTTTCCACAGCCAGATGGACCTAAAATCGTTAAAAATTCATCTTTTTTAACCTTAAAATCAAAATCCTTTAGAATAACATTGTCGCCAAAAGATTTTGTCACATTTTCTAATTCAATTACATAATTTTCCATAATTCACCGCCTAAAAATTTGGTGGAGACGAAATCCACAAAATCTCAGTTTCAAGCTTGCCATCATTCTTTAAATAGTGAGGGCTGTTTGCCTTAAAATAAAAACTTTCGCCCTTCCTAATCTTGTATTGTTCATTGCCATAAATAAGAGTTACACTCCCTCTTATGACATAGCCAAACTCTTCCCCCTCGTAGGGAGGAATCTCTTTAGACTGACCACCCGGCAAAATTTTTATTCGCATGGGCTCCATTTGATTTTTTTGTGCGTTGGGTACAACCCAATCAAGTACATAGCCAAGATCTTCATTTTCACTTTCAAAAAAATCTTCATCTTTAAAAGTAATTTTTTCATTTTCTTCTCTCTTAAAGAAGTGTGAAGGGTCTGTGCCCAAGGCTTCCAAAATATCCAAAAGAGAATCAACAGATGGTGATGTCAAGTCTCTTTCGATTTGTGAAATAAAGCCCTTAGTGAGTTCTGACCTATCAGCCAGTTCTTCCTGGGTAAGACCCTTTTCAATTCTCATATCTCTTATTTTATTTCCAATATCCATTCCATCACCTATAATATTAAACAAATTACTTAAATTATTAAACTCATTAGAGTATAATTGTAAAAGATATTAATGTCAATAGATTTGGGCTATTTAATAAAGTAAATTTTTTGTTAAATATAATTTACTCAAATTACTTTTTATTTTTCATTTATAAATTTCCTTTTGCTTGCCCTTTTCCAATTTGTGTTATAATTTTTCCAGAGGTGTTACATGGATACTAGAAAAAAAAGATACAATGCCATAGATTTTTTACGCGGCTTTACAATTATAAATATGATAATTTTTCACGGTCTCTTTGATCTTGAAAATTTTTACGGTTTTAACTTTAACCACGACTTTTACTACTACCAACAATATATTTGCATTTCCTTTATTTTAATTTCAGGTTACTCAACAAATTTTTCCAATAATTTTAAGAAAAAATTTTTGATTTTGACGGGACTTTCTATCTTAATAACCCTCGGCTCTTATATTTTTTCTAGAGAAGATGCAATTTACTTTGGCATTATTCACTTTTTTGCGGCAGCAAGCTTAATTCACATGGTCTTAAAAAATTACATAAAAAAAATAAATCCAAGGCTTGGACTTATTATTAACACCATTTTATTTGTCACACTTAAAAAAATATATTACGGAAGTATTTTCTTTGGAAAAGTTCTTGTCCCAAAATCTTTTTACAGTTTAAATTTATTTTTCCTGGGTTTGCCTGGTGAAAATTTTTATTCAGGCGATTATTTTCCAATAATTCCTTGGATATTTCTCTTTTACATGGGCTACTTCCTCTTCGATTTTGTAAAATTTACAAAAAAAGAAGCCTCCCAGGACTTTATTTGCGTCATGGGTAGGCATTCTCTCTTAATATATTTTCTCCATCAAATTATTTTAATTGGAGTTTTTTCTCTAATCTTCTCTTTTACTTAAAATCTTCCGCTGGCGCCACCGCCACCAGAGGATCCTCCGCCGCCGAAGCCTCCAAAGCCTCCGCCACCGAAGCCACCTCCTGATGATCCGCCGAAGCCTCCGCCAAAGCTTCCTGGTCCCCAAAAGATTACAGGACCTCGGTCTCTTCTGCCTCCAGAGCTACTTCCACCAGAGCCGCCTCCCTTAGTACCCTTAAGAATCCATGCAAGAATAAAAAGAAGTATAATTATTTGAAAGATTGTCACGAGAGGACTGTCCTCATCTAAATTACCCTCAGAATAATCAATTTCTTCCTGTGGCTCTCTCGCCACAATGTCCACTCCATATTCATCTTCATATAATTTTATCAGCTGAGCATAGCCTTCGAGGATTGCCTTTTCAAAGGGTCTGTCACCTTCATTTTCAGAGACAACTTTTCCCATTGCCCTTATAATTCTTGAGGCATAGGCATCGGGTACAAAGCCTTCAGACCCGTAGCCCGTCTCGATTCTGACAAATCTGTTGTCTTCATCTAAAAGTGCCACAAGCATGAGGACACCATTGTCCTTGCCCCTTTCGCCAATTTTTATGTCGTTAAAGATCCTTGTTCCATACTCTTCCAGTGAATAGCCTTCCAAGTCATTAACAATTACTACGGCAATTTCTCCACCAGTTTTCTTTTTAAGATCATAAGTGGTCTTGTTGAGATAATCAATGGACTCCTGGCTAAGTGTATTAGTCTCGTCATAGACATTGTAAGACATCTCGCCCTTGTCAAAGGCATAGACATTAAAGACTAGGGTGATGGCAAATAAAATTGTAGCTAACAATTTTTTCATTTTAATCACCTAAAATTTAACTTCTGGTACTTGATTGTCCTTTTCTGAAACTTCAAAATAATCTCTTGGTCCAAAGCCTAAAATTTTCGCAATAATATTTGTTGGGAACCTTCTAACTTTTTGATTGTAAGTCTTAACTGTTTCGTTGTATCTCATTCTTTCCGTTGCAATTCTGTTTTCTGTGCCTTCAAGTTGAGCTTGTAGGTCTAAGAAGTTTTCATTTGCCTTTAATTCAGGATAATTTTCAACAACAACATTAAGTTTTTGAATAGCTTCTGTCAAATTGTCATTAGCTTCTGCAAGTTCCTTAGGTGTAGATGCTTCGTTAACACCTGCACGAGCCTTAGTAATTTCAGTTAAAGTTTCCTTTTCGTGGCTAGCATATCCCTTAACAGTTTCTACAATGTTAGGAATTAAATCTGCACGCCTTTTAACTTGGTTTTGGACTTGTGCCCAAGCACCATTAACATCTTCATCTAATTTAACTAATTTGTTCCATTGTCCGCCAAAGAAAATTGCAAGTACAACTACAACAGCTATTACTGCAATAATCCCAGCTCCTCCTCTGTTTTTATTCTTCATAGTCTCCTCCTATCTTACTTATTTTCATCTTACCTATAGCTTCATCTACAAGACTTTCACAGTCCAGTGGCTCTTCTGACTTTTCTATTCCTTCTACACTTGGCGTCAAGAGTGGATGTTTTGGCAAAAATACTGTGCAGCAATCTTCAAAAGGAAGAATTGATGTCTCATAAGTATCAATGTCCTTGGCAATATCAATAATATTTACCTTGTCCATGCCAATTAGGGGTCTAAAGACAAGTTTGTCTGTAATATCATTAGTTACCTTTAAGCCGTCAATGGTTTGTGAGGCAACTTGTCCAAGGTTTTCGCCAGTGATGATGCAGTCGTAACCATTATCTCTTGCAATTTTATCTGCTATCCTCATCATAAACCTGCGGGAGATAATAGTCATCTCATCTTCTGGGCAATTTATGTTGATTTCCTTTTGAATATCCAAAATATTTACAGAATAAAAAGTCAGTTCGCCAGAAAAACTTGAAATGTCCTCTGCAAGTTTTTTGACCTTTTCTTCTCCCCTTTCAGATGTGAAAGGATAGGAATGAAAGTGCAAGCAGTCCACAAGGACGCCCCTCTTTGCCATTAAAAATCCTGCAACTGGAGAATCAATTCCCCCTGAAAGAAGAAGAAGTCCCCTACCATTTGTGCCAGATGGAAGTCCACCGTGTGCCTTAATCTTATCTACATAAATATAGGTATCCTTTTTCAAATCGCAGTAAACAAAAAAGTCTGGCTCATGCACATCAACTTTTATGTCAAAATTCTTTAAGATGATACCGCCGATTTTTGCAGAAATTTCCATGGAATTAAGTGGAAAGGACTTGTCCCCCCTGTTAGTCTTTACCTTAAAAGTTTTGTAGGACGGATTTTTCTTCAAAGTCTCATCTACAATTTTTATGACAGCTTCTTCAATTTTTTCCTTGTCAGTTTCCACCACATAGCATGGGGCAATGTAGACAATGCCAAAGACATGCTTAAGCCTATTTATCATCTTTTCTTCATTATCTGTCACCACTTCCACATAGACCTTGCCCATATTTTGATAAATTTTGCCATGGTCTATGTTCCTCAGATTTCTCTTTATAGTGGAAATAAGTTTATTTACAAATTTATACCTATTTTTACCCTTTAGGACAAGCTCTCCAAGGGAGAGTGCCATAACTTTTTTCATTCTATCACCTATCTCATAATCTTTCTGATTTCGCCTACATACTTTACAAGTTTTTCCACGAAAACATCTATGTCCTCTTTTGTAGTGTCCTTGGAAGTGCAAATTCTTATTGTGCCTTCAGCGTACTTGTCGGCAAGACCAATTGCCTTTAGGGTTGTGGACTTGTGAGTTCCATTAGATGTGCAGGCTGAAGCAGTGGAAATATAAATCTCATCGCCCTCCAAGTAGTGGAGAAGGACCTCTGCCCTTATATCTAAAATTGAAAGAGAAACAATAAAATCTGTGGCATTTTCTGGAGTGTTTATTCTGTAGTCCTCTAAATTTTCTTCCAGTTTCTTTAAAAGATACTCCTTGATTTCCTTGGCGTGGTCAAGCCTCTTGTCTAGATCTCTTTTAGTAAGCTGGCAAGCCTTGCCAAAGCCAAGTATGCCCGGAACATTTTCCGTACCAGATCTTAGTCCCTTCTCTTGACCTCCACCGATAACAAGACTCTCAAGGTTTAAGTCCCTTTTCTTGTAGAGGGCGCCCATGCCCTTTGGTCCATAAATTTTGTGGGAAGAAAAAGAAAAAGTATCACAGCCTAAGTCCTTAACATTGACAGGAATTTTCCCAACAGCTTGAACTCCATCCACATGGCAGAGTATATCCTTGTTTTTTGCCTTGGCAATTTCAAAAAGTTCCTTGACCTTATTAACAGTGCCAAGCTCGTTATGAACATAAATTAGAGAAACTAAAATAGTGTCATCATTGACTTCTTCTTTGAATTTTTCTACATCAACAGCGCCAGTCTCGTCTACATCAAGATAACAAACTTCATAGCCAAGCTCTTTATAATGCTTAAATTGGTCGTCAATAGATGCGTGTTCAATGGCAGAAGTTATGATCTTCTTGCCCTTCCTCTTGTTTTTTAAAATGGCACCGTGAACTGCAATGTTGTTGCTCTCTGTTCCGCCAGAAGTAAAATAAATTTCATCTGCCTGAGCACCAATAAGTTCGGCAGCATTTTTCCTTGCCTCTTCAATTTCCTTTTCCACCCTTAAGCCGAAGCTGTGAAGAGATGAAGGGTTGGCAAAATCCTCTGTGAGAGCCTTCATCATGACATCAACAACTTCCCTATCAGGTTTTGTCGTCGCACAATTATCTAAATAAATCATATATCTTCCTTCTATCATAAATTCTTTCTAATACATTATACTATAAGACGAAGTGTCCTTCTATCTCTATTTAGATTGAAGTTTGAGCGAAAATTTTTAAATTTATAAATCTTTTAATGATATACTTGAAGTGGTGATAGGATGAAAAAATTGGAAAGAAAAATCAAAAGAGCAAGTGAAAATTATTTAAAAATAGAAACATCAGGCTTGTCAAGAGAAATAGATTCAATTATTGTAGTGAGCCTTGTGGAAAAAAATAGAGATGTCCTAAAAACTTTTTACCTAGAAAATTTAAAAGAGGAAAAAAATTTGTTGGAAGAAGTTATGCCTATCATTCAAGGAAAAGAATTTGTAACCTACTCCGGCAAGACCTTCGACCTTCCCTTTATAAGAGAAAAAGTAAAATTTTACTTTAACAAGGACCTTGACTTAAAAGTCATAGACTTGCAAGAAGTGACAAAAAAATATAACTTCATCTTTAATTTAGATTCCCACTCCAATAAAAATCTCCTAGAAAAATTTATTGGACTGGAAAATTTAAGGTACCAAAAAGAATACCAGGGTATAAAAATAAAGACCCTTTTTAAAAATTACCTAGAGGGCGATAAGGCAGCAATAGAAAAAATTTTAGCTTATAATTTTATGAGCCTGGAAAACTTAATATTACTTGACGGAAAAATAAAAGAAGAATTAGAAAAAAATCTCTCCCTAAAAGTTTTAGACTTCACATTTTTTATAAGAGACATAAAACTTTTAGAAAACAAGCTAGAAATATCTGGCGTCACAAATTACGGATCCGACTACTTCTCAAACAACGAATTATACACAATTGAGATAAGTGGACTCGAGGAAGAAGAAAAAAATAAGGGAGAAGAAAAAAATTGCCAATCAGAAAATTTTTACCAATCCCTAAATAATTATGTATCTTTGAAAAATTACCAATCAGAAAATTTTTCTGGATCAGCAAAAAATTATGAATCTCTAAAAAATAAAGAAGAAGATAAAAAATTTTCCTTAAAAATAAATACAGAGGACGGCCTTTATGACCACAAAAACTCTTGCTACTATGTAAAGAAAAAAGACTTGGACTTTGACCTGATAAACCCCAGCAAAATAAAAAGCCCAGCTCAAATCCAAATCCTCTACTACAAAAACCATGTATTCAAAAATGAAAAGGAACTAATGAGAAAAATAATAGAAAAAGAATTAGGACAATAAAAAATACCACCTGTATCGTTTTTACAGGTGGTAAGATAAAAAGTAGTTAAAATGTGAAAAACCACCTATATCGGCTTAGGTGGTTTATATTAATAACACTAAGGCGACCGCTTCTTGTACCCTATGGGTATTAACGGCGTCCTCATCCATATATAGTACCATTTTTTATAAAATAATCAAATAAACTTTATAGTCTGATCTTATTTCAAAGAATACTTTGTTCCTCTTCCCTTTCCACTTTTTATGACATAGCCCTTGTCCATCAAATCATTTAACACATTTAAAACTTTGTTTTTTCCAAAACCAGTGTCATTTGCAATCACAGAACTAGCAAGAGATTTATTCTCCAATGCCTTATAAACCATTTGCTCATCACTGTTTAAAGCTTCTACTTCAGAAATAACAGGCAATCTAACCTCAATAGAATTATCAAAGATTTTAAAAGAAGGATTTTTCGCAGAATCTTTATAAGCTTCTTTGATTCTCTTGATTCCAGTTCCAAAACTTTCAATAATGTTTAATCTAAAAAATATATTGCCAATAATGGGGTTTCTCATGACAGAAATTTGTCCATTTAGATACTCTTCCTCACTTATACCAGTTGGCAAACCACCTGGAGATACAATGGTGATAGCATCTTTCTCCATGGAAACTTGAATATAAGAATTAGTCATCCAATCTCTGTGGACCAAGGCGTTGGCGATAGCTTCTCTAAAAGCTTTCTCAGGAATTAAGTCAACTTTCTCACGATAAGAACCTTTAATATTTTCAAATTGATAATATTCTCTATACTTATCAATGCTTATGTCAAAAGCTTCAAGAATCGAAATGCCCTTTAATTGCAAGCGACTCAAAATAGTGTTTTGACTTTCCCCAAACCTCACAATATCAATTAAATTGTCTTCATTGTTATCTGCAAATAAAGAACCTGCGTTAGTCAAAAAATTATTTTTATCAACTAATTCCAAAGTCTTTAAAATATCACTGTTTATTTTTTCAATACCTACAATTTCTTTAAATTTCTTTTCAAGATAAAGAAAGCTATAGCTCTCTTTCTTAGAAGGCAAAGAATCATAAGACTTATTTTGACCTTCCACAATTAACCTTTTTAATTCCAAACTATCAATTTCAACAGTAGAAGAATCATTTCTCTTATAAGATTTTGACTTGTAAAAATATGGCTTCTCATCGCCTGGATGAACTTTAAGCTTAATAATCTTTTCTTTACAATCCATTTCAATTTCAAAACTTATTTGAGGCGATATAGAATCATTTATCTTATTTTCAATAGCAATAGCATCGGATTTCAAATTCGTTAAACCCACAGACTTGCCATTATCATCTACGCCGAATAAAACTTCGCCACCATCGTAATTGGCAAAGGCAACAACTGTCTTTAAAAAAGAATCTGAAATTTTTTCCTTAAACTCTAAATTGCGTGTCTCTCTCATAACTCCTCCTGAATTAATTATAACAAAAACAAACGCAAAAACAAACGTAAAATTTTGCGTTTGCTTTTGCGTCCTTAATTAAAAGCTATTTAATATAAATTTTTAATAATCATATAAATTCTTTGAATTTAACACCTGCATATTTACATATTTAAGTTCAAAATTCGTTTCTTCAATTTTGTCTGGATATGTTATTTCATATCTATTCTTTTGACAATCAGTTTTATATTTTAAATCAATATAAGCTCTTGCTGATAAGAACACCTCTGCCTCTCCTAATTCAAATTTGTCACCTTCCTTATCTGTAAATTCAAAATTCATATCCACATTTAATCCAATACTTAGTCTACATCTTATTGTATCATCAACTACCTTGATACCATTATTAAGAAGCCTTAAATCACCAGCTTCAAATTCAGGAAGATCGCTCCTATAGAATTCCTCATCTATATCAACAGGATTAATCTTATTAATTTGATTAAACATTGCAGCTTCAAGGTCTCTACGATAAACATAGAAAACTACGTCCGCTATCTTATCACTATCAAATTCTATCAATTTAATAACATCACCTATTTTATCATAATGACCCATGAAATCTGTTATAGTCATAAATTCGATTTTTCTACCTACTACATCATTTGAAGAAACTGTGGAGTTAAATTCATTCAATAAAAAGCGATGTATCTTCCTCTTTTCATTGTTTGATGCCTTCTTGTCCCACCAATTACCATCTTTCATGTCCTCAATTAAAAAGATTACATTTTCTATACTTTTATTTTCTTTTGTGTAATTTAATATTTCTTTCCATATCAACAAATCATTATATTTATTATATTCCTTCTTATTCTTATCAGAAAAACCTGGAGGTATTAAATTTTCAAATCTTATCTTACCTTCCTCACAGACTTTAATTATTTCATCAGTAGAAAAATCCGTCTTATTTTTTTATTTTTTAAAGAATAGCATATTAAATCATTAATACCTCTATAAGCTTCATTATAAGTATTTTTAAGTAACTCTAAATCAATGTTATTTAAATACCTATTAATATTATCTTTATATTCATGGATTACTTGTTTTTGATTGTCTTTATTTAATAAAGATTCTGAGCTATTTTCTGTTATAGAATAAATTTTTCCATTTATATCCTTTATTTTTGTATCTATATCATCTATAAATTTATCAAAATTATCTCGATAATTATTCAAATCAGTTTTTAGTTTTCCAATATTTTTTAATTTTGCTTCAATCATTTCCTCTTGACTAATAGCATAAAATTCATCATAAACAGTATTTGGAATTAAAATACTATCTTTACATTCATCTAATATTTTATAAAAATCCTTTCCAACCCCATTATAATTTTCAATAATTTTATTTAAAGCACTAGTATCTAATACAATTAAAGTGCTGACATCAATAACTTTTGATCCCATTTAAAATTCTCCTTATTTTATATTATATCTTCAAAAAATATATAAAAGAAAAGACCGATTGCTCGGTCTTTCTTTATCAAATAACCTCTAACAACTTATCTTCTAATATAAATTGTTGCTGTTCTTGTGTCGTGATCCCATTCGATGTCTTGGTTTACTCCGTCAAGAGTATTACCATTTGTAAGTCCAAAAACATTGGCTACATTAACTACAGATACTAGGATTCTATCGTTGATGTTAAGTGGTTTAGAGTCCATCTTAACAGTCTTGCCGTTAGAAAGAACTATTTCATCACTGTCGATTTGGATTGATGCTGTCAAACCATCTTTTGTGAATGTTGCAGTTCTAGTTTCTGCGTTCCAAATAACATCTGCATTAATAGCTTCTGCTACATATCTTAATGGAAGCATTGTTCTTTCGTTTCTGATAACTGGAGTTACATCCATCTTGTGAGATTTTGAATTGTAATTTCTTACTTCTTCATAATCATACTCATCAATGTGGAATATATACCAAAGCTTATTGATTTCTTTAGTTTTTTCAGGAACTACAGTCTTAACTGGATACGTTGGAGTGTAGTCATGTCTCTTGAATAAACCGTCGAAGATATCTCCTCCACCTTGTTCAGGTCTATGACTATCGTCTTCACCACTATTAACTTTAATAGTAAGTGTCGTGTTAATGTCTTTTCCATCAACTCTAACAGTCACATCAACTGTAATTGTACCTGGACCATCATAATCCTTAGGAACAGTTACATCGATAGAACCATCTTTGTTAGGTGTAACTATAAGGCCATGGCCTGGTTGAGAAACTTCTGGAGTTGACTCAGGTGTAGTAGTTTTTCCATCCTTACCCTTGATGTCAGGAGTTACTTTCTTAGTTTCTCCCTTATCAATGTTAGTATTAGGATAAGTTACGCTAGGTTCTTGTGGTGTAGGAGTAGATTTATCCTTAACTGTTGCTGTTGCTGGTTCAGATGGAATCTTACCAGTTTCAGTTTGAGTAGCCGTTATAGTTTCACCTTTAACAAGTGGTTTAGCTCCTGGAACTGTAACTTCCCAATCACCATTTTGGTCAACTGTAGCGCTTCCAATTTCATTGTTATTACCGTCTTTAACAACAATAGTTGCTCCTGCGACACCCTTACCTGTAATCTTATCATCTCCTACCGTTGGTTGATTTATTGTAGGTTTCTCAGATTTGTTCACTGGAGGAGCGATATTAGTAGCTTTTGCTGTAAAGGTTGTGTCAGCTGTAATTTCTACTGTACTTGGATCTGCTGTTGCTGTTGTTTCAGCATCTTTGTACCAGCCTGGGTTTTCATGGTTTGCAGCTGCTTTGCCTGTTAAGCTTGGGAATTTGTCTGCTGCTAATTTGCCTGTTTGTCCCTTTGCGTCATCTTTTGGTGCTACTGCGTAGGTTTTTTCTGCAACTGTACCTGATTGAATTGTGTCGTCTTGAGTTACTGTTACTTTATGCCATCCTTCTGGGATTGGATCATTTTTACCTACTTCGCTTCCGTCTTTGATGAATTGAGCTTCAAATGCATTGTTAGTATCTGTTACTTTTCCTAAAACTGGATTCCATTTTGTAAAGCCATAGCCATTGTTTCCTGTAGCTGTAATATCAGTCTTTGTTGAAAGGTCTGTATTTGGTTTTACTTTTGCTTTTACTACTTCTCCAGTCTTTGCTCCAACTGTTACTGTTCCTAGTGCTGTTCCAGATTCTTTTTGAGCTGTGAATGTTACTACTATATAGTCTGTTGGAATTGGTTTATCATCGCTTCCTGTTGTTGGCTCATCATCTGTTCCTGGTACCCATGGAATTACATCATCATTTGTTGTTTGAGCTGTAGCTTTTGCTGTAAATGTTGTGTCAGCTGTAATTTCTACTGTACTTGGATCTGCTGTTGCTGTTGTTTCAGCATCTTTGTACCAGCCTGGGTTTTCATAGCCTTCTGCTGCTTTTCCTTCTAGACTTGGGAATTTTTCTGCTGGTACTTTTGTACCTTTCTTTACGATTATTGGTTTTACTGTGTCCCAACCGTCTGCTTTTATTGAGTTGTCATCTTTTGTGAATGTTACTGTCGCTGAGTCTGTTGGTAGTGGTTTTCCGTCTTCTGGTTTTTCATCGCCGTTTGCGTATACATATAGATTTTGATTTTCTACTACTAACTTAGAACCATCTTCAAAAGTTACTAGAAGATTTCCTGTAAATTTGCCTTTAGCTGCTGATGTTCTTGCATCTTTAGGGTCTTTTTCAGTACCATTTTCTCCAAGGTCTGTTACTGCAGCTTTGTCAAGTAATTCTTGTAATTTGCCGTCAGTATCTTTAACGCCATCTTTTAGCTTAACTCCGTCTTTCCAGCTAATTTTATCATCAACCCAAACTGAAATATCTTTTGGATCAAGTTTGTCTTTTAGTAGAGATGCTGCAGCTTCTTTGCCATTTACTTTATATTCAACTGTAACTGTATTTCCACAACCTGCTTGTTCAATAGTAAGCTTTAATACTACTGACTTATCAATAAAGTCTGCAAGTTTTCCTGTATTTCCTTGACCTTGAACTGCATTAAGAATATCTGATCCAAAAATAGTTTTGAATGTTTGCATTATATTCATTCCACCAGCTTGTAATTTGCTGGCTATATCAATTAAATCTCTTTCTTCTTGATCGCCAACTTTAACTTTTACAAGATTGTGATTTTCATATAAGTCTGCTAGACCTGCAGCTAGTCCTGTGCCAGAAATATTTTTAGCACCTTGGGTCTTATCAATAATATATACAGTTACTTCTTTCTTTGCTTCATCGAAGTGTCCAATATATACTCCATCTTTTGAACTAACACTTGCAAATTTTTCATTAGCAGCTTCTTCAAATTGTTTTTGAAGCGCGGGTTTTGTTAAGCAAGTATCTTCAGTATACTTTGCCTTATGAGTTGTATTATTCACATATTTTTTAGCTAAAGCAGGTTCCCAACCATTATGTGTCCAACCAGTATTTGGTTTAACTGTTGTTGGAGTTAAAGTAGAATCCATTTCTACGCCTTTGAAAACATAATATGTTTTGTTTTCTGCTATTGTTCCGTGGTCACCTTGATTAAATGTTACAGCTACATAGTCAGGATCAGTGATTTGTGTTCCAGGATTTTCTGGATCGTCAATCTTTGGCTCTGTTTCTTTTACGATTGGTTTTTCTGTAAATTCTAATGTTGTAGCATCAATACCTGCTGGATCAACTACAAATTCTCCTGGTTTATAGACTTTATTATTAGCTTTATCTACTAATACGCCACTTTCTAAACCTACAATAGAATAGTTTGGATCGGCATTTAGCGTATCCACGTCTTTTACTCTAATAGTCTCTTCAGCAAAGACACCTGTTACATCTTTTGCTGGAATATCAATCTCTTTATTTAAACTTCCAAGTTTGATTTTTCCATTAGTTGCTGTTGTAGTAGGATTGGCTATTTCTGTTCCATTTAAATCCACTGTTTTTACAATGACATCGGTGTTTCTAACTTGGTAGAGATCTAGTTTGTAGGTTGTGACATTAGTGCCCCCACTATAACTAGGGTCAGATTCTTCCCAAGTTAATTTACCTGCAACATGTGTCCCTTCAAATTCAATGAAAACATCACCGGCTTTAACGGCATCCATGGATACAGGTGTATCAAAGGTAATGGATGATTCATCTTTACTAAATGTTTTTACTTGAGAGCTGTCATTTGCATCATTGTGCAAAGTAATTTTTTTAGCTGCTCCTTGTCCAAAGACTTTGTCAAAGGCAAACTCATTGGATCCAATGCCATGCTTAGCAATGTTGACAGTAACCTTTGTTTCACCAAATCCTGGCTCTGCTCCGGTCCTTAGTGGAGTCTTTCTTGATCTATTGACCAAGACCTTCATCATAGGCCTTGCTTCTCTTTTTTCTGTTTTAGGAAGGCTAAGTTTTGCCTTAAGCTTTCCCTTATCTGCAATTAATTCGCTTTCAGCGGCTTTTTGTAGATGGTTTTGGGGAGTAAATCCAGCTGCAAAAGCTGGACTTACCACTCCAAATACCATCACTATTGCCAAGAAAAGCGACAATATTCTTTTATTCATCTTTCCTCCTTGACTTGCAAGAGATTATCTTACCCTAATTGTTAAGGTGTTGTCTTCTTTTCCTTCTAGGCTTCCTTTAACCTTTACTCTTTGTTCCTTAGTTAGTTTGAATGCTCCATCAGTACCAACAAGCTTAATTTCTTCAGATGGTTGACCTTGTATGTGAGTCATAGTAAACGCTGTTGTTTTATCTTGATTAATAACTGTAATTTCAAGGTTTGCACCTTCATCTGTTGTAACATAGATAAAGTCATCTCCATCAAGTGGTCTTTCTGCTTTTATCATGATTGGAGTTCCTGTAGCTTCAGCAGTCTTTGTTGCTTCGGTCTTGTTACCAAACTTATCTACTGCTGTAACTGTGAAAGTTTTTCCTTTTCCAAGTTGATTTTGGATATTTTCATCTAATTGAGCTGTTGTTGTGTTTGCAGTTGCATCATAATATCCACTTTTTTTATCATTTTCTGCATAAACTCTTAAGATACCAGAGTCATCATTTGCAGTAGCAGAAACTTTCACTTGGTAACCGTAGGCGTCTTGAACTAAAGTTATTTCTTCGCCAGCAGTTCCCATATTTGGTCCTTGCTTATCAATGGTAACAGGTGTATCTGAGTAAGAAGTTGTTTTTCCTTCTTCAGTAATAGCAAAGTAATAAGTTCCGTCATGCTCAATTTTTTCATTCTTAGCATCAACTTTTATTACTCCACCTTCTGTTGTAACAGGTACGTCTACTTTTTCGTACTTGTCGCCATTTTTCACAACAAGCTCTACTGTTGCGTTATCTGGAAGAGTTTTTCCTTCTGGTAAAACTCCTTCAATATATTGATCATCTGTAGCTTCGTCGTATTTTTGAACTGGGTTAGCTACTATAGATGGGTTTTGACTGTACTCTGCAGTTACTTCTAATGCATCTGTAATTGCTGTTGTATCTTCTTTATCCCAGCCAGTGTGTGTCCAGTTTCCTTCTGGGGTTACGG
>NZ_HE978566.1:239442-244508 GCF_000311825.1 Peptoniphilus grossensis ph5 | reverse complement strand
TTTCCTGCTTCTGGGTTTACCCAATATTTTGTTGTTCCGGATAATGTACCATGGTCGCCAGCTTTGAATTCTACTAGTACAAAGTTATTTGGTACGTCTGGCTTTTCTTCGCCTGGTTGTGGAACAATGTCTTTTCCTGTGTAGTTGTATTGAGCAACGTGTTCTATTGCTGAATCATATTTTGTTGCTAAATCTGGATTCCATGCTTCTGCTCCTGTCTTTTGTGTCCAACCTGTATTTGGTGTCACTGCTGGTGGAGTTAAGGTAGAAGCCATTGTCACACCTTTGAAAACATAATATTCTTTTGTAGCGTCTGCTGCGATTGTTCCGTGGTCGCCTGCTGCGAATGTTACTTTTACATAGTCAGGATCTGTGATTTGTGTTCCAGGATTTTCTGGATCGTCAATCTTTGGTTCTGTTTCTGTTACGATTGGCTTTTCTGTGAATTTGATTTCTGTTGGTTTGAGTCCATCAGGGTCTGGTGTTCCAATTGTTGGTTTATAGACTTTGTTAGCATCTTTATCTACTAATACGCCATTTTCTAAACCTTCAACTGTAAAGTTTAAACCATTGTTAATGTCGTTTTTATTTCTTGTGTTAATGTTCTTTACAGTTTCAGTAGCACTTGCAACTGCAGGGATGTCTATAGTTTCAGTAACGTTTCCTGCAGTTAATTTAATCTTCCCACCAGTCGCTGCAGTAGTTGGGTTTGTTGCTTCAGTTCCTTCTGCATCCACTGTTTTTACAATGACATCAGTGTTTCTAACTTGGTAAAGGTCAAGGGTAAATGTAGTTATATTGGATCCCCCACTATAGGATGGAGTTGATTCATAAAAAGTAATCTTTCCAGCTACGTTAGTTCCTTCAAACTCAATACCATAGACATCGTTAGTCATGTCTTCCATGGAAACAGATTTGTCAAAGGTAACACTTTGCGTGTCCTTATTAAAAGTAGCTTCTTGTGTTTCATCTGTATCCCAATTGATAAGAGTAACTTTTGTATCTGGAGTAGTTCCAAACACAGCGTCAAAATTAAATGGATTTGTTCCAATTCCATGTTTTACAATATTTACTTTTACGGTTGTTTCACCAAAGCCCGGTGCTTTTGCTGGTGCTTTTTTTGGTGCTTTTGCTGGTCCTCCAAATGGAACCATAAATCTTTTTTGTACTTTTGGTTCTTGTGGAACTACAAGTTTTGCTCTAAGTTTTCCATTTTTAGAGATTAATTCACTTTCTGTCTTTTGCACTGGCTCATTTGAACCATCAAATCCAGCTGCAAAGGCTGGACTTATGGTTCCAAATATCATTACCATTGCAAGTAAGAAAGGAAGTAATCTTTTCGTAGTTAATTTGTTCAATTTTATTCCTCCTTTATATTTTAAATTTTAAATTACTACCTAACTCTAATTGTCATTTTAACTGTTTGATTACCGCTTGTTGCTGTTATCTTAATTCTTTGACCTTTTGATAACTCAAATGGTGTTCCATCTTTAACAAGTTTTATTTCGTCTGTGTCTTCTTCTTGAGTGTGTTTCATAGAGAATATTTCTTCTTTATCCTTATTAATAACAGTTATATCAAGTTCAGCACCTTTGCTTGTTGTTACAAAGATATAGTCAGTACCGCCAAGTGGTCTTTCCGCCTTTAAGCTTAGTGGTTCAGCTTTTTGTTGAACTTTTTGTTCAACTGTAGTCTTATTGCCAAACTTATCTACTGCTGTAACTTTAAATGTCTTGTCTTTTCCTTCTTGTTTTTGGATAGATTCAGTTAAGTTAGCAGTTTTTTCACTAGCATCTTCTTTGTAATAACCATTAACTTTATCATCTGCTACATAAACTCTTAAGATACCTGCATTGTCATTAGCTGTTGCAGTGATTTTTACTTGGTAGCCGTAGGCGTCTTGAGTTACTGTGAAGTTCTTGTCGCCATCTTTTGTAATTGTTGGCGCTACTTTATCAATCTTAATAGGCTTATCTGAATAAGATGGGTCTTTACCAGTTTCTGTTGTTTCGATATAGTAGTCTGCGTTTGGATCGAATTTATCACTTGTTAAATCAGTTATATCAAATACAGTTTTTCCATCTACTACTTTTGATGGCAAATCCTTTACAGGTGTATAGGTTCCGTCATCATTCTTCTTAACAAGCTTATAAGTTGCGTTTTCTGGAAGTGATTTTCCTTCTTCTGCTTGGATTTCTATATATTGCTTGTCATTTGCTTCATCGTAAGTTTGCTTTGGATTGGTTACTTGTGATTTAACCGGTCCGTAGAAGGCATATACGGTCATTCCGGTTAGAATCGGTGAGTTTTCTTTAAACTTATAGGTTTTCGTCGTATCTTTTGCTTGGTCGGCTGTTTTTAGTTCTTCCAGTTTATTGTAATCTTCTACTGAAGTAACTTTTTTCGTTGTCCAACCAAGGAATACTAAATTATCAGCAGATTCAATCGTCGGCTTGTCGCTTACGAATTTTCTAAGTTCAAGTGCATCGTCTTTTAATACATCGCCGTTGTGGTCGATGTATTTATCAACTTTAAATCCGTTTGGCGTGTAGCCTTCTTCGCCCGCTGCTTTTTCGTTCATCGGTGCAATTCTTACTACTGGCGCTGTGTCGCTTGCTCTTTGTAATTTATAATCAAATTCTGTTCCTGGTAGCTTAGTAGTATCAAATCCTTCAAAGGATTTTACAGTCGTAGCCAACTTACCACCGTTTAGATCGAAGGTAACCTTCGCTTGTACTTTTTCAAAAGCTTTATCACTTGGCGTCGATGCTTTTTTAACGTCAGTATTGGTAATTCCAATTTGTGAATCTTTTACAAGACCTGTTGGCATTGCAAATCCGGTCTTACCTTCTGTCGTAAATGTATAGCCATTTACTTCGGCACCATTGACATTCATTTTGGTTCTGGTCTTTTGATCTGCAATGGTGAATTCATAGTCTGTGTTATTCGGGTAGAAGAGTTTGATTTTAGCACCAACGTATCTCGTTCTACCTGTAATATTTTGAGAATCGGTGAATATTTCATCGATATCCGGATTAACACCAGATTGCGTCGCCGATCCACCTGCATAGGTTGTAACATAGTTCAACCTTCTGGGTGTGGTTAACTCTGCTCCGTCTGCACCCGGTACTAAATCAATCGTCTTATCCCCATCAGTGCCGGGCAAAGTTAAGATAACCTTGGACGGAATCGTATCATACTTCATGGTCCTGAAGGTTATTTTTTCTCCGGCTTTAATTGTCATGCCGGGAATTAAGTTATACACGTATTGTGAACCCACATTTTTATCTTTCAATGTACCTGTGTGTTCAAAATTTGATCTCAATTCAATTTTATAAGGACCCTCTCCGAAAGTCAGTGAGTACTTCTTTAATCCAGTATTTGGTGTAGACGTTTTTCCATCGACATAGGTTAAGCCGATTGTGCTATTTGGTTGAAGCACAATATCTTTACCTGTGTCATTGGTAGCCGTATACTCGATCAATTTTTTGGTACTGTCTAATATAAATGTTGAATAGAAATCAAAAGACGCAAGGTCATCTTTCGTTAAGCCTTTTTCTGCTACCGCATCTTTGTCGATGTAGTATCTGGTAATGGTAGGCAAGCCTGAGTTAAACTCTGTTGTTGCACCGTTTAAATAGGATTCTCCTGGTTTCGCCGTGGTTAATACGGTGTTAAGGCCTGCAAATTTCTTTTTAATCGTGCTCTTATAATTTGAAGCGACTTGTATGCCTTGAAAACCGGGATTTAAATCACTGTTATCAGACGTGTTTAAATCATTCATAGTGATTTTTATAGGTTTAGCAGTTTTCCACATATCACCTTGTTGGCTTGCCGGAAAAACTTCTGCTACCGTACCCGATTCATCTTGTTTTTTTAAAACGCCTGCAAATTCTTCATTAAATACTTGTCTAAAGGCAAAGTTTTCACCACCAATATTGTCACCGGAGTTCATCTTTGATTGTTTGTGGAAGACATCCAGATAGCCGCCCGCTTCGTTATATTTTGCGTAAGAATTGGCAGCGTAAAATTGGTAGTCCCTATTGTAGTCTTCCACAGTATTCACGTCCGCATTATTATTTGCCGACGGTATATAAGTCATAAAAGTGTAGGAGTTATAAGGTGTAATCAGCGTATTTTCGTCCACTGCCGAATCATCGTTTTTCGCAGGATCATCCTTAGCTTTTCCCGTTCCTGCTACGCAGAATATCCTTTTATAGTCCTTGTCTGTTAATCGCATTTGAATATGCGGTTGCCCTTTAATGTCGGCAACTGTTTTGCCCTCTTTTAAAACAAGGTCGATGGGAATTTCAGAACGACAATTTCCTCCAACTAAATTCTTATTGTTTTTCAAGCTTTGTTCTTTAACATTTACTGCCCCCGAAAGTGAGCTCACCACTTTCGTAAACGGTGCAACTTCTTTGTAGGTTGCTGAATCGTGCCAGTCTCCATTTTCTACGCCCTTATACATCCCTGTACCCGAATCATCGAAATCAATCAGATTATATAAGTCGTTGTCAAATTTAAATAGGGCCTTATGCCATACAGCGGTGGCTAGATTTTGAAACACCCTAAAAGAAACTCTAACAACCGTTCTGCCTTCCGCATTGATATAAGTACCAATGTAGTTAATACAAGGTGTCTTCATTCCTTCGCCGTTGGCCACGACAACTACTTCGTTGACATCGGCCAATTTCCAGAAGCTCATTTCGGCTTCTTTTTTCTCGTCGATTGTCCAGTCAGCTTTTTCGACTTCTGCAAAGATATTTAGTGGCAGTGTTCCTATTAGCATGATAAGTGCTAAGAACAATACCAGATATCTTTTTGAATTTTGTTTGTTGTCCATATTTTTTCTCCTTTCTTCTTTGAATTAAAATCTTCCTAAAATGCTCTTACTTTAAAATATAATTATAAACCATCCCCTCAATTCTGGATTTGTAAACCTTTTTATGTTCATCTCAAGTGTTTGCAATACATAGTAGTTATTGATAAATCCTTTTGTGTTTATCCTTCCAGTTGTTTTATTTATTTGGATATATTATATCAAAATAATTAAATTTTTTGGC
>NZ_HE978566.1:229271-238155 GCF_000311825.1 Peptoniphilus grossensis ph5 | reverse complement strand
AATTTTTTCCACTTTAAAATCCTAAGTTTTCTTGGATTTGCAAGCTTTTGTCAAGGGTTTAATACCCCCCCCCAGTAAATTTTGTATTTATTTTATACAATCTTTTAATAGTTTTCTTGTAGTATTATATGTTCTTTATTCTATACTTTAACAAGCATATTCATTTCAGCATCTATTCATCTATAATTTTCTTTAGTTTTTTTATTATTTTTGGCTAAAAAACGCTTTTCTAAAAATTTTTTGCTGAAAGGAATCTTACAAAAATTTAGATGTATTGATTTTATTTAATATTTTGTTTTAAGCAATGGTTTTTTATTCTTTAATTTTCTTATTTTAAGATTTTTAATTTTTTCAAAAAAATTTTTTATTAATTAGCTCTTTTTATCTTTTTATTTTTAAATTTTTATCTACCGAAGAAGTTATAAAGAGTTCATAAAACATTTTGTAATTAAAAAGAACATGGTGACTTGATTTTTAAGTATGTTTTTCCTTATCAGTCATTTCTTCTATTGTCTTTATATGTTTTCAGGCAAAAAAAGAGAGTAAATCTCTGTTACTCTCTCCATTTTTTTATTTAATTTTCAAGCCTATTTTTCGCCCAAGAGTCTTAGGGCTATATCTACATTTTTCTTGGACTCTTGACGCATTTTTTCTGTATTTTCTCCCAACACTTGTCGCCTTTCTTCCAAATTATCAAGAGCCAGCAAGGTTTTTTCATATAATTCTTCTGTTGTGAAATCTTCTACATCTACAGCTTCTTTTATGCCAAGTTCTTCAACCATGGCTTCAACCTTTGGGTCATAAATTATGCCCACCATGGGAAGATTTACGCTGGCTGCATAGACAAGTGAGTGAAGGCGCATGGCTGCAAGGAGCCTTAGTTTTTTGAAGATGCCCATGAGTTCGCCTGCTGAATAGGTATTTTCTATTAGCATGACTTTTTCTTTGTGGTTGCACTTTTCTGCTACTTCTCTTGAATAGACATTGTCCCTTGGTGTGTGGAAGGGCACAAGCAAGATGTCGTAGCCTGCTTCTATTAAGAGGTCAATGGTCTTTGCAAATTTTTCTTTTATTGTTTCGTCTTTTTTGTGGTCTCTTATGCAAAATCCCAATGTCTTTTCTGTTATTTTTATGCCTTCATCTCTTAAGATCTCCTCAACCCTATCTTGATCTGCTGCCTTTAGGGTAAAGACTGGGTCTGCTGTCACTTCTATATTTTTATTTGTCACTCCCAAATCTCTTACGAAGTCGTAGGATAGTTTGTCACGAAGGGTGATGTAGTCAACTTTATTTAGGACTCTCTTGGTCAAAATTCTATTTTTTCTCTTGTCAATGGGTCCTATGCCGTTGGCGTAGACGCAAACTTTTTTCCCCAGCATCTTCGCCAATATTATCACTGAGAGATAGTAGATTATGCTCCTAGTTGAGGTTATGTCCTGAAGAAGGGAGCCGCCGCCTGATAGGAGGAGGTCTGCGTTCTTTAGTGCTGAAATAAGTTCTGGTAATGAAAATCTATTTACTGCATCTATGCCGTAAACTTTTTTTGTCTTCTCAGGATTTTTTGAAAGTGCTGTCATTTTTATTTCAAAATTTTCTCTATTTAGTTTTTTAAAGTCTTCTACCATGGCTTTTAAGATGGCATCGTCGCCAGAGTTGTCAAAGCCAAAGTATCCTGATACTACAATTTTTTTCATACCATTCATTTTATCACTCTGTTATTGGTTTTCTTTATACTGTGTTTTTGCTTGCTGTGTTTATATTTTCTAGATCTTCTGAATTTATTTGGCTTAGGATTTCTCTTTCAGCTTTTTCTACTTTTATGGCTGTAAATATTATGCCAAGGACAATCCAGAAGGTAAATATTATTCTCGGAATGTAGAGGAAGTGCTCTACAAGTCCATGACCCATGATGCCAATGATGCTGGCAAAGAGTCCTGCTCCAAGGTACTTGAAATACTTGTCCTCTGATTTTACTAGATTTACATAGGCGTATTTTAGGGTGGACAAAAGTAGCAACATGAAGAAGATAAATCCTATTAAGCCAATTTCTGCTGCCACTTCAAGATAGGTGTTGTGGGCATGGTAGATGGGCATGGTCCTGATGTATCTCTCAAAGGTGTCCTTGAAGGGCATATAGCCAAAGCCAACGCCTGCTACGATGTTGTCTCTTATGACATCTTTTGTTATTTGCCAAATTTTTATCCTATATAGGTTTGATGTGTCCACTGTTGAGCCAATGGAGGTGATCCTGTCTAGGACCTTTTGTGGCAAGAATGCCAGTCCTCCAAGAATTATTGGCACTCCTAGTAATAGCAGTCTCTTATCTACTAAGAGGACAAAGGCAAGGGCTGCAAGGGCAATTCCTACCCAGCCACCTCTTGACAGTGTCATGACTATGCAAAGTAGGAGTATGCCTGTTGAGGCTGCAAAGAGAAATTTCTTCCTCATGGACTTTGTGTACCAAGTTATTCCTACTGCTATTGGTGTGATTAGGACCAAGTATTCTGCCAAAATATTTGGATTGAAAAATACTGAGTAAACTCTAACTGCAATGTCTGTGTTATTTTCTGTGTCAAGCCACTCTGGCCTCATTTGCACTCCCGTAAAGTATTGGACTACTCCAAGTAGGGCAACTACAAGGGCTGACAAAAGTAGTGTTGACACAAAGGCATTGAGCTCGCCCTTGGTCTTTATGGAATTTGTCATGGCAAATAAAAAGGATATGCCTGCTGCATTTAGTGCCAAGTCACGAACTGAGCCTGATGGGTCAATGGATGTTATTGTTGAAAAAACTATTATAAAGGCAAATATTGCTATGGGCACTGTCCTTTCGCCCACTGTGAAACTTTCCTTGTAGAGAAAGGTCCTTAGTAGGACAAAAAATCCCATGGAAAGGAGCATTATTAGTCCTAAGGCATCGGGCACAAAGGGATATAAAAAGGCTGATGCGAAAAGTCCAATTTTTATGTCGTGGATGACTAAAAGGAGTCCGCTTACGCCCACAAAGGCTACCAAAAATAGTTTTGTCCCCAAGAAATAATAAATTAGGCTTAGGAAAACTGCAGACAAAAGTATAAAATTAATTTTTTTTGATTTTACCACCAGCTTTCACCGCCTTCATCTAGTTTAAAGAAAGATGTAAAAAATTCTAGGACCTTGGAACCCTTTATTATGTCCATGTACTTGCCCTTTAAGAGGGAAAGTATTATCCCAAGTACAATAAAGGCAAGTGGCAAAATTATCTTCGCCCTTAAAATTACTGAAAGTATCAGTGTTAAGATTCCAGTGTAAAAGGTGATGTTTGAAATCATGCCTGCGATTTCGTCAAAATCTTCAAGGGACTTAAAGGCTGAGCCAAGGAAAAAGGAATGTTTAATCAGTGGCACAAAGATCCTGCCCAAAAAATTCATAAATTTTTCTATTAAGTTAAAAAGTCCTCTATAAATTCTATAGATAAAGGATTTTGCAAATAAAACTTTTTCGCCTGCTAGGACTTTTTTTGTCTTTGAATTTGCAAAGTTTTCTGCTAGAGGTTTTCTAATAAAACCCATAATCCTCTTTGTCTGTGAACTCTCATAGTAGGCAGAAAAGGACCTGTGGATTTTATTTAGAAAGCTTATAGTTAATGAATTAATAGTGATCACCTAGTTCTTTACTTCAACGCCAAGTATTGTCATAAATGTTGTTATGGACTTATTTTTTATTCTCATCTCTGCACCGATTCTCACTTGTTCAGTGCCAACTTGATAAAAATCTTGTGTTTCCTTGACATCTGCGTCTATTGTAATAATTACTCTGAACTTGCCAGGTACTTCTGCATTGTAAAATTTGCCTTGGTATTCTGTCTTGTCCTTGTAGGGTTCAACTTCAGCTGTGGCAATTTTGCCTATTAAAGTTCCCTTGTCGTAGTCGTAGATTGGATCGCCAACTTTTATGTTATTGGCAGTTACATCTCTTACATCTTTAACTTCTGCAGTGATGACACCCTTTTTTGTTGTTGCTTCACCAACTGCTGCCTTGTTGCCAAATCTCTTTACTCCCACCATTACAAGTGCAAGTAATAAAATTATTACTAATAAATCGACTATGTTAATTAGTCCAAAAAGTCTGCCCCTTTTGTCAATTATCTTCATTTTTTCCTCCCCTTAATATTTCATCGTAAATTTCTTTTTGTCTTTCTCCCATGGATTCATGAGAATATTTTTCTACTACTTCTTTTTTTATGTTGTCGCCAAGTTCCTTTAGTTTGTCTCTCTTGTCATAGAGGTCCAAAAGGTATCTGGAAAGGGACTTGTAATTTCCCACTGGGAATAAGTATCCAGTGTAATCGTCCTTTATGATCTCTGGTATGCCGCCAGTCTTTGTGGAAACTGTAGGCACAGCTAGCATTGCTGCTTCAAGAATTACATAGGGAAAGGACTCGGAAATGCTGGTTAAGACATTTATGTCTATGGCGTTAAAGAAGGAATACTTGTCCCTTACAAAGCCAAGGAAGTAAATATTCTTTTCTATGCCAAAGGACTTAGCCATTTCTTCAAGCTTTTTCTTTTCGTCGCCATCTCCTGCTATTAAAAATATAATGTCTGGGTTTACTTCTAGGCTTTCCTTGCAAGCTTTTATAAAGGTTTCATGGTCCTTTACCTTATCTAGCCTGGCTGCTATTCCCACCAAGAGCTCGCCATTGTAGTTGATCTTATATTTTTCCAAGAAAGCAGTCTTTGGGATGTACTCTATTTTTTCTTCTGTGTCTATGCCGTTATAGAGGACATGAATTTTATCCCTGTCAAAGCCTCTATCCACTAGCATTTTTTTGAAATTGTCACTTACGCAAATGTAGTGATCAAATTTTTTTAAGGACATCTTATTTAAAGTCGTGTAAATTAAATTTTTGTAAAATGAGTCCTTGAAGTCAAGCATGTAATCTGAATGGATAGTTGTGACCATGGGGACTTTTATTTTCTTTTTTAAAAACATGCAAATAAAATTAGCTCGCGCTCCATGGGCGTGGACTAAGTCGTACTTGCCATTATTTATTTCGTCACTTAATTTAGAAACGACGGAAAGGTCTGATCTCTTTTCTTGTGGATAGACTTCTATGTCGATGCCTCTCTCCTTTGCTTCGTCATAAAAGGTGTCTTTTATGAAGCAAATGATTTTGGTTTCGACTTTGCCAGATAAGCCTTTCATAAGCGTAAAGATATGGGTCTTTGCGCCACCTGTGTCGCCGCCACTAATTAAATGGAGAACTTTTGTCATAACTTCTCCTCCTTATCTTTCTTATTATACAATAAATTCTAAATAATTTTAACTCTTTTGTTGGACAATATAAGTGATGAGGATTCTCTACATATTATTCTAAATTTTTGTGAGAAGTTTTATAAATTTTTTCTTAAAAAGTTCTTGCATTTTTTTTGTAAAAGTGATTTAATAATAAAGACAAAAAAATAGAAAATCAGTCCAAGGACTGACGCAAAATCATGTCCTTGTGCATGATTTTTTTTTGAGCAAATTTAATACCTTAAATTTTTTTTGCCCATTTTTAAGAATGTTTGATCTTTTATTTGGAAAAGGAGAAAAAAATGCCAAGAGATAATTCGATTAAGAAGACGCTAGTAATAGGATCTGGTCCCATTGTTATAGGACAAGCTGCTGAGTTTGACTACTCAGGCACACAAGCTTGCGAAACTTTAAAAAAGAATGGTGTAGAAACTGTTCTTGTGAACTCAAACCCTGCTACTATTATGACAGACAAGGGTATTGCCGATAAAATTTATATCGAGCCAATAACTATTTCCTTTATAGAAAAAATTATTGAAAAGGAAAGACCTGATTCCCTTATTGCAGGCATGGGCGGACAAACTGGTCTTAACATGACCCTAGAACTAGACAAGCGTGGAATTTTAGATAAATACGGAATAAAAATTATAGGTACTGACATTGAAGCTATAAAAAAAGGCGAAGACAGAGATATTTTTAGAAATACTATGAAGGAAATTGGCGAGCCAATTATCCAGTCTGAAATTGCAACTACCCTTGAAGAAGGAAAGGTCCTTGCTGAAAAAATTGGCTACCCATTAGTTATTAGACCTGCCTACACACTTGGCGGAACTGGCGGCGGCTTTGCCTATGACGAAGAAGAACTTGAAGAAGTTTTATCTCACGGCCTAAGCCTTAGCCCAGTAAATGAATGTCTTCTTGAAAAATCTATTCGTGGTTGGATGGAAATTGAATTTGAAGTTATAAGAGATGCAGCTGGCGAAAAAATTATTGTCTGCGACATGGAAAATGTGGACCCAGTTGGTGTTCACACTGGCGACTCTATTGTAGTTGCTCCTTGCCAAAGCCTTGACAAGGATGTGCTACAAAAATTAAAAAATGCAGCCCTAAATATTGTTGAAAATGTAAATGTTGTTGGCGCTTGTAATGTTCAACTTGCCTTAAATCCTGAAACTTTGGACTACGCAGTTATCGAAATCAATCCAAGAGTTTCTCGTTCCTCTGCCCTTGCATCAAAGGCAACAGGTTATCCAATTGCAAGAATTGCAACAAAGATTGCCCTTGGCTTTAACCTTTCTGAAATCGAAAATGAAACTACTGGCGAAACAATAGAAAACTATGAACCACACTGCAATTATGTTGTTGTTAAAATTCCTAAATGGCCTTTTGACAAGTTCAAATTTGCAAATAGAAAACTTGGCACAAAGATGATGGCAACTGGCGAAGTTATGTCAATTGGCTCTTCCTTTGAAGAAGCTCTCATGAAGGGAATTAGGTCACTTGAAATTTCTAAATTCTCTCTTGAATCAAAATTCTCTGAAGAAAGAACTACTGAAGAATTAAAGAAGAGAATTAAATTCCCTGACGACGAAAGACTTTTTGATGTTGCTGAAATTATGAGGCGTGGACTTTCCATTGAACTCATCCACGACATAACTGGCATTGACCTTTACTTCTTGGAAAAAATTGAAAACATAGTTCGTGAAGAAGAAAATCTTAAAAAGTTAAGCCTTGACACAATGACTCCTGATGAACTTGCTAAACTTAAAAAACTTGGCTTCTCTGATAAGACTATTGCCAAGGCCCTTGGCGTAGATATGGAAGATGTAATTGAACTCCGTGAAAAAAATAAAATTCTTCCAAATTACAGAAGAGTTGATACTTCCCCATTTAGAAAGAATGGCGCTTACTATTACTCAACTTATGAAAATACAGACGAAAATATAATATCAGACAAGAAAAAAATAATCGTAATTGGATCTGGACCTATTAGGATTGGTCAAGGAATTGAATTTGACTACTGCAGCGTTCACGCAATTAAGGCCCTAATAAAAATGGGCATAGAAACAGTGACAATTAACAACAACCCAGAAACTGTTTCAACAGACTTTGACACATCAGACAAACTTTACTTCGAGCCACTTACTGAAGAAGAAGTTAAATCTATAATCGAAATAGAAAAACCAATGGGAGTTATCCTTGCCTTTGGTGGACAAACTGCCATTAAGCTTGCAAAATATCTTCACTCACAAAAAATCAACATCTTGGGAACTGACTTTGAAGACATAGACAGGGCTGAAGACAGAGAAAAATTTGACGAAATGCTTGAAGAGTTAAAGATCAATAGACCAAAGGGACATGGAGTCTTTACTGTTAAAGAAGGACTTGATGCTGCAAAGGAACTTGGCTATCCACTACTTGTAAGACCTTCCTATGTACTTGGTGGACAAGGAATGCAAATAACTTATGACGAAGAAAGTTTGAAAACTTATTTGCAAAGTGCCTTCGAAAGAGATGCAGTTAACCCAGTTTTAATCGACAAGTATTTAGTTGGTCGTGAAATCGAAGTTGACGCAATTTCAGATGGCGAAGATGTCTTAATTCCTGGCATCATGGAACACCTTGAAAGAGCAGGAGTTCACTCTGGCGACTCAATAACAATTTATCCAAGCCTTCACATCTCAGATGCTATAAAGGCAAAAATCTTAGACTACACAAAGAAAATTGCCAAGGCACTTCATGTAAAGGGCATGATCAACATTCAATTCATAGAATACAAAAATGACCTATACATCATAGAAGTAAACCCTCGTGCATCAAGAACTGTGCCTTACATCTCAAAGGTTTCTGGTGTGCCAATAGTTGACCTAGCAACAAAGACTATGCTTGGCGAAAAACTAAAAGACCTTGGCTATGGAGTAGACATCTACAAAGAGCCTAAGCTAATGGCAGTAAAAGTTCCAGTCTTTTCTATGTCAAAACTAAACAGAGTAGAAATCTCTCTTGGACCTGAAATGAAATCTACAGGCGAAGTCCTTGGCGTTGGAAAAGATATTGACGAAGCTCTTTTCAAAGGCTTCTTGGCATCAGGATCAGCAATAGAAAATGAAGTTTCAACTGTCCTTGCAACAGTAAATGACAATGATAAGAAAGAATTTATAGAAATCGCAAAGACTATGAAGGACTTGGGCTACAAATTTATAGCAACTAAGGGAACTTGCCAGCTTCTTAAAGAAGAAGGCATTGATGCAAGAGAAATTGGAAAGATAAATGACCCAAGACCAAATATCTTAGATGTAATAAGAAATGGCGAAATCGACATTGTTGTCAACACTCCAACAAGAGGTGGCGACTCAACAAGAGATGGCTTCAAGATTAGAAGAATGGCAACAGAATATGGCATCGATATAGTAACATCACTTGACACCCTAGCAGCAAGAGTAGCCGTAAAAAATAAAAAATTCCACGAAGAAAACATGGATATATATGACATCTCAGAATTTTAAAGAATTTAATGAAAAATAATTTTATAAATTAGGACAAAAAATTAGCCTTGGTGTAGGAACATCAAGGCTTTTTCTATTTATTAGTAATTATTTTCTAAGGC
>NZ_HE978566.1:209840-227998 GCF_000311825.1 Peptoniphilus grossensis ph5 | reverse complement strand
TTTTCTAAAAATAAATAAATGCTCATGGGCTATAAGTAGGAAATTGTACTTGATACTATTTGTCTTCCAAAATCCTGTAGCTTTGCAATTGTGCTGTTCTTTAATTATCATTTCCTTTAGCTTAAATCCAGCATTTTCAAAAACTTGCATTACGTAAAAAGACAAAGGAATCATGTGACCATTTTTTCGAGTGTCACCCATTAAGACTGCACAAAATTTATCTTTTTTTAAAACTCTATAACTTTCAGATGCAACTTTTTTCATCTCCTCTAAAAATTCATTTGTTTTTAAATGAGATAAGTCTTCCTCAATATTCTCACTATACTCGATTATGTTAGCATAGGGCGGATGAGTGCAAATTAAATCAATACTGTTATCAGGTATAAAATCTAAATTCCTTGCATCTCCCTTTCGCAAAAAAACTTTGCCATCTGCTCCTTCATGATGGAAATCAATTTTTTCTTTACAGCGATTAAGGGCAACATCGTTAACATCTATTCCTATTATGTCTCTATTTAATAATTTCGCTTCAACAAGAGTTGTGCCGCCACCTGCAAATTGGTCTAAAATCAAATCTTTTTCCTTTGAATATCTTAAAATTATATTCCTAGGTATGTAGGGTGACCAATTACCTCTCCACTTTGCATCATGAGTGGCCCAATCTCCTCTTTCTGGAAAGGACCAATGAGTTGTCATTTCAAGTTCAAAGTTTTCAGGCTCCCATTTTGTTATTTTATTTGTCATAACTTAAATACCTCATCAATAATATATTTAAGAGCTCTTTTAATAAATTTAAAAGGTTAAACTATTCTTCTATAATATTTGGAAGTTTAAAAATCCATTTTAACCAAGA
Source organism: Peptoniphilus grossensis ph5 (assembly GCF_000311825.1). GTDB lineage: Bacteria > Bacillota > Clostridia > Tissierellales > Peptoniphilaceae > Peptoniphilus_A > Peptoniphilus_A hominis. The sequence continues at coordinate 227,145 of NZ_HE978566.1, read as the reverse complement.
ACTTACAGAACCTGCTCGTCTACTTATTTGACCTTCATCACATACATTGTACTTTCTCATTAAATACTCTATATCATTTTTCTTTGGTAACTTACCAGTAGAGTGAGTTTCAAAAAATAATTCATTAAAAATTTTGTGTTTTAATATTAATTTAACAAGTTCTAACTGTCTAGGTTTATAATTCATTTTAGCTATTTCTAAACCTTTTTTTGTCAATCTTATCTTTCTAACTTTATTCCACTGGCTAGTTTCTTCATCGAATTCTTCACCATCATATTTTTCAAAAATACCTAAGTACTTGCCAGCATTAAAATAATATCCTGACTGTCTTATATCAAACTGCATAATATCAGCAATTTTACCTGAAGACATATCTTCTCCCTTTAAACAATCAATTAATGAAATAATTCTTTCAAAACTATCTGCTTGAACAAAAGGAGTCTTGTAAACCTCCATGTTATCATCTATCGTGACTTTTGTATCCTTGTATACTTTAAAAAGATCTTCGGTCGTGATTTTTGTATCTTGCAAAGTATAATTCTTCTCTTGAACTAATTCTATTGAAGAATAATTATTTAAGTCATTAAATTTATATTCTAGTAACCTAAATATTTGATTAGAATATATGGAAAAAACCAGTCTTATTGGCTTCTTTACTCTGTTTTTCCACAATCTATATGGATAATACAATTGTCTTACATGAAAGTCCGGATGAATAACATTTTTTGCTTCAATAATTACTACAGAGTTATCATTTTCTAGTCCTGCATCAATTTCACACTGTGCATTTTTAACATCAATGAATAAAGGCTTCTTTGAATTTCTATCTACTGAAAAATTAAATTCTCCAGTTCCCATTCTTCCATTAAAAGTTGCAAAATTTTCTCCATCTCTTAAAAAATCTTCGAGAATTGGGGACAGCATTAAAACATTTATTGCATTAGCCTCTGAAGTAATATTCTCAATATTAATGCTTTCTAAATCCCTAATTTCTACCTTTTGCATCTTTGTTACATCTTCAACATATTTTGGTAGATCTTCATAAAGTTTAAAATCACTTAGTATGTAAGAACTTCTTGATGTCGGTAAAATATTTATCTTTTTTGATTTTAAAATGCCAGGCAAAGATTCTGAGCTGTCCCATTTTGCCATAAGCCTTGGCTCTTTAAATTCTTTTATTTGTTCTGCTGTAATGTTGTAAAATCCATTTTCATTTACTTCTTTTTCTATATCGTATTTATTGAATAATTCTTTCCAAGCATCATTTGCACTTATCTTTGCCATAGTTTCTCACCAATACTTCGTTTATTTCTCCTCTTTTATTGCCTTTAGAATTAATTGAACGCCTAGCTTTTACCAGAGTAATTTCATAATCTTTGTAAAGTTCCAATATATATGGATGTGCGGAATTAGAAAGCATAAAATTTATCCCTCTGTCATTTAACTTATCACATTCTATTTTAAGCTCTTCTTGATCTTTTTCATTAAATCCATTTTCAGTGTATCCAGTAAAACTTGATGATGAGGATATTGGCATATAAGGTGGATCAAAATACACAAAAGCACCTTTTCGTAAATTTTTTAAAGCTTCTCTATAGTCACCTTCCATTATTTTTATGTTATTATCATTAAAATAATTAGACATAGCTAGTATTACTGGTTCATTAACAATGTTAGGATTTTTATATTTTCCATAAGGACTATTAAATTGTCCAGCTTGATTCACTCTAAAAAGCCCGTTATAGCAGGTCTTATTAAGATATATTATTCTCGCTGCTTTTTCCAAGTCACTCATGTTTTTATAATATTCAGACCTATCTAAAGCTCTTATTTCGTAATAATAATCTTCAGAATTATTTTTATCATGTTCTTTTAAAATATCCAATAGTTCTTGTGGATTATCTCTTACAATATTATAAACATTTATTAAATCTTTGTTAAAATCATTTATTATAGCTTTTTTAGGTTGTAAACTAAATAAAACTGCTCCTCCACCTACAAAAGGTTCCACATAAGTTGTGATTCTTTTAGGTAAAAGAGGATTAATTTCATTTAAAAGTTGTCTTTTGCCGCCAACCCATTTTAATATGGGAGCTAATATTATATTTTTCAATTCCTACACCTCCTTTACCATTTTGTGTTAATTACTCCATATAGCTTAACAACATTATATTCTAAAAAAATTCTTATTACAAATTTTTGATTTCATAAAATAAAATAAACCGATGCAATATTTTGCACCGATTTTATTTTTCTCTTACTTAATATCTAATTTTTCTCTCAAATCTTTTATGGCTGAGTCAAGTTTTTCCTCGTCCAGTTCCTTATTTTTATTTTCTATTGCTCTTTCTACTAGGTCCATGAGTTCCTCGTCCTTGTCATCTTCAAGTCTATCTAAGGCAATTTTTACCAGCCCGCCAAGTTCTCTAAATTTTGTGACAACTCTGTGCTCATCGGCAATATGACCCATTAAAAAGGCAAAGGTCCAGTCTGAATTGGTCTCTGTGAGGACGCATTTGTGATCCACCATTACTCCCTCTTTTTTTAGGGCAATTAAAAAGTCTTGCAAAATGTTTCTGTCAAAGTCAGAAAACACCATTAGTTTATTTTTATCTTCAACAATATCATTTTCTGTCAGATCTAAGTCAAAGAGGTCGCCGACTTTTTTGTCTAAATTATTTTTTGCGATTTTATTTATTTCAATGCCAAATTCTCTTGCCACATTTTCTGTGATTCTTGTCTTTTCTTCTTCTAATCCGTATAATAAAATTTTTTTCACATTAACACCTCTCTTTTATTTTACCCAAATTTATTTTATTTATTGGGTATATTATGAATGAGGTGTTTTTATGAGATTAAATAAGGGTGACGAAGTTATTTACGAAAGAGTTTTTACTGAAAAAGATTTGAGAGACTACGCAGCGAATGCAAACTTCTGGGGCAAGCACCACGAAAGTCCCAACGATAAGGGCGAGTACCTCTTGCAGGGTCTACTTACTGCAAGTCTTACTAATAAAATTGGCGGCGACTACGATATTTTGATGTATCGCATGGAGTTTGATTTTATAAAAAAGGCTTACACTGGAAGAAAAATAAGATGCCTAAACCTAGTTGAAAACCTGGAAAATAAGCGTGGCAAAAATTTTATCGACATAGTTTCTGATGTCTATGACGAAAATGGCGACCATCTCCTTCACGGATTTTTAAGGGGAATTTTATTAGATTAAGTGTGGGAAACATCCTGCACTTTTTCTTTTGCCACTTAGGTAAAATTTTCAACCACTTAGAGAAGTTTTATTTACTTTTTATTTTCAAGGTTTATATTATAAGTAAAGGAGGTCAGAAATGGATTTTGAAATTAAGATTGATGAAAATTATAAGGTGCCCAAGGCTTTTGTCTACACTGATAAGGTTACAGAAGAAGTTTTAAGGCTGAAGTCCTTTGTGCTAGAAAATTCTGAAAATTTGTTAATCGGTTTTCTTGATGAGAAGATAAAAATTTTAAAGCCTGCAAAAATTTACAGGATTTATACAGAGGATTCCAGGGTCTTCGCCGAATCTCTTGAGGAAAAATATTTGGTCAAGAAGAGAATTTATCAGCTGGAAAAAATGTTGAAGGCGAAAAATTTTGTTAGGATTTCAAACTCTGAACTCATCAACCTAAACTTAGTTGATAGCTTCGACTTGTCCTACTCCGGAACTATTTCTGTCACTATGAAAAATAAGTCCAAGACCTTCGTATCTCGAAGATATGTGAAAAAAATTAAAACTACTCTAGGTATATGAGGTGATTTTATGAAAAAAATTATTAGTCGAATGGTAAATGGTCTCTTGATTTGTGAATTTGTTTTGCTGGTCATTTCCCTAATTATGTCCTATATTTTTGCTGATGGAGATTTTTCTCTTGCAAACCCAAGCTTAATAGAAAGTTCTAAGTCAGTCTTTGCGGCAAACTTCTTGTCCATTTGTCTTAGCGGACTTCTTGGCATGGTCTTTGGCTTTGCCTCTGTAGTTTGGGAAGAAGAAAAACTTTCAATACTTGCAAGAACCATCATTCACTTTCTCTTAACTGCATCCACCATGGTTTTTGTGGGCTACAAGCTCTATTGGTTTCAAAAGTCTTCTTTGTCCCTTGCCATCTTCCTTGGCATTTATCTTTTAATCTATCTTGTAATTTGGTTTGTTGAATACACACTTGCCAAAAGGGACATAGCAAGATTAAATGAAAAATTAAAAAATAATATGTAAAAAATGCCAGCTTATGAAATAATTTCACAAGCTGGTGTTTTTTTCATGTTTATTTTTCTCCTATTACTTCGATTTTATATCCATCTGGGTCTTTAACAAAGAAGTAGGAATCTGATTTGTCAGATAGGGCCTTTAGTTCTGTCACGTCACAGCCCTTATTTTTTAATTCTTCCCTAAAGGCTTTTATGTCCTTGTGAGAAATGGCAATGTGACCGTAGCCGTCGCCAATTGTGTAGTCCCTTCCGTCATAATTATATGTCAATTCAAGTTCATAGGGTGAGTCTTCTAGTTTTAAATATAGTAGCGTAAATTCATCTTCTGGAAAATCCTTGCGCCTTGATTCAACAAAACCCAAGGCTTCTTTATAAAACTTTTCAGATTTTTCCAAGTCCTTTACTCTAATCATTGTGTGTAAAAATTTCATAACATCCCTCCAATTTATTTATACCAATAATTTAGCTTGGTACACGTTTTATTTTTTACAAATTATATAAAAAAGCCAGAGAAGATTCTCCGGCTTAATTTTATGCAAGTTCTTCATTTACTTTTTCTAATTTTTCTTCCTTCATCTCGTCCTTTGAGATGATGTCCTTAACCTTCATCAGCCTTGTTATATTTGCCCTTTCACTTTCGTCAAGCTTTGAGCGAATATATTTTATTGTTTCTTCTAGGTCTGGAATTGTCTTGTACTCAAGGGCATTTACTCTCCTTCTCGTCTTTTCGATTTCATTGGCAAGAAGTTGGGCTGCCTTTTCCTTTTGCGTTAGAGTCAAAAGCTCTTCCATGACTTCTGTAAGATCGTCTATAGCATAGTCAAGGTCTGATGTTGTCTGTGCATATCCGTAAGGGTAGCGAGATGCATCTTCAGATGTCTTTTTTGTTATAAATTCCATCTCTGGCACATCAACAGACATTACATTTTTCTTTTTGATTTTAACAAGAGTCTGCATAGTAGGCAGTGAAATTGCCTCTTCAAGCATTTCTGGACTCATAGCAGCTGATGCCATGAGAAAGGCTTTAAAGGAATTTTGAAGTTTTTCTTCTACTTCAAGTCTAAGCTTTTTATTTTCCTTTATGAGGGTTATAAACTGTCTCATAAGTTCGTCTTGCTTGTCCTTTAAAAGTTTGTGACCTCTAGCAGCATTGTCTAATTTGTCTTTTAGGATGGACAAATTCATTCTTGTGGGATTTACTTTAAGTCTTGTCATTATAATCCCTCATTTTCTAAATTTTCAGAATCTTTAGAATCTTTCTCCTTATCGCCCAAATATTTTGAAATTAATTTGTCGTCAATTCTCTTTAGTTCTGTTCTAGGTATTATAGATAAAAGTTCCCAACCTAAGTTAAGTGTCTCTTCTATTGGTCTATTAGTTTCAAAACCTTGAGATACATATCTCTTTTCAAACATATCAGCAAATCTTGCAAAGGCCTTGTCTGTATCTGATAGGGCTGTTTCGCCAAGGATGGCAGAAAGTTCCTTTGCTTCCTTACCTGCGGTGTAGGCTGCGTAAATTTGGTTCATTGTATCAGCATGGTCTTCACGAGTTTTGCCCTCGCCAATTCCCTTATCCTTAAGTCTTGAAAGTGATGGGATGGCGTTAATTGGTGGCTCAAGTCCTTGCTTATATAAATCTGTTGAAAGAATTATTTGTCCTTCAGTGATATAGCCTGTAAGGTCAGGGATTGGGTGAGTGATGTCTCCTTCTGGCATTGTCAAAATTGGAATTTGTGTAATGGATCCTTCTCTACCCTTAATTCTTCCTGCTCTTTCATAAATACCTGCAAGGTCTGTGTATAGGTAACCTGGGTAACCACGCCTACCTGGTACTTCCTTTCTTGCTGCAGATACTTCTCTTAGGGCTTCTGCATAGTTTGTCATATCTGTTAAAATTACAAGAACGTGCTTTCCAAGTTCAAAGGCTAAATATTCTGCTGCAGTAAGTGCCATCTTTGGTGTTGCAAGTCTTTCAATGGCTGGGTCATTGGCAAGGTTCATAAATAATACCGCCCTGTCAATGGCTCCTGTCTTTGTGAAGTCGTCAATAAAGTATTGAGCTTCTTCAAAGGTAATACCCATGGCTGCAAATACTACGGCAAAGTCTCCACCTGAAAGTACAGTAGCCTGTCTTGCAATTTGTGCTGCAAGTTCGTTGTGTGGAAGTCCTGCTTCAGAAAATATTGGAAGTTTTTGTCCCCTAACAAGAGTGTTAAGCCCATCAATTACAGATACCCCTGTTTGAATAAATTCTGATGGGTAGTCTCTTGAAACTGGGTTTATGGCAGTTCCGTTAATATCTATTTTTTCTTCAGGAATAATCTTTGGACCATCGTCAATTGGTTCACCAAGTCCGTCAAAGACTCTACCAATCATGTCTGGTGAAACGCCAAGTTCAAGTGGCTTTCCTAAAAATCTTACGCTTGTGTCCATTAAGTTAATTCCACTGGAACCTTCAAAAATTTGAACCATGGCCTTGTCGCCTTCAATTTCAATAACACGACCACGCCTCTTTTCGCCGGTTTGAAGTTCGATGTCCACAAGTTCTTCGTAGGCTGCACCTTCTACTCCTTCAACAGTCATAAGAGGTCCAACGACTTCTGTTACTGATTTATATTCTTTAAGCATCTACATCACCGACCTCTTCTAATTCTTTAAGTTCACTGTCAATTTTATCTTTTATTGCGTCGATTTTTCCCAAGTCATCATTAGGAAGGTACTTCATTCTGGCAATATTTTCTTTTACATCTAGTTTTTCAATTTCACTAAAGTAGACTCCCTTTTCTAGTGCTTCTTGACATTTGTCATAGAAGTAAAGGATTGTGTCAAGCATCTTAAATTGTTTTTCAAGTGGACAGAAAGTATCAACATCGTGGAAGGCATTTTGTTGCAAAAAGTCTTCACGAATTGACTTAGTAGTGTCAAGTTTAACTTGGTCTTCGTCAGATAGTGTATCACGACCTACAAGTCTTACAACTTCAAGTAGTGAAGTTTCTTCTTGTAGAAGGGCCATGGATCTCTTTCTAAGTTTTGAAAATCTTCTGTCTACATTTTCATCTAAATAAGCGTCGATTTTTGCTTGATATAGTGAATAGGAATCGATCCAGTTAATAGCTGGGAAGTGTCTTTGGTAAGACAAATCGTAGTCTAGTTTCCAGAATATTTTTACGATTCTAAGTGTATTTTGTGTAACTGGTTCAGAAATATCTCCACCTGGAGGAGAAACTGCACCTATAACTGAAAGTGCCCCTTCTCTTTCTTCAGAGCCATTTACAAGAACACGACCAGCTCTTTCATAAAATTCTGCAATTCTTGAGCCAAGATAAGCTGGGTAACCTTCGTCACCAGGCATTTCTTCAAGACGACCAGACATTTCACGAAGGGCTTCTGCCCAACGAGATGTAGAGTCTGCCATCATGGCAACTGAATAACCCATATCTCTAAAGTATTCTGAAATTGTTATTCCTGTATAAATTGATGCTTCACGAGCTGCTACTGGCATATTAGAAGTGTTGGCAATTAGAACTGTCCTCTTCATAATTGACTGACCAGTTGTAGGGTCCATTAGCTCTGGAAATTCCATAAGTACATCAGTCATTTCGTTTCCACGCTCTCCGCAACCTACATAGACAACTATTTGTGCATCTGCCCATTTTGCAAGTTGATGTTGTACAACTGTCTTTCCTGAACCAAAAGGTCCTGGTATGGCAGCAGTACCACCCTTAGTAATTGGGAAAAATGTATCGATTACCCTTTGTCCAGTAACTAGAGGTTCCCTTGGATCAACTTTTTTCTTGTAAGGTCTTCCCTTTCTTACTGGCCATTTTTGTATCATTGTAAGATTTTCCTCGCCCTTTTCTGTTTCTATAACTGCAATAGTTTCTTCAACAGTAAAGGAACCTTCCTTGATGTCTTTAATCTTACCCTTAATTCCATTGGGAACCATGATTTTGTGAGTTACAACTGCTGTTTCTTCTACTGTGCCAAGTATATCTCCTGCTTCAACAGAATCACCAACCTTTGCAACTTTTTTAAATTCCCATTTCTTTTCTCTATTTAAAGGATTTACTGTAACTCCTCTTTTTAAAAAGTCTCCGGCTTCATCTCTAAGTCCAACAAGAGGTCTTTGAATACCGTCAAACATTTGCTCGATCATTCCAGGTCCAAGCTCAACGGAAAGTGGTGCTCCTGTTGTATAAACTTCATCTCCAGGGCCAATACCTGTAGTTTCTTCGTAAACTTGAATGGAAGCCTTGTCGCCTCTCATTTCAATAACTTCACCAATTAGTTTATCTTTAGAAACTTCTACTACGTCATAGACATTGGCATCTTCCATGCCAGATGCTACAACTAGTGGTCCGGATACTTTAATTATCTTTCCTGATTTCAATAAAGCTCCTCCTTTATAAAAAGGTGATTAATCACCTAATATATTTGCTCCAACTGCCTTTTCAACATTTTTGTTCAAATTCTTCATACCAATACCAAGAGTTCCCTTGTTTGAAGGAATTACTATAATTGCTGGCAATAATTTGTCATTATATCTCTCTATAGTATTTGGTATTTTTGCAGCAAGTTCTTCTGTAATATAAATTACGCCATAATCTTTTTTGGCAAGAGCATCAACCTTTGCCCTTGCATCCTTTTCTTCGTAGCTGACGAAGACATCTATCCCAATTGCCTTAAAGGATAGAACCGAGTCCTTGTCGCCAATAACTGCAATTTTATACATAAGTATCACGCAACTTTTCTCTAATAAATTCACTGTCAAGTCCATTTAGTTTGGAAACCAAAATAATTCTAAGATTTTTAATTTCCATTTCCTTTGCCAAGACATTGGCAAAAATAACTTCTGGACCATAGGTGATGTACTTTACATCCTTTATTAAGTCTATAAAGTAATTGTCCATCTCTCTTTCAAAGTCTGAAAGATTTCCCCTTTCCTTAAAGGAATCAAGTGCCTCTTTAATATACTTGTAAATCTCAAGTTTTTTGAAGACATCTGTATCTGAACTTAGCTCTCTATTTAATAAATCCAAATAAGTTTCTTTTCTGACATTGCCACCTTCAATGATTATTTGTCTTAAAAATTCCACATCTTTTTCTTGCTTTTTAGCCCTTAGAAGTGTCCTAATATTTGTAAAATCAATTAAATTCTTTGCGTATTCTATAAATAAGTCCACTTGAGACTCTTCTGCAAGTTCAAGAAGTTCAGTGAAGTAGGCATTGTCGAGATAAATATCAATTAGTTGTGGATCTTTCTTTTCTTCGTAAATCTCCTCAACCCTTTGAATAAGTTCAAAATACTTATTTTTCTTGCTTCCTTTTACAAGGGCATCTCTATATTCCTTTAAGTCAAAATCTCCAATGTTCATGTAGAGATCCTTTAAGTCCTTTTTCCCAATGTCTTCTTTAATAAGAACCTTTAAATTATGGTAAAAATATTTTAAGGTAATGAGACGAATAGGGATTTTGGAAGGAGAAATATCAAAAAGTTCATCATAAAACCTTGTGAGTTCTTCTTTTAAAATATATTCATACTCTGTGGGAGAAGAGATTTTATTTATATACTTGTTGTAAACTGTATCAGATAGAGATCTAAGTGCGTCTTCCAAAGTTTCTGTCTCAGAAGCTCTTATAAAGTTTTCACTTTTTAAAAGTTCCTTTTCCATGACCCTAAGTCTTGTAGAACTTTGGATAAATTTACTTCTATCCATTTAACCACCTTTTCCTCTTAACTGAAAAGTTTTTCAGCCAAAAATTTTTCCAACTCTTCTCTTTCAGATTTTACAAGGGACCTAAAGTCGCCATTGTAAATTAAATTTCCATTGTGTAGGACAAAGCCTCTTTCTACATCAGTATCAGATACCTTAAAGCCAAGATCAGCTTTTTTTACTGCATCCCTATATTTACTTGGCACATCTAATATAGAATTTTTGTCCTCTACACCTTCAATATTATTTTTTACGAATTTTACAAAATCTTCTTCTGACAAATTTTCAAGCTCTCCTATTGCCTTTTCAAGGACCTCATCAATTACCTTGTGCTTTTCAGATAAGATGTCATCTCTTGCCTTTAGTTCAGCACTGGACTTTGCCCTTTTTAAAAGTTCTTCTCTTTCTTTTATAGAGATTTCATTAATTTTATCAGCTAAAAATTTTGCATCATCTTCTCTTTTTTCTACAACAATATGTTGTTTTTCTTCTGCTTCCTTTATAATTTCATCAGCCTTAGTCTTTGCATCCTCAATAATTTTATTTAAAATATTTTCAAGTCCTGCCATAGTATCACCTAGGCTCTAAATAGTATAAAGAATGAAATTGCAAAGGCAAGAATTGCATAAAGTTCAACCATTACTGCAAAGATAATACCCTTTGCTTGTTGTTCTTCATTTTTTGCCAAGATATTAATACCTGCAACAGAAACTTTTCCTTGTGCAACTGCAGATACAAGTCCAGCAAGACCAATTACGGCACCACTTGCCATGTACATAAATCCTGTGTTTACTGGAACATCTGGTGAAAGTCTAAATAAAATAAATAGTCCAATTACGAATCCGTAAAGACCTTGTGTACCTGGAAGTAGTTGAAGTACAAGTGACTTACCAAATTTTTCTGGCTCATCAATTACTACTCCTGCAGCAGCTTCACCTGCCATACCTACTCCCTTAGCAGAGCCTGCACCTGAAAGTGCAACTGCAAAGAAGATCCCAAGTGATCCTAAAATCAATCCACCATATTCTCCCATTAATCCATTTAACATATTAATCCTCCTAGTCTATATTAAAGTAATCTGAATTTTCTATCATTTTTTTGAAAGGTATGCCTCCACCTTCATAAAATTTATTAAACATTTCTACATAAGTAAGCCTTGCTGTATGAACATAAGCTGACAAATAAGAAAGAAAGGCATTAAATAATTGGAATACCACAAAAATTACTATTGCAAATAATTTGCCAAGTATATTTGACTCAAAAAGCATTCCTGCAATCATATTTATGGCAAGTCCCAAGAAAGAACCTGATAAAACTAGCGCCATAAGTCTTAGGTAAGATACGAAATCACCAAGATAAGATGAAATTCCATATAGGGAATAAATTCCCCAACCTATTTTTGCACCAGTGGATTTTTCTTCTCTACCACCAGTTGCCACAATGCCTATCATGCCAAGTACCATTACTACCAAGAATACTTTGCCAAAGGCTGCAACTTGTGGAAGGAATTTACTTAAGATAAATCCAATTGCTCCCAAAACTGCCATGTACCAAAATCCAACATCATAAAGGGCATCCTTTGGTTTGCCATCGCGAATATTCATATAAGCCTTGATGCCAAGGGCAAAGAATATGTGAATGCCACCAAGTATTAGTGAGAGAATTACTAAAAGTGTTGAATCCTCTGCTGGATCTATAAGTGCTGGAAGTTCGATTATTCCTCCAAAGAAGGAACCAAATACAAGTCCAAATATTATTGTGGAAATAGAAAGATAATTGAAGAATTTTATAAATCTTCTCTTCTTTTCCGTCAACTTAAACTTTTTAAGGGCAAAAAGCGTGCCCAAAAATACTAAAAGACCATAGCCAAAGTCGCCAACCATTATGCCTGCAAATATAAAATAAAAAGGCGCAAAGAAAGGCGTCGGGTCAATTTCATTGTATCTTGGCATAGAATACATTTCCGTCATAAGTTCAAAGGGACTTACAAAGGAATTATTCTTAAGTAAAATTGGCACTTTCTCAGAGTCTCTATTTGCATCTTCTGCATTTAGATAATAATTTTCGCCACAAACTTTTTTAACTTCATTTTCAAAGTCACTTAATCTGTCGCTTGGAACATAACCTTCTATGAGGTCAAGTTCAGTAGTCTTTAAAAATTTTCTCTCTGACATTATCTTAATTTTTTCATTTCGATAAAATTCATAGGAAAATTTAAAATCTTCCAAATATTTTAAATAAGTCTTTAAGTCTTCTTCTATGTTTTTATTTTTTTCATAAAGAAACTCTTTGTCTCTTTCATAGGACTCTATCTTGTCCTTGACTTTTCCATCTGCTTTGATGTTTATAGGCGTGAAACCATAGCTTGAAAATAGGGATTTTATCTTTTCATCAACAGAATTTTCCACTATCATTAGATAATAATAAAAATTCTTGTCCTTGGAGACCCTATCAAGGTAGGCAAGATCATTTTTTATAAATTCGCTTTCAAATCCCCCTGCATGGTTGGAAGAAACGGTGCCTGTGTAAATGTTTACAGAACCCATATTATTCAAACCATCTAAGGAAGATGAAAGATCTTCCCAAGGTTTCAATTCACCAATCTTTGAATCGATGTTTTGAATCTTGCTGTTGTTTTTGTCTTTAGCCTCTACTAAAGCCTTAATTTCGCCGTCGATTTTCTCAAAGGGAAATGCCAGAGCCCTAGCAGCAAGCTCTTCCAAGCTAATGTCCTCTACTCCCTCTTTCATAGCCTTAAGAGGATTTTCCTTTTCCTTAAACTGAAGTAGCAGATCAATGTCTTCCTTTGACCTTTTGATTTTGTCGTCAATTTCAATTAAATCTTCTGAAGACCTAGGTCTTGTGAAATCGTCTTCTGAAAAATCAGCATCAAAGCGAGACTCGTCAATGTGAACATAATTAAACTTTTGAAATTTATCAATTAGTTTAGCCCTGTCCCCATCAAAGATAAAGAGTTTGAATTTTTTCATATTAACTATTGCCATTATTCACAATCCTCTCTACCACTGACTTTACAATTTCAGCTTCTTTGTCTTTGGAAATATTTGAAATTTCAGCAATCTTTTTTGCCGCCTCTTCTCTTATTGGCACAACGGACTCTTCTCCTTCAGCCCTTGCCTTTTCCAAGAAAGCATCCTTTTCCGTCTTTGCCCTTTGGACAATTTTGTCATAGGATTCTTCTGCAAGAGATTTGGCATTTTTAATAATTTCCTCAGCCTTAACTTCTGCATCGTCAATAATTTTTTTTGCCTCAGCTTCAGTGTCTTTAACTCTTTTTACTGCATCATCTGACACTAAATCACCTCCAGTGTAAAATCTTTCTTAAATTAATTATATCACTTGTTAAATTATTATTTAACTAAAAACATAAGAAATTTAATTTTGCTTATGATTATTTGATACCCTAATAGATTATCTTTATTTAAAATTCGCAAAAATACCTATGATTTTTGTAGATTTTTTATCAATCGTAAACTAAAAGTTGATATCTAAGGTCCCAGTAAAAGTAAAATATACTTTTGTTAAAAAGAAAACCACTGCAAAAAGCAGTGGCTGAAAATTTTTTATTAAATTTATTAATCTATCTTTCTCAAAATGTCTTGAAAGGCATTCATGTTGTAAACTTTTGAAACAAACAAAATGGAAAGCAACTTGTCTGCATAGTCTGTAATAATTTGCACACCAAGGACAATGGCAAAATCTGAAATATCCATAATGGCGCGAAGGGCTTGCACAATATAAGATGAGCCAGCCGTTGTCACTGTGCCAAAGAGATAAGTGGCAATGAGGGCAGATGAAATTGCTGCTGGAAGGGACATGGCTGGTGTTAGATAAAGTTTTGGAAGAAATTCATTTCTTTTTAAAAATTTAAAATAACCTGCCGTAAAACCTACTATAATTTGTGTAGGCATAAAATAAAGGGCAATGGGGTCTGATATTGTATTTACTAAAGCTGTGATTACTCCTGCCAAGATACCAAATACTGGACCAAAGGCAAAGCCTGCCATAACTGTTCCAATTGAATCTAAGTAAACAGGAAGCTTAATCATCACTCCAATCCATGATCCTACCATATTCATGGCAATGCAAAGTGCGAGAAGGGTGACTTTTTTTGTAGTAATTTTCATAAAATATCACCTAAAACTTTCTCATCAACTTCAGATTTTGTAATTTCTTCTAAAAAATACTTCCAAACTTCATAGACATCTAAGTCTTCATAAAGAATTATATTTTTTTCTCTCTTCATGAAGTCCATCTCGTCTACCATGAGCATGCCTCTTGCAGGTCCATCTGTTATGCACTCTGCATTAAAAGTTCTGCTCCTCAAAAGTTCTGGCTTTCTTTCTGCAATAATAGTTAAGGGATCATTTATCACTGAACCAATAATTTTTTCGTATTCCCAGTGAAAGTCCATGTAAAAGTTTGTAATTTTTTCAACAAAATTTCCCATCTCAGGATTGAGCCTCTTCATGTAGGACAAAATACTTGGCGTCAAGACAAATTTTCTAGTGACATCAAGGGGCAGAATCTCAACTTTATTGGGAGCATTTTTTATGACATAGTCAGCAGCATCTGGGTCCACATAAAAATTAAATTCAGCAACAGGACTCATGTTGCCATGGCTCTTAAAGTTGCCACCCATTATAATTATTCTAGTGTCCTTAAAAGCGGCTCTATCTCTTTTTAAGGCTCTGGCAATATTGGTAAGTGGTCCCAGGGCAAAAATTGTCAAATGACCCTTTCTCGCCTCATTAACTAAGAAGTCTATGGCATCGCCATCACTATTTTTTTCCTTATAAGGTAGATAAGTTTCACCGAGACCATCTTCGCCATGAGTGTCCTCTGCGTTAATAAATTCCTTTGAAAGAGGAGATGTGCTTCCCATATAAATTTTAAAATCTTGATTTAAAAACTTTGAAAGTCTTAGGATATTTTTCCTTCCCTTTTCTGCGTGCACATTTCCCGAAACTAAAGAGATCCCGAGGATATCATATTCCGCTACATTATTTGCTAAGATAATGGCAATGGAATCGTCAATCCCGGGATCTGCGTCGATAATAATTTTTTTCATTTTAACCTCCATTTCTTTGGAGAACAATTAGTTTTTTATACTTGGAGTTCCCGAACAAGTGAAATCTATTATACAATAAATTTTTAAAATAGACAAGTTTAAAGGCTTGAAGTATAATGAAATAAGGCAAAATTAAATTAAGTAGGCAAAATTAAAATACAAATTGGAGTGATTACATGAAAAAACTTTTTAAGATACTAATTTTATTTACACTGGCTCTAACACTTTTTGCTTGTGGCAAGAAAAATAATCCAGCGGAAACAAATAAGGTTGATGATAATGAAAAAACTACAGCCGCTGCCATGGAATTAAGCGACATGCCCATAGATAATTTCGATTTTCAAACAATGGATATTATGGATGGCAATGTAATAAAATCAGAAGAATTTTACAAGGAAAAACCATTAACACTTGTAAATGTATGGGGAACATTTTGCGGACCATGCAAGGAAGAGATGCCTGATTTAGGAAAATTATATGAGGACTACAAGGACAAGGTAAACTTCCTTGGAGTAGTTGTAGACACTAATGTGAGCATGGACACAAATGTGGAAGAAGCCCAACAAATTATTAAAGACTCTGGCGTAAATTATAAAAATATTATGCCAAACCCAACTACTGAAGACACTTTAGTTAATATAACTGCTATGCCAACAACTTTTTTTGTGAATTCTGAAGGAAAAGTCTTAGGTGGCTTTGTTGGAAAAGCTGACAAAGATTCCCTAGCAGCAACTATTGACAAATTATTGGAAGAAAATAAATAAGAACAACTTATAAAAACTTAAAAAATCATTATAAATGACTAGTTTATAAAAATTTATTAAGTCGTAAAGATTTGCTAGCTTGCAAGATATTTACAAGTAGCAAGTCTTTACTAAGTCATATAAGTCTACAAGTTGATAAAAATTAAGAGATGGGAGACCATCTCTTTTTTTATCAACTGACTCTTAATCAGTGACCCTTATTTATCTATAAATTTTCTTGATATAGTTTCTTAAAATTGGGTAAATAACAATATATGGGAGGAATAAAAATATGATTTATGATTATAAAATAGAAAAACAAGATGGATCTTTCTTAGACTTAAAGGATTTAAAGGGTAAAGTCATCTTAATAGTAAACACTGCAACAAGGTGTGGCTTTACACCCCAATACAATGACCTACAAGACCTTTACGACAAGTACCACGATAAGGGACTTGAAATAATTGACATACCTTGCAATCAATTTAAGGAACAGGCGCCTGAAAGTGATGAAGAAATATCAAAATTCTGCCAATTGAATTTTAATATTGAATTTCCACAAATGAAGAAGGCTGAAGTTAATGGAGAAAATGAAATTGACCTTTATAAGTTTTTAAAATCTCAAAAGGGATTTGAAGGCTTTGGACATGGTCCCAAGGCACTTGCCATGGCAACACTTTTAAAGTCTAGGGATAAGGACTACAAAAACAATCCTGATATCAAATGGAACTTCACAAAATTCTTAGTTGATAGGGAAGGAAATGTAGTTGAGAGATTTGAGCCAACTGCAAAAATGGATCTTGTTGATGAAAAAATTTCAAAGTTAATTTAAAAAATCAGCTCACAAGAGCTGATTCTTTTTTTGCTTTATTTTAATTTTTACAAACATCAAGCCAAGCCTTATAGTTTGAACACTTTTCTAGTTCTTCAATTGATAGTTCTATAGCGCTATTGCTGGAACCGCAGGCAGGAAAAACTGTGTCAAATCTTTTTATGGACTGGTCGAGATATACCTCTACGCCATCCTTTACGGCAAAGGGACAAACTCCTCCCACTTCATGACCGATTAAATCTTCCACCCTATCCTTGTCAATCATCCTTGCCTTGGTGGCAAAAAATTCTTTGAACTTCTTGTTGTCAATTTTCACATCGCCAGCTGTCACCACTATTACTATCTTGTCCCTTAGCATAAAGGAAAGGCTCTTGGCAATTCTTTCTGGCTGACAATTAAGAGCTGCCGCTGCAAGTTCTACAGTTGCACTAGATGTTTCAAACTCTCTTATCCTGTCTTCAAGACCAAAATCTTTAAAATAATTTTTAACTTTTTCTATGCTCATTTCTCTCACTCCCTAAATTTTTATCATTATATCACAAAAAAATTTTTATGTTAAAAGACTGGGGACTTCTTAAAATTTTTAAAATTTTGTTAAAGTTAAACCTCTCTAAATTTTACATAAAATATAGGCTAGAGATTTTTTCCCCAAGAGAAATTATAATGCCAATAAATAAAGAG
>NZ_HE978566.1:196528-208737 GCF_000311825.1 Peptoniphilus grossensis ph5 | reverse complement strand
ATTAATCCTCCTAATTATTAGTTTTTCTTTTTATCTCCAACTACTTCTTCAGCTATTGATGCAGGTACTTCTTCGTAGTGATCAAATTGCATTGAGTAGTTAGCTCTTCCTTGTGTGTTTGAACGAAGGCTAGTTGCGTAACCAAACATTTCTGCTAGTGGTACATAAGCTGTAACGATTTGAGCTCCAGCTACAAGTTCCATGCCTTCCATTCTTCCTCTTCTTGAGTTGATGTCTCCGATTACATCTCCCATGTATTCTTCAGGAGTTGTAACTTCAACCTTCATCATAGGTTCAAGAAGTACTGGGTCTGCCTTTGCAAGAGCATCTCTAACTGCCATAGAACCGGCAATCTTAAATGCCATTTCAGAAGAGTCGACTTCGTGATAAGATCCATCATAAAGAGTTACCTTAACATCAAGAACTTCGTATCCACCGATAATACCTGATTGAAGTGCTTCTTCAATACCTTGTTGAGTTGGTCCAATAAATTCCTTAGGAATAGCACCACCAACAATGGCGTTTTCAAATACAAAGCCTTCACCTGGTTTATTAGGTTCAATTCTAATCTTAGCGTGACCATATTGTCCACGACCACCTGATTGACGAGCATATTTAGCTTCGCCTTCAGCTGCCTTCTTAATACCTTCTCTATAAGAAACTTGAGGGTTACCAATGTTTGCCTCAACCTTAAATTCTCTTAAAAGTCTATCAACAATTATGTCAAGGTGAAGTTCACCCATTCCTGCGATAATTGTTTGACCAGTTTCATCATCAGTATATGTTCTGAAAGTTGGATCTTCTTCAGCAAGTTTTGCTAAGGCAAGAGCCATCTTATCTTGAGAAGCCTTTGTCTTTGGTTCGATTGCTACAGAGATAACTGGTTCTGGGAATTCCATGTTTTCAAGAATTACTTGATTCTTTTCATCACAAAGAGTATCACCAGTAGTAGTGTCTTTAAGACCTACAGCTGCAGCGATTTCTCCTGCATGGATTTCTTCGATTTCTTCTCTCTTGTTAGCGTGCATTTGAAGAATTCTTCCGATTCTTTCTCTCTTGCCCTTAGTTGAGTTCATTACATAAGAACCAGCTTGTAAAACTCCAGAGTAAACTCTAAAGTATGCAAGTTTACCAACATATGGGTCAGTTACAATTTTAAATGCAAGTGCTGAGAAAGGTTCATCGTCTGAAGAGTGTCTTTGAACTTCATTTCCATCTAAGTCAACACCATCAATTGAAGGTACATCAATTGGAGATGGAAGATAATCAATTATTGCATCAAGAAGAAGTTGAACACCCTTGTTCTTGTAAGAAGAACCACAAGATACTGGAGTGATTTCTACTGCAAGAGTACCCTTTCTTATTGCTTTTTTAAGAAGTTCCTTATCGATTTCTTCTCCTTCAAGATAAGCCATCATTAAATCTTCATCAAATTCAGAAGCTTTTTCAATTAATTTTTCTCTATATTCATTTGCTTGGTCTAAATATTCTTCAGGAACATCAGTAATTTCGATTTCCTTACCAAGTTCGTCCTTGTAAATTTCTGCTTTCATTTCAACAAGGTCAATCATTCCAATGAAAGTATCTTCTGCTCCCATTGGGATTTGAATTGGAATAGGGTTACCATGTAATTTCTTGTCAATTGTTTGAACTGATCTAAAGAAATCAGCGCCAGTAACGTCCATCTTGTTAATATGAGCAATTCTTGGAACATGATACTTGTCTGCTTGTCTCCAAACAGTTTCAGATTGAGGTTCTACACCACTTTTTGCATCAAAAAGTGCAACAGCACCATCAAGTACTCTTAGAGATCTTTCAACTTCAACTGTAAAGTCAACGTGTCCCGGAGTATCGATAATGTTAAGTCTGTAGCCCTTCCAGTGTGCAGTAGTAGCTGCAGAAGTAATTGTGATACCTCTTTCTTGTTCTTGTTCCATCCAGTCCATTTGTGCTGCACCTTCGTGAGTTTCACCGATTTTGTGAATCTTACCAGCGTAGAAAAGAATACGTTCAGTAGTAGTAGTCTTTCCAGCATCAATATGGGCCATAATACCAATATTTCTATATTTCTCTAATGGTATTTCGCGAGCCATAAATTCCTCCCCTTATTACCATCTATAGTGAGCAAAGGCCTTGTTAGCTTCTGCTGTTCTATGCATTTCATCTTTTCTCTTAACGCTTCCGCCTAGTCCGTTAGATGCATCAAGGATTTCTTTTGCAAGTCTTTCGTGCATTGTCTTTTCGCCTCTAGCTCTTGCGTATCTAACTAACCATCTAAGTCCTAGTGTTTGGCGTCTTTCCGGTCTAACTTCCATTGGAACTTGGTAAGTAGCACCGCCTATTCTTCTGCCCTTTACTTCAAGTACAGGCATTACATTATTAAGTGCCTTGTAAAATACTTCAAGTGCGTCTTCTCCAGTTTGTTCTGCAATTGTTTCAAGTGCTCCATAAACAATTCTTTGAGCAGTACCTTTTTTACCGTCAAGCATAACATTGTTTATAAGCTTAGTGATAACTACATCACTGTACATTGGATCAGCCATAACTTCACGTTTTTGGATATGTCCTTTTCTTGGCATAACTTCCCTCCTTAACTATTTTTCAGTCGATTCATTGGTACTCAGGTTGAGCCCGTAAGCCAAAAATCTATAAATTCTCGTAAAAAATTCTATCAATTTTTAGGTTTCTTAGTACCATATTTAGATCTAGATTGCTTTCTATCAGTTACTCCAGCTGTATCAAGAGTACCTCTTACAATATGGTATCTAACACCTGGTAAATCCTTAACTCTTCCACCACGGATTAAAACAACACTGTGTTCTTGTAGGTTGTGTCCGATTCCTGGAATGTAAGCCATAACTTCGTATCCATTTGTCAAACGAACTCTGGCAACTTTTCTAAGAGCTGAATTCGGTTTCTTAGGTGTTACTGTTCTTACTGCAACACATACTCCTCTTTTTTGTGGAGAATTAACTTCAGTTTCAACTTTTTTAAGTGTGTCATAGTTTACATCAAGAGCTGGTGATTTAGATTTACTGTGAATTTTCTTTCTACCATTTCTTACTAATTGGTTAATTGTAGGCATTAATTGCACCTCCTGTTTTAATAATAGTATCAGACATTTCAAAGACTACCCAGTCTTAGGTAGTCTTTCCGTCTCAAATACTCATCAATTTTATCATTACAAAGCCATTAAGTCAACAAAAAATATGATAAATTGGCGAATTCATCATATTTTTTAAAATTATCTTTAGTTTTTTGAAATTTTTACTAAAATTTACATTAATCTGTCGAGATAAAAATCAAATCTATTGATGTTTATAATATTATAGATTGTAAATCCTGTAAAAATTATAATAAATAAAATTTGTAGAATGATAAAAACTTTTCTGTAAGTGTCCTTTTCCACAAAAATTTTAGATAGTGATTTTTTTGACAAATAATAGCTAAGCCATAATATAACTAACACAAAGCATGACAAAACTATTAAAAATTCGTTTTTTGCGAAGTAATTGATTTTATGACCATCTTCAAGTGTCATAAAAAATATTAGTTGATATATTATAAGAGTAGCCTGAGCAATAATTGTCGTTATTTTATAAAGTCTTGGGTCGTCTTTGTACTTATTTTTCAAAATATCTTCTGTGTAAGTTCTGTAAACAAAATATGCCACAAGGCCAAAAATTGCAAAATAGATATATAGCTTTTTTTGACTAAAAACAATGCCAATCCAAAAAGACACCATAGTAAAAGCATATATATAGTCTTCCACTATAGTGCTACTTTCAGTTTCTATTCCTCTTTTTTCTTTATATCTATAAGTTAATGGAATTATTGAAGATATAAGTATGGCTGGTATAAAAAATAATAAAATTAATGATTCCATGATTCCTCTCCTGATATTTCTTGATAATTTTCTCTTTCTAAATAAAAATCAATGCGGTTGATGTTTTTTATGTTGTAGGCACTTCCTAAAGCCAATATTAAAATCAAAATAATCTCTGAAAGAATAAAAGCCCTTCTCCAAATATCTTTTTCAAATAAAATACTTTTTAAAAGTCTCAGGTCTAAAATTATTTTAATGTAGGCTAAAAAAAGAGTTGAAACTATTAAAATTTTTCGAAAGTCACTTTTGCTATATGAATAAATAGTAAGCCCATCTTTTAATTCTAAAAAGCTAAGGCTTGCTATTAATATAAAGGAAATTGAAATAAATAAAACCCTCCACTTAGACTCATTTTTATTTTCCAATAACTTCTTTCCCCTTTTGCTCTCTGTGTAAAGTTTATAAATAGCCCAAATCACAAAATAAACAAAGGCGCTGACAAGAATTGTAAGCCCAAGATTTTGACAAACTTTAAAATAATATTCTAAGATTAAAAAATTTGTTATTAGGAAGGAATATATTATGTCATTCTCAGAATCTTTTTCTTCTTTCTTATTTTCTCTTATGTAATCAAAAGTGACTAAGGCTGACGCAAAAATTGCCACTAATACATATGTTGATAAGTCACTCATTAATTCACCTCAAAATCTTTTATTAATAAATAAAAACTTTTCCTTCTTAATTTATTATAGCACCCCCGCCATAAATTTTTAAAGTTTTTCCTTTAGGTAATGAAATATAAAAAAAGTAGGCTGACTAATCAACCTACTTAAAATTTATTTTTATATTTTTTATTCTTCTTCTGCTACAGGTTCAAGTTCAACTTTTACATCTTCTTGTGTTATTACTTCAGAGTCTTCAAGGATATTGTAATCTTCCTTTAGGCTTTCGTCGATTCCAATTTGTACCTTGGAATTTATACGAGCGCCTGTACCTGCTGGTATAAGTTGTCCGATTATAATATTTTCCTTTAAGCCTTCAAGCATATCTTCCTTGCCTTTTATTGCTGCATCTGTAAGAACCCTTGTTGTTTCTTGGAAGGATGCTGCTGATAGGAAGGAATCTGTTGCAAGTGATGC
The DNA here is from genome assembly GCF_000311825.1 of Peptoniphilus grossensis ph5. Classification (GTDB taxonomy): domain Bacteria; phylum Bacillota; class Clostridia; order Tissierellales; family Peptoniphilaceae; genus Peptoniphilus_A; species Peptoniphilus_A hominis. The sequence goes on along the minus strand of NZ_HE978566.1, from coordinate 203,772 downwards.
CTTTGTAATTCCAAGAAGATTTACTCTTGCAATTGCTGGCTCCTTGCCTTCTTCCTTTGCTTTCTTATTTGCTTCTTTGTAGTCAACTACATTAACAAGTGAGCCTGGAAGTAAATCTGTGTCTCCCGCATCTTCGATTTTGCACTTTGATAGCATTTGTCTTACTATTATTTCAATGTGCTTGTCGTTAATGTCTACACCTTGAAGTCTGTAAACTCTTTGAACTTCCTTAACGATGTATTCTTGTACACCCTTTTCGCCTTTTACTCTTAGTAAATCTTGTGGATATACAGAACCTTGTGTAAGTTCGTCCCCTGCTTCAACTTCATCGCCTTGTTTAACTTTAAGTCTTGAGCCATAGACGATGTTGTAAGAGTCAACTGTTCCATCTTCTGCAGTTATAAGAACTTCTCTCTTCTTGTTTGTTTCTTTAATGTCAACAAGACCGCCTCTTTCTGCAATTACTGCAAGTCCCTTTGGCTTTCTTGCTTCGAAAAGTTCTTCAACTCTTGGAAGACCTTGAGTGATATCTGCTGCTGCAGCTACACCACCAGTGTGGAAAGTTCTCATTGTAAGTTGTGTACCCGGTTCACCTATTGATTGAGCGGCAATTACACCAACTGCTTCTCCAATGCCAATGTGAGAACCTGTTGCTAGGTTTCTGCCGTAGCAGTGGGCACATACTCCATGTTTAGCCTTACATCCAAGAACTGATCTTACCTTAACTTCTTCTATGCCAAGTGATTCAATTAAAACTGCGTCATCATCAGATATAACTTCATTTGCCTTAACAATAACTTCTCCGCTTTCTGGATTTATTATATCTTCGAAAGAATATCTTCCTTCGATTCTGTCAGCAAGGGATTCAATTAATTCCTTGCCATCTTTAAAGGCTCTTGCCACTAAATATTCATCAGTTTCACAATCTTCTTCAGATACAATTACTTGTTGTGAAACATCTACAAGTCTTCTTGTCAAATATCCAGAGTCGGCAGTTCTTAGGGCTGTATCGGCAAGTCCCTTTCTGGAACCATGGGCTGACATGTAGAATTCAAGTACAGAAAGACCTTCTCTAAAGTTTGAAGTGATTGGAACTTCAATTGTTCTACCTGAAGGTGATGCCATAAGTCCACGCATACCTGCAAGTTGTCTGATTTGGTTCTTTGAACCTCTGGCTCCTGAATCTGCCATGATGTAGATGTTATTTAAAGCATCAAAGCCATCCATTACATCGTCAGTTAAGTCATCAGTTGCCTTGTTCCAAATTTCAATTACCTTTTCATATCTTTCTTCATCAGAAATAAGACCTCTTCTAAAGGCTTTTTCGTATTTAGCAACTTCTTTTTCTGCATTAGCTAAAAGTTCTGGCTTAGTGTCAGGAATTTGTACGTCACCCATTGAAATAGATACAGCTCCAATAGTTGAATAGTGGTAGCCTGTAGCCTTGATGTTGTCAAGTAGCTCAGCAGTTTTTATATTTCCATGTTTTTTGTAAGTTTTTTCAATTATTTTACCAAGAAGTTTTTTGTCTACAACTTGGTCGATTTCAAGAGAATATTTGTCTTCATCTCTATTTACAAAACCTAAGTCTTGTGGGATAAATTCATTTACAATAAATCTACCAACAGTTGATGGGACAATTTTACCTCTCTTGTCATTTTCATCAGCATATCTTCTAACAGATACATGAGATTGTAGGTGTAAAAAGCCTGATTCATAAGCGTGGAACATTTCATCAAAGTTTCTATAAATTGAGCCATCGCCCTTTAATTTATCTTTTCTATCAAGAGTTAGATAGTAGGAACCAAGAACCATATCTTGAGTAGGAGTAGTAATTGGCTTACCATCCTTTAGTGCCAAGATATTATTTGTTGAAAGCATTAGTAGTCTTGCTTCAGCTTGTGCTTCTGTTGATAGTGGCAAATGGACAGCCATTTGGTCGCCATCAAAGTCGGCATTATAGGCTGTACAAGAAAGTGGGTGAAGCTTAATAGCCTTACCTTCTACTAGAACTGGTTCAAAGGCTTGAATACCAAGTCTGTGAAGTGTCGGTGCACGGTTAAGAAGAACTGGATGGTCCTTAATAACATCTTCAAGTACATCCCAAACTTCGTCTTTTCCTCTTTCAACCATTCTCTTTGCTGACTTAATGTTATAAGTTAATTCTCTCTTTACAAGTTCTCTCATTACGAAAGGTTTGAAAAGTTCAAGAGCCATATTCTTTGGAAGACCACATTGATAGAATTTTAAATCTGGACCAACTACGATTACAGAACGACCAGAATAGTCAACTCTCTTACCAAGTAAGTTTTGACGGAAACGACCTTGTTTACCCTTTAACATTTCTGATAAAGATTTAAGTGGTCTGTTTCCAGGACCTGTAACAGGTCTTCCACGTCTTCCGTTATCTATAAGAGCATCAACAGATTCTTGTAACATTCTCTTTTCATTTCTAACGATAATGTCTGGAGCGTTGATGTCCATTAACTTTTTAAGTCTGTTATTTCTATTTACAATTCTTCTATATAAATCATTTAAGTCACTTGTTGCAAATCTGCCACCGTCAAGTTGTACCATTGGTCTTAAATCTGGTGGAATTACTGGGATTGCATCAAGTATCATCCATTCAGGCTTGTTGTCTGATTGGATGAAGGCATCTATTACTTCAAGTCTTCTTGTGATTCTAATTTTCTTTTGTCCTGTTGCATCTTGAAGTTCTTCTTGAAGTTCGTCATTTTCCTTTTGTAGGTCAACTTTTACAAGAAGGTCTCTTATGGCTTCTGCACCCATCTTGGCAGTAAACTTGTCGCCATATTCTCTTTTGAACTCTCTATATTCAATTTCTGAAAGAAGTTGTTTTTCATAAAGAGTTGTTTCGCCTGGTTCAACATAGGTTACAACATAAGATGCAAAGTAAAGAACTTTTTCAAGAGCTCTAGGGCTCATGTCTAGCACAAGACCCATTCTTGAAGGTATGCCCTTAAAGTACCAAATATGTGATACTGGAGCAGCAAGTTCAATATGACCCATTCTTTCACGACGAACCTTAGCCTTTGTGACTTCAACGCCACATTTTTCGCAGACTACTCCCTTGTATCTTACTCTTTTATATTTTCCACAGGAACATTCCCAATCCTTAGTAGGTCCAAATATTTTTTCACAAAATAGACCTTCCTTTTCAGGTTTTAATGTCCTGTAATTTATAGTTTCTGGTTTTTTTACTTCGCCATAAGACCATGATCTGATCTTTTCTGGTGAAGCAAGTCCAATTTTTATTGAATGGAATAATTCATGTTCGCTCAAGGAGCACTTCTCCTTTCTTATTAATTAAAATAACTAATTAATCTTCAGCTTCATCGGATTCATCAAAATCGTCTTCTTCGTCATCTTCATCTTCGAAGAAGTGACTGTTTTCAAAAGACTCAACTTCGTCATTGGAAATTGTTCTGATGCCAATATTTGCAGTTCCTGTGTGTTCAATAAGTTCCTTTATTTCGTCATCTGTTTCAGTATTTTTGTCGTCAATGTTGTCGATCTTTATTAGTTCATCTTCATCAACTTCAAGGTCAACTTCATTTCCATTTTCATCAAGTACTTGAATTTCAAGAGCAAGTGCTTGTAATTCCTTTATTAAAACCTTAAAGGATTCAGGAACTCCTGGTTGTGGAATATTCTCGCCCTTAACAATTGCTTCATAAGTCTTAACACGACCAACAATGTCGTCAGACTTAACTGTAAGCATTTCTTGAAGAGTATGGCTGGCACCATAAGCTTCTAGAGCCCAAACTTCCATTTCTCCAAATCTTTGTCCACCAAATTGTGCCTTACCTCCAAGAGGTTGTTGTGTAACAAGTGAGTAAGGTCCAGTAGAACGAGCGTGGATCTTTTCATCAACTAAATGGTGAAGTTTTAACATATACATGTAACCAACAGTTACAGGGTGGTCAAATTCTTCTCCAGTTCTACCATCTCTTAGTTGAATCTTTCCATCTCTAGAATATCCAGCTTCTTCAAGTGTATCGAAAATGTCATTTTCGTTGGCACCGTCAAATACTGGAGTGGCAACGTGCCATCCTAGTTTTTTGGCAGCAAGTCCCAAGTGAACTTCAAGAACTTGTCCAAGATTCATACGAGAAGGAACCCCTAGTGGGTTAAGAACAATTTGGATAGGTGTACCATCTGGCATGTAAGGCATATCTTCCTTAGGCATTACCCTAGAAATAACCCCCTTGTTGCCGTGACGACCACACATCTTATCTCCAACTTGAATCTTTCTCTTAGTAGCTACAAAAACTCTCACCATTTCATTTACGCCTGGTTGAAGTTCGTCGCCATCTGATCTATTAAAAGTCTTTACATCTACAACAATTCCTTGTTCACCATGAGGAAGTCTAAGGGAAGTATCTCTTACTTCTCTTGCCTTTTCACCAAAGATTGAACGAAGAAGTCTTTCTTCTGCAGAAAGTTCAGTTTCACCCTTTGGAGTTACCTTGCCAACAAGGATGTCTCCTGGCTTAACTTCTGCACCAATTCTTATGATTCCTCTTTCATCAAGGTCTTTTAACATATCTTCGCCAACATTAGGAATATCTCTAGTGATTTCTTCAGGTCCAAGTTTTGTATCTCTTGCTTCAGATTCATATTCTTCAATGTGAAGTGAAGTTAGTACATCGTCAATTACAAGTTCTTGACTTACAAGCATGGCATCTTCATAGTTGTATCCTTCCCAGTTCATAAAGGCTATTAGGATATTTTTACCAAGAGCCATTTCACCTTGGTCTGTACTTGGTCCATCGGCAATGATTTCGCCAGCTTCTACAGAGTCGCCAGCCCTTACTATTGGTCTTTGGTTAATTGTAGTGCCTTGGTTTCCGCCCATGAATTTGTGTAATTTATAAGTGTCAATGCCCTTGTCAAATTCTCTTTCGATTTCAATGTGAACGGCATCAACTTTTTTAACTCTACCCTTGTTTTTAGCAACTACTACAACACCTGAGTCCTTAGCTGCTCTATATTCAATACCAGTTCCAACAACAGGAGCTTCAGTTTTTAATAGAGGTACTGCTTGACGCTGCATATTGGCACCCATTAGGGCTCTGTTGGCGTCGTCGTTTTCCAAGAAAGGAATCATTGAAGTACCAACTGCAACTATTTGTTGAGGTGAAACGTCCATGTAATTTACATCTTTAATGTCAAATATATCGGCATTACCACCGTGACCTCTGGCTGCAATTCTGTCTTCAACGAATTTATTATTTTCATCAAGACTTTCGTCAGCTTGAGCTATGATTTGTTCGTACTCTACATCGGCTGTTAGATAATCAATTTGGTCAGTTACAACTCCGTCAACAACTTTTCTATAAGGTGTTTCGATAAAACCATAATCGTTAATTCTTGCGTATGTTGTAAGTGATGTTATAAGTCCAATGTTTGGACCTTCTGGTGTCTCAATAGGACACATTCTTCCATAGTGTGAGTTATGGACGTCACGCACTTCAAATCCAGCTCTATCTCTGCTTAACCCACCAGGTCCAAGTGCAGATAACCTTCTCTTGTGTGTTAATTCTGATAGAGGATTGTTTTGGTCCATAAATTGTGAAAGTTGTGAAGAGCCAAAAAATTCTTTTATGGCAGCTGTCACAGGTCTAATATTTATTAGTGATTGTGGTGTAGTTGCGTCAACATCTTGTACTGTCATTCTTTCACGAATAACTCTTTCCATTCTTGAAATACCAATTCTAAATTGGTTTTGAAGAAGTTCCCCAACGGATCTAATTCTTCTATTTCCAAGGTGGTCGATGTCGTCAACTGAGCCAATATTATTCATAAGTCCAAATTCATAATTAATTCCTGCGATAATATCGTCAATTAAAATATGTTTTGGAGAAAGTTCCTTGTGAGCTTTTACAAGTTCATCTTTGAATTTTTCTGTATCTTCTGAATATTCTTCGTAAAGCTGGTCAAAAAGTGGTCTATAAACTTTTTCTTTAAAGCCAAGTTCTTCCATGTCGAAGTCAAGTTCATAAGCATCGACAAAAGTAAAGTTGTTTCCTATTACTATTGTCTTATCTGTTGCATGTTCAAAGTTTTCGTCAGTCTTTATAAGAACTTGGTTTACACCAGCTGCTTCAATTTTTTCAGCCTTTGCTCTAGTGAGAAGTTCTCCTTCTTCAGCTAAGATTTCACCAGTCATTGGGTCTATTATGTCTTCTGCAGGAATATTGTTTTCTATTCTTGCGCTGATGCCCAACTTTTTGTTGAATTTATATCTTCCAACCTTTGCAAGATCGTATCTTCTGTCGTCAAAAAACATATTTTCAAAAAGTGACTGTGCTGAATCAATTGTAGGTGGTTCACCTGGTCTTAACTTTTTATAAATTTCAAGTAAAGCTTCATTTTTATTAGTAGTAGTATCTTTTTCTAGTGTCTTTAAAAGTGCTTCACTTTCGCCAAGAACATCAATTATCTCTTGGTTAGATTCAACTCCCAATGCTCTTAATAGAATAGTTATTGGGATTTTTCTAGTTCTGTCGATTCTTACATTAATTACGCCTTGAGCATCAGTTTCGAATTCAAGCCAAGCTCCTCTATTTGGAATAAGTGTTGCCGAATAGATTTTTTTGCCTGTCTTGTCTCTTTCTTCTTTGTAGTATGCCCCTGGACTTCTTACAAGTTGTGAAACTACTACTCTCTCTGCTCCGTTAATTACAAAAGTTCCAGTAGGTGTCATAAGAGGAAGGTCGCCCATAAAGACTTCTTGTTCCTTAACTTCTCCCGTTTCACTGTTGATAAGTCTTACCTTTGCCTTTAATGGCGCAGAGTAATTAGTGTCTCTTTGTTTAGATTCGTCAATATCATATTTTATCTCATCAGATAAATGATAATCGACAAACTCCAAAATTAAATTACCTGAGTAATCCTCGATAGGAGATACATCATCAAATACTTCCTTTAACCCTTCTTCAATTAACCATTTGTATGAAGAAGTCTGCACGTCAAGGAGATTTGGTAGTGACATAACTTCGTCTACACGAGAAAAACTCATTCTCTCACGTTTCCCATATTTAACAGGATGTACCATTAATTTTCTCACCCTAGCCTTTCAAATGAGTGTATCAAATTAGAGTACAAATCACCACTCTAATTATTATTATGCAAATAGGTATTTTATCATTTTTTGACATAACTTGCAAGCTTTAAAACAAAAAAAATCCTGCCCTTTGGCAGAATCTTTTTTTTAAGGC
>NZ_HE978566.1:190793-195572 GCF_000311825.1 Peptoniphilus grossensis ph5 | reverse complement strand
CGATTTAAGCAATGATTTGAAGTTAGCATATAGGTTAAAAGAGTTATTCTACCAATATGTTCTTACTCAACCTAGTAAAGTTAGAGCAGCGAAATCTTTAAGAGAATGGATAAAAAGAGCCGAGGAATCTAATTTAAAAGAATTTAAAGCTTGCATCACTGCTTTTAATAACTGGTTTGACGAGATATGTAATTCTTTTGATTATCCTTGGTCTAATGGTCCACTTGAAGGAACTCATACTAAGATAAAGACGTTAAAGAGAAATTGTTTTGGTATGAAAAATTTCAATTTGTTTAGAAAGAGAATTATGTTTGCTTGTAAGTAGTGATAGGAAATTGGAGAAAATTTGCAAAACCCCTAGGGGTTTTGTTTGCTATACCTATTTTTAGTAATTTTTTAGTTATTTTAGTTTTGATATTCTATTAGCGTCTAAGTATTGATTTTTAAATGAAAAGAGAGACTCGAGTTAACGAGTCTCCCCAATATTTGACATAGAGCCTTTTTTAAAGTCTAATATAAGCGTAACCTTCGTTTTGGAGCCTTACTATTTTTGTAATAACCAAATCTTCTACTTTGATTTCAGCAGGAATTAATTCTTTTGAAAGACGATTTTCTTCTAAAGCTTTCTTTCCTATAGTAATGTTTACTTTAGGATTTCCTAGAACTCCATGAAAATCAACTCCAGAATATCTGTTGAAAAGTGATGCAGCTTTTGCCATTGCAATTATTTCAACTTGTATATCATCAAAATTGTCTAGTAAATCTCTAACATTAGATAATACAGCTTCCCATTTGTCCGCTTCAACTACATGAAAAATTACCTTCATATATATCACTCCTTATTAACTAATATTTTACACTATTAAAGAGGAAAATAAAAGGCAAATTCCTATTTTAGCTATTTCTTAAATATTAATTTCAAAAGTTCTCTTATCTCATCAACCCTAAAGGCGATTAATAAAACAAGGTAAATTAAGCCTGCAATAATTATAGAAATAAGAAGTGATAAATTTATTCCAAAGCTTTTTATTAAAATATTGTAGAAAAATTTTGAGCCAAGTGCCATGACAGCTGATGCCACAGTTATTTTTATGACATTTGTAAAAAGTTTCTTGTTAAATACATTTTCAATTAATTTAATTGATGAAAGGTAAAGGGCAAGGGCTCCAACTAAAAAAGAAATTGAAGTTGCAAGAGCAATTCCCATTATCCCCATTAGTTTGGAAAGTAAAAGGGCAAGGACGACATTAATTCCTACTATTAATACGGAATTTATAACAGGAGTTTTGTTGTCGCCAAGAGAATAAAAAACTCTTGAAATAATTTCACGGACTCCAATCCCAATTACACCAAAGGCAAAGAAGGATAAAACTGTGGCAGTAATCCTTGCGTCATCAACAGAAAATTCTCCCCCCACAAATAAAAGATTTACAATTGGAAAGGAAAAAATGTAGAGACCAAAGGCTGCAGGCACAACAAGTAGTAGCATATTTGAAAGTCCTTCTGAAAGGGCAGACTTTAAGTTTACATAGTCCTTTTTTGAACCAAAGTTGGCAAGCTTAGGATAAGTTGCAGTTATAATTGATGTGACAACTATACCTGTTACAAAACTTTGAAGCTTGTAGGCGTAATTTAAAATAGAAATTCCACCAGCGTAGGCTCCCGATGCAAGGGAACGAGAAATCATAAAGTTAATTTCAATTGCTGAAGTTGAAATTAAAATTGGAAGTATGGAGACAAACATTGCCTTCATGTCTTCATTGAAGTCAACTTTTAGGCTGTGTCTGTAGCCAAGTTTTTTAATTGGCAAAATAAAAATCCCATATTGCAAAACAAAAGCAAGTAAAATTCCTATGGCAAGATAATTTATGCCAAGATTTCTTGATATTGCCATGGCCCCAATTAAAATTACATTCATTAAGATTGAATGAAGGACTGAAGTTATAAATTTTTCATGAATTTGTAGATAGGCCTTAAAAATTGAGCTCACAGCCGTAACTGCTATGGAGAGCATGGCAACTCTTGAAACAAAAATTGCCGTCTCAAGCTTTTCGCCTTCGAAACCTTCAGCCATTAACTTTACAAGAGGTCTTGCAAAGATAATAGAAAGAATAGTCACAATCACAAATACAATTAAAATAATATTAGAAAGATTAGCAGTAAAGAGGTCGGCTCTTTTCTTGTCCTCTCTCTCCTTTATCTTGTCGTACATGGGTATGTAGCCATTGGCAACTGCACCGCTAATGACATTGGTAAAAGTCATGGGAAGTTGGAAGGCAATTAGAAAAATATCTGCCACCATGCCAACGCCAAAAAAGTATGCCAGGGCCTTTTCTCTCAAAAGTCCAAAGATTTTTGAGATAATTGTAATCACCATTAATATATATGAAGTCTTCATCATTTCTCCTTTAAATAAAAAACTTGGGTTAAACCCCAAGTAATTATATATTTATTTAATTTTATTTACAAGTTTCACTTATCTTTTGATAATTTATTTTTCACTTTCCAATAAAAAATCAATAATATTTTTGTGGACAATTCCTCTTTGAGAAAAATCAAGATTATCCATGGAAAGAACATATTTTGGATAATTATCTGCAACTAAATCATAGGCTCCAAACTCCCTTTCCCTAGTTTTTTCATTCTCCATTAAATAGGCAATTTGAAAATAAGAGATCTCCTCGCCTTTTTTTGCCACAAAATCTATTTCTCTGTCCTTAACTTTTCCAATTTTTACATGGTAACCTCGTGACAGAAGTTCAATGTAGACAATATTTTCTAAGGTTTTCTCGATGTCTTTCACATTAGAAAATCCCATGGACTGTCTAAAACCATGATCCGTCAAATAATATTTTTCATCAACTTTTAAAAGTTTTTTGCCTCCTAAATCGTATCTTGGAACTTTTTTTAACACAAAGGCCTTGTTGCAATATTCCAAATAATTTAAAACAGTGTCAACGGAAATATTTCTATTTTCGCTCTTCAAATAATTTCTTATAGCAGATGCAGAAAAGTTTGCACCAATATTTTGCATGGCAAAGCTTAAAATTCTATTAAAAATATCTACATCTCTTATATTATTATAATTCAAAACATCTTTTACAAGGACTGTGTTATAAATGTCGTTTAAGTATTTTTGCGAAACTTCTTCCTCTAGATTAAAATATTTTAAGCCTGGCATCCCGCCAATTTTTATGAATTTTTGAAATAATTCCTCTCGACTTAAATTTGAACTCTTATAAATTTCTGAAAATTCATCAAAAGTAAAGGCTTGAATTTCAAATTCAACATATCTACCAGCAAGAAGTGTGGCTAAGTCACCAGAAATTAATTTTGAATTAGATCCTGTAATGTAAATGTCGCAGTCTAAAGAAGCTCTAAGCCCATTTATGACCTTCTCCCAATCCTTAACTAATTGAATTTCATCAAAGAAAAAATAAACTTTTCCTTTTTTGTTCTTCAATTTTTCATCTAAATAAGCTTTTAATAAATCTGCATTATTAATATCAAAAAATTCAAAGGATTCAAAATTCATATAAATTTTATTTTCATCAGGCACATCTTTTAAGACCTGGTCTTTAATAATATTTAAAATTGTAGATTTTCCAACTCGCCTCATGCCAGTTAAAATTTTTACTATGGGCTTGTCAATAAATTTCTTTATTTTTTCAATGTACTTGTCTCTAAAAATATAATCCATTTAAATCCCTCCTTTAGTTTCGATTATACTCGAAATAATCTTATTTTTCAATATCATTTCGACTATAATCGAAATCTTTTGCTATTTTTTGATTTATTTCTAGTATAGTCGAAATTATAAAAATTTATTAAATAAAAAAGTGATGCTAAAAATAAAATTAATTATCCCTAACATCGCTTAAAATAAATTATATTAAACTGTTAATAAACATAAAGAGTGGAAATATTATAATTAAAAGAAAATTTAATATTCCAAACAAAACTGACTTCTCTTTAATTGCAAAGACAAGACCAATAATGCCTATAATCCTACAAATAAATAAACTGGTAAGCCCTGTTGGCCTTAAATTTGTAAAATTTTCAAAAAAATCTACTGGGAGTAAATATGAAATTATAAAAATCAAAACTCCTGTGACAAATAAATACTTGCTAAGGCTTTTTTTCATGACTACCTCCTAGTCAAATCCTCTTATCAAATCAATGGGATCAATCTTTAAAATATTTTTTAAAGATAAATTGTAGATTAGTATATTTATACCATAAATCAAAATGGCAAAAGCAATGAAGTACTTATATTCAAAATAAGACAACAAAATTTTCATATCTAATGTTGGAGATATTTTTGCAATTACAAATAAAGCAGCAAAACTTACTGTTAAAACTATTGCCAGAGATTTTATTTCCTCGAATATAAAATCTTTTATAAATTTATTTTTTAGTTCTTCCTCATCTATTCCACAAGACATTAAAGATCCAATTTCTTTTTTTCTTGCCATTAAACTTAAATTAATAGAAGAATATCCATTAGTTATGTTTAAAATAAAAATTATACTTGCAATAAAAATTATCATAAGGCCAAAAGTTTTTACATCTTTCATGCGATTTGCTTCTACATCTTTGCTTGTAGTTAAATTATAAGTTTCATTGTAGGCAATGGATGAATCTAATCTCTCTTTAACTTCATTCTTTATATCGTCTAACTTATTTTCATCAACTTGCATTGATAGTTCGTAGGTGTTTCTTTTCAAGTCATTGTTGTTTTTTAAATAATATTTATTCCATTCATCTAATAATTTAAAA
>NZ_HE978566.1:165300-190277 GCF_000311825.1 Peptoniphilus grossensis ph5 | reverse complement strand
ATCCATCAATAGGTGCATTTGGATTGACTTGGACCCTATTTAATAGCAAAGCCTCTCCCTTTTTGCCACCTATTTTTTCAAAAGTTTGATCATCTAAGGCCGTAATAATTCCATCGAGATAAAAATCTTCGCCATTATCATAATATTTGCGGATTGTTTCATCTAAATTAAGAGACCTAAACTCATCTGAATAATTTTGATCCTTACTAAGGGAAATATATTTTTCAGTTGAAAGGAAGGCTCTGTGATTTTCTGTAGTCTTCATTATATCCTTTAAGACATTTGGAACTTCAGCTTCATTTGAATGAATTAGTATATTAATATTCGTATTGTAAGTGTAAGTATTCTTCACCCTATTGTACTTTGCCATAGAGAAAACTATCAAAAAAATTGATACAATTATCATTCCAATTGCAGAAATATATCTCTGAGAAGAAATAGTTTTTAAATTATTTATCTTTAATTCCTTCCAAATATCTTTATTCCTTTTTAGTTTTATATTTTTGTCACTAAAGTTGCCCTTTATACCATCAATTATATTTATCCTTGCGATTTTTTTAGCTGGAGCAAATATTGATATGAAAATTATAAAAAAGCAAATTAATAGAACTACAAAGGAAAGCCTTGGCGAAAATTCTATATACTTGTACTTTTCCTCTTCCTCTACAATCCTTTGAATTCCAAGATTGAGGAGGTTGATTCCTCCATATCCGAAAATATGTCCCAAAACTATTGGTAAAAATGAAATTTTTAATCCATCTTTTAAAAGCAATTTATAAATTTGATAATCTGTTGAACCAATTGATTTGTACATTGAAATTTCTCTTATCTTTCTTAGTCCCCAAACTGTAAAAATATTTTTTACAAAAAATATAAAAATGAGGATTGTAGCAAATATTAAAATAGAGTCTACAATCACCCGCCTATTTTGTTGTAAAAGACTTCCATCAACATTATAGTAATCTTTCATTATCTCGCTAAATGCAAGTTCTACTTTATCTTTATTCAAGGCAGATGCTATTTCTTTTTCTAAATTATCTTTATTACTATAGGCTTTTCTAAAATTATCAAATCTTACAAAGCTATTGGTTTTTTGACCCTTTCCTATGACAGTAGAAGCATAAAAAACCTTCATATTCTCATTGTAAAGATTTCTTGTGATACCACTTATTACATATTCTTTGCTATTTTTTCTTGCAAATTCTTCATCCTTAGTAACACTGGAAACTGGCTTTATAATTTTTCCATCAACTAATCTATTCCCAAATTCTACTTTTACCTTATCACCAATTTTTAAATTTTCTTTTTCTGCAAGACTTTTTGGTATGGTAATTTCATTATCTTTTGCAGCAAAACTTCCCTCTTTTAACATATTATCTTCTAACATCTTGTTATAACCCTGGTCTATGTAATTTACCACTAAGACATTTTGAGATAGCTTGGCAGAATTATTTTCTACTGCAACTTCTCCCACTTCTTTAATGTTTTTTATTTCTTTTAATTTACTTGAGTCACCAGAAACTGTATCAGGCATAATTTTAGCATCATAAATTGATCTGTTCCTAAAATATTCATAATCAAATTTATTATTTACATATCCAAAGTAAACACAAAATGTAAAGAAAATTGCAGTTATAAAAAGTGAAAGTGAGATTGAGAGATTCTTCTTATTCATTTCTTTCATCTCCCACTACTTTTCCATCCACTATTGTTATTACTCTTTCTGCCTCTAGAGCTATGGACTCATCATGGGTGATTACAATAATTGTCTGTTTTAAAGTCCTATTAAAATATTTTAAAATTTCAATTATTTCTCTTGAATTTTCTCTATCTAGGTTTCCTGTTGGCTCATCAGCGAGTACAAGAGATGGAGAATAGATAAGACTTCTTGCTATGGCAACCCTTTGTTGCTGACCTCCTGATAGTTCACTTGGAAAAGAATCTAACTTATTTTCTATTCCTAGCTTTCTAACTGTATCTAATAGGGTTTCCTCCTTGATTTTTCTCTTATCAAGCTTTAGGGGCAACTCAATGTTATGCCTTACTGTTAAGTTTGGAATTAAATTATAAAATTGATAAATTAGACCAACTTTCCTTCTCCTAAAAAGTGCTAATTCCTTTGATGAATATTTTGAGATGTCATTGCCGTCTATAAATATTTTTCCAGAACTTGGATTGTCCACACCACCTAACAAGTGAAGTAGAGTTGACTTGCCTGATCCACTTGGTCCAACAATTGCAATAAATTCTCCTTTTTCTATTTTTAAATTAACATCATCAATTGCCCTTACAAGATTTTCTCCACTTCCATAAGTTTTTGATAAATTTTCAGTTCTAACAATTTCCATATGTACCTCCCTCTATTTGTCTCAATAATAAAGGGTTAAAATGACTTTTAAGTGACATTGTAAAATTTAATTTTAAAAATCGCACCATCATTGCCATTTTTTACAGATATATCTCCATTGTTCGCCTCAATAATTGATTTTGCCATAGCAAGGCCTATGCCAAAGCCCTTAGAGTCAGGACTCTTGTAAAATCTTTCAAATATTTTTTTGAAGTTTTCTTCTTTAATACCTCCGCCGTCATCTTCAATTATTATCTCTGTGTAAATCGGATTTTTATTTGTAGAAATTTTAATTTTTGTAATTCTATCAAGGCTTAAGGCATTCTTAATAATATTTATTAGGGCTTCAGAAACCCAATAATAATCAACTTTTATCTCAGAGTCCTCATAATCAAATATAATTTTAATGTTTTTTTCATCAATACTTTTTCTTAAAATATCTAAGGCGTATTCAATTATTTCTGAAATTAAAACTTCATTTTTTTCCATTTTATCTACATTTGCATCAAGACTAGATAGCTTTAATAAAATATCAGCAAGAGAGTTAAGCCTTTCAAGTTGAAGCTCAAGGCCTTCAATTTCTTTTTTATTGTCCTCATCCTTATGGATCATCTCCAAATCAAAAACCATTGAAGTAATTGGAGTCTTTATTTGATGGGCAATATCTTCTAAGTTTTGAATTTGTTTTTTTGAATTTATCTCAAGGCTTTCTCTCGCCTCAACAAGTTCTATAAAAATTTTATAAATCTTATCTTCAAGGATTGAAAACTCATCTTGCACCATGGGAATCGAATAATTTTTTTCTCCCAGCCTATCTATTAAATTCTCAAGTTCTTTTATTCTCTTTTTCTCTCTTCTTTTCAAAAAATAATATAGAGCAAATAAACTCACAAAGTAAAATAAATAAATCATCAGTCCATCCTATAACCTATTCCACGGATTGTTTTAATAATATCTCTGTCACTTTTATCTCTAATTCTTTTTATAGTGGCAGTTAGTGTATTGTCATTGACAAACTTTTCTCTTCTATCCCAAAATCTCTCAAGCAAAAAATCTCGAGTAAAAATTCTATTGGGATTATTTATAAATAAATTCATAACTTCAAATTCTAGCGCTGTTAAATCAAGTTTCTCATCTTTATAATAAAAACATCCTTCATTTTTATTTAGGCTTAGATCTTTAAAGCTAATAAAATCATCTTTTACAAGAGCAGTCCTTAGAGTCTTGTCAATCCTTGCTCTTAAAATAGCTAATTTAAAAGGCTTAGTAATATAATCGTCAGCTCCATTGTCAAGAGCTCTCACGATAAATTTCTCATCGTTTTTTACTGTAGTTATTATTACTCTAACATTATTTTCTCTTAAAGTATTCAACAAACCGATTCCATCATTATCGGGCAAATTTATGTCTAAGATCGCCAAGTCAAAAGAATTATTTATTTTTATCTTTGCTTCTTCAAAGTTTTTACAAGTTTCTACTTCAAAATCATTTTTTGACAAGTAAGACTCAATGCCACTTGATAAAATTTCATCATCTTCTATTAAAATTATTTTTTTCATTTGATCACCTAACACAATCTTGTAAACAAATTCTATCACACTTTGGTTTTTAAAAGAATTCCTAATCATTTTAGACTCTTATAAATCTTCCTAACAAAAAAGCACCGGTCTTTGCCAGTGCTTGTGTTTTAAAAATTTTATTCTATAAATTCTTTTGGATCAATTTCTACAAAGTTTATGCTGCCCCTTGAAATAATTTTCATGTCGCCTGTTAGCTGGTAGATCCAATTTGATATAAAGGGCTCATGGGAGACAAAGATGTAGTTGTCATCTTTATCTAAAGTTTTTAAGATATCTTTTATTCTTCCGCCGGCAAGGTAGTCCTTAACTTCATAGGTTGAGTCTAGGTGTTTTGCCAAGATTTCTGCAGTTTCCTTTGCTCTTTCAAGAGGTGAGGAGTAAATTTTAAAGGATCTTTTGTCTTCTAAATTTTTTGCAAAGGCCTTAAAGCTTTCCTCTAATTTTTTCTTGCCTAAGGTCGTGAGCTTTCTCTTGAAGTCGTCATCTGCATAAATTTCTGCCTCGCCATGTCTTATAAAATAGATTTTCATTTTAAATTGAAGAAGGCATCAAAGCCAGGATAAATTGCGAGATCACCTAGTTCATCTTCTATGCGAAGAAGTTCGTTATACTTTGCAACTCTCTCAGATCTTGCTGGTGCACCAGTTTTTATAAAGCCTGCATTTGTTGCAACTGCTAAATCAGCAATTGTTGAGTCTTCACTTTCTCCTGACCTGTGAGAAATTATTGCTGTATAATTGTGTCTCTTTGCAAGTTCTATTGCATCAAGAGTTTCTGTAATTGTTCCAATTTGATTTAATTTTATTAAAATTGAATTTGCAGATTTCTTTTCAATTCCCTCTTGAAGTCTCTTAGTATTTGTTACGAAAAAGTCGTCGCCAACTAATTGAACCTTGTCACCAATAAGTTCTGTCAAGTTCTTCCAACCTTCCCAATCGTCTTCTGCTAGTCCGTCTTCAATTGAATAAATTGGATATTCATTTACAAGTTCTTGATAGAATTTTGAAAGTTCTTCTGATGTAAGTTCACGACCTTCACCTGCAAGGACATATTTTTTCTTGTCCTCATCATAAAATTCTGAAGCTGCAGCATCAATTGCAAGGACAATGTCTTTACCTGGCTCATAACCTGCTGCTTTTACTGCGTCAAGTATGCAGTCGAAGGCTTTTTTATTTGATTCAAGATTTGGTGCAAAGCCACCTTCGTCACCAACTCCAGTGGAAAGTCCCTTGTCCTTTAAAACTTTTTTAAGGGCATGATAAACTTCTGCACCCATTCTTAGTGCTTCCTTAAAAGTTTCTGCTCCAATTGGCATAATCATAAATTCTTGGATGTCTACATTGTTGTCAGCGTGTTCGCCACCATTTATTATATTCATCATTGGGATTGGCATAGTCTTTGCATTTACTCCACCAAGGTATTGGTAAAGTGGAAGTCCAGCTTCATTAGCAGCAGCCCTTGCAACTGCAATAGATACCCCAAGAATTGCGTTGGCGCCAAGTTCTCCCTTGTTTTCTGTGCCATCAAGCTCTATTAACATTTTATCAATGCCAAGTTGGTCAAAGACATCAAAGCAAATTAATTCTTCGGCAATTCTTTCATTTACATTTGCAACTGCCCTTTCAACGCCCTTGCCATTATATCTTTCTTCTCCATCGCGAAGTTCAACAGCTTCGTGAACTCCAGTTGAGGCACCACTTGGCACAATGGCAGAGCCAAAGCCACCATTAAGTGTGCCAACTTCTACTTCAACTGTTGGATTTCCCCTTGAATCAAGGACTTCTCTCGCATAAACATAATCAATTAAACTCATAATTCCTCCTAATTAATAATTTATAAATTTAAAATAAACTTTTACCAGTCATAAGTTCTGGCTTTTCAATTCCCATAATCTTTAAAATTGTTGGCGATAAGTCGCAAAGTGCACCGCCACTTCTAAGTTTTGCATCCTTATTGAAAAGGAAAACTGGCACAGGGTTTGTAGTGTGACTTGTGACAGGCTTGCCCTCCTCATCAATCATGCATTCACAATTTCCATGGTCAGCAGTAATTATTGCCACCCCATCTTTTTCCTTTAGGACCTTTAAAATTCTGCCTAGGTTTCTATCAACTGTCTCCACAGCTTTTATGGCTGCCTTTAAGTCGCCAGTGTGACCAACCATGTCTGTGTTTGCAAAATTTAAAATTATGGCGCCGTACTTGTCTTCCCTTAATTTTTCAATTACAGCATCTGTCACTTCATTGGCAGACATCTCTGGCTTTAGGTCATAAGTTGCAACCTTTGGCGAAGGAATGAGAACTCTGTCCTCTCCCTCAAAGGGTTTTTCCCGTCCGCCATTAAAGAAAAATGTGACATGGGCATACTTTTCTGTCTCGGCAATTCTAAGTTGCTTGATTTTATTTTTTTCTAGGATTTCTCCCAAAGTATCCTTTGGTATCTCGTCCTTAAAGGCAACAAATTTATTTTTTATATCTTTGTCGTAGTCTGTCATTGTAACGAGAGTGGTATTAATTTTTTCTCTCTCAAAACCCTTAAAGTCATCATCAACTAGGGCTCTAGTAATTTGTCTAACCCTATCAGGTCTAAAGTTAAAAATTATAAGAGAGTCCCCATCTTCTATTTCAGAATTTTTTACAAATTTTGCAGGTAGTAAAAATTCATCGGTGATGTCCTTGTCGTAGGAAGATTTTATATAAGTTAAAATATCTTCATCTACAAAATCCTCATCACTTGTCAAGTCGTCGTAATATTTTTTACTTCTTTCCCATCTGTTGTCACGATCCATGGCATAATATCTGCCAGAAATTGTGGCAATTTTTCCCTTGCCAATTTTTCCAATTTCATCTTGCAGCTCTTTTATGTCATCTATGGCAGCATGAGGTGAAACATCACGACCATCTGTAATTGCGTGGATGTAAGTTTTTTCCATGCCTTCATCTGCCATTAACTTTATAAGTGCCAAGAGGTGGTCAAAGTGTGAGTGCACTCCGCCCTTGGAAACAAGTCCTATTAAATGAATTTTTGAATCCTTCTTTTTTGCATTGTCTATGGCTCTTTTAAATTCAGGATTTTTGAAAAATTCTCCCGATTTAATTGACTCACTTATCCTGGTCAAGTTTTGATAAATTACTCGTCCTGCGCCAATATTTAAGTGACCAACTTCAGAATTTCCCATTTGTCCATGAGGAAGGCCAACATATTCTTCGCTGGCAAAAATTTCTGTGTGAGGAGAGTTTTTATATAATTCATCAATAGTTGGAGTCTTAGCAAGCTTAACTGCGTTACCTACTTGGCTGTCTCTTATGCCAAAGCCATCTAAGATTATTAACATTGTTGGCTTCATAGGCTTTCACCAGCTTTTATAATTTCAATAAAACCTTCTGGGTCAAGGCTGGCTCCACCAACGAGAACTCCGTCAATATTTTCTTCTGATAAAATTTCTTTTGCATTGGAAGGCTTGACAGAGCCGCCATATAAAATTCTAATTTTTTCAGAAATTTCACCATAATTTTTATTAATTATCTGGCGAATTTCTCTGCACATCTTCTCCGCATCTTCAGCTGAGCAAGTTTTGCCAGTGCCAATTGCCCAGATTGGCTCATAGGCAATTGTAATGTTTTCAATATTTTCAATTCCCTCAAGGGACTTTAAAAGTTCATCCTTTACGAAATCTACTTCTTTATTCTCAACTTTTACTTCAAGAGCTTCGCCAAGACAAAGTATTACATGAAAATCATCTGCAAGAGCTTTTTTCACCTTTGCATTTACAATTTCGTTGGATTCAAAAAATTTTTCTCGCCTTTCAGAGTGACCAATGATGACATTTTCTACTCCAATGTCCTTTAACATAGAAGTTGAAACTTCGCCAGTGTAAGCACCATCCTCAAACTGAGAAAGGTTTTGTGCTCCTACTTCAATTTTTTTATTTAAAATTTTTCTGAAACTTTCAAGAGAAACAAAAGATGGAGCAAGAAGGACATCAGACTTTTCAAAATTAAACTCATTTATTTTTTCTGCAAAATCTCTTGCTTCAGATGATGTCTTGTTCATCTTCCAGTTTCCACAAATATAATTTCTTCTCATGCTTCTTCAACTGCCTCAATGCCAGGAAGTTTTTTGCCTTCAAGCATTTCAAGACTTGCACCGCCACCTGTGGATATATGAGTTAGTTTATCAGCAACGCCCGCCTTTTCAACTGCAGCAACAGAATCTCCGCCGCCAACAATTACTATGGCATCAAGACCTGCCAAAATTTTTGCAAGTTCAATAGTTCCGTGAGAAAATTCTTCAATTTCAAAAACTCCACAAGGACCGTTTAATACTACTGTATTTGCCTTTTCAAGAGCTGCCTTTATGTCTTCTAGGCTTTCACGACCAATATCAAGAATCATGTCATCTTCAGCCACATCTTCTACATCCTTTAAAGTTCCCTTTGCATCTTCAGAAAGTTCTGGAGCCACAATTACATCTCTAGGAAGGATTAAATCTACATCTTTATCAATTGCCTTAGCCATAATTTCTCTTGCAAGGTCTAGTTTGTCATCTTCCACAAGAGATTTACCAACTTCAAGACCCTTGGACTTTAAGAAAGTATTTGCCATGGCACCAACAATTACTAGAGTGTCAACTTTTTCCAATAGATTTTCGATTACGCCAATTTTGTCAGAAACCTTTGAACCACCAAGAATTGCAGCAAAGGGTTTTTCTGGATTTTTAAGGGCATCTTCAAAATATTTAATTTCCTTTTCAACTAAAAGACCTGCACAAGAAGGCAAAAATTCTGTCACACCAACATTTGAAGCGTGAGCTCTGTGGGCAGTGCCAAAGGCATCATTTACAAAAATATCTCCAAGGCTTGCAAGTTTTTTTGCAAAGTCAGGGTCGTTCTTTTCTTCGCCCTTCACAAATCTTAAATTTTCAAGTAGAGCAATTTCTCCACTTTTAAGATTTTTAACTTCTTCTATAACTTTTTCGTCAACAACTTCCTTTGATGGGATAAACTTAACATCCTTCTTTAAAAGTTCAGCCGCCCTCTTAGCAACTGGAGCAAGAGAAAACTCTTCCTTGTATTCTCCCTTAGGTCTTCCTAGGTGACTCATGAGGACAACTTTTGAGCCCTTTTCAGTTAAATAATCAATAGTTGGAATAGCCTTAACTATTCTATCGTCGCCAGTAACCTTGCCATCCTTTAGGGGGACATTAAAGTCAACCCTAACTAGGGCAGTTTTATCATTAAAATCAAAATCTCTAATAGTTTTTTTCACATTACACCTCTTATTTTCGATTTGTACTTAAAATTTAACACTTAAATTATACCATAAAAAGAAAAGAGTTGAAGTTACTAGAAGGGCTTTATAAATATTTATTCTCACTTAAATGATTAAAAATTTCCCATTAATTATTTTATAACTTTACTTTGTTTTTTTTGTGATATAATGTATTAAATCGATAAAAGTATAGACCCTTTAATTTTTTACAATTAAAGCTAATAAGAAGGTGTAGAAATGTACTTTAACTTACATAGATGTAAAAATGGAGACGAAAAAATTTGTAATAAGATTTTTATTTAGATTTTTAATGGAGGAGCTTAATTATGAAAATGCAAATAATAAAATTCCTTACGCTAATTCAACCTCATTATCTTTTTAACATAATTGAGATTATCCTTTTAATTTTAATATTAAATAAATTAAAAGAGCTATTTAAGGAGATGTGATTTTATGGAAAAATATGAAGCGACTATGACAATCCTAACAGGCCTTATTCCCTACACCATCTTACATGTGATTAAAATTGTTTTACTGGTTAAAATATTAAATCTTTTAAAACAATTTAAAAAATAAAATAATTTTGACATAGCAAAGGAGCTGAGATAAATTTTTCTCAGTTCCTTTTGCTTTTATAAATAAAATTTTTATTAATATAATTTTGCTCCTGCTGGAATTTTGTCTTCTAGCATCACTAAGTTTAATAGTTCTTCCACATCATAGTCGCTTCATATTTTCTCTCATTGTTGATGAACATTGCCATAAAAAAATTGTATACAATAAATTTTTACAAAGACAATTTATATCAGCTTTTTTACAATTTTCTTTAACTCAGGTAAAACCTCTTCTTTAAAAAAAGGATTTTTTGCTATCCACCTGTTGTTTAGAGGACTTGGGTGGACTATTGGGAAATATTCTGGCAAAAATTCTTTGTAAGATTTTACTGTTTCAGTTAAATTTTTCTTAAATTTATCCTTCAAATAAAACTTTTGAGCATAGGCTCCTATCAAAATGGTTAACTTAATATCCTTCAATTCATTTAATAATAGTGGATGGTATTCTTTTGCAATAAAAGATCTAGGAGCCTTGTCGCCCGATTTTCCCCTTCCAGGATAATAAAAATCCATTGGAATTATAGAAAAATCTTCACTATGGAGGACGTCTTCCGATATACCCAACCATTTGACAAGATTTTCCCCACTCTTATCATTAAATAAAATGCCAGTTTCTTCAACCCTTTCCCCAGGAGCTTGCCCAATTATCAAAATTTTTGATTTTGGATTTAGCTGGAATATTGGGTTAATTCCTCTATTTGTGTAGATTTCATTTCTGCGATCTTCTCTTAATTTTTTAATAATGAGTTTTTCTTTCATAATTTTGCCATCACTTTCATTATAATTAGAACCTTGCCAAGCTTTAGGACAAGTAACAATTTTCGTAAAAAATCTATTCTTAGCCTAGTAAAACTTTCAACCTATATAAAATTATTACCCATTTTTGTCTTGACACTCATCATGAATTGCATAATCTACTATCATTCCTTATGATGTTAAATTTTCTTTTATAAATCTTTCAATTATGCTTTTGTCTTTGTTGCTTCTTCTAATAGGATTTTTATTTCATCATCTGTTAGTTCTTCTGCATTTTCTATAAGGCTCTCTAAGATTGCTCCTTTTGTTATGAGTCTATGCGTTCTTTCTTTTCTTCTTTTTACTATGTCTTGTTTTAATATCTTTTTTTCTTCATTTTTTAGTTGCCTTAATCTTTCTTCTGTATCATCAATTTTATCTTTTATTTCTTTTGACTTTTGTCTTAATTGTTCTAATTTTTTCATATAAATCTCCTTTCTTGTATTAAAAAAGACGACTAGTTTTTACTTTTCTAATCGTCTTTTTTCTAAATGTTATACATTTCTATATTACATTTTAGTTTTACGTTTTCTATATATCTTTCCATGTAATCCCAATCTGGAATGTTATAACTTTTTGTTTATCTTTTTTATCATATTTTTCTCACAAAGATAAAAGATGTAGCCAGATTCTTAGATGATCATTTCGCCATGAATGTAAACCAAGAAACTCTTGAAAAAATATCTACAATGAGCGGGACTAAATTAAAAAATCTATTCAAAGAAAAATATGGTCAAAGCATTACAGAATATACTCAAAGAAAAAGAATGAACGTGGCTGAGACTCTTCTCTTAAATACCAAACTTCCTATAAAGGAAATAGCTCAATCTGTTGGATACGCATCCCATAGCAAATTTTCTATTTATTACAAAAGATACAAAGGGAAACTTCCTAGTGAAGTCCGTAGTTTAGCTTGCGAACATCACAATTTAAATTGTGATTGCTGTGATTAAACTAATTTTTTTATACGCCTTTATCTTATATGAATTTGCATGTATAGATATTTGTATAGGAATGGTTCTTGTCTTGTTTTTAAGATATGCTCACATTCATTAGATTGAAGTTTCTTTCGATTATATTTCACTCTAACCCATCTTCATATAACTGTTCATGGCTTATATCTATTTCTGATAATTGGTTTTTTTAAGCTACAGCCCCTTAAAACAAATAGCCAAGAAGTCGAATTGAACATTATAAGTTATGAATTTCTAGTTAAACCAAAACGGTCAGTAAATATGCCAAAATTAGGCTCACGAAAAAGAAGATTATAATTTTTGCAATCTGACTTTTCCCATTAAAACCAAAATTATCATAACCCTTAGCACCAACCGTCTCTGGGTAAACTTTAGTCGGCAATTTTAACTTGGTAAGCATGAGATAATCAAAAAAGATAATATCAAAAAGCTTATATCCTTCAAATAGTATTAAAAATCTAACAAAGGCTTGCTGAAAAGTTAAACTAAATTTTACTGTATCAACAATTGCCCAGCCTAGAACGGCTGCAATGGTTAGCAATCCAAGTATCATGATAAGTCCGCCGATTATATTGACCCAAATCGGTTTATCTGGCAACTTACTCATCATAACTTTGATATCATCAGGTGCGCCGAAATGCTTCGAGCCAAATTTCGGTATAATAAGTATAAAATTCACCATCATAATTGATGCTGTTAAGCAGATGATTGTTAACATACCAAGTGTTTTCATCAATTTAGTTTACCTCCTCTTTATCTTATTATTCTAGGTGTTTTTTTAAATTCTTTTGTCTTTGTTGCTTTTCTAGGATTTTTATTTCTTCATCTGTTAAATCTTCTACATTTTCTATAAGGCTTTCTAAGATTTCTCCTCTTGTTATGAGCCTATGAGTTCTTTCTTTTCTTCTTTTTATTATGTCTTGTTTTAATATCTTCTTTTCTTGATTTTTTAGTTGTCTTAATCTTTCTTCTGTATCGTCAATTTTATCTTTTATTTCTTTTGACTCTTGTCTTAGTTGTTCTAATTTTTTTATATTATCTCCTTTCTTTTAATAAAAAAAGAGATAAGCTCCTTGCTATCTCTGTATACAAAGCTTGATTGATACTATCCCTATGTTTTATCGGTTATATAACCTCTTCTTTTTGTTAATGTGAATATCAACAATACATAATAAATAGTATATGAATAGAACTATTCCTACAGGTGTCTCTATCCCTGTTTTAGAATAATTTCCTGATAACACGAAATAAACGGATGGGAAGATCCCAATCACTCCGCCAATTATTAGTTTCTTTGACAATAAGAAGCCTGCAAACACAAATAATATTTCCACTAATATTGCAGACATCTCTAAAGATTTTATCCCTAGGAAAATAGATACCCATATCAAAAAAAATAGGAATATCAAAGCTGGGAAAAAATATATACCTTTTCTTATTGTCATTACAACAATCCTCTTTTCTTTAAATAATTATATTCACAGCATTATATCACAAATATTGGTTTGACTCAATTTTAACTTAAAGGTATCTTTGTTTTAGAGAATTTGTAGTGTTATTCTGTCCTTATTTTGAGTAAAAAAAAGACGATAGAGTTTTTAATTTCTATCGTCTGAGATTATCTAATATTTATTTTTCTTTAAATTGATTTTATTATATAGCTTAAGAATTCTATTAATCCAATTAAAAAATTAAACTGGGATTCATAACAAACCCCAGTTTCATAATTAGCGTGTTCTTATTAATATAATTTTGCTCCTGCTGGGATTTTGTCATCTAGCATTAGAAGATTTAATAATTCTTCGCCATCATAATCACAAACTGCTGATAGGAGCATGCCGCAGGATTCTATTCCCATCATCTTTCTTGGTGGAAGATTTGT
The DNA here is from genome assembly GCF_000311825.1 of Peptoniphilus grossensis ph5. Lineage (GTDB taxonomy): Bacteria > Bacillota > Clostridia > Tissierellales > Peptoniphilaceae > Peptoniphilus_A > Peptoniphilus_A hominis. The sequence goes on along the minus strand of NZ_HE978566.1, from coordinate 176,817 downwards.
TATGGCAACAAGAGTTTTTCCAACTAATTCTTCTGCAGAGTAGAAGTTTTTAATTCCTGATAGGATTACTCTTTCTTCTTCTGTTCCGTCATCAAGGGTGAACTTGAGAAGTTTATTAGATTTTGGAACTTCTTCGCAATTTTTAACTTTTACTACTCTAAAATCAGATTTTGAGAAAGTGTCAAAGTCTACAAATTCTTCAAATAGTGGCTCAACTTTTACCTTTGATAGGTCAAGTTTTACAGCTGTTTTTTCATCTGCTACTTTATTTGCATTTATTTCTGCAACTTCTTTTCCTATTGGCTTCATTGTTGGGAAAATCCCCTCTACTTTAGATAATTGTCTAAATCTCTATAAAAGTCTATTTTATGGTACTTTTCCATTTACGACAATTTGCTAACTCTCTATAAGTGCCTATAGATTTCTAGCAAATTGTCGTAAATTTGTCGTAAGCTGTCGTAAATTCTAAAATATAAATTTCATCGCTTTTTCAAATTCTCCCATCTGTTCTATCTTAAAATCTTCTGTTGCATCTACATATATATCCATTGTTGTACTAATATCAGAATGACCTAGAATAGACTGCATTGCTTTTGTATTTATATTTTGTTCATTAAGCCTTGTAGTAAAGGTGTGTCTGAAAATGTGATTGCTTAAATGTGGAACTAATAGAATATCATTAGAGCTCGATTTATTTTTATCCATTATACTTAAATTGCAATCTCTAACAATTCTTCTTAAAGCTTTATTAAGTGTTCCATTATTGTGAACCTTTCCGAACCTATTTAAAAATACAAAGTCTTTAAATCCATCGATTGAATCACAACATTCGATTCCAAAAGTCTTTTGTAACTCTCTTTCCATAAGAAAAGCATCTTTTACTTTTTGAACCATAGGAATACTTCGCTTACCTGATACTGTCTTCGGTGTATTAATAGCATATCTATTGTTTAATCCTTTACCTTTACTATAATATACCAAAGTCCTATTTACATTTATAAGACCATTATCAAAATCTAGATCGTCCCATTGCAATCCTGTAACTTCTCCAACTCTCATTCCTGTCCAAAGCATAACAATGAATATTGGATACCATTTTTTATATTCATCACTATTAGATAAATATTCTTCAAATAGCACTTGTTCTTCTATTGTCATGGCTTTTTTCTTCAGAGATTCATTTCGATAAGCTACTTTCAATTCCTTCAAAGCATTGTCAGATGGATTAAATCTTATATATTCGTCATCCACTGCTAATTCTAAAACCTGATGTAAGACAGTATGAACACAATCTATGGTAGAAACCATCAATCCCTGATCTTCCTTTAATCTGTTATAAAAACTTCTAACATCAGATCTTTTAATATCAGATAGTTTAATGCGACCAAAAGTCGGTTCGACAAATTGTTGATACATATAGATGTAATTTTTAAAGGTATTATCTTTTAAACCTCTTTTTACCTTTGTCCATAGCTTAAAAGTATCATTTACAGATAAGCTACTTCCTTCGTTGTTGATTCCATCTATAGTATTGCGTAAAATATCTAATTCCTTTTCTCTTAATTCTTTTAGAGTTTTCGCATAGATAGATTTTCTACGACCTATTTTGTCTTGCCACTTAAATTCATAAGTGCCATTTGATCTTTGATATTCACCGTCTTTTAAAACAACCCCTTTACTATCTTTGCGTCTTTTTACCATAAAAATTCTCCTTTTTTGATAAAAGACACGCTATAATTATTATACCGCATTAAGCGTGTTTTATATATAGTTTTAGATTAAATAGAGAACTGTCTATTTAAATATTCTTCCATTAACTTTTTCTTAATAAGACGCTTACTACCATTAAATAATACAAAATCGCAATCATTTTCATCCGTTAATTGTCTAACTTTATCTTGACCAATATTAAAATATTCAGATGCTTCTTTTAATGTTAGAAATGCTTTTTCACAAACACGAACTCCTTTTATATTTTCATTAATCATAAATCCTCCAAATAATATATTTAAAATATTTATTTTAATATTTTTAAAGTTTTTTGACATTGACAAGTGCATTGGATTAGCAACATAGGAATCTCACCTCCGCCTCTGTTCAGGATGAGCCGGCTTCAACCTTAGAAGTATCATTATCCTCATTTTCTTCATAGCGAATAGGGTATCCCTCCCTATGTTCAAACTCTTACTTATCGCTCCCTTTCTTCTTCCCTTGCTTTTTGCTTAGCAGTACTTGTTTTACCGAATTATTCAGCAGAAAGATCTTGGCGGATAGGTTATTACGCTCCAAAAATGATTAATGTCTTGTCTTGGTCTATTCAATTGTTAAGGTTCAAATATTATTTAGATTGCTTTTAAAATAGAAAGAGGACAAAACTCCCCTCACTTTATAAAGGAAAATTTGCCCTCTTTGGTAACCAGAAACTATATTTCTTCTATAAATTTCTTTAGTTTTTCTAAAATCTTATCTCGCCTTTTTATTAAAGCAGTATGTGATATATTTTGAGTCTTTGATACTGCACGAAGTGTTTCATCATTGAAATATAATCTTTCAATTATTTCTCTTTCATCCTTATTTAACTTTGACATTGCATTTCTTAGTGCTTCAATCATCATTTGTGTAGCTACAACTTTTTCAACATCAACATTTTTATCTTCTAGATTATCTTCAAAATTCCCATCGTGATTTAGAGACGAAAAAAATAGCAAGTGGTTTTTCTTGTCCACCTGCTCCAAATACTTTTCGTGTTCTTTTTCTCGCCAGTAGACTTTATAAATATCTTCACTGACTTTTACCTTTTGCCCTCTGACATAAAGGTAATACTCTTTTGCCATAAAGTTTCCTCCATTTCTTTTTTGTCTATTTGTTTTTCAGACAAAAAAGGAGGACTCCTGCATCTTGGCATAAGAAGTCCTCTGAAATGAAAGAAATCCGTTCTTTCTTTTACTATATTTAATTGTTTAGACGAGAAAATGTAAAGACAGACAACTACAAGAATTATAGAAAAAAGGAGTATTTTTATTCCATTTCAATTCTACAAGGTAACTTATACACTTGTTCATCTCCCTTTCCCTCCGTTCATTATAGATAAATAGCATCCATACCTACAGCCTCTTTTGATTATTTTCGCTTTTATATCAAATGTCCTTGTATTTATGCTTTGTCTTTTCCCATTTTCCTAAGTCCATTAAGCATTAAAAACAGTCCCAACATAATCATACTAAAATCTACGATAGGTTCTGTCCACCAAACTGCTGACGCTCCAAATGCCTTTGGAAATAGTAATATTGCAGGAATAAATAAAACTAACTGTCTAAGCATTACAATCATGCCTGCTTTTTTTCCATCTCCTATGGATTGGAAAAATGTAAGTGTCATAATCATAATTCCATATAAGATGAATGTTGAATAAAACATCTTAAAGTTTACAACACCAACTTCAATAATCTCCCTTCTCACACTGAATAATGATAGTAATTTTTCTGAATAAAACATCGATGGTATCCATGAAAGAGCTGCAAGAATAGTTGCTCCGTACATAAAAACTTTCATTGTATCTTTTACTCTTTTATATTGCTTTGCTCCGAAATTTGCCCCAATAACAGGCTGTAAACCTTGGCTCATTCCCCAAAGAGGAATAAAGGAGAACATATACAATCTCATTGTAGCAGCCATTAAAATTCCCCAATTATCTCCACCGTATGCGAAAGCTTGCTTAAACAAGAATGTTTGTTGTACTGCAAACAAAATTTGCATCATCATTGCAGAACTTCCTATGCTAAACATTTCACTGGAAATATCCTTACTCTTTTGGATTTTATGAATCCTCACAAAAGCACTTTTCTTTGAAAAATAGCGTAAGGTTAATATAGCTTGCACAATTTGAGAGATTACAGTTGCAATAGCTGCCCCTTCAATCGCATATTCTCCCATCAACTTCATGAAAATAGGATCTAAAATAATGTTTAATATTGCTCCTACCCCCATAATAATCATGGATTGCTTTACTGCACCTTCACCACGCATTGTCATATTTCCGGCTTGAGCAAAATTAACAAATATGGAGCCCAAAAAAACTACTCTTAAATATCTGACTCCAAGTTCTTTAATATTCCCCTTTGCTCCTACTAAATCCAAAAAATTAGGTGCAAATATCAAACCTAATATTGTGATAACTATAGAGAATAAAATTACCCAATAACAAAAATTTCCAAATATCTTGTCAGTTGTTTCTTTATCTCCCTTTCCAATCGCCCTTGATAATATTGATGCACTACCAACTCCAATAAGTGCTGATACTCCACCATTTATTATTGTTAAGGACATGGATATACTAATAGCAGACATTGCATAGTCTCCAATAATCCATCCAGCAAAAATTCCGTCCATAAATGGATATAGCCCTATAACTACCATTCCTATAATTCCCGGAATAGCTAACTGAAACAATAAATCTTTAGGACTTTTGGTTAAAAGTTGTGTTTTCATATCTTGTTTTCCCATATGACTTCCTCCAGTTTTTTTCAATATTTTTATAACTTATGACAACTGCCACTTTGCTGCCACTTGTCTTGCTTCAACAAATTTTTTGTAGATACCATCAACTTGAATAAGTTCTTCATGTGTACCTTGTTGCGTTATCTTTCCATTAGCTAAAACAAGTATTTGGTTTGCATTTTTTATTGTCTTTAGTCTGTGTGCTATCATTATTACTGTTTTATTTCTTGTGAGTTCCTCCATAGCAACCTGCAATTTATCCTCATTTTCAGGGTCTACATTTGCAGTAGCTTCATCGAAAATAATAATAGGTGCATTCTTTATCATTGCTCTTGCAATTGATATTCTTTGTCTTTCTCCACCAGATAAACTTGCACCTCCCTCTCCTATAACTGTTTCATATTGTTCAGGAAGCTTCATAATAAATTCATGACAACACGCTTTCTTTGCAGCTTCTATAACTTCCTCATGTGTAGCATCTGGCTTAGCAAACTTTATATTGTTCTCAATAGTGTCTTGAAATAAATAAACATTTTGAAAAACCATACTAATTTGTCTCATTAATGACTCCAATGAATATTCTTTAATATTGTGTCTACCTATGCTGATTTCTCCTTTCTCTACATCCCAAAATCTCGCTATCAAATTGCAAAATGTAGTTTTTCCAGCTCCTGAAGGCCCAACTATAGCTGTCATTTGGTTTTGTGGTATCTTGACCGAAATATCATCGAGGATTTTTTTACCTGAATATGAAAACTCTACATTATCAAAAGAAATATCGAAAGTAGTAGGCTTTATGTCTTTTCCATCAATATCCATCTGTGGAAATTCCTCTAACTTCCTTGTTTGCTCAATAGATCCACTAACAACTCTGAGGGAGGTTGTTGCACTTCCTGCCAATTTTATTTGAGAAAAAGCAAGAAAAGAAATTATAATCGTCATAACTGTATTTAAGAATGATATTTTTCCATTAATATAAAAGAAAATACCTGCACCTATTATCAAAATGCTAAACAAATCCAAAAGAATATTTTGCAAAATCGTATAAGGTGTAAACAGTTTTTCACAATCAAGATTTATTTTTCTACTATTTTCAATAGCACCTCTAACTTTTTCATCTCCTTTCCCTGTTAAATTAAAGGATTTTATAACAGACATCCCTCCAATTTGCTCTAAAATGGCATCAACTAATTTAGCAGATGCTTTTTGTCTTTTAGGAAGAACGCTCCTTGATTTGCTTTCCATTTTTGAGAGAACAAATAAGTACAATAGGCATCCAATTGCAACAATAAAACCTATTCTCCACTCAAATGCTAAAATCATTATTGTAAATATTATCGTGTTTATAAAACCTGATAATGTATTTACCATAACCATTGCTGCGGTATTTTCTACATCTTCTAAAACAGTTGTAGAAATTCCAACCACTTCACCAATATTGTTTTCATTGAAAAATCCCATAGGTATTTTTTTTAACATTTCACCTATTGCTACTCTTTTATTTGCCACCATGAAATAACTTGCATGGCATTGCTGTAATTGTGAAAAATAATTTGTAACACTTCTTCCGATTATGCTAATAACAAGAAGTATTAACGCGATCCACGCGGGCATCATGCTCATGTCTTTTTGGACAATTGCTTTCACTATAAAATAAATAGCACTGATTTGAAGCATATGAAAAATCGCAAACAAAAAACTTACCCATATAGAGTGATATACATTTTTCTTTTCATCACCTGAGAAATCTAAAATTTTTTTTAAAGCACTTAACATTTCATCCCACCATCCTTTGTTCCTATATGAGCGTTCCACATATTTCGGTATAATTCACAACCTTTTAATAATTCATCATGCTTACCGTATGAAACAAGTTTTCCATTCTCAATTAAGAATATTTGTTCTGCATCTGTTATAGTTGATAATCTATGAGCAATAATAATCACCGTTTTATCTTTTATAAGCTTTGATAAAGCTTGCTTTATAATCACTTCATTTTCAGGATCTATATATGAAGTAGCTTCATCAAGTATTACAATAGGTGCATTTTTGAGCATTGCTCTTGCTATAGATATTCTTTGCCTTTCTCCACCAGAAACATGGCTCCCACTACTTCCGACAACCGTGTCGTAACCATGTTCCATTTTCATAATAAAATCATGACAACCCGATTTCTTAGCAATGTCTTCTACTTCTTTATCACTGGCACTTGGATTGCCCATTCTTATATTCTCCCTAATACTTTCGTTGAACAAAAAATTATCCTGAGAAACAAAGGCGGTCAAACTATATAATTGCTTTAATGGAATTTCCTTAAGATTGTGTCCACCAATATTTATATTTCCTTCCATGATATCCCAATATCCAGCTATTAATTTTGCTAAAGTTGACTTGCCACTTCCACTTGGTCCAACAAAAGCCACTGTTGTCCCTTCTTTTATGTTTAGGGATATTCCATGAAGAATTTCTTTTTCTTCTTCATATCCAAACTTTACATTTTGTAAATCAATGTTATATTGCTGGATAGTCACTTCTCTATCAGAATGCTTTTGTTCTTTTCCTTCTAAAATTAAGTTAATAGAATTTGCAATAGTCCCTATCTTAGCAAGACCATCAACAAAATTGATTGTTTCAAGTAAAGGTCCTGCAATACCTAAAGATAGAATAATTACAGATATAAATACTTCTGCACTTAAACTTCCGCTAATGTAGAAATACCAACCAAATGGAAGCACTGTTATCATTGTAGTAGGAGATATGTTTTTAGATAAAGATACAGGTAACTGACAGCTCTTCATCCATTCATAAAAGTATCTTGCATTTGCAATGACTTTATTTTTGTACTTTGCGTACGATCTCTTGTCTTGATTAAATGTTTTTATCACTTCTATTCCATTGACATACTCAATAATTGCAGAATTCATTTCTCGATTTACCTTTACAGATCCTTCATATTGAACAGCATAATTTTTCATTACGAGTCCCATAAAAAGCATCCCCAAAGGAATGGATACTAATGATAAAAGAGCCATTCTCCAATCAAGAAATAATAAGTAAATAAATATACTCAAAGAACCTAAGAGATTCGATGTCATTTCAGGCAACAGGTGAGCGAGCGGTTTCTCCATACTTTCAACCTGATCCACTATAATCTGCTTAAAGTTTCCGCTTGGAACAGAGATTATTTCTCCTAACGGCATCTTCGGAAGTTTATCAAGCATTCTCAAGCGAATATCTTTCAATACACTAAAAGTCGCTTTATGAGATACAGATAACGCCGTAGAGTATAAAACAGATTTTAAAATATAAGATAACATACCTATTCCCATCCATAAAAAATAGACCTTGAAATCTGCAATTCCATTTAATAAATAGACTAAAATACGGCTTGCAGCAATGTATGGAACAATTCCGGCAATAACACCGATACTTGCTATAAATACAGATGTTTTTAACTTTGAATGTTCCTTATATGCAAGCTCCCACAATGTTACAGCAGGACTTTTTTCTTTCATAATTTAACACCTCCATAATTGTATCCATTTACATTTTATTTTAGAAATTCATATATTGTACCATCACAGTGTTTTATAAACTCATAATCGTGTGTAATAATTATAATGAGTTTTCCTTCTCTCTCCATATCGTGTAGGAAATTAATTAATGTATTCATCTGTGGTTTACATAATCCACTTGTAGGCTCATCTAAGATAATAATAGGTTTATTACTAAGCCTTGCTATAGCAATCAACAATCTTTGCTTCTCTCCTCCCGATAAACTTTGAGGATGTTTTTCAAGCTTTGATAATAATCCCATCTTTTCCAACATTTTTTCATTTAGGCTTGTATCTTCACTTACTGTTGATACTTCCGATAATACATTTTCTGTAAAAAGCTGAGAGCTTGGATCTTGCATTACCATAAAAATTTCTTTATTTTGTTTTGTAACTTTTTTTTGATTAACAAATACATCTCCGTGACCTTTTGTAGTACCGGTCAATAATTTAATGAAAGTACTTTTCCCTATTCCATTTTTTCCAATGATAAAATTTACTCCCTTATTAAAGGAAATACTAAAGTCAAAGATTTTATTCTTTTCATATTTTTTCTTAAAATTATGACATGATAAATCTCCATTGCTAAAATTATTTTTATCATCTAATAAATTCACTTTATAATATTTATTAATCTCTAAATCACTTTTCTCTATTTTATTAAATGTTCTAAGTCCATATCCTTCTGCAATAGCTTTCAAATTATAATCATTTAAATCTTCTTTTTCGTATGAAATTAAAGACTCATTATCAATAATACAAAGCCTATCCATTATATCTTTTAAATAAAATAATCTATGTTCCACAACAATTATTATCTTATTTAATTCTTTTAATTTCACTAAGGCTTCTTTTAACCTTTCTATAGATTCATTATCTAATGATGAAGATGGTTCATCTAATAAAATAATATCATTTTCAGAAATTGCACAAGCTGCAAGTGCTATCATTTGCTTTTCTCCACCAGATAAATCAAATATATTTTTGTCTAATAAGTATTCTATATTTAAGAGTTTTGAGTATTTCTTTATTCTATTGATTATCTCTGACTTGTCAGTATTTCTATTTTCTAGCTGAAAGGCTAACTCCTCAGTGGAATTCATACAGTAAAATTGAGATTTTGGATTTTGAAATACATTTGAAATAATACATGATCTTTCAAATATATTTTTACTAAGTAAATCTAGGCTGTTATATTTTATTTCTCCATTAATATTAGCATCAAGGTATTCAGGTATTACTCCATTAATTGCTTTTAATAGTGTGCTTTTTCCACATCCAGAATGTCCTGTAATAACTGTAATTTCACCAGCTTTACATTCAAAATTTAGATTTTTTAAGATATTTTCATCATCAAAAGATAAATCAAACTTTCTTATTTTAAGCATATTTTCTACCTCTTATATAAAAAAATAAAACTAAAATAGAAACAAAAAAAATTAAATAGTCAGCAAATGTTAACTTTGCTTCTCTAATATTTGATCTATTTTGATTGACAGCAAGACCCTTAGTTAATGAAGCTACTGTCAATTCATCAGCAGAATTTGATAGGGTCATCAATAGTGGGATTATCCTATATTCAATTAATAAAATAGGATTCTTTAAAAATTTCCTAAAACTTATACCCCTCAAATAAATAGCTTGTTTTATTTGTCTATACTCAATTCTTGTTGCATAAAAATATCTAACCATAACCGCAACAGGAATGGCTATCTGATCAGGACACTTCACCTTTTTTAATGAACAAATTGCTTCTCCTACACTAGTTGTTAAAATTATATAATTTCCCATAACCATAGGTGCAAAAACTCTTTTTATTATAATTATAACTATGTGTATAAGTGATAATATTATAGAATCATTTAATTCCCTAATATTAATTTCTATAATATTCAATATTATAAAAAGTATGATTGATTTAATCCCGGATTTTATATGTCCAGATAAAAATAATAAAAAAGTAGGGAGCATACATATTAATACATAATATATAGGATTTAGGCTTTGAATATTTCCAATTGTCATAATAAAAGAAATAACCATCATTAAAAATAATTTTGCTCTAAAATCTATCCTTATCATATCTAATAACCCGCTCCCTAATTCTTACTTACCAATTTTTGAAAAATGTTTTTTCAAAAACACAATTCCTAAGCTACAACCTACAAAAGCACCAATAAATCCTAAAATAGCCATAACTATTAAAATCCAATCAGGCATAACTTTCATCATTGTGTCAATAAATTCTTGCTTATAACCTTGATTTAAAAGCCCTTGTGCATACTCATTTCTTGAGATGATAATCGGAACATAGTTTCCTAAAGTGCAAAGACTTGAAAAAGAAAATGCTAATCTAGATTTTCCTTTACTGTCATAAGAGCCTGATTTTAATATTATTTCTCCAATAAATCCTGCAATTGCTCCTGTTAAAAGTGCCCATGGACCATGACCCATGATGACATAAGCTAAAGATATTAGCATTGTTTGAATAAAAAGCATTCCTGGCTTCTTAATTTTTGTTGAAAAAAGCATGTTACTAGGTCCAACTAAAATTCCCTGTACTAAGGGAACAATTGGCATCAAAACAGGAACCATAGCTGTAAATGAGCCTATTAGCATAAAAATAAACCCAAGTACTGCAAACAAACCAACATTAATTAAATCTCTAACTTCTAATTTTTTATTCATTTCTGAAACCTCCTTAGTTATCTATTTTTTTCTAAATCTAAAATATAATTTAAAATTGTATCTTTTAGATATTTCCTATTCTCATCATATGAATCTCTTGCATTAAGAACTTGCGAGCTTAATATCATTCCATTTATATAATTTACTAAAAAACCATCTTCAAAAATCTTTGAATCAATTCCTAATTTATTAGATATTGAATCTAATTGATTTACTGTTTCTGTTTTCAAATCTTGAAACATCTTTTCTAAATCTTCATTATATTTTTTTGATTGTAATAAAAGAGAATAAACCTTAGTAATATCTGTATCTGGTAGACACTTATCCACTAAAATTTCACTCATCTGTTCATATTTATCTTGACCTATGTGAGCTTCTAAATAATTATCAATTAAATTATTTCTATACTGATTTCCATCAAGCATTAAATCTTTAAGCATTTCAGCTGTGCTTTTATAATGATGATAGACACCACCTGTGCTCATGCCAACTTCTTTAATCACATCTTCCATTGTTGTATTCTGAAATCCTTTATTCAAAAAACATCTCATTGCTGCATCTCGAATTTCTTTTTTTCTAATTTGACCAACTTTTGTTTCCTTATCTTTCAATAAAATACCTCCAATCATTCAATTATTTTCCGAGGATTCCCTCGGTTTTTATTATATCTTAATTGAAAAATATTTTCAATATCAATCAAATTATAAATTTTGCTCTACTCTACCGTATACTTCTTAATTAATTTATTTAAATGCGGTATAATTAATAAAACTGAATA
>NZ_HE978566.1:86544-164841 GCF_000311825.1 Peptoniphilus grossensis ph5 | reverse complement strand
TCTTTGTAAAGAAAATGAAACTTGCTAATTGCAAAACAATGTCCCACTTTCTTAGAAAATGTGTATTGGAAAAAGAAATTTATGTAGTAGATTTAGAACCGTTTAGAAACCTACAATGGCTACTTTCAAATGCAACAAATAATATAAACCAGATTGCAAAAGCTACTAATACAACTGGTGTTATTTACAAAAATGAAATTGAATCAATGAATAAACAGATAGAAAAGTTATCAAAAGAAATATGGCAGATCCATTCCCTACTTCTTAATAAGTCAAAAGAAAGTTCTGGTGATTAGTATGGCAATTACAAAAATACATCCTATAAAATCAACTCTAAATTTGGCAATAGACTACATTACTAAGAGTGAAAAAACTGATGAAAAAGTCTTGGTATCTTCATTTAATTGTCATCCATCTACTGCCCATATTCAATTTATGAAAACACGAGAAGATAATGATACTAAAGGTACAGTTTTAGCTAGACATTTGATTCAATCTTTTCTACCAGGAGAGGTTGATCCTATAAAAGCTCACGAAATTGGAATGGAATTATGCAAGAAAATTTTAAAAGAAGATTATGAATTTGTTCTTGCAACTCATATAGATAGAGGGCATATCCATAACCATATTATTTTTAATAATGTTAATTACAAGACTGGTAAATGCTACCAATCTAACAAAAAAACTTACCATAAAATCAGGTATCAAAGTGATGAATTATGTAAAGAAAATAAGCTTTCAGTCATTGATAAATATTATGAAGCTTACAAAAGAAAATATAAAACTGCTGGTAAGTCTTGGTACGAATATGACCAAAACAAGAAAGGAAATTCTTGGAAATCTAAACTACAATTTGATATAGATAGAATGATTAATAAGTCTAACTCGTGGGAAGAGTTTTTAGAAAATATGAAGTCTCTTGATTATGAAATTAAGTTTGGTAAACATATTGCTTTTCGTCATAAAGATAAGCAAAGATTTACAAGATCGAAGACTATCGGAGAAGATTATACTGAGGAAAAAATCAAAGAAAGAATAGATTTAGCTATTAAAAACAAAGCTAATCCTATTAAAAAACATGTAGGAAATGTTATTGATATATCTACAAATGAAAAAGCTCAGTCCTCTAAAGGTTACGAAGTCTGGGCAAGAAAACATAATATCAAAACAATGGCTGATTCAATAATTAAACTTAGAGAACAAGGAATTAATTCAATTACACAGCTCGATGACCTGATCAAAAAATCTGCTGATGATAGACAAGACTTGTTAGATAAAATAAAGAAAATTGAAACTGAGATGAAGAGTTTATCCCAAGATATGGAAAATATAAATACTATAAATAAGTATCGTGAAATCTATAAATACCATAAGAAAAATCCTGAAGATAAACAATTTGCTGAAGAATATTATAGTGAACTTTCCGTCTATAAAATAGCTGCTAAAGAGATATTAGAAAACTATAAAAATCTACCAAACACAAAAGAAATTCTATCCAAACTCGATAAATTTCAAGAAAAAAAGAACACCCTTATGCAAGAGTATTCTTTGAATAAAGAACAATTTTCCGACCTTGTTCAGTATAGGAAAAACTATGAAAATTATTATGGGAAAGAAGTGGAGAGATAAAAAGCTATAAGCTTATCCGCTTATAGCCTTTTAAAATTAATTACAAATTTACTCTAAGCTTATTATATTACTTAAAGAGATCCTTCTAGATGACCTACAAACATTGCTATAGGAAGTAATAAGATCAAAAGGATATTTAATGCCATAAACAACTTATCCTTTTCCTTTAGCCCAAATACTAAACCTATTAGTCCAATAATTGGGCAGACAAACATTGATGTGAGTCCAGTTGGTTTTAGGTTTGTATAGTTTTGAAATGTGTCTATTGGCAGTAAGTAGGAAATCATAAAAATTACGGATCCAATTAGAAACATTTTTTTGCTTAAATTCTCTTTCATAAATTCTCCCCTCTTTTTTTAACTTATTAAGCTTTCAGCATTGATATCAATTCTTTGTTGAGATTCAGGAGAACAAGAAAAACAACAAGGTTTGCATTTTGCAATACATTTATTAAATAGAGCAAATCCTAATTTATCATATGCCATAAAACCCTCCATTTCTAATTTAATAAATATCTCTTTTACTAAGAATCATGGTGTTTAATATTATCATAATCACCAAATAAACGATCGATAAGATAACCACTCTTAAATAGATGGAACTACTGCTATTAATAGATAATAATACTATATTTCCCGATATAAGATATTTCATAATTGAAGATGAAAAATTCCCAGATATTTGATGGATTATTGTATCAAATATTTGTAATATTCCAGCTGACTCAAGGAGACCAATAATAAGTGTAACGGCAGAATTTCTTATCAAATACGCTAAAAACATTATTACAATACTATAGGTTATATATAATAAGTATTCTGCGAGTATATATTTTATGAATATTCCTGTTTCTGTAAATTTCAAATATCCATCCATAATATAAAATGATAATGACATAATAATAAAACTGGTAATAAATATTGCGAATGTATATATACATATTATTATTACTTTTCCTAAAATTAGTTCTATTTTTTTTGGAAAATTTTGATTAATATTTTTTAGAAAACTTGATTTAAGTTCATCTCCTATATACATTACGATAAAAATTGTTTGAAACATCAATAAAATTTTACTTTGAATATTTCTCATAAATAATTCAGTTATAGGTATATAGCCTAAATCTAACCAATCTGGAATCACACTTCCAACATAAATCCCCCAATTTATCTGTGTGAAATTTATTTTCAAGTTTTCTAGTGCTGCTTTATCATTAATATAGTAATGATAATCAACTTTTGTCATATATACAGATCCAATTATCATAAGGCTACTAAGAATTAAAATTATCCATGGATATTTGTTTCTTCGTAGTCTATATAACTCTAATTTTATTGCTCTACTCATCTTAACATCTCCATATAATAATCTTCAAAGCTCATTTCTTTTACAGAAATTGAACTTATTTCTATGCCACAATTTACTAACAAAGAGTTTATCAGACTTATTTTATCAAAGTAATCATTTAATATAACTTTTCTACTATTTATAATCTCGTTTTCATATCCATGTTTATTTAAAATTTTTGATACTTCATTTGTATTGTTGGTTATTATCTCTATCCTTGATCTACATTTTTTATGCAAGTCTTCTATTGTAAACTCAGCTAGTAACTTTCCTTTTGAAATCACTCCAAAATCTGTTGCAATTTTAGATAACTCTTCTAATATATGGCTTGAGATAATTATGGTAATACCGTATTTTTTATTAATTTCTTTTAACATATTTCTAATATCGACTATTCCTTGAGGATCAAGTCCATTAATTGGCTCGTCTAAAATAATAATTTCAGGAAATCCTATAAGTGCCATTGCAATACCAAGTCTTTGTTTCATTCCTAAGGAAAAACTCTTAACTTGTTTATTATAATAATTTTCCAACCCAACTATTTTAAGTATTTCTTTTATATACATTTCATTTTCTATATCATAAGATAAACATTTTAATTTCAAATTGTCATAAGCTGTTAGCTGCATATATAATGCTGGCGTTTCTATTAAGTTGCCTACTTTACTAAAATAACTAGAATTTTTTTTAACATTGTTACCAAATAGCTCTATATTTCCACTACTCTTATTAGATAATCCAGATATCATCCTCATAATGGTTGATTTTCCGGCTCCATTATCTCCTATTAAACCATAAATAGATTGTTTTTTTACTTTTAAATTAACATTATCTATTGCTGTAAAATTTCCGAAATTTTTTACTAAATTTTTAGTTTCTAATATATATTCGCTCATTTGATTATTCCTTTCTATAATTTTATGAGGAATTCTATATAATGATATTATATCTCCTACTTTTAATATAATTATAAGAGTTTTTATAAGATATTTCAGCTAACTTTTGTGAATATTCTTTATTATCTTTCCTATATAATTTTTAGTCATTGAAGATACTCCATCACTTATTCTTTGAATTCCTTGTTCAAGAAAAATTATTACTATAATACTATTTTAACTTTTCCCTTTTACTTTAGAAATTGCTCTTTGAATAAAGAACAATTTTCTGACCTTGTTCAGTATGGGAAAAACTATGAAAATTATTATGGGAAAGAAGTGGAGAGATAAAAAGCTATAAGCGGATAAACTTATAGCTTTTAAAATTATTTACAAATTTTTTATTCTAAACTTCTTATTCTATCTACAAGACTATTTTGGCTATGCTTTTCATAAAATTTGCCAGTAAATATTATCGCAATAATTATATTTACTAAATTTACAAGTATAAGTGACATGATTACAAATTTATATGAAGTCCGCTTAGTTTGTTCCATAAAATCTATCAAGATGTATTTATCTACAAGAAGCATAATGATGAAAGAATAGGTCTGAATTTTTTTATATTTTCTCTTCTAATTTCCCTATATTCTTCAAGGCTAATTTCATCTAAAAGAAAGAGGTCTTTAATGAATTTATCCGATAGATAGAAATTAAGCTCTGCTTTTAAATCTCTTTCCAAATATTCAGTCTTTATAATTTCTTGTCTACCTTTAAATTTTTAATAGATTTTAACCATTTTCTTTTTTCAACAAATCCTTATTAACTCTATATCCAATAATGATATAAAATAACATTTGTAATATAACTACAATTGTCATAGTCTTAACATTTAGATAATTACTAAACACTATTATTACATCTAGCAATATAAAAGATATCGCATTTAATCGCAAATACTTAGCTGCATACTTATGCGCATATTTCCAGTTTTCTTTTGATTTTGTACTTAATGCTGTTCTAAAACCACTATATTTACTGATATTCCCATTTGCTATATGCTCATAATAAAAAGACAAAAACAGTTCTGCTATGGGCAATAGACTAATTACAATTTTTTCAAAATTCATACGTAAACCTTCCCATTTCATTAGCTTTTATTCTAACCATCAGATGCAGATATATCATTATGGGTAAAATAACCATGCAAATTGCTAGCAAAAAAACTTAATCTTAGTAGTAATTTTTTATTTTTCTTTCATGTTAAATCTCCTTTACTTTGCTATTACTACTTCTATCTTATTTCTATTTTAACTATATAATATTTATAAATTTATTTCAGCTAACTTTTGTGAATGTTTCATTAGATTTCTTTTACTAGATAATTAATAATTATTTTTTATACACAAAAAATAATTGATCGCATATTCCTTGTATTTCATGGTCATGAGAAATAATTATTAGGATATTATTCTTACTTCTTTCTTTTATTTTAGAAATTGCTTTTTTCTTCATTTCTTGATCCAATCTAGATAATACTTCGTCCAATAAAATCAAAGATTGCTGAGCAAGCATTATCCTAGCTAACTGTATTTTTTGTTGTTCTCCTTTAGATAAAGCGTCTTTAAAATTTTTAATACTATAATTTTCAATTCTTTCTAACCCTAGAAATCTAATTATTTTTTTCTAAATGCGGATCATCTACCATCTTTTTCTCCATTTTATTCCTCCAAGATTTTTATCTCATCATTTCTATTCTTATTCTATATTCTTTTGACTTCTATTTCAGCTAACTTTTGTGAATAAAAAAGCACTAGAATTATATAATTCTAATGCTTGTCTCTAAAATGAATCAACATATCCCAATTCAAGCACTTTATCTATCATTTCTTGGTAATTTCTAACGCCTAACTTTTGATATATTCGTGATAAGGATACTGCCAGACTTCTTACATTCGTATTTAGTTCTTTAGCTAATTCTTTCCTTGATAGTCCGTTTGAATATAGTTTAACTATATGAATTTCACTTTGTGTTAATGGCTCTAACATATGATTTTCTTCTGGGAAGATTACTTTACCTTTCAAAGCGATAGATTTTATATCTTCTATTAGTTTAGATGTCTCTTCTTCTTTGGAAATAAATCCTTTACATCCAATTCTTTTTGCTCTTTTAATATAGAAGTCTAATTTATAGGCTGTTAATATTACTATTTTTAGATCTTCATACTTTTTAATCAATTCTTCAGCCGCATCTAAACCATTTATTGTTCCTTCTATACCTGTCAAATTTATATCTACTAGTAACAAGTCATAGTTAAGGACAGATTCATTTATACTAAGGTCTCTAACATTATTTACTATATCTACAGAAATAGATTCGTCCGTCTCTAAGCTCATTTTTAAAGAAGTTGCGACCATTTTATGATCTTCTATTAATAAGATTTTCATTTACTACACTCCTCTCTACTGGAATTTCTATTTTAAATTCTACAAATGATTCATCTAGTTCATTTTGATTATTGGAAAAATTAAAATCAAATTTTCCGCCATATTCTCTTAAGTTCAATTTTAGTATATTTAATCCTATATTTCCCTCTACTATTTTTTCTTCATCTTCTAAATAGTCTCCATAATTTTTTATGGTAAGACGAATCTTATCTTCTGAATTTATAAGAACAATGTCTGTACTATATCCTTTTGAATGTTTTAATGCATTTATTAATAATTCATTGATACATTTGTAAATCAATTCAGCATACGGACTGGGTAGATCTATATTTCTATCACATTCAAATTCTATAAGCATTTCATTATCTAAATACATATTTTCTATATCAACTATAAGTCTGCTATATGCGTCATATATAGAGCTATAATCATTTAGCATTGGATTAAATGAATTTATTTCATGACGGATTAAATCGTTTAGTTTATCCAAATTTTCTATAATGTATTTTTTGCCAGATCCTGAAAGATTATCTTCTATCCACCTTCTTATAGCTATTATAATCTGCAGAATGTCATCATGTAAAAATGTCTGTATCTTTAAAGTATTCAGTTTATCAATTTCTAAATTTCTATGTTTTTCAACATAATAGTTATCCAACATCTCCTCGAAAGTTATATAATTGGATTTTCTATGTTTTTCGAACAGGCTAAATTCTACCAAAAACATAAAAAAGCTTAAAGAAAATAGTATCACTCCTGAAAAAGATAATAATATGAAATAGAGCATCAGAGACAAAATTATAAATTCAGGAAATATTTTTTTCAAAGAACGTGATAAAAATAATAAACCGCTTTTGATTTTTGTCTTACCAATCCTATACAGCAATATAGATTCAATGAAGATACATGTAAATAGTTGATACTCACTTATAGAAAGAAGACCCTCAGCTTCATACTTCTTGTATATGAAAAAAGCTGTTATAAATAAAGTTTGCAATATTATAATTGTCTTACTTTCATATTTTCGAATATTTTTATCCTTTGAATATAATATGATTGGAGTCAATAATAAAATAATCACAACATAATTAAATATTGAAGATGCTAAATAAGCATTAAATTTCATTATTGTTATTGATATGATAATCCCCATTGTTGTAATTAAAGGAATGAACTTAATTCTACTCGATGAGCTTAAAAGACTAAAACTTGCAAATAGTATCAAGCTATAGATTAATAGTTCGATATACTTTC
The DNA here is from genome assembly GCF_000311825.1 of Peptoniphilus grossensis ph5. Lineage (GTDB taxonomy): Bacteria > Bacillota > Clostridia > Tissierellales > Peptoniphilaceae > Peptoniphilus_A > Peptoniphilus_A hominis. The sequence continues at coordinate 157,288 of NZ_HE978566.1, read as the reverse complement.
CTATCGAAAGATTTTTTAATATTAAATCTTGTAAAACCATGAAAATAATAAATAATTCAACAACTAAGCTATGCATCAGTATATAATTTTTTTCAGTATTTAACACGCATATAATATAAGCTAAAAAGTTTATAATACCTAGTAAAAATACTATTACAATCCCCATATCTAATGTCTGCTGATATCTTATGAATGGTGCTAAGGGAATGAACAAAATAAATTGCAATAGTATATGTGTAATTAAAATAAAATTTTGTTTTTTCATCCTGCCCTCCTTTTAAATTTTAAATCTGATAATCTTTATATATACAATTCGATTTTCTTAATTCCGAAAAAAGCTCTATTAAAATTATACATAAGATTCTGGTATTAATTACAAATTTCAATATATTGTAATATTTTTGTGTTTCTATTTTAACTTCAGCTTTTAATACTATTATAGACGTATTAAGATATAATTACAGCTAACTTTTGTGTATCATACCTACCGTAATTTTATAACGTCATTATACAATCTGTTTCCACATGATAAAAAAATAAAGGCAGTCCGAAGACTGCCAATATTTATCTCTCTGCGCCTTTGCTATGGTCTTTCTTATTAGATTTAGTTTTATCGTCTGTCTTAAAGCTTTTTATTTGCCCTAATATGGATTTTTTATCCTTGTCTTGACTCTTTACTTGTTCTTTTGCTTGTTAATTTCATTATTACTCTTTTTCATTATCATACTCAAGTAAATCACCTGGTTGACAATCAAGCTCTTTACAAATGCTAGCTAAAGTGTTAAACCTTATGCCTTTGGCTTTTCCTGTCTTTAATATTGATAAATTTGCTTCGGTTATTCCTATCCTTCCTGCGAGCTCTTTTGATGTCATATTTTTCTTTTTTAATACTTGATCCAGATTTATAATTATTTGATCCTTCATTTTCAAATTATACTTTCCGAATCTTCTTTTAAGGATTTTCCCGAATTAAATATCATCATTGATGAAAATGCTATAACCATCAAAATTATATTCGTTAAATAATCCTTAATAGTTAAATTAAAAACACCGCTAATATTGTCCACTTTAAGATAATTGAAAACTAGCTTAGAAATAATTTGACAAATCGTCAGAACTATAAGTGCTATTAATATATCTCTCAAATATTTTGAATTTAAGTCTGAAAAATAATCTTTATTCTCTAAATTCACTAAAATCTTCTCGAATTTATCCAATGAGAAACCAACTACAACGAATATCATAAGAGCACTCAGGCATGAATAAATAATAAAAGGAAGTGAAACCTCTTGTAGATTAAATTGATGAGATTCAACTACTTGTATTACATCATCTTTAAAAATCAGAGTTAATACACTTCCAAGCAAGGTAAAACCTGCTCCTAAATATGAAATATATCTTAAACCCTTAGATAATATAATCGCTATTTTAAAAATAAAACTCTTCATAACTTCTCCTCAACACTTTCGTTTATCTATTATCATCTACATCTTTCCATTCTTGTACTCTATCCTTCAAATAATTTAAATCTTCTTTAGAAAGTTCCCAGGTTAATGAAGAAGGCAGCAAGGGCATTCCCTCCATTGTAATATATGGATAATTTTCATAAATATAGAAATCTATCTTTGTAGCTTTTTTATCCTCTCTCTTGCTGGTTAATAAGAAGTGGTAAGACTCTATTGCATCATCTGGTATTTCTTTAAAATAATTGTCGAAGTTTTTATCATTAATATTTGCTACGCTCATTCCCGTTAAATTGCCAAAGTAGTCTAAAACTTCTTGTTCTTCTGTTTCAACAATTTTTTTATTGTTAGAATCAAATATTTCAATCTTTTCTTCTTTTTTACTACTTGTTTGTTCTGTTGTAGTATTTGTACTACAAGAAGTTAAAACTATAGAAAAAACAAGAAAAATAGCCATTATTAAAAATCTTTTCCTCATTATAATCCTCCCCATTGAATTATTGTAAAACGATAATTATCTTTGATTATTATTGTAAAACAATAATTATAATTTGTCAATATCATTCGTGATGACCTAAAACTTATCAAAGTCTTCTTGCGTAGCTACTTCTTTGTATTTATATTCATCATTATTCTTTTCTGTAAACATATCATTTACAAGTCCAATTGTTAGTTGAGATAAACCAGAAACAGAAAGACCAAGTTCCACTGCCCTTAGTAAAAACAAGGGTGTAGTCATTGGTCTTTCTGTTGGTCTTACTTTTTTTAGGGACTTCTTCTGACTTTATGTTTAGCCCCCATAATTCAATTATTTGAGGCAGAATTTTAAGACTCATTTAGAACTTTGTTAGAATCCGATTTTTCCATCAAAACATTAGTTCTAAAAGTTCTGGAATAAGAGCGATTTCTAAGTCTCCGTCATATCCCATATTTTTCTCAGTTAAAGCTGTTTCAATTTTACTGAGTGCAATCCTACTTTTATAACCTGTTATCTTATTATCTATACATCAATACTACAATCTCCACATATAGCACCATTATACAACCTATATACATATAAAAAAATAAAGGCAGTCCGAAGACTGCCGATATTTATCTCTCTGTTCCTTTGCTATGGTCTTTTTTGTTTGACTTAGTTTTGTCATCTGTCTTAAAGCTTTTTATTTGCCCTAATATGGACTTTTTATCCTTATCTTTACCCTTTACTTGTTCTTTTGCTTTTAAGAGCTTAGAAGACAAAATACGAACATTCTTATGTTCCTTTCCGTTGCTGTCAATACTTGTCTTTACTTGTCCAAATATTTTAACAAAATCTCCTTGTTTTAGGTTCTCTAAATCTTTTGTCTTATCTCCATATGCTGAACAATTGGTATAAACTTTATTCCCATCGTCATCTTTTGAAACAATTGAAAAGTTGCTTACCTTGAACTTTTCTCCATTAGCATTTTCTCGTTCAAGATTTTCTACTTTTCCAGCTATATTACCAACGAGATTTATGAGATCGTCTTTTTCTTCAAGTTCATTGGTATTTTCAACAATCTTACCTTGTTCTTTCATATCATCAATCATATAGTCAAAGTCATCACTTAGCAGACCTGTTGTGTCATTGTTCATATATAATACATAGACTTCTTCAAGTGCCTTTTCATCATTAACACCTTTTTCTATGCTCACAAGTGCTTTTATAAAATCCTTGTAATTATCATTCATCATTTCTTCTAAGTTTTCTCTAATATCTTTGTATTCCATAATTTCCTCCTTGTATTAAATAAGGAGAGCCTTTCGCTCTCCTCTATCTTTCTTGTCCTTTTTCACTTTTTTCTTGATTTTTATCTTTTTCTTCTTCCGATTTGAATTTTGATATTTGTCCTAATATTGATGGTTTCTCTTCCCTTGCTTGAAAGTTATCCTCTACATCATAAGTTGATTCAAAGTAATCACTGTCTTTAAAATCATTGTCATACCTATCTGGTATTCCGTCATTATCAAGATCTTTTGCTAGTGGATCATAGAAGTTTCCATCATCATCTATTTCTAGTCCTAGTGCTTGTTTTAAATCTTCTTCATCTACTGATACCAAATCATCAAAACTTGACATCTTTATGGCTTCAGTCATATCTTTAAGAGCTTGTGAATTAGATATATCTTCTTCTACAAAAGATTCTGTTTTAATAGCTACATCATCTACATACTGAGTCCATGTTTTTTCTTCCAAATTTACCTCATATTGAATAGAATGCTTACCATCAGGTGTTTCTGTATAGGCAAGTCCTATATGACTTAAATCAGTGTATAGTTTGTCGAAGTCTTCATAGCTATTAGATTCTGAAAACTCATAGTTAGAATAATCAACTATCGCCCTCTTTAAATCTTCTAATAGTGGTGACTGGTTTTCTAACTCTTCTACTTCTCCCATATCTAAAAGTTTATTAATCTCAGCTAGTCTTAGTGTCTTATCCCTTAACTCATCTGCTTTTTCAAATGGTTTAGTTAATTCTACTTTAGCATTTTCTAAAGATTCTTTATAGTTTTCAAGGTTTTGATTTAACCTATCAAGTCTTGAAGGCATTTTTTCAATGACATTATCAAGTCTTGTTATATTACCATCAGTAGAGTTTGAAAACTCTCCGAAATATTCTGCTTTTCCTAGGAGTTTAAAAGTATGAGTATTAGTCATAAAGTTATATGAAACTTGTAAGTCTAAGTTTCTATATTTACCAATAACCTTGCTATCATTTATCTTTACTTTTTTTATTTCTTCTAATAGCTTCTCTCCAGCTTCTTTCTTATCTAAAATTTTATTTGCACCAAGAGTGATTGAAGTAAATTTGCTATCTCCCTCTCCTAATTTCTCAACATTTGCAATATCTTCTTTAACTGCTTGTATTTCCATTTCTGTTTTTAAAATACTTTGAGGATAAATTTTATTTACCTTATCTTCAAGCTTGTATTTATTAGATTTATAGTTTGCTTCAAGCATTTTTAGCTTTGTAACTTCGTTATCTAAATCCATTTTTTCTTTAATTAGAGGATTTCCAGTAGCTAAAGCCTTAATTTCTGAATAAGATAGACTTGCTTCATCAACATCTTCTGCAACTCTTACTGGAGTTTTTGAAGTCATAATTTGGGATATGAATTTCTGCTTATTTTCTATTGTCTGCCACAAATAGGCGTCAAAGGTATTTTCTGTTACATATCTAAAGATATTTACCTTATCATTTTCATTACCTTGACGAACAATTCTACCACTTCTTTGCTCTAGGTCAGACGGTCTCCAAGGGACGTCTAAATCGTGTAAGGTTATTAATTTGTTTTGTACATTTGTACCTGCTCCCATTTTTTGAGTAGAGCCTAATAATACCCTTACTTCTCCTCTTCTTACCTTGGAGAACAATTCATCTTTTTGTTTGTCTGTATCTGCTTCGTGGATAAAGGCTATTTCTTCTTTTGGTATTCCCATATTCACTAGCTTATTTCTAATATCATCATAGATATTAAATTCTCCATCTCCTTTTGGTGTGGACATATCCGAAAATACTAATTGGGTCGATAAATTTTCTTTTGTCTTATCCCAGATCGAGAATATATTTTTTACGCATACATTTACCTTTGAATTAGGATCATCTGGAAGTAGTGGATTTATTAATCTTTGGTCAAGAGCAAGTTTTTTACCATCATTTGTAATCTTTAGCATGTTGTCTTCTGTTGGTTCGACTTGGTTGTTTCTAACTGCGTCTGCTCTTTCTGAAATAGCTTCTAATATTTCTTTTTGTTCCTCAGTAGGTTTCGTTTTAATAACTTCAAAATTTGCTTCTGGTACTGGCAAATTTAACATATCTGAAGTCTTTATATCCGCTACTTCTTTAAACATGCTCATTAACTCTGGCAAGTTATAGAACTTTGAAAATCTTGTCTTTTGCCTATATCCAGTTCCTTCTGGAGATAATTCAAAGGTGTTTTCTGTTTCTCCAAAAGTAGAAGCCCAAGCGTCAAAATGTTCTAATCCTCTTGCCTTTAAATCGTCATATTGAAGATATCTTTGCATGGTATAAAGCTCTGTCATTGAATTTGATATTGGTGTACCAGTAGCAAATACAACTCCCTTTCCATCTGTCATTTCATCCATATACCTACATTTCATATACATATCTGAAGACTTAAAGGCTTCGCTCTGACCGATACCCGCAACATTTCTCATCTTTGTATGCAAGAATAAGTTTTTGTAATTATGAGCTTCGTCTATAAATAACTTATCTACTCCTAGTTCTTCAAAGGTTATTACATCATCTTTTTTAAAGTCATCATTTAGCTTTTCAAGCCTTACCAAGAGTTTCTTCTTTGTCTTTTCTAGTTGTTTTACTGTGAAATTTTCCCCTCTATTTCTTTTGTTCTCATCAATAAAGGAAACTATATCATCTATTTGGTCTTGTATATGCCTTACCTGGTATTCCTTAGACATTGGTATTTTTTCAAATTGAGAGTGTCCTATGATGACTGCGTCATATTCTCCCGTTGCAATCCTACCAATAAATCTTTTCCTATTTTTTGGTTGGAAGTCTTTTTTATCGGCCACCATAATGTTTGCTGACGGATATAATTGCATAAACTCTCTCCCGATTTGAGTGGTTAGATGGTTAGGAACTACAAATAATGATTTACTTGCAAGTCCTAACTTTTTAGATTCCATAGCAGAAGCTACCATTTCAAAAGTTTTTCCTGCTCCTACTACATGGGCAAGTAGTGTATTTCCACCATAAAGAGTCCTTGCTATGGCGTTTTTTTGATGTTCTCTAAGTCTGATTTCAGTATTCATTCCATCAAAAGTTAAGTTAGAGCCGTCAAATTCTCTATTCCTAATTGAGTTAAATTTTTCATTATAAATTTTTTCTAGCCTATATCTTCTATCAGGATCTTCAAATATCCAATTCTTAAATTCTTCTTTAATCAGTTCTTGCTTTTGACTTGCAAGCATAGTTTCTTTTTTGTTTAATACTGAAGTCTTAGAACCATCATCGTTTATTACTTGGTCAAATACTTTTGTATCTTTTAAGTTAAGGGCATTTTCAATTAGCTTATAGGCATTCACTCTACTTGTACCATAAGTCATGTTAGCAAGGTCATTAGCCGAGTCAACACTTTTACCTTCAATGTTCCATTCACTTGTATGTGGTGAGAACCTAACATTTATATTCCACCTATCATAACCTGGTGTTTTTAAAAGATTAAAAGTAAAGTCTTCTATATCTTTCTGAGGTATCCATGTTGCTCCTAACCTTACATTTATATCAGAAGCAGTTAGTTCTTCAGGCATAACTTCTTGTAATTTTTCTCTTTGATATTTGAGTTTGCCCAACTCGTTTAATAATGTGTCTTTCTTTTCAGAAGCTGCTAAATCTATTACATTTTCAATTTCTCCGATATATGAATTGAGGTAACCAATCTTTTCTCTAATATTGCCACTTAGATACTCATCAGCCGATACATATGAAAAATGAAAGGGATCGTCATTGTCAAAGTTCTCGAAAGGCATTCTGTTATTTATTAGGTCTGTATCCTTAATATCTAAAAATATCTCGCCCTCAAGTTCACCAATTAAAGTGTCCCTATCTTTATTTGTGATAGATTCCATATATTCAAAATCTACATATCCTTTTTGTGAAACTGATAAGACTAAGGCTTCAAGGGAAGTATCTACATGATCTACTACCTTTGCCTTTGTTATTGTTCTTTTTGAAAATATATCACTCTTAGCTTTGAAATTATCCTCATCATCAAGTATTTCTATTGATGATACCAAAGGAAAGTTTGAGTCTTCCTTTAAGGCTCTAGTGTTTGATAAGGAGTTAATAAATCCATGTTTCTTTGAAAAGTTATCATAGACCTCATTTAACTTTGCTTGTGACTCTTTTATTTCTTCATCAGAAAAATCGTCCTTTTGTTTTTCTATTACATCTTTTAAAGCATTCATTACATCAAGATAATCTTTTATCTTTTCTTTATTTTTATCTGATATATTCTGCTTAATTAATACTGAGTTTTCTCTAAGGTAAACTTCTTCGTCAATAATAGTGTAAGAAAAGTTTTTAACATCATCTGTTGCTGGAAGACTTAATTCTTCATCTTCTAATAGCTCGACCTCTTCATATTTTGAATTTGAAGATATTTCCTTACTTGCAAGATCCATTAAATCCTTTAGATTTTCATCTTCTCTTTCATCACAAGTAATAGTATTTCCAAATCTACCAGATACTTCTTTCATATCTCCTAATACCATTTGAGGATTATCTACAAAGTATTTATTATAAGTCAAACCCTTATTATCAGTTGCTAGATGAATCCAATCGTCATCTCTTTCTATAACTGAATCTCTCTTCTTTAGAAAAATAATATCTGAAGTAACTTCTGTACCAGCAAGTCCTTTAAATGTTGTATTAGGAAGCCTCATAGCTCCTAAAAACTCACATCTTGCATTAATATATTTTCTAACAGATTCATCTTTTTTATCCATAGTTCCAGATGATGTTATGAAGGCAATAATTCCTCCATTCCTAACCTTGTCTATTGACTTTGCAAAAAAATAATCGTGAATCAGAAAGTTATTTCTGTTATATTCACGATCGTTAACTTTAAAATCTCCAAAGGGAACATTTCCTATAACTAAATCGAAAAAGTTATTTGAGAAGTTTGTTTCTTCAAAGCCTTTAATCTGAATATTAGCTTCAGGATAAAGTTCTCTTGCTATTCTTCCGCTTAGGCTGTCTTTTTCTACTCCATAAACTTTAGACGCTTTCATTTCACTTGGCATATTACCAATGAAATTACCGACTCCTGCAGATGGTTCAAGGATGTTCCCAGTCTTAAAACCCATATCTGTTAGGGTCTTATATATTCCATCCATTACCTCTCTAGGTGTATAAAATGATGTAAGAGTGGACTCTTTAGCATTCAAATACTCTTCATTTGTTAGATTTTCTTTTAAAATATTTCTTGCTTCAAGCCATTGTCCTCCCTTTTCTTCATCAAAGACATCGGCAAGACCACCCCAGCCTAGATAATCAGCAAGATAGGCTTGTTCATATTCTCTTGGACTCCTATTTTCATTTTCAAGTCTTTTTAGCATTTTAATAGCTTTTATATTTTTATCTAGCTTTTCTGATGGTGTAAGGTATTCTGAGTAGATATGATTTTTCAAGTCATAATTTCTAGCAAAACTTAGCTTTTCCTTATTAGGTTCATAGCCTAGATTTTTTAAATCCTCTTTACCCCTCAATAAGTTTTCGGCTGCTTCCCTTGGGACATCATACCTATCCATCATTTGGTCAATTTCGGGATTGTAGTTATCAATAAAGCTTTCTTGTTCTACTTGTCTTTCAATTTGATTTTCATGCTCAGGTAATTTGTATATCTCATAATTTCCACTATCTAAAAGGTCATCAATCTTTCTACTTTCTTCAAATGTTTCGCCCTTATATAAAGAAAATTCTTCTCCATTAACTTCTACTTTAGTTTCTGTTTCAATTAAGTTAATTCCACGAAAAGCATTCTCATTTTCTAAAATAAATTCTTTTCCAACTTTTACTGCTAGTTTTTCTGATGTTTGACTTAGATTTTCAAAGATTTCTTCAAGGTATGAATCGTTTCTATATGGAATTACTTCCGAACCCCTAATCATACCTCCCATATATTCCATATTATCTCTGATAGTTACAGTTTTAAGTCCTCCACTTAGTTCATCAAAATCTGTAATAGTAAAGTCTTTATACTTATATCTAACCTGATCACCTATCTTAAACTTAGGCTCTATCTTTTCCTTAACTTCTTCTTGTAATGATTTTTCCTCACTTAATGCAACTTGTTCTTCTAAATATGAAAATTCACGCTCATTTACTTCTTCACCATCACCAAGGTCAATCCTATAATGCTCGACAACTTCGCCGTCTACATAGTGGTCAAAATAGAATTTGAAATATCCGATATAATCATCAGTCATTTCTCTAAATTCATTTTCTCCAAGAGTTTGATTATGGTATTTAACATCAATATCCTTTTGTCTTAGGACATTTATTAATTCTTTGGTTACTATCTGCGCACTATAATCGGGAACTAATTCGTGGTTTTCATTAAATTCTACAATCCAGTAATCTTTTCTGTTTTCAGTGGTTTTGCTATCAAAAAAAGAAGCTTCATCAGCTTCCTTTTCTTGGCTTATTTCATTTTCTAAGCTTCTACGTATTCCTTGATTGCCATTTTCTTCACTGTTGCCATCAAGTTGTTCATCTGTCCTTGATATTCCTCTGGATTCTCTCTCATCATCTTCTCTGTCAATCCTTGTGCTTTCATCATCTTGACTTTCTCTCTCTTGATAAAGTCCACTGCCTGATTCTGAATTTCTTTCAGATGGTTCAAAAGTGTTTTCTCCTCGTACATTTCCTGAAGTTTCTTCCAGTTCTCCATGTCCTCGCTCCCTACTAGGTAAGACAGTCTTAGAACTGCGTATGTCGGATTCGGATATCTCTCCATAAATTCCAGATCCTTCTCCATCATGTCCAAGGTTTTCTCTTCGATCTTCATCGCTATTTCCTCTGTCGCTTCCATCTGTGAAAACTCGTCCATCTCTACTTCTTGACCTATCATCTCGTCTATATAAATCATCTTGACCTCCTCTATCTTCATTTATATTTTCTATATCTCTATTATAGTCGCCACCAGCCCTTTCTGTCAGCAGCCTAGCTCGATCCATTTCCTTAGATTTTTCTATTGTTCTATCTATAATATCTTCACTAACCCTTGATATTACAAGACCTATCTGCTCTAAAGAAATTGTATTAATCCTAGAAAAATTATTTTTTAAATTTTCCATATCCATAGGGTAGGCTGTATTAAACCTATTAGCTACCGCATAGGATATTGAGTCCCTCATAAACTTTTCAAAACTAAGTCTATCCTCTATATCTATCCTTAAATCAGCAAGAGCCAAGTTAATATATTCATCTCCATAAATTCGACTCAAAGAAAATATATTTTCATTGAGTGAATCACTAGCTTCAAATGAAGAATTATTTATTATTTCTTTTAAAGCCTCGTTATGGTTTTCGTGGTCAAATTGCCATAAGCTAACCTCATTAATATTCCTATCCATTGATGTGGTCTGACTAATATCAAAAATATATGAAACTTTTTTGTTTATATCACTTCCAACTAAAATTGGAATGCCCTTTTGACCTCTCATAACAACTCTGCCAAAATATTTTTTCCACATTTCAAAAGTCGCACAAGCTCTAGCTTCAGGTTCTTTGTTATATATACTTAGTTGGCTAGAAAAATCATATTTTTAATTGTTACCTACAACCTTTAAGAGTTTTAAATATTCTTTTTCATCTTGTAACACTTCATATTTTATAGCTTCTTGTATATTCTTAAAATCATTTACTTGCATTTTATACCTCCATTCTATGAATTTCTTTTATAATAGCCATTAAAATATCGACCACAATAGAATTGCCGGCCTGCTTATATAGTTTACTTGAAGTGCAATTTTTTCTTCTTGGATGTGCTTCTTCTAGTTTGTTAATATCACTGTCATCAAAACCCATTAGTCTTAAACATTCTCTTTCTGTTAAATACCTATACTGACCATTTCCAATATCTATTATTCCAGAATTAGGTACTCTCATCTGTTTTGTAGAAATAGTATAAGAAAAATCTTTAATCACTTTTAGTCGCCCTCTAAAACTGTTATCTATACCTTTATTTAAAAATTTCAGCATATAAGGTTGGGTCATTGTATAAAGTTCACTTACATCCTTTTCAAAAAATTCACTTAGTGGTCTTGTTTCTTTCCTCTCCAATTTATTAAAAGAAAAGTTATTTGCTCCAAGACATGAAACAACAAATATCCTCTCCCTTTTTTGAGGTATCCCAAAGTCCATTGCATTTAAGATTTTATACTTGCTTTCATATCCTAGGCTCTCTAGCTCTTTTAGATAAATAAAAAAGGAGTCCCTCATATTTCTATCAAGGACTCCCTTTACATTTTCCCAAATTATCCATTTAGGTTTGTCTTTCATTTCTTTAATTATTCTAATTGTTTCAAATAGTAAGCTTGATCTAGTTCCTGAATTCTTTGCTCCTCCCTGCTTTTTTCCTATTCTTGAAAAGTCTTGGCAAGGACTTCCATGCATAACTAAGTCTATCTTCTCATTAGGAGCTTTATATCCTACTACTGATTTTGCTTTATAATCTTCTCCATAAAGTGCGTTGTATGATTTAACACAAGCCTTATCTATTTCTACATAATCAACAACTTCATAAGGTATCTTTAAATTAATAAAAGCCTTTCTAATAGCACCTATGCCGCCGAAAAGCTCTAATATTTTTACCTTATTCATTTAGATTATTCTTGTACCTATCTACAAGCTCCTTTATACTATCTTCTATTTCTCTTAAAAAGTCTTCTTTATCAACTTCGCCAGAGCTAATCTTTGCAAGTTTCATTTCCCATTCAGATGTTGTTTCTGCTGATTTAAACTTATCCTCTACAATCGATACAAGTCTATTGCCTTTTTCTGTTACAAGTAGATTTTTCTTATCTCTTCTTATAAGATCCTTATGGATAAGATTTTCGATAATTCCTGCTCTTGTAGCTGGTGTTCCTAAGCCTTTTCTTTCTACTTCTATAGCTTTATCCAAAGATTCTACTCCTGCATTCTCCATAGTCTTTAAAAGTGTATCTTCATTATAATGACTTGGGGCTTTGGTGAATTTCTCCGATATATTTTTAGAAGTTAGCTTAATTTTATCTCCAGTCTTTATATCTGGTAATTCATTTTTTTGTTTTTCTTTTCCATAGCTCTTTAGATACTTGGTATAACCTTCATCGATTATAGTCTTGCCACTTGCATTGAAGTTAAATTTATCATATTCATATCTGATTTTTCTACTAGATTCCTTTAAGTTATCCGAACATGAAGCAAGTAATTTATCCTTAATTAGATTATAGATTTTACTTTCTTTATCAGTTAAATCTTTGGCTTTTCCAATACCTGATATAGTAGGAATAATTGCATAGTGGTCTGTAACTTTAGATGAATTAAAAATAGACTTAAAGTTTGATTCATTGATTTTAAAATCTTCTTCAAGTCCTTCCAATAATTCTTTCATAGTAGTAACCATATCATCGGTTAAATACCTACTATCTGTTCTTGGGTATGTGATTAGCTTTTTTTCATACAAAGCTTGTGCCAGGTTTAAAGTGTCATTTGCTGAATATCCAAAATATTTATTTGCTTCTCTTTGTAAGGTCGTGAGATCATAAGGCTTATCTGGTTTTGTGCTTATTTCTTTATCTTCTACCTCTGTAATAACTATTTCATCTTCTAGCAGATTTAATAGTTGCTCTGCAACTTCAATTCTATCAATCCTATCCGATACAAGTTTCAATCCTTTATAAGATAGATCAACTGTATAATATTTTTTCTTCTTAAATAGGTTTATTTCACTATCCCTTTTAGCTATTAAATATAGGGTTGGGGTTTGTACTCTACCAACAGAATATGTTTCCTTGTAAATGCAAGAATAAAGCCTACTTAAATTCATTCCTACCAGCCAATCTGCAATAGCTCTTGCACTTGCCGATCTATATAAGTCTTCAAAGTTTTCCCCTTCTTTAAGATTTCTAAAGCCATCCTCAATAGCTTTGTTTTCCATTGAAGATATCCAAAGTCTTTTAATCTTCTTCTTACATTTAGCTTGATTATATACAAGTCTAAAAATAAGTTCTCCCTCTCTACCAGCATCACAAGCATTTATAACTGTGTCGATGTTCTTATCATTTAAAAGTTTTTTCAAAATTCCATATTGTTTTTTAGTGCTTTTAGATACTTCATAAATATATTCTTCTGGAATTATTGGAAGATTTTCTATTGACCATTTCTTCCATTTTTCATCGTGTCTTTCTGGACTTGCCATTTGAATTAAATGACCGACACACCATGAAACAATGTATCCACCTCCCTCATAATATCCGTTTTTTCTTGTTCTTGCTCCAATTACTTTTGCAATTGTAACTGCTACACTAGGCTTTTCTGCTATTACTAACTTCATTAATACCTCCATAAATAAAAAAAGAGCGAAAGATTTCTCTCTCGCTCAAAGTTTTTCTCCCGAATATTATATTTTTTTCGGAAGAATTCGATTTACTTATTAATTTCTTTTTCTAGTTCTTTAAGAACTTTTATAATCTCTTCAAAGTTTGGATATTCTCCATATATCATTTCTGACATAGCCTTATAATCTTTTTCTATTTCAGAAAATCGGTATTTTCTTGGGACTAATTTTAATCTACCATCTAATGCTTCTTCATACCTTGCCCACTTCCTAGGATAAAACTTCATTTTGAATTCAGTTACTTTCTTTAATAACTCCTTATCCTCTAAGGCTCTGTCTTTGAAATCTGAATTTGCTATTTTATATAAGTCATAAAAGTGTCTTGCATACCTATGTGGCATAGGAGAAGATTCTGGTCTATTTGCTTCGTGGTGTAAAATTGTTGCTTTTTCCCAAAAAGTTCTCTCTGCTGATACTGTTCTTATATTAGTTTTTTCTTTAAAAACATTTGGATAGGCTTCTCCAATTATTGGCAGGATTTCCACTTCAATTGCAGGTGTCCATGCTGCAAGACTTCCTATTTCGAGTCTTATATTTTGTGTCAAATAATTAGATTCAAAGATTTTAGGATATTTACATAGAATTGTTTGTGGATCAAGAGTATCAATCATAAATTCAAAGTCCATGTCCTTGAAATCTTGTTCTAATACTTTTAATAATTCATCTCTTAAAAAGATTTCAGTCTTTTCATTGACTTCTTTGTTGAATTTATCCTGTTTAGTATTTGATCTTTCTAACCAAGGTTCTTTTTCTTCGTAACCTAATACTCGCCAATCTAAGATTAGATCTATATCTTCAGAAAATCTTTCTATAAGTCCAAAGCATTTTGAAAGTGATGTTCCTCCTTTAAAGGTAAAATATTCCCTCCATTTGTTTTCATTAAATAGATAATCTAAGATAAAAGTAACCCAATAGTCTTTTTCAATGACTGCTTCAGATATATTTTTCTTTCTGGCTGTATTTACTATTAAAACTCTTAAGTCTTCTTTGTCTTCTATATAAAACTTATTCATTTTTGCCCTCACAAATTTCCCTTATTACTTCATATACCCATGCAGGAACTGATTTTGATTCGTTCATTAAGTCTATTCTTTCTTTTTCACTTAAGTTTTCTCTTATTTTTTGTATAACTTCGCTGGTTATATTTTCTTTACCTAAAGACTTAATTGCTTGAATAACTGTTGCAGTCTTTAGGGACATATTAGCAATCTCTCCTGGATTTACTTTTTTAAATTCTAAAACCGTATCCCCAATTTTATATTCTTTATATCTTCCACTAGATATATATTTATAGTGAGTTGGAACTTGTGTTGAAAGTCCTAATAAGTTTAAGGCTGTACTATTATATGGTGCAATATTCCAATTGTATTTTCTTGCTATGGCAAGTGCTAACTCGTGAATTGATACTGCTTCGTACTCTCCGATTAATTCACTGTATATTGGATTATAATAGAATCCATTAATTACTCTTTTTATTTTATTTTCACTAACTAGTTGATTTAAAGTTCTACGAACAGTTTCATTTCCTGCTATATCTAAGAAATCATTGTTTATAAAAACTTTTCTGCTATCAAAATCATTAATTCTATTTTTTATTTGATCTAAATAGGAATTCATTTTGCACCACCTTTCTCCCGAATATTGTATCATATTCGGGAGAAATAATCAATTTAGATTAAATTTTCATATCCTTATAATAGTTCATCGTCATCATCATCTAGTGATTCTTCATTACTTTCTTCATTGTCAGATTCATCTTCTGACTCACTAATATAATCTTCATCATCTTCTTCAAAGTCTTCCAACATTTTATCTTCCTTAGCTTTAACTACCTTAAAATAATATCCTGCTCCTACTACTCCTCCAATTACAAGTGCAACAATTAGAAATGAACCTATCCCGCTTTTCTTTTCTTCTTTTACTGGAACAGTCTTAGGTTCTTCTTTTTTTACTTCTTCTTTCTTAGGCTCTTCAACCTTTATAGTATTTTTATCTTCTGATTCAATCATATTAAG
Source organism: Peptoniphilus grossensis ph5 (assembly GCF_000311825.1). GTDB lineage: Bacteria > Bacillota > Clostridia > Tissierellales > Peptoniphilaceae > Peptoniphilus_A > Peptoniphilus_A hominis. Next base: position 141,645 of record NZ_HE978566.1, on the reverse strand, counting down.
TAGGTCTTGCTCTCCTACTTCTGTTAATAATCTTACATTATCTTGATTTGATGAGTGATCCACTATTAGGTGCATAGTTTTTCCACTTTTAGTTTGAAATGTTAAAAATTGTCTTACATCTACTGGATTTTCTTTATCTTTTTCTGTATCTCCACTTGGTGTAATATCTTTTCCATTCCTATCTACATTTTCAATTACTGAACCTCTTGCCTTATTTTCTTGTGTCGCAAGATTATTTACTGCCTTTGTATTACCACCTTTTACAAGTGGGGTTTTCTTAGGAGGATTATTTGAAGGCTTGTTTGCTTCACTTGTATTTCCTGGTATTCTTGGAACATCTTGATAAGGAATTTCTTCTTTTGATGGTGTAAAAACATCATCTTTCAACATTTTTTCAAATTCTTCTTTTTGTGGTTCATAGATTGATTCATTTTGACTTTCTATTTGCCCTTCATTTGTCATCGCAAATGTAGCTTTTGGTACTGTAAATGTAAAAAGGAGTAACGCTATGGCTACTCCTCGTTTAATACTCTTATTCATTTTTCTATCCTTTCTTATTTTACATTTTTAAATACATAGACTGCTTTTCTAGCATTGTCCCATTCTATTGTTTGGTTTTTGCCATCTTTAATATCTCCATGACTAGCTCCGAAAGCTTTGGCAATATTTGAAATTGAAGCATGAATTCTTCCGTTTATAATCACTGGCTTAACATCTGAATTGTAGACCTTTCCATCTGAGTCTTTCATAACACCAGTATCAATATTTAGTCTTAATGTCTTTTTAGCTAAGATATTATTCTCTTTATTTGAGAAAATAGCTTCACGAGTAGAGTTGTCATACTCAACATTAAAGCCTAAAGTATAAGCAATATATCTTACTGGAATCATAGTTCTTCCTTGATCTACATAAGTTTTTACATCCATATAGACAGTTGTCTTACCATCTTTATTGATAATGTTATAAAAGTTTTTGTCTACTTGGAAAACTGCAAATTCTTTTTCATCTTTAACTTGTTTTTCACCTTGTTGTTCCTCTTGCTTTTTCATCTTATTAAGATCAAATTGATTTAGTATATTCTTGTCATCAGCTTTCAAAAGTTCGTCCCACTTCTTATCTTGAGATTTCTTATCTTCTTTCTTCTCTTTGTTTTCTTTTTGGAGTTTTAGAAGTTCATCTAATTTTTTAGATAAGTCTTGATTTAGATTTTTATCTTTTTCATCTTTAGCTTGTTTTTCAAGTTCTTCTTTATCTTTTTTATTTGCTTCCTCGATTAACTTCTTGGCTTCTTCAATTTTCTTATCTAATTCTTCTTTTAGCTTTTTAATTTCTTCTTCAGAAGCTTTTTGTTTTTCTTCTAGTTCTTTAATTTTTTCTTCTAATTCCTTTTTAGTATTTTCAGAAGATTCTTTTAAACTATCAATAGCCTTTTGAAGCTCTTCAATCTTCTTAAAGCATTCTGACTTAGAATTTTCTGTTTCTTTCTTTTTATTCTCTAATTCTTTTATCTTATTATCTTTTTCATCAAGAGCTTTTTCTAAGTCCTTAATTTTATTATCTTTATCCTCGATTTCTTTAGTCTTCTTTGCAAGTTCTCTTTCTAAAGACTCAAGATTTTCTTGCATTTCTTTGATTTTATTTTCGTTTTTATCGGTCTTTTCTTTCTCAGCTTCTAACTCCCATTTTGTAGATGAATAATCTTCTTTTAGTTTTGCATTTTCATCTTGCAATCTTTTTAATTCATCTTTAAGCTGAGTAATTTCTGCTATTAGTTCATCATTATTAGAATTTTTAAGATCCTCAATTTCTTTATTCAATTGAGCAATCTTATTATCTTTATTTCTAATTTCTTCTTCTAACTTAGACTTTTCTTGTTTTAGTTTCTCTCCATTATCTTTGCAAGATTCTAGCTTTTCCTTTAATTCATCTATCTTTGATTGGTCTTTTTGTTTCTTTTCATTTAAGTCTTTTATTTGATCTTCTAAATCATTAATATTACTTATAGAACTTTCTATCACTTTTTTACTACCATCTGTATCATCTGCTTTAGCTAGTACATTAGTAGTTGAAGTTGATGTTAAAACTAATAAAAGAGCCATAAAAAAGGCTCTTAATCTTTTCGCGTTAAATTTCTTCATTATGAATGTTCTCCTTTTCTTTTAATTTTTCTTCTCTTTTTCTATCATTGATTTTCTCCATTAATTCTTCCAAGCTAATATTGTTCCTCCTAAGAGTTACAATTATTTCTTCATTTTCAACTTGTATTTCTTCATCGCAAATTTCCTTGTATTTTGCATTTAAATCTTTCAATTTCTCTTCTATTTTTTTCTTTTTGTTTCTAATACTTATAAGTTTTCTGTTCACATAATATCTCCCTTCTATCTTGGTCTTCCAAAACCATAAAAATGTGATTTCCAATATTTTGAATTTATTGATGTGTATTGAATTGGATCTCCTGCGTGAATCATCATTCCGTTACCTGCGTATATTCCTACATGAGATATTGGAGTTCCACTGTTATATGTTGAGTGGAAAAATATAATATCTCCAGGTTGAGCTTCACTTGGACTTACTGGATTACAATAGTCTTTGTATATTCTCCATGCAGTTGTTCTTGGCATACTCTTTACACCAGACTTTGTAAATGACCAACATACAAATCCTGAGCAGTCAAAGTTAGATGGTCCACTTGCTCCAAACACATATCTTTTGCCTATATGTTTTTCTGCTTCATTAAATAAGGCTTTGGCAGTAGCTGAATCAAAAGCAAGACCAGGATTTCCAAAGTTTGGATTATCTACTATTTCTCCTAAGTCCCCATTACCTGATCCAAAAACATCACCCATATTCCCCTTAGCTTCAAGAAGAGCTTCATAATGAACTACATTGTCTGGATAATCTCTAAATATTTCTCTAACAACTTCATCCATTTCTTTTTTCTTTAAAGTTACAATTAACTTTTTATATCCGTACTCTTCTTTTTCATAGCTAGTATAAGGATTGCCACGACTATCATATCTAGTTCTTGCTACTGTTCTTGTTCTAATTTCAATTTCTTCCTTAAAATCAAGCTTATACATCTCATCGAAAAGCTCTTTTAAAATTCCTTTTACTTCAGATGCTGATTTTACTTCTCCACATCTTGAAGTTATATAGGATAAAAGTTCATGGGTATTATGACCAATTTCTCCTTCTTTATTTATAATATATTCGTCATATCCAGGATGACTTGTCTTTACACTTTCGATTTGTGATTGTAGGTCATACTCCATTGCTGAAAATTCTTGATTAACTTCACTTAGAACTGTATCTTGTGATAGGTATGTTGTTGTCATTACTGAGTTAACAGAGTTACTTAGTCCACTCATACCAACACTTCCACCACCAATCATTATTGATAGCATAAGACCTAGTCCTATTACTAGAAATAGAACCATCTTGCTTTTTCTAACAATCAGCTCTTTAGAAGCCTTACCTAGACTTAAAATAGCTTTTTTAACTCTATCTACAAGTCTTGTTTCGTGCTTTTTAGCTATCATGCTCTTCATTTGCTTTCTCTGGTAAAACTTCTTAAATCTATTTTTCTTTATATAGGCATCTGATTTTTTTAAATCTTCCAAGCCACTTTTAAACTCCAACTTGCTTTTTCTCTTTTTTATTTTCTTATCAAGTTTAGATAGCTTTTTTAAGGACTTTTTCTTTTTATCTAGCTTATACTTCCTTATTCCATGCTGGAGTTTAGAGCTTACATTAGCGGCCTTTTCTCCAGATTCTACACCTGTATTGTCAGATCCTGAACTTAGATAATCTCTCACTAACTCTGAAGACTTAGCTCCAGATAATAAAACCCCAGAAGATAGACTTCCTTTAGTTTTGTTTTTTAAGATATTATCCTTTAGCTTACTTTTAGACTTTTCAAGCTCTCCAATCTTTTTGTCTGAGATAAAATCTTTAACATCTTGTGCCTTCTTAGAATCTTTCGTTGTACCTTTCTTAGATTCATTTTTTAAGTCATCGATTTTCTTTCGAGTGAATTTATCACTTTCATAATTTTTTCTTTTGTAGTAAGTATTCTTTTTATTAACTTTCTTTTGTTCTGAAGGTTTAAGGCTTGTTTCCTTTTCATCTTTTATAAATTCAGACTTATTGTCTTTAATCTCAGAATTATCACAAGTTTTTTCTGTATGAACTTGGCTTAGCTTACTCTCTTTATCTATTTCTTTAGAAATTTTTTCCTTATCTCTAAACTTCTTTTCTTGATAAAGCTTCTGCTTTTGCTTTTTATCGATATTAGTATTACTTTCGTTCTTACTTACTTCATCTTTAACAAGCTTATCTTTTCTATATACTCTCTTGCTTTTCTTTGCTTCAATAGGTTTATCTTCACTTGTCTGGATTCGCTTAGACTCTTTCTCGTTGATTTTGTCTTGGAATTTATCCTTACTATGGATAAGTTTATCCTCATAATTTTTGAGAACTTGTCTTTTACTTGATGGCTTCTTATTGTTTATTGATTGAGCCTTAGCTGAAATATCATCTGTTGTTAATTTATTAGAATTAATATTTCTACTGTTTTCACTATCAAAATTTACCTTTTTGATATCTACATCTAAATCTTCATCAAGTTTAATGCTTTCATCTGTCCTTATTTCAAGATTAGCTTGTTTTGTTTCTCCAGCCTTATCCTTATTTTCTAAAACCTCTTTTCTAATTCTTTCCTTGTTTTTAGACTTCTGAAAATCTTTTAGTTTATCTTGTTTTTGATCTTTAGATAATACATTCTCATGGAAAAGTTTAGATTCTTTTTCTGATATTTTATCTCCGAACCTATCCTTAGTCTTAATTATCTTATTGGTATAATCATCTGAATGAACAAGTTTACTATCCATATTTTTTTCAGGATCATCCCTATTTCGTATAATTTTCTTTTGAAAATCTTTTTTTAGTTTTTTATCCATATCACACCTACTTAGTTTCTTCTGGTTTTGTTGTCATTAGCTTATATAACATGGTGTCTTTAGGGAATTTATCTATAAATGGAACAATAGTATTTCCAAAGAATAATAGTCCCTCACCTGCGTTTGAATTAGTAATATAGTTTAACTGATAAGGCGATATTTTTAATTTCTTAGCAAGAATATCTCTATCTCCAGATGCTTGATTTAACATTAGAACAAAGTCTGTATTATCAAAGATATTTTCAATTTCCTGACTTGTTAAAAGGTCTTTTACGTTTTGAGTTATACCTGTTGGAATACCACCCCATTTTCTAAATCTTTTCCAGATTTCTACTGAATATGAAGCAGTTTGTGGGTCTTTTAATAAAAGGTGGAACTCATCTATATAATATCTTGTAGACTTGCTCCCTCTATTTAAGGAAACCTTGTTCCAAACCTGGTCTTGAATTACAAGCATACCTATTTTTTTAAGTTGTGTTCCTAGCTCTTTTATATCAAAACAGAGGAGTTGCCTATTTAAATCAACATTTGACCTATTATTAAATACATTAAGACTTCCCTTAACATAAATTTCCATTTCTGTTGCGAGCTTCCTACCAACTCCCTCTTCTTGAGATAGGAGCATATCGTATAAATCTCCTAATATAGGCATATTTTCTGGTTTGGGGTCTTCAAAATATTTTTGATATATCTTTGGTAAGCACCTATCTATAACAGATTTTTCTGCGGCAGTAAGACCAGATCCTCCTACTACAAGTTCAAGCATAGACATTATGAAGTTTGCCTTATCCTTTAAAGGTGCATCCCCATCTCCATAGTTCATATTAATATCTAATGGATTTAGGTAGTCCTTTGACTTTGCCGAAACTTTAATAACTTCTCCATTAAACTGTTTTACAAGGTTTGAATACTCGCCTTCAGGATCACAAATAATTACATCATCATCTGTGACAAGAATTGCATTTGCCATCTCTCTCTTTGCTGAGAAAGATTTACCAGAACCTGGTGTACCTAATATTAATCCGTTAGGGTTCTTTAGTTTCTTCCTATCTGCCATAATCAAGTTTTGGCTAAGGGCATTTAATCCATAGTACAAAGAATTTGCCGAATCAATAAATAGCTCTTCTGTTGTAAAAGGCATAAATACTGCCGTTGAAGATGAAGTTAAAAATCTTTTTATTTCGACTTGATTAACTCCTAGAGGTAAGACAGAAACAAGTCCTTGCTCTTGTTGGTGAGATAATCTTTTTACCTGACAATTATGTCTGTTAGCAATTGATGAGATTTGAGCAATAGTATTTTCTAATTTTTGATTAGTCCTAGCAAAATTCATCATTGCTATGGTAACTACAAAGAGCCTTTCATCTCTATTTTGTAAGTCAGATAACATGGACTTAACATCAGCCCCAAAAGTATTTATATCTGAAGGAATAATATCCATATCATATCCAGCACGAACTGCTTTCTTTTGTTCTTCAATTTTCATTCTGTCCAGGTCTGTGTTTTTTCTCTTAATGAGTTTAATAGCTTCTGCTTGTTCAACTACATCTATATGAAAAGCTACATAAATATTGTCATCAATATCTAAAAACTCAGATAACATTCTGTCTGATAACTCACTTGCAAGTATTTGAAAATGGCTTACTGCTCCAATGAATTTCCCAAATTTAAAATTATTTGCTGGTGCAAAATTAAAGATCTTGGGAGTTATATGTGATTTTGTAGACTCTTTCTTCTTCAAATCTTTATATGAAAAATCAAAGTTCTTGTCTGGATTTAACATATCGTGAACAAGTCTTAGTCTTTCTTCACCATAAAGACTTTCTGCTCTTACTCCCATAGATTTAAAGTTAGATAAAATATCCACTTCAAGTCTATTTAACTTTGCCCTTGCTTGCTCTAGGTTATCGGCTTCTGTTGTAAAGGTTATATACTTCATCTTTTTAAGTCCGTTATTGCCTTTTGCAAGTTGAAGCTTTAACATCTCCCTAAACTCTTTTCTTACATCGTCATAGAAATCTCCCTTGTCAGCAATTTTAATTGCATCTTGTAGGTCTTTATTTCTTCCTAATTGATTTACATATGAAAGTTCAATGTGGACACTTGGATCAAAAGAATTTAAAAAGTTGGCAAATTGGTTAAAGATTAAATCTCTATCTTCTTCCAATGCCAACTGGTAATTTATATCTTGAAATGAAATTGTCTTTGAATAATTTTTTTCATCTAACTGGCAAATGCCCTCTGGTAACATTCTTATATAGGGAATTGTATCCTCAACAGTAAATCTCTTTTCCTCTTTCTTTAAAAGTACACTTAGAAGACTATTTGTTGGATCTTTCTTTGTTTTTAGCCTTCTTACTTCCTTTCTGTCTTTTTTTAATTGTTTTTCCCTTAGATTTAAGTCGCTGATTTGCTTTTTTCTTTGCTTCAAGGTATGCCTCCTTTCTTATTCTCTTAGTTGGTTGATAAAACTTATGAAGATAGAAAAATCTAAAATATTTTTCAAAGGTTAAGGTGTCTTTTTCATATAAGGTTATAAAAAAGATTGGCAGGGTTACTATTAACATTACAATAATTGAAACATCATTAGGTAGATATTTCTTCATAAATAAATAGGTTGGTATGCCAATTAGTCCTGCCACCGAAAAACCTATAAGTTGTCTTTTAGTTAAGTTAAAGGCAACCTTTGTTTTAATCTTGTCCAAATCTTTTGGTATTGGTACATACGCCATTTTATTCTCCCTCTACTTCTTCTTTGGAAAGTTCAAGTATATGGTCATAATTAGATGTTGTTTCTTCTTCTAGGTAGCTAATTCTTTCTTCTAATTCTTCTTGTTTTTCTTCATTTCTATCATTGTATTCTCCTTGATACATAACAAATTCATTGTGACATCTTCCAAGTCTATTTATTCTTTTCTTTAAGTTTCTAATCTCTTCATTTCTTTTTTTCTCTTTTAAGATTTCATAAGTTCCTCCCAATAAAATTCCAAGTCCTAATAAAGCACAATTTTTCTTTTTTAACATTTATTCCTCCTAGTGCGTATTCATAATACTTTTTGCAACTGTCCCACTCTTAAACATCATAAGTCCAAGTAGTAGAGCATATCCTAATATACTAAACAAGCTTGCGTGAATATCTGTAACCTGTACCGTTCTTATTAAAACGGTGTAGATACCTAAACATACCATCAAAAACAAACCTTGTAGTCCCAAGGCAAAAAGTCCCTTGATATAATTTGTTCCAATCTGACCCCATTCTTTATTTCCCATAGTAGCAAATGGTATAGATGATACTGATGAGTAGACATATATTTCAAACATACGCCCATATACTATTAAGGTAACAGTTAAAGATATACATTGAATTGCAATCCTCACTAGGCTTGTTTCAACTAATATCATTAAAAGCTCACCTATTTCTTTTTCTTTTAATGTATCAACCATTGCAACTATCTGATCTCCTGAAACAGTGGCAGAAGTAGTGATTACCCCTGCCGCTTTGTTTACAAGATTTTGTGCCACATCAAAGACTGCCATTGAAAATTCAAAGGCATGGCTTGCAAGGTAGACTGCTATAAACATCTTTATAATGTATTTGAAAAACTCAAAAGTATCTGTATCGTGCATATTATTCTTTTGCATAACCATATTTATGAGTTCAATACATAAAACTGCTGTTATGATAAGACCTGCTATTGGAACAATCACATTATCATTAATGTTTTTTATGAAGTTATATACTTCTCCATTCCAACCCATTGGTGTTTTCCCAACATCAGTTGCAATAACTCCTACCTTGTCATTTATATCTAAGAACATGGACTCAAGATTTGCTTTGATACCTCCGAGTAGCATATCCTTAAAAAATTCAGTTAGCTTGTCAAAGATACCAAACATAGATTTTCTCCTAATTTAAAACATTTGCAAGTAGTGGAATTAATTTAATACCGATTAGTACAATTCCTCCACCAGCCATAAGCTGCTTTATGCCTAATTAGAGATTGTAAAATACTTGTAGTGTGTCTGTATTTCCTATGAAATTGTAGTAAATATCAATTGTTTGGGTGATTTCTCCATTCACTACTTCTTTTTCGTGAACATAGATTTTTGAGATGAGTTCATTTAAGGTTGCTTTGTCCAGCTTCTTTATATCCCTATGTTTTTTTATGAGTTCAATCCATTTTTTGACATTAATATCTTCAAGATCTTCTTTAACAATCAATTTTTGATTATCTTCTATTCTTTGATTTAGATAATCTTGTTCTTTCTGTGATTTTTCAAGAATTTTTTGGAAGTTACTTTCACTTATCTTATTATCTAGCCAGTCATCATATAATCTTTCAATCTTTTTAGTTAAGTCTTCCACTCTTATTTGATCTTCGTAAATCTTATCCATGATAAATTTTTGTTCTTCTTCATTATCAATTTCTCGTGATTTTTCAAGTGCTTTTATGATTTCTTTTTCATCTTTTAATGCTATTTCTGCATTTTTTCTAATATCTTTAAGCACTATCTCATAAAGAGTATCGTAATAAATTCTATGTTGACTACATAATGATTTTCCGTATCTTCTATAAGTGTTACAAGTGAGTAACTTTTCTCTTTTTTTCGATTTGTTTCTCCCAAGATTTAAAGATTTTCCACAATCGGGACATTTCACAATGCCTGCAAATATGCTTTCTTCTCCATTTTTAAATGGTCTTCTCCTGCTCTTTAATTTTTCATTTGCTACATTATAAATATCTTCAGAAATAATTGGTTCGTGTGTATTTTCTACTATTATCCATTCCTCTTTAGGTTTATCGGATAACCAACCTACTTTGAATTTATAATTAACTTTTTGACTAGCAATATGACCAATATAAACTGGGTTTTCAATAATTTCTTTTAGGGTTGTACAGTCCCACCAATACTCTCCACCATCTACGGTCATTTCTAACTTAGTTTTTTTATTTCTAAGTCCTTTTTTTCTATTCCACCAGGTAGGCGTAGGTATTTTTTCTTCAAAAAGTCTTCTTCTAATTGCTTGTACTCCATAACCACTAAAAGCAAGATCAAAAATTTTTTCAACAATCCATGAAGTTTCATCATCTATTACTAATTTATGTGGATCATCATTGTCTTTCCTATATCCTATTGGAGCAAGACAACCAATAAATTTTCCTTGCCTTGCCCTTGTCATATAAGCAGATTTCATCTTTTTTGAAACATCCCTTGAATAAAACTCGTTTAAAACATTTTTAAAAGGAACTATTTCGTTGTTTTCTTGAAAGGTATCTACTCCATCATTTAAAGCTATATATCTGACATTGTTCTTTGGGAAGAAATTTTCTGTATAGTATCCAGTCTGCAAATAGTTTCTTCCAAGCCTTGATAAGTCCTTAGTGATGACTATATCCACTTTTTTATTTTCAATATCTCTAATTAGTCTTTGAAATGATGGTCTATTTGTATTTAATCCAGTATATCCATCATCTATATATACATCATAAATACTCCAACCTCTTGATTTTACATAGTTTTCTAAAAGTTCCTTTTGGTTTTGTATGCTGGCACTCTCTCCTTTCTGCTCATCATCTTTAGATAGTCTGCAATAAATTGCAGCTTTGAATGAAAAGTGATTTGAATTTGTTTGTATCATTTCCTATTCCTCCTTGTTTGAGTTTTCAGAAATAACACAACTTTCTCTAAAACTATTTTTATTATAGCACTCTTTTTTATTACTATCAATATTATATTTGCTATACTCAATTTCATTGTCCTTACTTAATTTGCTTGATTTTTTTATTAGTCTTAGAAAAGCTTCTGTATCTGTTCTTCTATTATCATAATTTCTTTTTACAATATATTTTGTTTGTCTTTTTGTCATAGCTTATCCTTTCATGCAATAAAAAAAGGCGATTAGATTTTTAATTTTCTAATCGCCTTTTAAGTGTCATATTTACATTTTTATTATCTCTGGCATACTTTTATACCTTTTCATACTTAAAGTCTTTAATAATGCCTTTCCACCTCTTTTTATCTATAAAGATTCTCCTACATCATAGTTCATTTTTGTATTTCCACCTTGATGTCTTAGTTTATCTTTATCTTCTTCATACCATTTTAAGATTGTAGCATAGTGGTTTTGATAGGTCTTACCACTGCTTTCCATGTATCTTGATAGTTTATTTATCATTATTTCTGCGTGTGAGTTTAATTTTTCTTTAAGGTTTTTATATTCTTCTTTGCTTAACCTTACATTTTTGAATTCTCCATAAAAGATAGGGGTGGACTTTTTATCTTTTTCTATCTCTCCCTCTCTCCCCTTATCTATACTAACCTTATCTAATCTACCCTTATCTATACTGGGTTGACCACTTGACAACCTTTGGTTAACCAGATGACAACCAACTTTTTCTTCTGAAATATATGCACCATTTTCCGTCTGATAAAGCTGTTGTTTCTGCTCTATATACATTGTTGGCTTATATCTGTCTTTTCTAATAAAGTTATTTATCTTCCAATGAGTAATGACAATAATTCCCTGATCAAAGACTATCACAAAGCCTTTGGCAATAAGTATTTTTAGATCATCTTCATTTGCTCCGATAATTTTGATGATTTTCTTAGGATTATTTACAAACCCGTCATCATCTGCTCGCATTGATAGATGAAAATACAGGCATTGACTACTTAGTGGCATATCCAAAAATAAGTCGCTATCGACTATCTTTAGTGAAAACATTCTTTTATCTGCCATGCTCTCCTACCTTTCTTCAAATAAAAAAAGACGATAGTTTTTTACTTCTACCGCCTTGCGTACATTTATTATGTTTTTAAAATTTATTTTAGTTCGTTTTCAATTTCTTCTATGGTTGGTAATGCTCCTTTTAAGCTTTCAGGAATTAAGTTTTGTAGATGATATTCTGAAATTCCAATAGGCTCTCTTGAGCTTTCAGAAGCATATTTTGCCAATACATTATCCTTTGTCTTACAGATTAAAAGACCTATTGTTTGATTATCCCCTTCTCCCTTTAATATATGATTTACAGATGTTACATAGGTTCCAAGTTGCCCTATATCCGCTGGTTTAAATGCGGAAATTTTAACCTCCACAACTACATAGCAATGTAGCTTAATGTTGTAGAATAACATATCAATAAATTCTTCTGAATTTCCAACTACAAGTCTATATTCTCTGCCCACGAACGAAAAACCTGTCCCTAGCTCCAATAAGAATTTTTGAATATTATCCATCAAAGCGTCTTTCAATTCTTTTTCATCATAATTTTGCCTTATAGATATAAAGTCAAAATTATACGGATCTCTCGTCATTTCATTGGCTAAATCACTTTGTGTAGCAGGCAAATTATTTGTGAAATTTGTTATTGCTTTTCCTTGTCTCTCAAATAGATCTGTATCCAAGAAATTTAAAAGCACAGCTCTACTCCAGCTATTTTCTAATGTTTTAGATATAAAGAAAAATGCTTTATTCAAATTTCCCTCACATCTATCCATAATATATCTTTGATGTCCCCATGGGATACTAAAAATCATATTAAAATCTCCACCGACTTTAGATATTTGTAAATCGTCCACAGCTTGTGGACGATTTAATGGCGAATACATTTCATAAAATTTTTTCATATATTTTAAATTAGTAACAGAAAATCCTTTAACATTTGGAATTTCATTTTTTAAATCCGAACTTAATTTTTTATAGAATCCGCTTCCCCATCTGCTTTCAGCCTTTAGGCTAATAATTTCTTCTCCTAAACTATAGTAAAACTTTAGCATTTCAGAATTAACCGAAACTGCTGCTTTAAGTTGCCTGCTTGTATATGATTTTTTTATTTTCTCAAGCATTTTTATATATTCACTATCTCCTACAATAGCTAAATCTTTTTTATTCATTCTCATCACTCCAATCTGATTTTCTTTATTTTATCTATTTCTTGCTCCAATGGTGGGAGTTTTAATCTTTTTATCACAATCAGCTTACGGTAAACAAGCTCATTTTATCATTACACATTTAGTTTAATTAATGTGATTATACCCAAAACGTTAAATTTTTTCTATCTCTCCCTCTCTCTCTTTATCTATCTCTATATCTTTCTCTATCTCTATCTCTTGTCGGACATGGGTTGGACTCATTAAGGACAATGTCCTCTGTTTATTTTGTCTGTGAAAAATTCTTCTTTTAATTTTATCCAATAATATCTTTTGTTTGTTGCAATATCTGCTCCTTTCTTGATTTTCGATAATCGAAATTCTTGATTTCCGATTTTCGGAAGTCTTGTTATTATGGTTATTTAAGGGTGTAACTTTTCGTTACTCCCTTAGATTTCTCTGGTCATATCTTTTTTGTTTGGTTTTACTTTTTCTTTTACTTTCCTTTTGACTTTCTCTTTTGTCTTATCCTTTTCATTGGATAGGTCTTTGTATTTCTTTATTTGCCTTAGGATACTTTCTTTTTCTTTTTTATTTTCCTTGGCTATGACTTGCTTAAAGGCATATTCCATTACTTTTATGTCTTTGGCTTGGAAGAATATTTCATAGTTTTTGCTTTCTTTGTTTTTCATTACTGAGAAACTTACTCCAAGTTTGTTTAGTTCTTTTTTTAAGTCTTTGAGGTTGCTTTGATCTATGCTTATATTTTCTAGTTGTCCTTTTTTGTAGAGGTCTTTTATTTCCATTTCATCGCCCATAAGGCTTTTTAGGTTTCCGTTTGCTTTTTCTAAAGTATCATTCATCTTTTTTCTTATTTCTTTGTCTAAGTTGATTGATTCTTTTGCTGCTTTTATTGTGTATGATATTACGGTTTGTGCTGCTTGACCTGCTTCTTTGCTTATTTCTTCGTTTATCATGCTTTTCTCTCCTTTGTTTGAATTAAAAAAGGGAAGTATAGGCTTTAATTTTTCTATACTTCCCTTTGATTGTTTTATTTTATTGTTGTTGGTGGTGGAATGCTTATTTTGATGTTTTTATATCTTTCTTAGGTATTTGTACCTTTTACTGTTTTTCTGCTCTTATTTTGCTTTTCCACCTTCAGTAGTTTATGTGTGTTCTTATGTCTGATAGATAGTTTTTCATGTTGGAATATATAATCTGTATTTCTTCATTGTTCATTGCTTTTATTTCTTCTGTGCTTTTATATGTTTTGTATGTTCCATCTTGATCTGCTTTTATGAGTTCATCTATTAGCTCTTGCCTTTTATTCATCTCTATTACCTCCTAGATCTGCCTTTATTTTCTTGGTCATATTATAGCTTGGATAAGATATTTTTACCAGGTCTTATCTTTCTTGATCCATTTTCTTGTTTTTCATCATTTCTCTGTATTCATTATCTTTAATAACTTGGTCTTGGAACTTTTTAATCTGTGCTATTACACTTGGTTTTTCACCTTGTTTTATAAGCTTATCTATTTCTATGGATAAATCTATCCCAAGTTCTTTGTTTACAAAATCTACTGAATATTTTATATGATCAATTTCCTGGTATTCATCTTTTATCTTGTCTTTTTCTTTATTTATTTCTTCAAGATTTGCCATTAAAAGATTTTTTTCTTCATTCCATTTTTTAGGACTTAGTTTTTCCTTATCTGATAGGAGTTTTTTTAATTTCTCGCTTACTACCTTATATTGGTCTATGTCTTTCTTATGTTTGTTATAGAATGTGTCTTTTGTGAATATATTTTTCTTTTGATATTCTTCATAGAATTCTTTTTTGGCTTTGTAGATTTCATAGTATAAAATTTTCTTTTCTACATCTTCCATTTCTTTATGGATTGTCTTTGCTTTTTTATTTAGCTTATAACTATTAGACTTTAAAGTTTCTATTTTTGTTTGTAGCTGACCTATGGTTTCTATATTATTTTTTCTTAAATAACTATATGCACTTGTTAGCTTTTTGAAGTCATACTTTTCTTTATTAGTTTTGGCATATCCTTTTAGATATTTACTTTTTTCTTTTTGAATTTCCGAATAAGTTAATAGATAGTTTGTTAGATTAAAAAGTTTAGGGTTGTCTATTACCTTATCTCTTTCTATATCCTTAAATTTTTCATAAGCAGTAGATAAGTTATCTAATAGATTTCCTATCCAACCCTTTAATGTTTTTATCTCTTCTTTTATTGTTTTTACAAGTTGATTATATTTTCTTATTTCTCTATTATAGTTTCCCTTGTCAGTTTCTATTCCTTTTCTTTCCATTGCACTTGCTGCTGATCCTAAATGGATTGTCGGTAGATAGTCTGAATTTTGTCTTTTAAAACTTCTATGGTCTACTCTTTTTTCTATATTGTTTTTTGCTAGATATTTATTGCAAAGGTCTGAAAAATTTTCTCTCCATTTTTCTACATTGCCCTTATCATTCCAGGTTGTTAGTTCTACTTTTCTTGTCTTTGGTTTTCCATTTTTGTTTAATACTTTTTCTCCTTTTTCATCTAGGATATATTCTTTTTTTGACTTTGCTAAGAACTCTCCTTTTTCGTTTATGGGTCGCATTATGGTCATTATATGACAATGAATATTTCCATTTTTATCTTGACTCTCATCATGGATTGCATAATCTACTATCATTCCTTGTGATGTTAGATTTTCTTTTATAAATCTTTCAACTAGGTTTTTATTTTCACTTAAATTTAATTCTTTTGGTAGTCCTATTATGAATTGTCTTGCTAGTTGTGCATTAGAATTTTTTTCTGCCATTTCTACTTTATTCCATAAGGTAGACCTATCATTAAATTCTTTTGGTATATGATCAGGCAATATTATATTTTTTACTAATACTTTTTCTTTTCTTGTATAGTCATGGGTTACTCCGTCCCATTCATTTTTTATTTTTTCTCCACTTATATATGCTGCACTTGCTACTGCACTTTTGCCTTTTCCTCTTGATATTATGTTTACTGAAAAATGAAAACTGTCTGCCATTTTTATCACTTCCTTTCTTTTCTTGTTGTTTTAGGTGGAGGCTTAATAGATTTTTATATCCACTTTGTGAATGAGCGTTTTGAAATGATAGAATAGAAAAAGCCGACTACTGAATTAATTTTTGTTGTTTCAGTATGTCGGCTTAATTGTTTTGTTCATTTCAAATTTTAAAAGTCAAGGGCGAGCGTTAGCGAGTTTATTTACCCTTGACTTTTAAAAAGCGAATGGTTGTTGCTCCCTGCAAGGGTTTGGCTCCGCAGGACGCAAGCACCCTTTAGGGTGTATAATTGCGCCCTTAGAAAATCTAAGGGAGATTTGATTATTTTATTTTCCTAATTTTCTCTCATTATTTTTAGTATTTCTTTAAATTCTTTTGTCTTTGTTGCTTCTTCTAATAGGATTTTTATTTCTTCATCTGTTAGTTCTTCTGCATTTTCTATAAGGCTTTCTAAGATTGCTCCTCTTGTTATTAGCCTATGAGTTCTTTCTTTTCTTCTTTTTACTATGTCTTGTTTTAATATTTTCTTTTCTTGATTTTTTAGTTGCCTTAATCTTTCCTCTGTATCATCAATTTTATCTTTTATTTCTTTTGACTCTTGTCTTATTTGTTCTAATTTTTTCATACTTATATCCTTTCTTGTAATAAAAAAACGACTAGATTTTTATTTCTAATCGTTTTCGTTTTAAATATTATAATTTGCTATATTCCATTTTAATTTTATGTTTTCTATATTTCTTTCCATGTAATCCCAATCTGAAGTACCTCTACTGTCTATTGGCAATTTAATTTTTATATCTGTCAATACTGTGCTAGATATTTGATCTTTATATTCAGTATTTTTTAAAGCTTGCCTAATAATTGAAGTTAAATAGAATGCTACTTCTCTATTCAATTCTTTATTTTTTAATTTTAAACAACTTTAATAAACTGACAAATTTTCATGAAAATTTGCAGCCGATTTCATACCCGTCATACCAAAAAACTATCCAAAGAATAATTTCAATGGATAGTTTTTTATATTGCTAATTTAATTGTTTATCTCTTCATCATTTTTGATTAGCTCAGCTTTTACTAAAAGCCTTTTATCGTTTTTGGGATAGGGGTGACACGCCATTAAAAAGAGTTTGGTCTTTCCTTCTTCTCGTGTAAATTTACTCCAATCCGTAGGTTCAATCACTTCTTTATCTACTACTTTGTAATAGAGTTCTTCTTTCCTAGTAGTAATCTTTAGCTCATCACCTTTTTCCAACTTGTCGATATTTAGAAAGGATTGTGTTTCGTTTATCCCTCCTCTGTGTCCCGCAAGAACAGTTATAGTATTTTCCTCTGAAGTCGGTATATCTGTATCTTCAACAATACCTGAACCTTCTAATAAAGATTGTTCACTTGTATTGTCACTAATAGGGGTAATTACTCCTATCTTATCGATTCTAAGAACGCCTATAGCTGTATCTTTTATAGAGTCTTTTGATGCAACATTTTGTTCTATCTCTTCAGGTTTATTCTCCTGTTCGTGATTTTCAAAAGGAGGTAATTCTTGCTTTATTTGTCTTTCCAGATTAATGGATTCTTCTTTCTTTAATTCTATCCTCTTATGGTTTAGAAATAGAAAAGCAATAGAAAAAACAATGAATATTAACCCGACTGCAAGAAGAAATTTACTTAGATAATCTTTTTTTTGCTTATTTGACATTTTTCTTTCTTCTTGAATTTATTCTCTTTTTTCTTTGAATTCCAGCAAAAGTAGAAAGATTACCAAGTCCCAATAAAATCCAAGCATAGGTTGATGGATTTAATCCGTTTCCTGTTTTAGGTAGAGGCTTACCTGGTAAAGGAGTCTTAGGAGTATTTGGTTTAACTGGTTTTCCAGGATTATTTGGCTTTTCTGGCTCTTTTGGAGTTTCAGGCGTATTTGGTTCTTGTGGGTCATTAGGTTTATTTGGTTCTTCTGGCTTACCTGGCTCTGTTGGTTTTTCTTCTTTATTTACAATTGTAAATCCATCTTTCATATTGCCAAGATAATTGACATCAAACCATCTTCCATCTAGTTTTATTGTATTTCCAACTTCACCAATTTCTTTTATCGTATAGTGGTAGTCATGCTTTGAATTTGCACTTTCCTTAACATCTAAGTTCTTGAATTCTCCACTCCAATTATTATCTTTATTTAACTCAAGAAGTTTTCCTGTAGCTTTTCCATCTCGATATAGTTCAACCATGATTTTGTCTACTGGCTTATTTCCATATAAAGTCCAGTCTTTCTTAACTTTAATCGTTATAGTATCTGGTTCAGATGGTGTTGGTGGTGTTTTAGGCTCTTCTTTATTTATTATTGTAAAGCCATCTTTCATAGACCCACTGTAATTTACTTTGTACCAATTTCCATTCAGCTTAATTGATCCTGTTTCTTCTCCGACTTCTTTTACTGAATATTTATAGGCCTCTTTTGAGTCTAATTTTTCTACTACGTCTAAGTCTTTAAATTCTCCACTCCAATTATTGGCTTTGTTTAGTTCTAGCTTTTTGCCTGTAGATTTTCCGTCTCTATAGAGTTCTACCTCTATTTTTTCTACTGGGGCTGCTGTTTCTTTTCCATCTTTATCTTGCCAAATTTTTTCTACTTTAAGGTCTTCTTTTGATGGAGTAATTGGTGTCCATGGGCTTGAGGTTTCCTCTAACTTGTTTGTTATTTTAAAGCCTTCTTCCATAGATCCTGTGTAGCTTACTCTAAACTTTTTATTTTCTAGTTCATATAGACCTTTTTCTTCTCCTACTTCTTTTACTGTGTATTCGTAGGCTTTTTCGGAGTCTAGTTTTTCTACTACATCTAAGTCTTTAAATTCTCCAGTCCAGTTGTTTTCTGCATTTAGAGTTAATTTTTTATCTGTAGATTTTCCGTCTCTATAGAGTTCTACTTCAATTTTGTCTACTGGAGCTGATATTTCTTTTCCATCTTTGTCTTGCCAAATCTTTTCTACTTTGATGTCTTCTTTTGATGGAGTAATTGGTGTCCATGGTGTAGAGGTTTCTTCTAACTTGTTTGTTATTTTAAAGCCTTCTTCCATAGATCCTGTGTAGCTTACTCTAAACTTTTTATTTTCTAGTTCATATAGACCTTTTTCTTCGCCTACTTCTTTTACTGTGTATTCGTAGGCTTTTTCGGAGTCTAGTTTTTCTACTACATCTAAGTCTTTAAAGACTACAGTCCAATTGTTGCCTTTGTTTAGTTCTAGCTTCTTATCTGTCTTTTCTCCATCTCTGTAGAGTTCTACTTCAATCTTTTCTACTGGTGCATCAATAGTTTTTCCATCTTTTCCTTGCCAGATTTTTTCTACTTTGATGTCTGTCTTTGGTGGGTCTAGTGGAGTTGGTTTAATTGTCTCTTTATTTGTAATTACAGTGCTTTTCTTTGAGCTGTCATTTTCATAGCTAACTTCAAATGTTCTATCAGCAATTTTTACAAGTCCGTCAACTTCACCAACTTCTTTAGCAGTGTATTCATATTCTTTATTGTTAGCAAGATCTAGAGTCTTAAGGCCAATAAATGAATCGCTCCAACCATTATCTTTGTTTAAAGCTAAAGTTTTACCTTCAACTGCTTCACCATCTCTGTATAATTGAACTTGCACCTGATCAATATCATCTAAGTTTTTGCCTGGTAAGTTTTCCCATTTCTTTGAAACTTTTAATTCAGTAGTTTTTATTGATACTTTCGTTGTATTAGCTCTTCTAGCATTTGTGGTTTCATTTCCCAGCTCATCAATTAAAGTAGATTGTAATATCGTCGTATTATAAGCCTTAATAGGATTATTCTTGTTATCTTTATTAGCTACGTAATCTGAGTATTCACTATAATTTTTAGGGATGCCTTCCATCTTTATAGTTAAATACAAAGAGGAGTTTTCTGGCATAATAAAATCATTTCCATCTTTTGTTTTTCTTAGATCTATTGCTATGGCTGTGATTTTATCCGATTCAGGTTTTACATCTGTCCATACATCCTTATTATCTAAATTACCCTGATCTGTTAATGTTCCATCTTCATTATAAATATGGATATTGTCCTTAGTAGAGTAATAATATTTAGGAGCTACATCATATTTCCCACTATTTCCTTCTGTTATTTCCTTAAACTTACCTTGCCAATATGGGTTATTGCCATGGTCATCTTCAAGGACATCATAGAAAATAAGGTTCTTTGTTCTAGTTTTTTCTGGAGTCTTGAGTCTTAATTTATATTCATACTCTTCCCCTTCATTAATTTCTAGCGAACTCTTAAAGACTTCTTTTTGTGTTCCTACAGATTTTACATAGGAAAGTTCTGACGCTTTCGGTAAGTCTATTTTTTGTGTAGTGTCTCTAAAGAACTTATTTTGGATATCTTCCTGTCCTTCATTACTAATATTAGAAAAATCTCCGTACTTTTCTTTTAATCTTTCAGGGAATTTTTCACTGCTTACATCAGCGTTCCCATTTTTAATACCACTAGTTGAATTAGGGCTAAAAGCTACCTTGTTGTCTAATTTAGAATCTAATTCTTCAATTTGATCGAAAGTTACAATAAGCCTATACCTGACTATTATTGAAACTATATCTTTCACAGCTTCTTGTGCGCCAGAGGTGTTAACAGATATTTTCATCATCGTCTGCCCAGTACCCTTCCAGTTATCTATGAACTCAGTGGTATAGCTAAAGTCTTTCAAAACGTTTCCTTTAACATCCCCGTTATAATAACTTGGTCCCACATGAAAATTAAGCCATTTTGCAATTGATCCTAATCTAATATCCTTTACATTCTTTTCTGTTATTCCTTTTGGAAGCAGGTCATAAAAGACAGATTCATTGAGTATTTTCCAATCAGCTGAAGTTGCTTTACCTGTCTGTTCTCTTAATTCAAAACCAATAGAATAGTCAATCTCTGCAGTTTTGTTGATTTGATCAAGCTCTCCAACAAGTTCTGATTGTTTACCCATATTCCCCTCAAATTTTGGTCCTTGAATATACAGGTTTGTCTTGTCTTTTGCATTAAGTTTCCTACTTCCATCTAATTTGCTTATTGAAGATGATGCCTCATTAGTGATTTTTACAGACCCATCAGCATCTAATAATTGTTTTATCCTATCAGAAGCTATTATTTTTGCACCTATATCAATACCTCCTGACATAAATGTGCCTCTGGTAAGGGTGAGTTCAACTTTAACAGAAACTGGCTTGCCATCCATACTAATTGGTTTATCATCACCATCAAATTGTAGCCAGCTATCTTTTGAGCTTAATTTCAAATCTTTAAATTTTATCCATTCTCCTGCAGGATCATTTTTATAGAAAACCTCAGCTGTTCCAATATCACTTACTGTTCCCAATTCTTCTTCTTTATCACCATCGGGAGTTTCAACAATTTCCTCTAAATACATACTCGGTTTTATTGATGTAAAATAATACTCATCCAGAGGGGTTAATTTTTCTGAATCATTTATAGATAGTGGCCCTTCGTCTATAAATTCAATTTTAGCCCCTATTCCTTTTTCTCTATCAAAACTCTTATACCTAGCTGAAAGATCAAAAGTTACATCTACAAAACCATCCTCTAAAAAGATACCCTTATTATAAGCTGCATTTTTTGCTGTTTTAGAAAAGTCATCAATATCATGCTTATCTTCCATTCTTTT
This sequence comes from Peptoniphilus grossensis ph5, assembly GCF_000311825.1. Lineage (GTDB taxonomy): Bacteria > Bacillota > Clostridia > Tissierellales > Peptoniphilaceae > Peptoniphilus_A > Peptoniphilus_A hominis. The sequence goes on along the minus strand of NZ_HE978566.1, from coordinate 120,099 downwards.
TGGTGGTTCATATTTGTATTGATGAGAAACTGTTATCTCATCATGAGAGTTGTGTTCATAGTTTGTATCAACACCTTCAATAGATACTTTATCTACATTTTTTATTGTTAGGTCAGGATTATCCTTTAATGAATCCTTCCTGTGTCTGCAGAGTATATAAAATAGCTTTTTCTCCTCTGGATAATAGGAGGAAGTACCTATTACAATTTTACCATCTTTTGCTTGACCAACTATTTTGTACTTGTCACCATATTTGTCCAGTCGTGCTATAGCTTCTCCTGGTGTCACTTGTGGGTCAATAATTGTATTTACGGGTTGTAGATTATTTTCAAACTCAAAATTTATCTTCCATATTGTATAAAAATAATCTTCGGAGTCTTTTGGCTTTTCTCCCCAATTTTCATCCCACACTTCTCTTTTTTCTTGAACCCATTTAGAATTCCTTCCATTTTTCTTAATGTTGGTTTCAGTGTGATTTTTTAATTTTAGTGTATTTGATTTTATTGCTTGGCCATTATTTTCTAAAGTAAAACTTGCTTGTATATCTTTTTCTAAACCACTTTCAACTCTATATGGATAATGTTTATAATTTAATACTGCATTCATACTATATTTTCCAGATATAGTCTCATAATTAGTCAAAACTAGGTCATTACCCTCGATACTATAAGAAAAAGAAGTTCTACCTCCTGTTTGCCCTTTTTTTACAAAAGGAATTGTATCCTTATCTAATTCGGCAGCTTTACTACCTCCTCTCTCATCAAGTAGAAAGTTTGGAATCCTAATCTTTACTTCACCTGGGGCTAAGCCCTCACCATCTTTGACACTGATTGAGAAGTCAATATCCAAGGTAATTTTTTCAGAGCTTTTCCCACCAACAGTTAAAGTATCCTTTTCTATGCTTCCATCTCCGCTAGAATTCCATTTCAAATTCAAACTATAATCTGCTACTCTTTCTGACGGTGCATTTAATTTATTAATGTCTGTTGATGATTTATTTTGTAATTCTTCCCTGACCTCTTGGCCCTCTACATTTGAATTATCTAAACCTTGATTTTCTTCATTGACCTTGTCATTTTTTAATTGATTCGTTTTCTCAAGATTTTCATTATTTTCAGTATTTATCGTTTTTTCAATTGATGCTTCATCTTTTTTAATTTTTGATTCTTTTTCTTCAGGAGGATTGCTTATACTTAGTAGGCTTCCTTCGATGCCAATACTACCTTTTACATCTGTTTTATCCTCTACAAGGCTTGTAAATACTACCTTTAGAGTACCCCCCCCCCCCCCCCGATTCAGAATTAGGGTTATTTACTTGTGCTTTTGCAACTTGCACTCCGTCAAGAGTATGTACTACAAAGTTGCTTTTTGATGCCTTAAAACCTTTAGGAAGACTGACATTAAAATAGTCTCCTTTTTTAATATCTGCTCCATATTCACTGGCATCCCAGTCTATTTCTAGTCTGCAGTCCTTGTCTTCCTCAATTTTCTCATTAAGATCAATGGTATTACCTTTTAGATCTTTGACTTCTATCCTACTAATTCTTGTTTTTGACAAATGATTTGCACCTTGCGCAAATGCTTCACCAGTTGGTACAATTGTACTTAACAGCATTAAACAAGCTAAAAAAAATGCTGTTATTTTTTTACATTTTAACATTATTTCCTCCTTTTCTTTCTTTTTTTCAGAAACATCCCATATATAATGAAATTTATTCCGATGAAAAAGAATCTATACACATAAATATTACCACTTTTCAAGGTTTTTTGCCACTTTTTATGCATTTTCACATCAGTTTCACAAGACACTATTTTTAGTTTACATATTAGAAGAGTTGGCTATAATTTTTTTGTGATGTCTTAGACCATAAGTTAGATTGACTAAAATCGAGTAGGGGCTAATTTATAGCCCCTCTCACACCACCCGTACGTACTGTTCGGCATACGGCGATTCAAGATTTTCTTGTATCATATTATTTATTACTTATGTATCTATTTAACTTTATTCTTTTTGTATCTGAACCTTAAGAGATGAATACGTCCTTCCTTGTCTTCCATCAAGTCATAGTGTATCCTTTTCAAATATTACAATAAATATCGTTCCTCCCTTCGCTCCATTTCCATTACAGAAACTTCTTCGCTACTATGGATTCTGCTGACTTCTCACTATTCGTTGTTACTACTATTTCGCTATTGCTTTCTCTCTCCTAGATGTCACCATCTAAAACTTGCAAGTCGCTATTAGATTCGTTGGTGACTACGCTCTGTAAGGATTTTTACCCCAGCATTAAAACATGCCCTTCATAACAAAAAAATAAAGGCAGTCCGAATACTGCCAATATTTACCTCTCTGCACCTTTGCTATGGTTTTTCTTAGTTGACTTAGTTTTGTCATCTGTCTTAAAGCTTTTTATTTGACCAGTCTCTTGATCAATGTTGTCTTCAGCTTCATCAAAGCCTAATACCAATTTCGGATAATCCCTAGCTTGATCTTCTATCCTTAAAGTCATTCACTATTCCTCTTCACTAAAATTGTCTTCAAAACTAATAATATCATTAGGAGTGCAAGATAGAGCCTTACATATTCTTTCTAAATTTTTAAATGTAATTGGTTTATCCTTGCCCATTTGTGCCATAACATTTGTTGTAAGTCCTGCCATATCTATTACATCTGTTTTCTTTAATCCTTTTTTTGCTAACTGTATCCATAATGGTTTATAGTTAAGTGCCATAATATCCCTCTTTTTCTGTTCATTAGATTTATTTAATTATAGTATGAATATTGATTTCATTCAATCTTACATTGATTTAGTGATTTGTTTTAGAGAATTTGCGTCTTCTTTTTTCGAATTTATCTATTAAAGTCATAAATAAAACATCATAAACTATAAATAGTATAACTCCTATTATTACTCCAATTGGATTTGGAAGTCCAAAATAACTGGCAGTTATAGCAATCGCAAAAATACATGTAATAACTATAATTTGAATTATTAGATACACTATTTTACCCATTAGACTGCCTTAACATCATCAAAAGAAGAAACGAAATAAAAAAAATAAGTGCTATTATATAATCTCTTATTCTAAAAAAGAAGTACAATGATGACAAAAACGTCGTAAATATAGCTATTATCAATAGCATATTTCTGAACTTTTCTAATCTACTTTTACGCATCATAAAGCCTCCAAACTCTCTGACAATTATCTATTGCATGGTTTAATGCAGTAACTTCAACAATGACTGCACCTTCCGCGGTAGCAGCTTCACCCGCTCTTTATTAGATTAATTTAATTATAGCATAAATATTGATTTCATTCAATCTTACATTGATTTAGTGATTTGTTTTAGAGAATTTGTTGTGTTATTCCGTCCTTATTTTGCCATAAATTGCTTAATACCTTGAGATTTAGCACCAGGGTTATCATTACCATAACCTTCCATTAAGTTAATAACTCCCCATGCTCCTAAACCTGCACCAATTGCAGTTACAAGTGTCTTTAAAACTCCAACTCCAGCTGTAAAAAATTCCATATTATTCCTCCTCATTTTCTTTCTTATTTTCTATTTTGTTTAGTGATTTAACTATAAAATTCTTGTAGACCTTATCTCCTTTTTTATTTTCTTTGAAATATCCAAAGACATGGATTAGATCTCCTTTTTCAAAATCTTTTACAATTTCTACCTTTTCTCCATATACTGAGCAATTTGTATATTCTTTGCCCTTTCCATATTTTTTAACAAGAGCAAAATTTGCTACTTGAACACTTTCTCCATCTTTTTCAAATTCTGAAAATTCAGCTTCCTTAACTAAATTTGCATTAATATTTATCATTTCTCTGTCCATTAATTTCTTCTCCTTAATCTATAAATTTCAATTAAAAAAGCGACTGAACTTATATTTCAATCGCTAAATGTCTAATATCTTAAATTGTTTAAGTGGGACTTCTTATCCTTACCATTTTTACCTCCAAATTTTGAGTATAAAAAAAGACGATAGAGTTTTTAATTTCTATCGCCTATTAATGCCTTGTTTCTAGTCTTCTAAAATCGATACTTCAAGGTCTATCGCTTTAAATGTAACAGTTATTCCTACTTCGTCCTTTACTGTTTTTTCAAATATCTCAGCTATATCATATGGGGACATATCATATATATTTTCATACCATTCATTGCTTTCATCGTACATTGTCTCACATATTGCTTCAATATAATTTTTCTTATCCATTGTGAGTTCTGTATCAATTTCCATAATAAACTGCTCACCATTTATATTTAATATAATTAAAGATGATTTTCTATTTTCATACATTTTGCTTTCTCCATAAACTCAAATTTTTAGCCTATTTATTTTATAATTTGATTTTAACTTTACCTTATCTCTATTTGTTAGATACTCTTCCACATCAAACAAGTTTTTCTTATCATAATCTTCCAACAACTTGTAATTCTTATGCTTTGTAATATCAAATTTATCTGACAAGAAAGGTCTTACTCCTCTTAGTTGGTATATGCACTTTCCACCATCCATTACAGTTATTTCATCTTGGCTCATAAGTTCCTTGCCAGTTTTTTGGTAATTTAGTCCAAAAGATTTTTGATTTGATCTTGTTTCTGATGTGTTATATAGGTCTATGGTTTCTTTTCCTAAGGTTTCTGATAATTCTTTTACTGTTGTTTTTTCTTTTCCTCCTAGAAAAAGTGTAGAGTCGCAGTTACCAACTATTGTATCTGCATGGTCTTTATAGATTGCTTTTAATTGAGATTGTGCTTGTAATATTATGCTTGCTGATATTTCTCTTGAACGAATTGTCGCTATTAGTTTCTCAAATTTTGGAATTAAGCCTATATTTGCAAACTCATCAAGTAGACACCTAACATGAACTGGAAGTCTTCCACCATATACATCATCTGCCTTATCACATAGTAGATTAAATAATTGAGAATACATTATTGAAACTACAAAATTAAATGTATCATCTGTATCTGATATTATTACGAACAAGGCAGTTTTCCTATCTCCAATTTTATCGAGTTCTAATTCGTCTTCGCTCATTAGTTCTCTAAGCTCTCTTATATCAAAAGGTGCAAGCCTTGCTCCACAAGATATTAGAATTGACTTGGCAGTTTTTCCTGTAACAACTTGTCAAGGACTTTCTAATCATTTTTATCGACTTTTTGATGTTTTTCTCTCTCCATTTCCCTAAGCATTATCCTTTTCAATTTATCTTGCATGGTTTCAGTCGCATTTTCATTAAAATGGACTACAACCTCGTAAGTTGCCCTTCCTATCTTCTTTATGGTCTTTGTTCCAGTATTTTGTTCATTTCTGTTTTCGTGCATATTATTTTCCTCCTATTAGTTGCAATTAAAAAAGACGATAGAATTTTATTTCTACCGCCTTTCGCAAGTCTTATAGCTATTCATTGAATAACGCTTTACCATTTACATATTAAATTTTCAAATCCTTATTGTTCAGCATTCCGCCAAACATCATATGATACATATCCTTGGAAGATTCCTCTATCTTTGTAATACTTGATATTTTATTTCCTGCATCTTTTGATGAAGCTCCGCAAAGATAAAAGGCTTCACTGTCTGTTCCATAGTCAATGGCAATATATCTATCGTGATACTTTTTACCTGCAATTTTCATCTTCAGATTGATATTAGGGTAATCTTTTCTAAAATCGTTTAGGATATTTTTTGTCAGCATATCCTTGTTCTTCACATTGTCGCTAAAGACTATAATTTCAACATTGTCTTTTGCAGCCCTTAATAATTCTAAGGTTTTCAAGCCTATATAGTTGTCTATCACATAAATGCTTTTCTTTGCAGACTTATATATTTTGGTATAGGCAACATCTGCTTCAATCTTATCTCCGTTCATTAAAAGGAAATGCTTGTATGTGTCCGGATCTATAAAATTATCCATAACCTTTTTCAAATCTTCTTTTGTAGCCATTTGCGACTTTATTTCAGCTATATCCTTTGTATTTTGATTTGTCTGTACTGCTATTTGAACTAATTCTTTTGAACCGATAAAATCTTGGTTTTCAATGATAAAATCTTTCATTTGCTTAAATGTTCTAACTAAAGCTCTGCTTTGCTTAACAGCAAGTTCACCTCTTAATACAGTCATCAGCATATAAATACCTTGTTCTGTAAAGGCATAAGGATTGTATTTAATATTACTTCCTCTACCAGTCCCTCTGTTCAAGGTGAAATTTTTGCACCTTGAAAGTTCTACCATTTCTTCGTCCGTTAATTGGAACATGAAGTCTTCACCTTCAAATTTTTCTGCGTTGTTTTTCACCTGTCTATTAAAGTTTTTTGTTTCATAACCATATATTTCAGCTAAATCTGCATCAAGCATTACTTTTTGCCCACGAATAAGATATATTTTTTCTTGTATAGTTTTATCATCTACAATAACTATCTCTTTATTTTCTTCTGCCATGAAATGCACCTCCAACATTATCTAAATTCTTTTCCAATTCGCCACGCACTGCGTAGCTTTTTGAATAAGTCTTATATTCTTTTATATTTTTCTACTCCGCCTTCAGCTTTTCCGATGTGTTCCACATTTTTTACAAGTCCCTTATTTACATTTTCATAAAACCATCTGCCAATCAATGCCGGAGGTGTTGCGATTAACTCTCTCAAAACAAATTCTTTGTCCTTTGGTAAAGAGCTAATTTTGTTTAATAAGGTAGTATATAGGTCAGCATAGCTTGTATTTTCTTGTAAACTACTACACTTACAATATTCAGTAACGCTTGGGAAACCTCCCTCTATTGCTTTTTTAGTTAAAATTTCAAGTTCTTCATCGGTTACAGTAAATTGAATTCGCATTTATATATCCTCTCCTTATAACTGAGTTTATTACCATATCACTATCATTTTATCATAAATACGATATTTTTTCCATACTGCAATTTTAAGCCATATTTTACACTTAGCTATAGTCTGATACCTATTTTATCATTAACGCTCTAAAAACACCTTCCCACCGTCTTGTACGAGGTCTACAAGTGTTCCCCCTTGTCATAATCTTCAAGGGTATATATTTTTGATTTATGGCTTTCTTTTAATTTAACTTTATCTTGCTCATACCAATGAACTAAGGTCGCATAATGATCTTTATAGTTTCTTCCCGTGCTTTGCATATAGGTTGACAGCTTCTCTATCATTTCTTCCCTATGACCTTGCATTTTATCCTTTAACTTCCCATATTCTTCATCGGTTAAGGAAACATTTTTATATTCTCCATAAAGGTTGGGGGATATTTTTTCTATCTCCCCCTCTTTTTCTAACTCTATATCTATCTCTTTATCTATCTCTATATCTCCGTTGCAGTTTTGTTGCAAAAGGTTGCAAGGTGTTGCACCAGTGTTGCATTGCAACGCTTTTTGTCCTCTCGATTTTCTTGAACGCCTTGTAGAAGCTGTTTCTGAACCTATAAGACTTGGGATTTCTGTTAAAAAATACTCGTCATTTTCTGTGATTATCTCCATCAAGCCTTGTGCTATAATATAATTTACTGTAACCATTACATCATCTTCCGTTTCATCAATCGTTAAGGCAATCTCTTTGATAAAGTCTGTTTCTACTCCATCATAATACAGCTTCCCACTATCTTTTAAGCTAAGTAAAAGCAATTTAAGATAGATGATTGTATAGGTATCTCCTCCTGATATTTTTCTTAGCCTTTTGATTCTCTTATCTGTAAAAAAATCTTCTTTCAATTTTAACCAATAGTATCTTCTGTTGTCTGCCATTTTTATCTTTCCTCCCCTTTATTTTTATAATTTTCTTTAGCCTTTTCCTTGGCTTTTTGTTTGTACTGCCCCTTTATTTCCTCTTGCTCTTGGAATTTTTTCAGTTGTGCAATCACACTTGGTTTATCTCCTCTCTTAATTGCCTTGTCTATCTCTATGCTTAGGTCTATTCCATACTCTTCATTGACAATCTTTACTGCATATTTGATATGGTCTATCTGCTTAAATTCGTCTTGAACTTTAGCTTTATCTTTGGTTAGCTCTTGTATCTGATTTTCAAGGCTTGATATTTCTTTCTGCCAATCACTCGACTTTATAGCTGATGTCCCGGTAAATTTTTCTATGATCTTTCTTGCTCTTTGGTATCTGTCTATTTCTTTTTTATGGGAATTGTAAAAACTGTCTTTGAATAGTGTCTTGCTTTTGTATTCCTGATAGACTTCTTTGTTTTCTCTGATAGCGTCTATGCAGCTTACACATTGATTTAGGTCTTTTATTCTTTGTGTTTTATCTTGAATATCACCACTTATCTTTTTACTTTGCTTTGCCAGTTCAAAGACTTTTCCTTGTAGGTCTGCTATGGTTTGAAGATGATTATCTTTCAAATAGTAGATTGCTTTTACAAATCTCTTTAGGTCTGCATTTCCCTTTTTTATCTGTCCGTAGTAGGATAAATTTTTTGTTTTTTCTCCCTGTATCTCGTTGTAGATAGAAATATACTCATAGAGGTTAAAGAGTTCCGCTTTGTTCTCCAGTTCATCTTTCTTGGTCTGTTTATACTCATCGTATTTTGCTTGCAGATTTCCAAGTAAAGAGTCTATCCAAGAGGTGATTTCTTTTATCTTGTTCTTGATGGCTTTTACTAAAGAGTTATGCTTTTTGATTTCTCTATTGATATTTCCTTTGTCGGTTTCGATTCCTTTTTTCTCTAAGGCACTGGCACTTGCTCCCATGTGAATGGTTGGGATTTCTTCTATCCCTTGTCTTTTGTAGGAACGATGATCTACTCTCTTTTCCTGATGATTTTTTTCTAAATACTGATTACAAAGGCTTGCAAAATTCTTTCTCCATTTCTCTGCGTTGCCTTTATCGTTCCAGTCTGTCAGCTCTACTTTTCTTGTTTTGTAATTACCACTTTTTAGTTTTATCTTTTCTCCCTTTTCATCAAGAACATATTCTTTTTTGCTTTTTGCCAGCCACTCTCCTTTTTTATTAATCGGTCTAAGAGTAGTCATAATATGTGCATGGATATTGTTATTTTCTTCATCACTTTCATCATGAATTGCAAGGTCTGCTATCATTCCTTTTGATACAAAATGTTCTTGTATGAAGTCGGTAATGAGTTTCTTGTTTTCTTCAAAGGATAATTCTTTTGGTAGAGCAATGATAAAATTTCTTGCAAGCTGTGCATTGCTTGCTTTCTCATTTAGTTCAACGCTGTTCCATAATGTAGTTCTATCTTTTAATGCTATGGGAACATTCTCCGGCAAGAAGATTTCTGAATGTAAAAGTCCCTTTTTATTATGGTAATCGTGAACTTCTCCGTCCCATTCATTTTTGATTTTCTCACAAGAGATATATGCTGCACTTGCAACTGCCGATTTACTTTTTCCTCTGCTTATCATAGAAATATTAAAGTGAAATGTTTCTGCCACTTTTAAGCTCCTTTCATTTTTTGTTTGTTTTCAGGTAAAGGAAAAAGCAGACAGGTTATTTTTTGTATCTTTTCCTATCTACTTTATCCGTATGTTTTTATTAAGTTTTGGATTTTTAAAGACTTGCTAAAATCCCTTAGTTTTTCTAAGGGCGCAATTATACACCCTAAAGGGTGCTTTGCGTTCTGCGAAGCTTTTTGCCCTTGCAGGGAGCTTCTGAAAAAACTATGGTTTTTTATTTTATCTACTCTATCTCTGTTTCATCTTCCATATCTTTCCCATTTATCATTTCTTCATAGGCTTGTCTGTATTCTTTTGTGTGAGTAGCAACTTTAAGTAATTCTTCTATCTCATCGTTAGTAAACATGATAGGATTTTTAATGACTCTTTCTACTATCAAGCCTCTTTGTATGAGCCTATGATTTCTTCTTTTTCGTTCCTTTTCGTTTGCAAGTTTTTCTAATTTCTTGCCTTGATTTTGTAATTGTTTCAGCTTCACATCGCACTTTTCTCTTTCTTGCTGAAGTTCAGAAATTTGTTCCTGTACTTCCTGTAATGTGTTTTCTTTCTTCATTTTTCATTCCTCCGTTTTGGTATCTGCTTGTTTCCATAAAGAAAGGTTAAGCACCTTTTTTTGACACTTAACCTTTCCAAGTTTTTAGATTTTATCTTCTAAAATCTTTCTCAGTTTTTCTAAAATCCTATCCCTCCTCCCACTGATTGCTTGATGTGTAACTATCTCTCTTCTGCTGATTGACCTTAGACTTTCTTCTTTGTAGAAGATGGCTTCCATCAACTCTCGTTCTTCTTTTGAAAGAGTATTTAATGCTCTATGAAGTTCTTCAATTCGCATTTTTACTTCTACAATTTTTTCTAAGTCTATCTTTTCATCTATGATGTTATCTACACAGTGTCCATCATGATCCAGTGCCGAAAATGGTATTACATTATGCTTCCAATCTTTTCTTTGGAGATACTTTTCATGCTCTGTTATCTTCCAATAGGCTTTGTAGACTTCTTCACTTACAGGTACGGCTTTGCCTTTTACATAAAGGTAATATTCTTTCTTTGCCACTTAGTCATCCTCCTTTTTAAGTTCTCTGTTTTGGTTTTGAGAATAAAAAAGGAGGACTTCTACACTTTGACGTAAAAAGTCCTCTCGGCTTAAAAACTAATGTTTTATATAATTTTCTATTTTGTTGTTTCTGGTAAAGTATTATTGCTATGTGTAAGCAATTCCAAGAATAAAAAAGGATAATTATATCGTTCTGTGAAAACCGAAACTATAAGTTTTGACATAATTATCCCTCCATTATTTTCCCTCCTAAGTAAATTTATTATTAAATCACTCCTGCTTTTTCAAAATGCTTTTTGAGTATCTTTGTTGCAACGAATGCTCCTATGCAAGCAAGAACAAAAGTTATCAAGCCAAATCCTACTGCCCACGAAACTTTGAAATAAGATAATGCTTCATTTATTTGTGCTTCGCTCATTTTCCATTTTGATGCTCTTTCCACAAAAGAAGCTGTCCCGAATAAAATCACAGGAATTACTGTTCCTAAAAAATCTGCTAATGCAAATATCCCATATCCAATAATCATTCGTCCCTTGCTCTCATAATTTCCTATAATCAAATCACATATAATTCCACCGATTACAGCAAAGACTGCATGAGGCAAATGTCCTCCTGACAATGCAATTAAACCAAGAAGCGTTCCTGATATTGTAAATACGCCCTTCTTTTTAACTTTCAAAGCCATAAGTATATAAACGGTAGCAGCTACCATAAAGCTAACTCCTGAAGCAATAAATCCTCCAATCACTGTTGTTGCCATAGCAAATGCAACCACCATGTATATGACAATTCCAATTGCATTAAAGATTCCGATTGTAATAAAATCACGACCATTTAATTTGTTTTTCATAAAAGTCCTCCTAATAAATTTTCTGTATTACTATCACAAGAGCAATCATCAAAGCTCCTAATAGTCCAATCAACAAATCCGCCCATCTAAACCTCAATTTTGTCAATGTAACCCTGTTCTCATCACTATCAAGTCCTCTAATGAGTGCTGAAGCTGACAGTTCATCTGAAATCTTAATCATCCTCATTAAAAGTGGAACAAGCGTATATTCAATATATTTAAATGGATGTAGCAACGGGAAAAATCTACTTGTTACGATTCCTCGAATCTTCATATTCTCTTTTAATGCCTTGAGTTCTATTCTTATAGTTGGTACAAACCTAAGCAAAACACTAAAAGGTATACCAATGCTTCTTGGTACTTTCATTCTATTTAATGCTTCAAGCATTTCACTTACACTTGTAGTCTTTGTTATATATCCACCAAACATAGCAATTAAGGTCATCCTTGATGCAAAGTAAATAAACATATATATTGCAAATACGATACTTGCTTCACGAAACTTTCCAAGCCCTAACTCTATGCAGTATAAAAGCACAAAAAACAAAATAAAGCGTAATGCTCTTTTCCACATACTACTGTATACATACAGAAAAAAGGCAAAGACAATCAGTCCGAAAAGTAGGATTGTATCGCTTATAAAAAAGCTGGTAAAGGAGGCAATTGGAAGTAGAATAAGTTTTATTCTCGGATCGACTGTTTTTCTATCTATCAAGTTCTCTACCTCCTCTCATCTTGTCTAATATGAGAAATTTGTTACTTTCACTCATATCTAAAACAGTTTCTATTTTTCCATCTCCCATTACCCACAGATCGCTTACTGTGTTTGCTAAAAACTCAAAATCATGACTTATTACCAAGACTGTTGTCCCATTTTTTAATTGTTCTTCAATCAATTTTGCCACCGAAAGCATTGAGTCTTTATCACAACCTGATGTTGGTTCATCATAGATGAAAATCTTTGCCTGTTTCATCATTCCACAAGCTATTGTCAATCTTTGTTTTTCTCCTCTTGATAAAGCAAACGGATGCTTATCAATGTATTTGTCTAAGCCAAGTACACTCAAAATAGACTTTGCCTTTTGAGTATTTTCTTTTTTATCTTTACTTGAAATACCAAGTAGCATTTCATCAAGTACACTTTCCGAAAACAACTGATAGTCTGAATCTTGAAAAACAAAATATGACATATCCATTAAATCTTTATGATTAATCGACTTATCTTTCCTCGCCCATATTTTTCCCTCTTCTATCTTCTCAAGTCCTGAAAGTACTCTTGCAAAGGTAGTTTTTCCGGTGCCATTTAAGCCGATAAGACCAATGGCTTTTCCGTACTCCATATTGAAATCAAGATGATTTAAAATGTAGTGTTTTTTCTTCTTTCCATCCTTAGCTACATTCGGATAGCAAAATTTCAAGCCTTTACCGTTGATACTTTCATCATTTAATTGATATAAATCTTTCTTCTCACTTATCCTGTATTCTTCTAATTCAAGAGTTCTTAGTCCATTTTCATCCCAAAACTCCCCTTCAAGACGGATAACTTCTTCCTGACTCAAGTCCTGTGCAATCTCTCCATCTTTCACCAAAAGAAAACGGTCAAATAAAGATTTTACATAGTACAAACGATGCTCAATTAGAACAACTGTTGTTCCTTTTTTCTTTAATTTCTCCAAAATTAAAAACAGGTCAAATGTTGCTTTCATATCCAAATTTGCTGAAGGTTCATCTAAAATTAAAACTTTCGGATTCATCGCATAGATGCTTGCAATAGCTATCTTTTGTTTCTGTCCGCTCGATAATTCAAAAACAGATTTTCCTTTCAGTTCCTCAATATCCAATTCTTCATATACTTCTTCTACTCTCTGTTTGATTTCCTCTCTTGATTTACAAATCGTTTGAAGACCAAAAGCTATTTCTTCATCTGTAGTTGTCGTAAAAAACTGACTTCTTGGATCTTGAAAAACAGTCCCTACAATATGCCCTATTTCATGAAGTAATAATTTGCTTATATCTTTTCCGGACACAAAGGCTTCTCCTTTCATTTTGCCTTTGTAATAATGTGGTATAAGACCATTCATTACACTTCCAAGAGTGCTTTTACCACTTCCACTTTTCCCTGAAATTAAAACAAATTCACCTTTTTTAATTTCAAGATTGATATTTTTTAAAGCAGTTCGCCCATCTTCCCATTCATAAGAAACATCTTTTAACAAAATCATGATTATACCCCGTACTGAGCTTTCCATAATTTTGTGTAGTAACCATCTTTCTCAAGAAGTTCCCCATGCTTTCCTTTTTCAAGTAAATTTCCTTTTTGAAATACGAGAATTTGGTCAGCTTTTTGAATGGTTTTTAAATGATGAGCCACTACAAGTACAGTTCTATTCTTTGCAAGTTCTGTAATAGCATCTTGTATCAAAGATTCATTTACAGGATCAACATTACTTGTCATTTCATCAAGAATTAAAATAGGTGCATCCTTTAGAAAAGCTCTTGCAATAGATATTCTTTGTCTCTGTCCACCTGATAAAATCCCACCATTTTCTCCAATATCAGTTTCATAACCTTTTGGTAAACTCATAATGAAATCATGTATTCTCGCTTTCTTTGCAGCTTCAATGATTTCTTCTTTCGTTGCTCCTTTTTTACCTACCTTGATATTTTCTTCAATGGTATTATCAAACAACTGAACATTTTGCATGACAATACTAATACGATCTAAAAGCTCATCATAAGGAATATCCCTTATATCAGTTCCTCCTAGGGTGATTTTTCCTTTATGCACATCATAAAATCTTAAAAGCAAGTTGGTTATAGTAGTCTTTCCACTACCTGATTCTCCAACTAAGGCTGTCATTGTTTTTTCAGCAATAGAAAAGCTCAATTTTTCCATTTTAAATTCATCTTTTTCATAGGAAAAATCTATGTTTTCAAAAGCTATATCATTATCTTTCGGAATAATCCCATTCACTTTATCCGGGATTACATCTGCATATAAAATTCTTGAAAGTCTTTCATAACTGTCCACCGCCGAAACATAGTACATATAGTGTTGTTCCATAGAAGCGAACGGCTTATAAAACTCTTTTGAAATTACTGCAAAGATAATAAAATTAAGTACATCAAGACTTCCCTTTATAACAAGTATTGCTCCTGCAATTAAAAGAACTAAATATCCAATATCCAGTAAAAACCCAAATATAGATAGCTGTTTTGCCTTGAATCTTGAAGCTACTTTGCTTGTTTCTCCAAACTTTTTTGTCTTGTTCATAAGCTCATTATCCAAGCTTTTATTGTTTGAAAAACTCTTTAGTACAGGTATTCCTCTAACATATTCAACAAATAAGCTAACCATATCAAGAAGTGCTGAATTATTCTGATTCTCTATTCTTTCAGATTGCTTAATTGTCAGATATAGAAAGACAAGTGCAATCGGAACAGATACAGCCATTAGAATAGCAAGTTTGAAATCAATACTTGCAAGACCGATAAATACGACTGCACCTATCAAAAAATCGCCAAACATTCTCGACCACATGTGTCCTACAACAAGAGACATATTATCAACATCTTTGTGTAAAATTGTATTAATCTCTCCCAGTCTTTCATTGGTATAAAATCCCAAACTGAATTTTTTCAATTTAATAATCATGCGTTCTCTGATTTGCTGAACAATATCAAAACCTGCACTATGCTTTTTCATATCTGCAACCATATTACAAATGCCTTTGAATACTACAAGTAACCCAATTGCAATAAAACCTTTATATAAACTTGCTAAACTCGTCCCATCAAATATCTGAAACAGTATAGAAAATACGATAACAATCATGGCTATGGAGCTTAGTCCATAAAGGGCAAAGAATACACTTGATATAATCAAATCTCTCTTGCCGGTTTTTGTAAGCAGCTTTAACATTTCTCTAAACATTTTCTGTTACCACCTCTTTCAAATTCCATCTATCTACCTTGTTCTGTGCTTCAACCATATCCTTATAGAACTCACATCTTTTCATCAACTCTTCATGGCTTCCTGCATCAAGAACAACACCCTTATCCATAACTATAATTTGGTCTGAATCTCTAATTGTGTTTAGATGATGAGCAATTGTAATAATGGTTTTATCCTTGCTTAAATCGTCAATTGCTTCGCCGATTAGTCTTTCATTTTCACTATCAACAGCTGCCATTGCTTCATCTAATATTAAAATCGGTGCATTTTTCAGTATCATTCTTGCTATGGAGATTCTTTGTTTTTCTCCACCAGATAACTTAACTCCCATTTCACCTACTCGTGTTTCATATCCATTTGGCAATGCTGAAATAAAATCATGGCATCTTGCTTTTTTAGCAGCTTCTATGACTTCTTCTTTTGTTGCATTTAGTTTTCCAATTGCTATATTTTCAAAAATACTTAAATCAAAAAGGATAACTTCTTGTTGCACACTACCAATCAGCATTGAGATATTTTCTTGACTATATTCTTTTATATCTTTTCCATTTATCAGTATTTGTCCTTCATCTGCATCCCAAAATCCCATAAGCAAATTAGATACAGTACTTTTCCCACAACCACTTGCTCCTACAAAGGCGTTCAAACTATTTTTCTTAAAATTCAAATTGATATTTTTAAGCTCAAAGCTATCTTTTCCGTATGCAAAATTCACATCTTTAAATTCTATATTTCCAAATTCTAAACCTTGTTCTGTCTTTTTCTTTGGAAGCGGAACTGTTAAAACTTTTCCAATCGCCTTTAGTGCTTCCTTAAACACAATAGAAAAATGTTGCAATGTAGCCGTCTTACTTATAGATGCAGTAAAAGCAGACGATAAAATAATGGCAAGTATAAAATTAGGGGTTGTAATATTTCCATAGTAAAGAAATATACTTCCCAAAATCATGACAATAACTACTCCAATTTCCATAAATATGTCAATGAGTCCCATTGGAATTGTAATTGCTCCCATGCTCTTTTTAACCCAGTAAATATATTCTCTTGCCGTTTTTAATGTTCTTTCACTAATCTCCTCTTCTTTAGCAAAAGCCTTAATCACAGAAATATTTTTTACATATTCCATTAGCTCTTCTCTCATCTTATTTTCATGGTTAAAGTAAATAGCAAAGTTTTTATCCATTGTTTTCTGTGAAAGAACTTTTACCAAATACATGAGTGGAACTCCAGCAATCATTCCAAGAGCAAGACGCCAATCAACAAAAATCATAGCTACAAAAATAATGGTAGGCAGAAGTGTAACTGCCATTATTTCAGGAAGACCATGGGCAAGGTATACTTCCACTTGCTCTACATCATGTTGAACAATGTTGGTAAGCTCTCCTGTATTATGTTCTTTAAAGAATCCCAAACTTAGTTTTTTCAGATGACCGATAATATCTAACCTAAGTTCTGTTAATTTTTCGTATGCTTTCTCATGGGCAACCTTTGTTGCAAAATAATAAAACACTCCTTTTAATACAAACGATATAAAGATTCCCAAGAATATATACTTTAAATTACCTTCGTTAATATTGTTTGTGATTAAAGAACTAATCAAATATACAAGTAAGATTTGTGGTATCAAATCAAATACTATTTTTAAAGCAAGAAGTGAATTGGATAAACTATTTTTCCCAATCACTTTTTTCCTTAATTCTTTTTCCGGCATGAACAACTCTCCTTTCAAAATTGAATAATATTGAATTTTAATTCAGTATTAAGGTTTAAAGTAAGACTTTGCTGATTACGCAAAGTCTATTTTATCCGATCACTATATTTTTTTAAATTACTGTATCAGCAAATCAAAAATTATAGCACAATCTTTTTCCATTTTCTAATCTTAGTTCTAAACGTTCCAAAAGGGGCAACCGTATTAACATGAATAAACTTATAAACTTCCCATGTCGCTGTTTTAGTAGCTTCATCAGCCCATTTTCTCATATGCGGTTGAAATAATTCTTCTTCACTTAGTGTATCAATCATTGTATAGATAGATATAATATTTTCTTTCAATCGTTTCTTTAATTCTTCTATCGATAAATGAGCATAAGTATCGGTAAACCACTGATATAATTCTCCAAGTTGATTCCATTTAAACATATCCGACGGTGTCTTTACTTCAAAACCGTTTTTCTCATCTTTTTCCCATTTCAAAACTAATGTTGTCCATCCGAGTTGATAAGCAAGATTTTCTGCTGGTGTTCTGTCAACTTCAGGGACTCTCTTATCTTTGAGAGATTCAGGAATAATATCAAATTCAGAAATATACTTTTCAAAACTTTTATTTATCTCAGATTTCAGTTCTTCTTTATCTTTATATATCTTCAAAATATCTCCTCCAAAAATTTAAATTTATCGCATTTAAATATCAAATCAACTTACAATGATTCCACTCCCTTGTAATAACACTTTGCAATAAGTTTTAGCATATCTTTTGCCCACTTTTCACTTTGATAATGCCTTGCTATTTCAAGAAGTCCCTCTGTAAAGTTACTGGCTAAAATATGGGCAAGCATTGGATCATATTCCTGTTTCGATTGTCTTTTTAAACTTACTTCAATATGAACCTGCATTTGCGATATGAGTTTTTGTTTTGCTTCTGTATGCTTTGTACCTGAGCTTTTATCCATTAAAATAATTAACTTCTTACGATCTTTTAAAAGTTCATGAATATAATTTTCTCCAACTTCATCAAACCTTTCAGAAGCAGAACCTTTTTCCAAAGATTCTTCCTCATTAAAAGCTGACTCGAAGTTTATATAAACAGAACTTACTACTGCATCAAACAAAACTGCCTTATTTTTGAAATAGGTATAAATTAGTGCCACAGGAATATCTGCTTCTTTTGCAATTTCTGTTAATTTGGCACCTCTATAATCCTTTTTATAAAATACTTTTTCTGCTGCTTCGAGTATTCTATTTCTAACTTCTTCTTTTAATACTTGTGCCATAGCACACCTCTTTCTATTCCAATACTGAATCTATATTTAATAATAAATTAAAATTCAATATTTGTCAAGATAGATTTAAATATTTGTTTTTATATACTCACTCACCGGTATCCCCACTCTTTTCAAAACCTTTATTTTCTCCTGTTTCTTCTGTTCTCTTCTTGCCTTATATTTATCTTCATACTCTTTCTGTTTTCCACTCGCTTTACGCTTTAGGTAATTTTGATGTAGCTTGTCTTTTCTTTCTTCGATTTTTCTTTCTTCTTCCTCAAGTTTTTGTTTTTTTCTTCGCTTAACTCCGCCTGTGGTAGTTCGTAATTACCTATGAAATTAAAGTAAATTTCTATCTTTTGCTTTGATGTCTGACTTCCTTTTCTATCTCTTTCATGTACGATAATCTTTTCTACAAACTCATTTATCATTGTAGTTGTAAGTTCATCAAAGTTTTCATAACGACTGATAAGAGATATAAATTTTCTTGCTCTGTCTGTTTCTTTTTCATATCTTGATACCTGCTGCTCTAAATCTTTGATCTCTTTGCTTAAAGTTATCTGCTCTGTTTCATATTGATTGTTTAGTATCTCATATCTGCTATTTGGTATTTTGTTAAGGATCATATCTTCGTAAATTCTGCACATAAGTCGTTCGAGTTCCCTAAGTCTGTTTTGGCTTTCCGTTAATCTTACCTTTTTCTTTTCTATCTCTATTTTTTCTTTTTCTTCCATTTCATTTTGAATGGAACAGATAAAGGCTTCATTATCTTCATCAAGGTATTTTTTAATATCTTTTAGTGTGTCTTGTATTAAATTTAAGACTACTTCCGCTTTTATTCTGTGTGCTGATGGACAAAGCATGCCACAAGGTGTTTTAGTATAGGCACTGCAAGTGTAATAGGGTATATTTTTGTAATTGCTTGTTCTATGAACATACATTTTACTTCCACAATCTGCACAATACATCAGTCCTGTGAGTGGGTGATATTCTCCCCAACCGTCAGGATACCTTTTTACATTTCCTCTTATCCTTTGCACATTGTCAAAGGTTTCTTGATCTATAATTGGCTCGTGTGTATTTTCAAAAATAAGCCAGTTATCCTCGGATACATATTTGCTTTTCTTGTCCTTGAAGTGTTTTCTTGTTTTGAAATTGACTGTATGTCCCAAGTATTCCTGTTTCTTTAAAATGCTTGCTATGGTTGAGCTGCACCAACGATAGGGATGTTCAAAGTTTTTGCTTTGATATAGTCCATAGCCTAATTTCTGTTGATGATAGGCTGGTATATCTACTTTTTCACTCTCCAATATCTTTGCTATTCGATACGGACCATTTCCTTGCATGGTCAGGTTAAATATTCGCCTTACTATCTCTGCTGCTTTTTCATCTACTATCCACTTGTTTTTATCTTTTTCATCTTTGATATAGCCATAAGGCGGTGTACTTGCAGTATGTTTCCCACTTTCGCCTTTTGACCTGAAAGTCGATTGGATTTTTCTTGATGTATCTCTTGCATACCATTCGTTCATGATATTTCTAAAAGGGGTAAAATCATCTTCTCTGTAAAAACTATCTACATTGTCATTGATAGCGATTAGTCTTACGCCCTTTTGTCTTAGTATCTCCATACATTGACCGACTTTGAGATAATCTCTGCCAAGTCTGCTCATATCTTTTACAATGATACAACCAATATTTCCTTGATTGACTCCGTTCATCATTGCCATAAATCCCGGTCTGTCAAACTGCGTTCCACTGATTCCATCATCTGTAAAGTGAATGATGTTTGACAAATTATTTTTGCTTGCGTATTCTTCCAATATTTTTTTCTGATTGATGATAGAGTTACTCTCTCCTTGCAGTTCATCATCACGACTTAATCTCTCATAGAGTGCTGTTATCTTTTCAAAATTCCTCATTTTTACCCCCTTTCTCTTAATTTTTCAATAAAAAAAGAATTAAGAAGTACATATTTCACTAAAATAGTGATTAAGTGTTCTCCTTAATTCTATTACTCCTGCTGCCAGTTTATATTTCTTATATTGCTTAACTGCAAAATGACTTGGATCTTTCTTTTCAAGAGCTTCAAAGAGCCTATCAATTGGGTTCATATAGGTTTCGTCATCTTCTCTAACCTCACTTGCGTCAATCATATCTAAGAGTGTTTTAAAATTCTTTTCTTCTTCAGGTGCTTCATAATAAATATAACCGATGAGGGCAGTGTAATATAACTTCTCAGCCTTTACCCAGAAATCTTCTCCTGCCTTTTCTCCATCTCCCTTTGTGTTAGCAATGATTGTTTGCACAAGTTTTAAAATATCTTTTTCTGATCGAAGATAAGCAAATGGATTGTATTTCATAGACTTTTTAAAGTTTATTGTGTTCAAAATCTTTATGTCATATCCATTTTCATATAACATTTTTCCACACTCTAATACAAGTGTCCCCTTAGGGTCTGTTACTACATAAGAAGAGTGCATTTGCATTAGATTTGGCTTTACATAAAATCTTGTTTTACCTGATCCAGAACCTCCTATTACTAATACATTTTTATTTCTAGCGTATTTAGGGTTTTTAGGTCTTGAGTTCATTGTAAGTCTTTCGGTATTAGTTATAAGAACATTATTTTCAAACTTTGGATCAATATATGGAGCAATATCCTTACTTTCTCCCCAGGAAGCGTTTTGTCAAGTGCCTTTTTATATTTATGGATGCTTTTTCTACAATGGCATTTTAACTTTTAGACAAAGAAAAACAGTAAACCTTTTTTGATTTACTGTTCTTGTTTTAGTTTCGTATAAATTACTATTTTTATAAATTACGCAAGTAAAATCACTATAACCATGTAAGAACTTCTCTATGATATAGAATAAAGTAAAATACTAAGAAACTTATGATTATAGAAAATAAGTAAACATAGCGATTTTTCACTCTTCTAAAAAATAATACTCCGAAAGCAATAGTTCCTATTCCATCCATTAGTAACTGAAATAGAAAAGTATGTGTCATGTAAAATTTTATTGCTATAGCTACCGTTTCAGAAAATAATGCTCCTACAGGCAACGAATATAAAATAGAGTTATAAAATTTATCTCTATTCCAATAATAAAGTACAAACGCTGCAATCGCACATGGTATAGACAAAATAGTAAACATTATAAATAAAGAAAAACGAAATCCATCCGAAAACATTGGAATAAACATACCAAGAATAGCTTGCAATCCATAAAAGCTCAATGTCATTCCAAACATATATAAGAATGAGCTAATTCCTGCACACTTATTAGATGAACTTTTTACTACTATTACAGTATTTGAAATCATCCAAAATCCTAATAGTGTTTGAACAGAAGACCAACTCCATAAAGTATCTAATGAGCAGTAATCTAATAATCGAGTAATACATCCCACCAATATTCCAATTAAAAATATTTTTATATATGATTTTCTATCATCTCTTAACTCCATTTTCGTTATATTTCATCTCCTCAAAACCAATTTACTTTTTCATCTCTAAATAATGGACTTTTACTCTGTTTATAAGGATTGTAGTTATTGCAATTACAACCAAACTCTTTCAATGTTTTTATCTTATTATCGGCTGTCCAAACAATCAAAGAAATACCGTCAAATTCTTCAACTTTCCCTTCATTCATTTTATTTTTGAAGTGCCATTCTACAATGGTTTGATTATCCTTATGAAAAAATTGCTTTATATCCCACGCAAGCACTGTTCCTCTTGTATTCCATTCATTAAACCAGTGCTTTACAGTTTGACGATTTTCATACTTTGGACACCAACTTTCAACATAAATTACATCATCTGAAAAAATTTCATCTATCCCTAAGTCTTGTTGTTCAAGCCACATATCAAACCATAAACGAATGATTTTTTCTCTTTCATCCATATATTTAGCACCTCCAAAATCAAATATTTATATATTATTATACCATTTTTTCACTTAGTTTTATAGGTCTAACTCGTTCCGCTTTACCTGTGATAGTTGCTTTTCGTGTTCCTGTAACTGCTCTATACAGGTCTTAACTTTTTCTGCTTGTTCTACTTCTTCTCTTATCTCTAATATTTGATTGTAAAGGCTCTTTTTCTCTTTCTTCAAAGTGGCAACTTCTGGTTCCCATTTACTGATGGCTAAGGTCTTGCTTTCTCCTAAATGGTCTTTCAAATATTTCTTAGCACTTTCAAATAAAATAATCTCTGCTGTATGCTCATTATAAAAATCTTCCTGTTTTCTTTTCTTTAATTGTGCATAGACTTTGTAGGTGTCCTTATACTTCAAATATTTTTCTGATTGGTCGATGAGTTGTGTTTTTTCATCAATCTTCTTCTCGGTATCTTTTAAGGCTCGTGTTGTCTTATAATTCTTATCTCTAAGGATAACTATATTTTCTTTAAGCTCGGATAATGAAGTGATGTTTTTCTCTTTGAGTAGCTGATAACTTTCAATATATTTCTCCAAATCTGCATTATTGTTATCTGCGTTTTTATGAATAAGATTTTCAAAGATTGACAACAGATTTTCTTTGGGTGGGAGGGTGGACTTTGTATTTTCGTTTTCTATTTTTTCTTCTTTTCCTATTCCTCTTATCCAATTTAGTAATGCCTTTATTCTTCTTGAAATTTCTCTTAAAATCATATTTTGATGTTTGATTTCTCGGTTGATATTTCCTCTGTCTGTGGCTATGCCTTTCTTCTCCATTTGGGTTGCTGACACTCCTAAATGAATGGTCGGTATTTGTTCTATCCCTTGTCTTTGATAAGAACGATGATCTACTTTCTCCTGTATGCTGTTTTCTTCAAGATATTTGTTTGTAATATCTGCCCATGCTTTTCGCCATTCTTCTGCCTTGTCTTGCTCGTTCCAATCTGTTGTATTTATCTTTCTTGTTTTGTAATTACCATTTTTAAGTTTTACTTTTTC
Organism: Peptoniphilus grossensis ph5; assembly: GCF_000311825.1. Taxonomy (GTDB): domain Bacteria; phylum Bacillota; class Clostridia; order Tissierellales; family Peptoniphilaceae; genus Peptoniphilus_A; species Peptoniphilus_A hominis. Next base: position 96,855 of record NZ_HE978566.1, on the reverse strand, counting down.
TCCATTTTCATCAAGGATATATTCCTTTTTTGATTTTGCTCCCCATGTTGTATCTTCGTTTAGTGGTCGCATGGTAAGTAATATATGACAATGTGGGTTTCCATCATTTTTATCATGTAGGGCAATGTCGGCACACATACCTACTTTTACAAAATTTTCTTTTACATATTCTCGTACAAGATTTATTTGTTTCTCTCGGTCTAATTCTTTAGGTAAGGCTACTTCAATTTCTCTTGCAAGCTGTGAGTTTTTACTTTTTTCTATTTTCTCAACACTGTTCCACAATGTCCCTCTATCTAAAAATTCCTGTGGTGCATTTTGTGGTAAAAGAATTTCAGTATGTGCTATTCCGCCTTTTCTTGTAAAGTCATGCAGTTCGCCATCGTATTCATTTTTTATTTTTTCGCCACTTCGATAGGCGGAAGCTGCTACTGCACTTTTGCCTTTACCTCTTGAAATAATCTTTATACAAAGATGATATATCGCCATAAGAGAAAACCTCCTTTCGTTTTTCTGATACTTTGATGTGGCGATAGATAAGACTTCCTAAAGAAATCGGATTGCTTTTTATCCGATTTCTTTTGGTAAGTACACAAGGGGTAGGAAATTTATTTACGTAGGGGAATGTAGTTCCCCTGTATCAGCGTTAGCTGATATGCCCTCTGCTAAGAGCCTTCGGAGAACGCACGCACCTGCTAAGGTGTATATGTGCGCCCTTGTAAACAAGGGACTATTCCTCTATCCCCGTTTCTTCATCTTCTTTTTCTATATTTTCAACTTCGCTTTCTTCTCTGCTTTCTATAATTTTTTGTATTTTGAGATTGGCTTCCTCTTTACGAATTAAAGATGTGATTAACTGATAAAATTCATCTTTGGTTAGATTTTTGCTTTCTGTAAAGATACTTTCAAAGACTGCTCCTTTTTCATATATTCTTTTATCTCTCTTTTTTCTTTCTTCCTGTTTCTGCTGACTGATGAGCTTTTTCCTTTTGTTTTGTAACTGCTTGATTTCTTCATCTGCCATTAAGATTTTTTCTTCTATGTTCTTCATTTTCTCATTTCCTCTCTTTCTAATTTTGAGCAAATAAAAAACAGTAAACCGAATTTGATTTACTGTTTCATATATCTATTTTTTATTTAAAGCTATTTTCTATTAGCATCTGCACTTGCCCTAATGGGATATTAAATATTATACCGTAAATAGACATTCCAAGTAGCAATACTGCAACAACTATGCCTATTCCATAAAGACATCCGTTACTAACTTTAGCTTTTTTAACTTTTATATTTATATAGCTATATATGAGAAATACTGCAAATATAAAAGCCAAAATATAATTTGGTAACATACTCATTATACTTTACCTTTTATTTGCAAAATTTATTCCAAAAATCTACCCAACCACTATGTTCTTCTCTTTGGTCAATATAAGTGAATGTTTCTTCATCATACCAATCATGATTTACTATATCGCCAATAGTCTCAGGAACAAAAAAGTTGAAAAATTCTTTCTTGAATGAGTTTCCGTATTGTAGATAATATGAACCTACCATCTTGGTGAAATTAGTTTTCTTTATATCTTGTGGTCTATAAAGAAGTGCTTCACCAACCTGAGTTAAATCAGGGCTTACCTCAAGGAAAACTAAACTTAAATCACTTTCCTTGTAGCCAAGTATAAAACTTCTATACTTATAGGAAACCGTACGAAGTACCGCAAAATTAGCTCCACCTATATCTTCTGAATAAGCATAGATTATTCTATATTCTGAGCCATTATCTACTTTCCTATCAAAGATTTCTCTCATTAATGCCTTGTTTTTATCGCTTTTTGCTTTATCTAATTCAACTTCTTTTTTTCCTCCAAACAGTCCGAATAACCCCATTTTTTGTTCCTCCGTTCATTTAGTTTTTGAATATAATCATACTTTATTATACCACTTTTTAGTTATTTTTTCTATCATTTTTTATCTGGATTCAATTATTTTTGTCTTTTATATTGTAGGAGTGGTATACCTATTTATTGTTTTTCATTCTTTTTAGAATGTATTACCTTAAACAGTTTATCTTGAAATGTTTCTTTGCTCTTTTTGTCAAAATATATCTCTGTTACAAAGGTCTTTCCATTTATCTTCTTTGTAAGAATGCCATCGGGCTTTTGATGTTGTTCTGCTTGTATTTCTTTAATATCTGTTTTCTCATTTTCTGCCATTTAGTTCCTCCTTTCGACTTGCACAAAAAAAAGATTTCCTGTGATTAGGAAACCTCTTTTGCGATTAATTAATATTTGGTTTTAGGTTGTTGCTTGTAGTTTCTTTTTTGCTCTGTATTCTCTTGCTTTTAATTTTTCATACTCTCGGCACTTTTCAAGATTTTTGGCTCTGTATGCTTTAGAATATGCCCTATGATAAGCTCGTGATTTTTCTCTCTTTGCTTCTTCTATTTCTTCCCTCATCTGTATCATTTCTTCTTTTGTCGGCTCTATCTGTTTTGTAAGTTCATTTTCAAATTTTCCGATATAGTTAAAATAAACCTCTATTCGTTGAACTACATATTTTGCTCTTTTTACATCTCTTTCATGCACTACGATTTTACTGATAAACTCATTGATAATGGTAGGGGTAAGTTCTTCAAAGTTGGAATAGCTTTCTGCAAGTCTGATAAATTTCTTTGCTCTTTGGTTTGCATTTTCACATTCGGATAAGCGTTCTTTGATTTCTTCTTTTTCTGCTTTTAAGGTGTAGTATTCTTCAGCATACTTTCTTGATAACTGTTCATAGCGTTCTGTATCCATATTTCCAAGTGCATTATCTTCATAGAGTTTATTCATCACTCTTTCTATCTGTTCCATTCGATCTGTGATTTGTGGCATACGCTTTTGATTTTTCTTGAATTCTTCGGTCTGTTCTTTATACAGACTCCCTTTTACAAGTTTCTCAAAATCTGCTTTGTTTTCCAAAGAATACTGTGCTATCTTTCGCAAGACTTCTGCAATATTTTCCATAACCTCATCAACATCAATGCGGTGTGGGGAGTTGCATTTGGGGTGCTTTGCTTTCCCTTTGGCATATTCACTGCAATAGGTTACATGCTGTACTCTTCCATTTTTGTGTATGGTGCGAATGTGCATTTTTGTTCCGCAATCTTTACAGTACATCAAGCCTGAAAGTGCGTGAATTTCTCCATCTCCGTTTGGTCTTTTTACAGGTGCATTTTTTAACATACGCTCTACATTTTCAAAGGTAGTTCTATCTATTATTGGCTCATGCACATTTTCTGTTATTTGCCATTTGCTTTTATCTACATAGTGGTTTCTCTTATCTCTGTAATGCTTTTCGGTCTTGAAGTTGACTACATCACCACAATACTCTTGTCTTTTCAGTATGCGTGTTATGGTTGCTTTGTTCCAGTTATATCTATTTTCTTCATTTAGTGGTTTGTTTTTAGCTGTTCCTCTATCTTGTCTTTTCATATAAAAGGTTGGGGTTAGTATTTCTTTTTCTTTCAGGTAAAAAGCTATCTGATTTCTGTTTTTTCCCTCCATAAATAGCCTGAAAATGAGTTTTACAACTTCGGCAGCTTCTTTATCGACTATCCAATAATCTTTGTTATCAGGGTCTTTTATATAGCCGTATGGGGCTTCTGTTGCAACAGGCTTTCCGTCTGCTCCTTTGGTCTTTATTCCTGTCTTTACTTTCTTGCTGATGTCTCTTGCATACCACTCTGACATGATGTTGATAAATGGGGCAAATTCCAATGTATTTTGGTCAATGCTGTCTATACCGTTGTTGATGGCGATAAAGCGTACATTGTTTCTTCTAAATATCTCCATAGCGTTTCCGACTTGAAGATAATCTCTTCCCCATCTCGTCATATCTTTCATAATGACAATGCCGATTTTACCACTTTCCACATCGCTTATCATCTGTGTATAGGCGGAGCGGTCAAAGAACCTACCGCTTTCATCATCGTCGATATAGTGGCGAATGTTTATCAGCTTTTTATCTCTTGCATACCTTTCTAAAAATGCTTTTTGATTGACAATACTATTACTCTCGCCACCGTCTCTATCTTCATCACCAACTGAAAGGCGGGAGTATAGTGCTGTGATTTTGTTATGATATTCTATCATGGCATTATCCTCCTTTTCTCGTGTCTATATATCACTCCTGTTCAGTTAATATTATGCAACCCATCTTGCAGATCCATATTCCTTGCCTTGCCTATATTTCTTTTTATTTTTACCTTTGCTATAAACAATTAGCTTAACAAGAGCGGCAACTGAAATACCCACTAACAAGTTCCTTGGATTAAGGCTTGGTATATAAGATAAAGTTCCTATATCAGAAATTCCCACCATTAATCTATCAATAATATCTCCTCCAACATAAGAATTGATGTGCTTAGAAAAGATATTTCCAATGTAGAAAAAGGATAAATAAGGAATGTTTGATAATATAAATTTCTTTGGATTGTCTATTTTAATTAGGTTTTTAATATCAGAAAGAATGGCTTTTAATATCTTATTCATCGTAGAAACCTTCACTATCTAATAAAATTAGTAGGTAATGCCTTCCCTTTGGTGTTATAAATGTCTGTATGCCTACAAGTGTACCAAGTGGATCAACCCATTCTTTTACTTCAAAATATCCCTTGTTCTTATCTGCATAAGGTAGAAGTTTCTTTTTCTTATCTCTGTAAATTAATCCCTTATCCATTAGAAAACTTATCAACTGATTTTGTGGTATTCCTAACTCTTTGGCAGTATTTCTAAAGTTTGTAAGTAGGTTATAATCTACTAATTTGTCATAATAGTCTGCCTTTGGTCTTAATTCTTCAATCTCTTCTTCTCTTTCGGCAATAATTCTATTGGCAACCAGAATTGCATCTGCAAGTAGCTCTTCGTTAGTTTTCTTTTCTTGACCAGCTATATATCCTCCATTTTTTCTAATACTTGGTAAGACTTCTCTAGTTACCCAAGCTTTGAATATTTTTGCTTGTGGTAGTTTTGATGAGAGGATAAGTGAATACAATCCTGACTCATTAATTATTGAAATATTCTGTATTCCTCCAGGGGTGTTCCATTTCGTTACACCCTTATCTTCTTCATCTACATGGTCATAAATAGCTTTTCTTGGATTGACATATCCTAGCATAGCTGCTACTTCATTTGCTATAAAGAAAAACTCACCGTCTTTTTCTATAACAGTGAGTTTCCCAAAATTCTTATTTTCAAATGTTTTTAAATTACTTATCATAAGCTTTGCTCCTTATGTTTATTTTTAACTTTATCTTTACTAATTGTGTCCTTAGCCATATCTTTAAACTTATTTATTGTCTTCGTTATCGAATCTTTTCTATCGGCCTTTCTTTCAGAAGCCTTAACTGCTTTTTTAAAGGCGTGTTCCATAACTTTTATATCCTTAGATTGAAAAAACACAGAGTGGTTGCCAGTTTCTTTATCTTTCATAACAGAAAACTTCACTCCGTGTTTATTTAAAATTTTCTTTAGTTCTTTTAACTCAGGATCTTTTAGATTAATTTCTTCTAACTGTCCCTTTTTAACCATGTCCTTTAGTTTTACTTCTTCTCCGTTATTTTTTATTACATTTTTCAAGCCTCCTTGTTCTTCTATTTGCTTGTGTACTTTCTTTAAGGCATCAAGAATTGCTTTACTTGTTGCTTTTGCAAGTCTTACTTCAAGGTTAAGACTCGACCTAGATACTTCTTCATTAATCATCTATTCCACCTCCATATAAAAGTAACTCTTTGTATTTTCTTAACTTCTCTTGATGTATTTTTCTTCTAAAATCTTCTCCCGTAACTTTAACTGGTATTGTCATTTCAAGTATTCTTGAATATATCCTCTGATACTCAAGGTCAATATTAGGATTTTGAATAATTTCCAATGATAAGTTTGTAGTAAAAATTGTCGGCCTACCCTTTAAGTATCTTGAGTTTATAATGTTATATACTTGTTCTCTTGCATAAGATGTATCCCTTTCAATTCCAAGGTCATCTAAGATTAACAAAGGAATATTAGAGAGGTTACTGATAATTTCATTTGAATCTAGCTTAAATGCTGATTTTTGTATTTGATTTATAACCTGAGATAAATTCATAATCTTAACTTTAACTTGTTTTCTTTCGATTAATTCATTTGCAATAGAACAAGCAAGATAAGTTTTACCACTGCCAACATCTCCATAAAATAAAAGTCCAACATTGTCTTCCTTCATTTGCTCAAAGCTTTTGGCATAATTATAGGCAACCTTGTAGGCTTGACCTTTTTCATTTAAGAATCTCTCAAAAGTATATTGGTGTTGGATAGGCGATGAGAAGCAATCTCTTTTTAGCGATGATATTCTCGTTAATATTTCTCTTTCTGCATTTTCCTTATCTCTTTTTATTTCACATTCACATTTAATTCTTGGAATAAACTTTGTAAATCCAATGTCAAGTAATTCTCCATCGACTCTTTTACCACATACTTTGCAATAAATATGTCCATTTCTTTCAATATCATTTTCTCTTAATACAAAATCTTTTAAGTTCTTCATAAACTCTCTCCTATATCGTAATTCATTTTTCTTGTTGTATTATCATTAATGTTTTTTGCCTGATCAGTAAGATACCAATTGATTATCGTTGCCTTGTGATCTTGATACACTCTGTTATTTGCTTTCATATATGACGACAACCTATTAATATATTCACTAATTCTGCTTCCTAACTCATTTGTTAAGTCCTTGTATTCTTCATCAGTCAAAAATATGTTTTTATATATTCCATAAGGCTTTTGCCCTTTACTAAAATCATTCTTTCTTAACTCATTATTACTAATATTGTTATAGTTACCTTCCGATTTTCGGAAATCTTGAAGTCTGTTATTCGGAGTTCTTGAATTCCGATTATCGGAAGTCTGGACTTCTGCTTTTCGGAAATCTGGATTTCTATTATTTGAATCGGAGAAAACACTCATAAAATCTTTAACATATATCCTATTTGGTTTTCCAAGTCCTTGTCTTTTCTTTTCTATCAATCCAATTCCTGATTTTATATCAAGCTCATTTATAATCTTTAAGGCTTTATCATTAGCACAGTTAAATTGCTCTTTAATAGCATCCATTGTGTAGTAAATAAAGACTTTTCCATCTTCATCTATCCAGCCATTTTTATATGAAAGACCCATTCGATTAAGCATATATGAATACAAAACTTTAGCTTCAATAGAAATGCTCTCAAAAATCTCATCTTCCATTAATACCATAGGTAACCTAATGAAGTTATACATTTCAGATTGCCTATTATAAAAATAATCAAAATTCATTCCTACCTCCTTTCTTTAAAATAAAAAAAGACGACAGAATTATTGCTTTCTATCGTCTACGGTTGTCTTATATTTATTTTTCTTCAAATTGATTTTATTGTATAGTTTAATAATTCTAATAATCCAATAACATATATACCTAATTTAGGTAATCCAAATGGACTAAATAAAAATGCTAATATTAGTGCTTCAATTACAATTTGCTTGTCTCCTTGAAAAATGCTAGCTATTCCAATTATAAAAATCAAAGTAGAAACCACGCTTAACAACGCAGTACTCAAACTTAATATGAAGGTTAAAAAAGCTATGAGCAAACTAAACACTAATCTTATCGGCAATAAAATTATTCTAATTATCCATCTCATACATACTCCTAAAAATTAAACTGGGATTCATAACAAACCCCAGTTTCATAATTAGCGTGTCCTTTAATATAATTTTGATCCTGCTGGAATATTATCATCCAGCATTATTAAGTTAAGTTTTTCTTCACCGTCATACTCACAAATTGCAGATATAATCATACCTTCTGAGTCGATTCCCATCATCTTACGAGGAGGAAGATTACAAATTGCAAGTAGTGTCTTTCCAATTAAGCTCTCTGCGCTGTAATATTCCTTAATACCAGATAAAATAACTCTTTCTTTTTCAGAACCATCATCTAATGTAAATTTCAAAAGTTTTTTTGACTTAGGAACTTCTTCGCAGTATTTAACCTTTACAACTCTAAAATCAGATTTTGAGAAAGTTTCAAAGTCTACCATATCTTCAAATAATGGTTCAACTTTCACTTTTGAAAGGTCAATTTCTTCTGTCGTAAGTTTGTCGTAAGTTTCGTAAGTTTCTTTTGACAAACCCCCATTTTCTGCCTTTTCTAAGCCTATTGGCTTCATTGTTGGGAATAAAAGTACATCTCTAATGGATGGTTGGTCTGTCAAAAGTACAATCATTCTGTCAACGCCAATTCCAAGTCCACCTGTTGGTGGAAGGCCTACTTCAATTGCGTTTATGAAGTCTGAATCCATTGGATGAGCTTCGTCATCGCCTGCTTCTTTTTCAGCTACTTGTGCTTCAAATCTTTCTCTTTGGTCGATTGGGTCGTTAAGTTCAGAGAAGGCGTTGGCAAATTCCCAAGTGTTTATGAAGGCTTCAAATCTTTGTGTAAGTCTTGGGTCCTTTGGATTTCTCTTCGCAAGTGGAGAAACTTCTACTGGGTGACCAATTACAAAAGTTGGTTCAACTAGGTGTTCTTCGCAGAATTCTTCAAACATTTCTGAAAGAATTTTGCCCCAAGTGTCGTGGTCTGAAATTTCTAGTCCCTTTTCTCTTGCAATTTCTCTAGCCTTTTCATCTGTGTCAATTTCGTTAAAGTCTACGTCAGCGTATTTTTTAACTGCGTCGATCATGGTAATTCTCTTCCAAGGTGCCTTTAATGAAATTTCTGTGCCTTGGTAGTTTATTGTGTCAGTTCCAAGAACTTCAAGGGCTACATATTCGAATAAGTTTTCAGTTATTCTCATCATTTCTTCGTAGTCAACATAGGCTTGGTAAAGTTCAATGTTAGTAAATTCAGGATTGTGCTTAGGGTCCATTCCTTCGTTTCTAAACATCTTGCCCATTTCATAAACTTTTTCAAAGCCACCTACGATTAATCTCTTTAAGAAAAGCTCGTTGGCAATTCTAAGTTGCATGTCAATGTCAAGAGTGTTGTGGTGAGTGTAGAAAGGTCTTGCATTTGCTCCACCTGCTACTGTGCCAAGGATTGGTGTTTCAACTTCCAAGAAGCCTTTATTGTCTAAAAATTCTCTGATTTTTTTGATAATTTGATTTCTCTTTATAAATACATCCTTTACTTCAGGATTTACAATTAAATCAACATATCTTTGTCTGTATCTTAGGTCTGGGTCCTTTAGACCGTGGAATTTTTCTGGAAGAATTTGAAGTGATTTTGAAAGTAGAGTGAGATCTGTTGCACGAACTGTGATTTCGCCTGCTTCTGTCTTAAATACAACTCCCTTTACTCCAACTATGTCTCCAATGTCAAGTCCCTTTACTTCTTCGTACTTGTCTTCAAGGACATCCTTTCTTGCAAAAACTTGAATAGTTCCCAAGGAATCTCTCACATCTAAGAAACAAATTTTGCCATGGCGTCTCTTGCTCATTACACGACCAGCTATGGAAACTTCTCTCTCTTCATCTTCTTTAAACTCTTCTTTGATGTCCTTGGAGCGAGCAGTTACATCGTAGGTTTCATTGACAAAGGGATCCTTGCCTTCGCTTTTTAATTCGTCAAGCTTTTGTCTCTTTAACAAAAGCATTTCATTTAGATTTGCATCTTCTGTTTTTTTCACAAATTGCCTCCTAAATAGTTATTCCGCAAATTTCATATTTAATAATTCCGTCTGGAACTTCAACTTCCACTACATCGCCAACGCGATTGCCAATAAGTCTTGAGCCAACTGGTGATTCGTTAGAAATTTTTCCTTCTAGTGGATCTGCTTCTGCTGAACCAACAATTGTGTATTCGTCTTCTTCCATAGTTTCAAGTTCTCTTACCTTTACGTTGGAACCAATGTTAACTACATCTGTATTTAAATCTTTTTCGTCAATTATCTTTGCATTACGAACCATCATTTCAAGTTTTGCGATTCTCTCTTCAACTTGTGCTTGTTCGTTTTTAGCTTCATCGTATTCAGAGTTTTCAGAAAGGTCGCCATAACCTAGGGCAACTTTAATTCTCTCAGAAACTTCCTTTCTTCTAACTGTTTTTAAATACTCAATTTCATTTTCAATTTTTTCTAGACCTTCCGGCGTGAAAAATATATCTTTTTCCAAAATTCTCTCTCCTCAATATATAAAAAATAAGGCGTCAGCCGCCCTTTACAAAAACCTTTTAATCTAGGCTATTATAGTCGAAACTTCTCTTTATGTCAAGATTTTAAAGTTTTTACATGATTTTTTCATAAAATTTCTCAAAAAAACC
>NZ_HE978566.1:80313-85544 GCF_000311825.1 Peptoniphilus grossensis ph5 | reverse complement strand
AAAATAAAAACTCCCCACTTTATGCAGAGTTTAAATTTATTTTAGTCCAAAGTTTCAATATAAGCTTTGATAAGTTTTATTATCTCATCTTTGTCCTTTAGTGTGTTTAATTTATTTCTAACTTCCTTGGAGTCCTTCATGCCCTTAAAATAATTTGCGTAAACCTTTCGCATTTCAAGGATGCCAAGTTTTTCTCCCCTGTAAGATATTTTTCTCTCAAGTTCATCTATCATTAAAAGAAGTTTTTCTCTGTCACTTGGCTTATAGTAGTCTCCAGTTTTTATGAGCTCTTCAATTTGATTAAAGATGTAGGGGTTTCCCACAGCTCCTCTGCCTATTGCTATGCCGTCAACCTTGGAATAATTTATTTTTTCTAGGGCATCTTCGGGGCTAGCTATGTCACCATTTCCAATTACGGGAATTTTTACATTTTCTTTAACTTCTTTTATAAAATCCCAATCTGCCTTTCCTGTGTAGTATTCTTCTCTGGTCCTTCCGTGGACTGTGACAAAACTTGCCCCTGCTGCCTCAATGTTTTTTATTGCCTTCATAGAAGATATTCCACCAATTCCCTTTCTCACCTTAACAGATACGGGTTTTTTTGAATTTTCTACAACAGCTTTTACTATGTCATAGACAAGTGAAGGGTCGCTTAAAAGATAGGAGCCTGAATTATTTTTTACAATTTTTGGTGCAGGGCAGCCCATATTTATATCGATATAAGAAAAATTATAGCCATTTAAAATGCTGGCAGCTTCCCCCATAATTTTGGGGTCAGATCCAAAAATTTGCACAGAAACTTTTTTCTCCTTGGGAGAAATTTCTAAAAGTTCTAGGGTCTTTTTGTTTTCATAGACGAGAGCCATGGCTGAAACCATTTCCGTCACAGTTAAGTCTGCTCCCTTTTCTGTTGCAACTTCTCTAAAGGCTATGTCAGTGTAGCCTGCCATTGGTGCTAAAATTTTTAACACAAAATCACTCTCAATCTATTTTGCTATTTTTTTCAAATATAATTTTTAGCCCTTCAAGAGTTAAAAATTTGTTGATTATAAAATTATATTTTGAATCACTTGTTAACATAGTAGAGAAACCACCAGTAGAAATAATATTAGTATCTTCTTCCTTCCAACTTAGTTCCTTTAAAAGTTTATCTACAATTCCATCAATCATTGCAGTGTAACCGTAATAGAGACCGGATTGCATTGCTCCAACTGTGTTAGATTGAATAACTTTTTCCGGTGCAATAATTTCAATTTTTGGAAGTTTTGAAGTCATCATAAAAAGCGCTTCAGCAGAAATGCCAATGCCTGGCATAATCAAACCGCCAAGATAATTTTTTTCCTCGTCAACTATACAAAAAGTCATTGCCGTTCCTATGTCAACTATAATGGATTTTTTGCCATAAATTTCTAGTGCGCCAACAGCATTTACAATTCTATCGGCACCGACTTCTTTGGGATTGTCGTACTTAATATTAAGTCCCAAGTCTAAGTCTGCACTTACAATCATTGGGTTCTTATTAAAATATTTTCTAACCATAGAAGGAAGTGTGTGCATAAGGTTTGGCACAACGGATGAAATTATAACATTTTCAATATCTTGTGGATCAATATTGGCATGAGTTAGTGTGTTTATAAAAATAAGACCGTACTCATCTGATGTTCTAGTCTTCACAGTGGAAGTCCTAAAATCATTTACTAGCTCATCCCCCTTATAAACGCCCCAAGTTATGGAAGTATTTCCTACATCTATTACTAATAACATTTTTACACCTCATTTAACAAATTGTTTTCATTATATATTTAATAATCTTCACTTTCAACTTATTATTTACCCAATATTTATAATTAATCAATTTATTTTAAAGGCGAAAAAATTTTGCGTTAACCTTATTGACAAAAGAGTAAACATTGTGTACTATATCTTTCGGAGGTTAATGATGAAAATTAAAACAAAAGACATAACAAAAATTGCACTTTTAGTTGCACTTATAGCTGTGGGAGCTTTTATCTCCATACCAATTGGACCTGTTCCCTTTTCTTTACAAAACTTTTTTGTATTTATGACAGGACTTTTACTTACACCTTTTTATGCAGGACTTACAGTTTTCATATATGTCCTACTTGGCTTAATAGGTCTGCCAATTTTTGCAGGCTTCACTGGAGGCTTTCAATCCTTTTTAAAACCAAGCTTTGGATTTTTAATTGCCTTTATAATAGGTGCAATTTTTATTTCTAAATTTGCTCATGGAGAAAAAAACTTTGGCAAAATTATGATCGTTCTAGTTTTAGCAGAAGTTATTTTCTACGCAATAGGTCTTCCATATATGTACATCATTTTAAATAATGTAATGGGCACTTCCATGGGCGTGGCAAAAATCTTTTCCATTGGCATGATTCCTTTTATCATACCTGATATGGCAAAGGCAGTAGTTGCAGCTCTTATTGCGCCAAGAATTTTAAAAGCTATGAATAACTAGGCTTTTAAAGACTAAATAGTTTATAATTAATAGAATAATTTATGTTAAAGTCTCGCCACTGTGCGGGATTTTTTCATATCTACTTATAGTTATATGATAAAAATTCTGTTATAATATCAAGATAGGAGGTTGTTATGAAAGATTCCAAAAACAATAAAGCTCGTGGAATAATAAAATTTTCAAGCCTAATAAAAATACTCATACTAATAGTTGTTGCTGCAATAATCATTTTAGGTTCAATGGTCACTGCTATTGTACTTGGTATTTTTAAAAAAGCTCCCCTAATAGAACCCACAGAATACAGAGCTCAGCTCTCTGAAACTTCTAGGATCTATACCAATGATGGAAAACTTATTGAGACTTTAGTCTCTGATGAGTTTAGTGAATTTGTTCCCTACGAGGATATACCAAAAAATTTATTAAATGCCATTGTGGCAATAGAAGACGAAAGATTTTTTGAACACAGTGGAGTTGACTATAGAAGAGTGGCAGGTGCTCTTGTCCATGACATAAAGACAAGGTCCTTTGACCAAGGTGCATCAACTATTACTATGCAGCTTGCCAAGAACTTGTACACATCTTTTTCAAAGAGCGTGGTTAGAAAAATCACAGACATCTACTATTCCTACCAAATAGAAGAAAAACTGTCAAAAGAGCAGATACTTGAGGCATACTTAAACTCTGCAGGCTTCTCTAAGGGTACAGTGGGCGTGCAAGCCGCTGCAAAAACTTTTTTCAACAAGGATGTATCTGAACTTGACCTTGCTGAGTGTGCACTCTTAGCAGGTGTTACAAACTTGCCAGAAAAGTACACTCCCTACAACACTCAAGAGATAAATGAAGATGATGACCTTGGCAATATTGAAATAGTTCTACTGCCAAAAAATGAAGGTTCAGAACCAAACTCTGACAAAATTATTGAAATTTCAAAAAATTTAAATGAACTTGGACAAATAGATAACTTTGAACTTATACAAATAGAAAATAATTTAGTAGTGCCAGTAAAGGCTGTCTTCAACGAAACTTCTCAAGAGAGACAAAAATTAGTTTTAAAGAAAATGGCTGAGCAAGGTCTTATTACTAATGAAGAATATGAAAATGCCTTAAATGAAAAAATTAACATCGACATAGGCTCTCGTAAAGAAAGTGGAATTTCATCTTTCTACACAGATGTTGTGCAAAAAAATACTATTAAGATTTTGATGAACTCTGGCTACACAAAGGAAGAAGCCACAAATAAATTATTTAATGGCGGACTAAAAATTTACACACCAATGGACATTGACATGCAAAGGACTCTGGAACAAGTTGTATCAAATCCTAAATATTATTATGGCACTTTCAAAGAAAAAAATGGAATAATACAACCACAAGTTGCCTCTGTTATCATCGACCAAAAAACTCACGAAGTTAAGGCCCTTGTCGGCGGTAGAAATGTAAGTGGTGGCAGACTTTTAAATAGGGCTTTAGTACCAAGGCAACCTGGATCTTCTATTAAGCCAATTTCAGTTTATTTAACTGCCTTTAACAATGGAGCCACTGCTGGTGATGTCTACCTTGACGCAAAGATGCCAGAAAAATTATTTGGTCACTCACCTAAAAATGCTGGCAGCTATTACCAAGGTTGGACTACAATAAGAAATCTTCTTCGTCAATCATCAAATGTTGGCGCTTATCAAGTTGCCAGAGATATTTCTGCTGACAAAGAAGCAAAGGCAAATAAAAATTCAACTTATTCAAAGGTCTACAATGACGAAGAGTCAATTAATAAGATGATTGATACCTTAAAATCCATTGGTGTCAGCACAATTGTAGAGAAAAAGGACAATCCAACTTGGAATGACATGGACTATGCTCCTCTTACTCTTGGCGGCATGAGCTATGGCATTAGTCCTTTCGAAATGGCTGGAGCCTTCACAACTCTTGCCAACGAGGGAAAATATGCTAACCCTTATGTAATTACAAAGATTGAAACTAACACTGGAGATGTCATCTATCAAGTTGACCCTAAGGAAAAAGAGATAACTTCTCCTCAAAACGCTTATATCTTGACAGATATGTTAAAAGATGTCGTTAAAAGGGGAACTGGTCGCAACGCTTCCTTCCCAGGACAAGACATAGCCGGTAAAACTGGTACAACTACTGACAAGAAGGATGTTTGGTTTGTAGGTTACACTCCTTACTACACTTGCTCAGTTTGGATAGGCAACGACAAGCATCAAAAGCTTGCCTTTGGTTCAACTCAATCTGCCTACCTTTGGAAGCAAATTATGAAGGCTGTTCACGAAGACTTGGACAAAAAAGAATTTGAAGAACCAGATGGAATCTTCACTAAATATGTAAATGGAAGACGTGAACTTTTCGCCGATGGTACTAAGCCACACTATTCAAATAAATTGAACTGGTATAAGGAATCAGAGGATGAAGAAAAGAAGAAGGACGAAAACAAAAATAATAACAACAATGACAATGACAATAAGAAGAAGTCCTCTGGAGAAAATAGTGGCAAGAAAAAATCTCATTCAAAGGCATCCATTTTAAATGAAGATACAAATGAAAATTAAGCTTAAGAAACTGGAGTAAAGCTCCAGTTTTTTATTGCCCTTTATTAATTTATTTAGGATTTCCTAGGTGACTTACATAAAAAACTGCTAAAGAAAAATCTCCAGCAGTTTTAATAAAATTTATAAATTGTCTTAGCTTAAGAATTTTTTATCCAAAGAAAAAAGCCCCTAGGGGCTTTTAATAAGGC
>NZ_HE978566.1:37955-79100 GCF_000311825.1 Peptoniphilus grossensis ph5 | reverse complement strand
TTTAATAAATTTATTCTGAATCCTTTGCTTCTTCTTTATCTTCTCTGTCTTCACTGACTTCTTTATCTTTCTTTTCACTTTCCTTTTTGCTAATTATTTGGCGAGCTTCTTCAGAAAGATCAGTGACCTTTATGGAGTCGTCAATGTCTATAGACTCTTCTTCCAATTTTTCTCCATTAAAGATCTTTTCAAAATCATTGGCATAAATTGTTTCCTTTTCCAAAAGTGCATCGGAAAGTGCCAAGAGCTTGTCTAAGTTGTCGCTTAAAAGTTCCTTACACTTTGAGTAGCCTTCATTTATAATTCTAGCAACTTCTTCGTCGATTTCTGCAGCAGTTCTTTCAGAATAATCCTTTGACCTGCCAAGGTCACGACCGATAAAGACTTCATTTTCAGATGAATCATAATTTATGGTGCCAAGTCTGTCGCTCATTCCATATTGAGTTACCATGGCACGGGCAATTTTTGTAGCCCTTTCAATGTCATTTGATGCGCCAGTAGATATGTCATCAAGGACAAGGGACTCTGCAACTCTTCCTCCAAGTAGAGATACAATGGAAGCTTCCATTTTTTTCTTTGTCATAAAGGAAACATCATCTTCTGGAAGATAGGCAGTGAAGCCGCCAGCCATTCCCCTTGGAATAATTGTTATCATGTGGACTGGATCTTCTTCTGGCAGAAGCCTTGACACAATTGCGTGTCCTGACTCGTGAACTGCAGTTAGCTTTCTTTCCTTTTCTGAAACTACACGAGATTTTTTTGCAGGACCTGCTTGCACCTTAATTGATGCTTCGTCAACATCTTCCATGGAAATTTCGCTGTCATTTCTTCTTGCAGCAAGTAGGGCAGATTCATTCATCAAGTTTTCAAGATCTGCTGGAGTAAAGCCAGGAGTTCTCTTGGCAATGACTTCAAGATCAACGTCCTTTGCAAGTTTTTTGCCCCTTGAGTGAATTTCAAGTATTGCCTTTCTGGCACGGACATCAGGCTTTCCTACATAGACAGTTCTGTCAAATCTGCCTGGTCTTAAAATGGCAGGGTCAAGTATGTCTGCCCTATTTGTTGCAGCCATTACTATTACGCCTTCGTTAGTGCCAAAGCCGTCCATTTCAACTAAAAGTTGGTTTAAGGTTTGCTCTCTTTCGTCATGTCCGCCGCCGAGGCCTGCCCCTCTTCTTCTTCCAACAGCATCAATTTCATCTATAAAAATTATACATGGTGCATTTTTCTTTGCATTTTCAAATAAATCTCTTACTCTTGATGCACCAACGCCCACAAACATTTCTACAAAGTCAGATCCACTCATGATGAAGAAGGGAACGCCTGCTTCGCCAGCAACTGCCTTAGATAGATAAGTCTTACCAGTTCCTGGAGGTCCCACCAAGAGAACTCCCTTAGGTATTCTTGCCCCCATGTTTATAAATTTCTTAGGATTTTTTAAGAAATCAACAATTTCTCCAAGTTCTTCCTTCTCTTCTTCAAGACCTGCAACATCTTTAAACTTTACAAGATTTTTTGAATCTTCCTTATTTATGAGTTTAGCCTTGCTCTTGCCAAAGGAATTCATCTTTCCTCCGCCACCGCCAGCTTGTTGCATCATCTTGTACCAGAAGAAAATTAATACTCCCAACATCAATAGAGTTGGAATCCATTCAACAAGAAAAGAAGTTTGCTTAGTTGGTGTGGAGATTACATTTATCTCGCCAGCATCAGATTTTTCCTTTAAATAATCCTTATAAAAAGTATCTGATGCCTCCTTAGGTATTACAGTCCTAAAGGATTCATCGCTTTTTAATTTAACGCTGGCAATAGAGTCAACTCCATTTTGTAGTGTCACACTCTTTACATTTCCCTTGTCCAGTTCTGTGACAAATTCAGTAAAACTTTTTTCATCCACTGTATTTACTGGTGGGCTGAAAAATTTTATTGTAAGCACTAATACTAAAATTAGTACAATATAAAAACCTGCTCCTCCAATTTTTTTATTCAACTATATCACCCCTTCTTATTTTGAATATACAGACTCATCTAGTATTCCAATATAAGGAAGAGCCCTGTATTTTTCGTCATAATCCATTCCATATCCTATTACAAAATAATCTTCAATTTCAAATCCATTGTATTTAACAGGTAAGTCAATTTTTCTTCTACTTGGCTTTGAAAGCATAGTGACAATTTCAATGGAATTTGCACCTCTTGACTTTAACACCTTTGTTAAATAAGAAAGGGTTATGCCAGTATCAATTATGTCTTCCACAATTAAAATATCCTTGCCAACAATTGAAGTAGATATGTCCTTTAAAATTCTAACTTCACCCATGGATCTTGTGCCTTGATAGCTGGACACATCCATAAAATCATATTCAAGGTCTAGGTCTATTTTTCTCATAATATCTGCCATAAAGGGAACGGCGCCCTTTAGTATGCCAAGTAAAAATAGATCCTTGTCCCTGTAATCTTCAGTTATTTTTTCTCCAAGTTCCTTAACCTTATTTTGAATTTCTTCTTCAGTAATAAGAACTTCTTTAATATCTGACATTTTTAACCTCCAAAACGAGTTTATTTAAAGTATTTTCATCTATCTTGACATCTTCAGAAATATCCATGCCAAGAACGTAGATAATCTTTTCATCATCGCAAATAAGACCTATTTCATCCCTCTTTAACCTGTCAACTTTTCTGTCTATAAAATAGTCCTTTAACTTTTTATTATTTTTCATGCCGAGAGGCTTAAACCTGTCGCCCCTTTGTCTCCTTCTAATAAAAAGGCTTCCCTTAATTTTATCACAGTCTATAGTTTTTATAAAGCAGTCTCCCTTAGAAATTGCCCCATCTTTTGAAATAAAAATTTCACCAAAGTCTGTGTAATTATTACCCAATTTTAAGCTTGCTTCTCTCTTAACTGATTCACTTTTTTCCTCTTCAACAAAAACTTTGTCGTAGGATTTTCTGGCAGAGATTTTGCTGCCAAGGTTGATGACTCTTCCGCTTTCACCCAAGATCAAGTCGTAGATACCTAAAATATTGTCCCTACTTAAAATATTTTCACTGTAAAAGTTTTTTGCCAAGTATGATTTAATAATTTCGCAAGCTAGGAATTTGTTAAGCTCTTTCATTTCTTCTACAATAAAATAATTATCCCTGATGCACTTACTATAATTTTCTTCTACAAGTTCTTCTATAAAATCAGAGGCGTCAGAAGCATTTTCTGAAAGTCTGAGAAGGGCGTCAATAATATTTGGATTGAGTTCACTTAATTTTGGTATGAGGCTAAGCCTAATTTTATTTCTCGTGTAAATTTCTTCAAAGTTTGTCTCGTCCTCAACATAGGGCAAATTATTTTTATGTAAATAGTCCTCTATGTCACACCTTTTTATGTCAATGAGAGGCCTGTAAATGTCCTCATTAACCTCACTTATTCCAACTAGACCCCTAATACCTGTTCCCCTAATAATGTTAAATAGGAGAGTTTCTGCACGGTCATTGGCATTGTGGGCAGTTAAAATTTTTCTCCCAAAAGAATTTTCCCTAAAAAATTCATACCTTAAAATTCTTCCAGCTTCCTCTGATGAAAGTTTATAAAGTCTTGCAAATTCATCCATATTCACAGTCTTTGTAAGGCATTTTACCCCATAGTCCCTGCAAATATTTTTTACAAAGTCCTCATCTCTTTTGGCAGTCTTACGAATGCCATGGTTTAAATGACAGACTATTATGTCTAAATCAAAGTCATCTCTTAAATCCATAAAATTGTAAAAAAGATACATGGAATCGGCTCCACCAGAGACTGCAAGACAGAGCTTGTCGTCTTTTTTTATAATATTTAATTTTTTTAAATTTTCAAAAAATAACTTGTCCATAATAAAAAAAGTGGTAGAACTATCAAAGGATAGTCAACCACTTGCTAATTTCTAGAATTCCTCTTCTTTGTCTTTTGATTATATCTAGCTCTCGCTTCATCAAGTTTAGTATTGCTTTCCTTTAAGAATTTGCTCAAAATATCTTCAAATCTTTCATCAACTTTTTCATCCTTGGGCTCTTCCTTTTTTTCAAGGGCATCCTTAATTGATAGGGCAATTTTTCCCTTTTCGTCAATGCTAAGAACCTTGACCTTGACTTCGTCGCCCTCTTTGATGTGATCCTCAATATTTTTAACAAAAGTATCTGCAATCTCTGAAATATGTACTAAACCACTTTTGCCTTCCTTTAAATCAACAAAGGCTCCAAATTTAGTTACCTTGCTAACTACACCTTCAACAATATCGCCTGGCGATAAATCCATAACTTCCTCCTATTTATTTAAATCTTTATTTTTATTATTAGAAACTTTTTCTTCGCTGACAAATTTATCTTTATTTGAAACTTTTTCCTTGTCTTTATCTACATAGATAACCTCTCTAGGTTTAACCATGCCCAATTCTTCCCTGGCAACTTTTTCTACAAAATCTGCAGAAGAAGAATTTTCAAGTTCTGAATTTAAATTATCTATTTCAAGTTTTAAATTAGAAATTTCTTTTTTGTTCCCAGAAATAATTTCAAGTTTTTGGTTTCTTATGGAAATTGATTTGCCGATTTTCACAGAACCATATACAACAGAAAATAAAATTATTAGGGCAAGAGCCACTGGGAATTTTTTTCTTTTAGCCTTCATAAATTCTCTCCAATTTAAATCCAATTACCTTCAGTCAATTCTATCGTAAAGAGTTTCTGCATCCTTTTTGCTGTTGACATCAGAAATGTCCTTAACCTTGACTTTGATTTCTCTTTCGCCAAGTTTTAAAGAAAGAATGTCGTCTACATTGACATCATCTGCTGGCTTAGCAACTTTGTCATTGATTTTGACAAGTCCCTTTTCGCAAGCTTCCTTTGCGATAGTCCTTCTCTTAATAAGTCTTGAGTTTTTTAAAAATTTATCTAATCTCATAATTCACTCCACTATGAATATATCAAAAAAACTAGAATAATTCAATACTTATAAGAAATTTGAGTATAAAAAAAGAAGGCCTCGCCTTCTCTTTTATTACTTATTAACAGCTTCTTTAAGAGCTTTACCTGATCTGAAAACTGGTGCTTTAGATGCAGGAATTTTAATAACTTCTTCTGGATTTCTAGGGTTTCTTCCTTCTCTAGCTTTTCTTTGTCTAACTTCGAAAGTTCCAAATCCAACTAATTGTACTTTTTCTCCTTTAGCAAGAGCTTCTTGAACTGAAGAAATAAATCCGTTTAAAGCTTGTTCAGCGTCCTTTTTAGTAAGACCTGATTTTTCAGCAATGTTTGCTACTAATTCTGATTTGTTCATTTTATATCCTCCTTGAAGATTTTTTATAATCTTTTCTTAGAATTGCAATGTTTCAGAAAACATTAGGCACTCATTGGGCGCGCAAACCTAAGACTGTTACAATTATAACTCATGTTGCGTTTATTTTCTACATTTATTTTAAAAAAATCGCTATTTTATCCAATTTTTTATATATTTCTTCATAAATTTGTCTTAAATCTATTAGACCATCCCTGTCCTTTAACAAAATTAAGAAAAATAAGAGGGATAAAAGATCTTTTTCCTCTTCATAGTCCATGGAAATCGACTTAGATTTTTCTAAAATTTCTTTTTTTATACTTTCAAAATTTTCATCATCTAAATAAATATCTTTTTCACTAATAATAGAAGAAATTTTATTTAAAATCATATTAAAATTTTTGCCACAACTTCTTGGAATGTAGACACAGGACTGGTGGTTGTAGTCATCAAGTCTTGGAAGCTCATAAATTTTTACCTCTCTAAGGATCTCATCTGGGAGGCCTGCATTGGTAATAACATAGGCTAAATCCTCTTCATCATAAACTTCTTGCAGCAAGAGAGATAAATCTGATGCAATTCTCTTGTTGTAAACTTGAGTGATTAGGGTGTCCCTTCTTGTATCAAAGTCAAACTTATCTGCATCTGAATCTAAAAACAAAAGTCCATCTACTGCATCCCTTCCCACTGCTGCCAGAACCGGCTCAATAAAAGAAATGCCATTAACTATATTTATTTCAACTTCTCTTTCTATTAGGAACTTCACAGTTTTTTCTGCAACAAGAGGAGTACCGGGCACAAAATAATTTATGTCTTGATCTTTAGATTTTTCAATTAAAATTTCTACGATTTTATTATAAACTTCATCGAAGCTTTCCATTTCATCGTAGAGATAGTCAAAGGACTCATAATTTATCTTATTTTCTTCAAAAAAAGAAAGAGAGTCATGCCTTTCTGTCCTCAAAAAATTTTTATTTCCATTTTTCATAATTTTTACTGCCTCAAGAGTGAGATCTTTGGCAGAAGTAGACCCAAGTCCAACAACATTTATCATTTTTATCACCTCTTACATTATATCAGCTGTGCTTAAAAAAATCTTTTATTGTCTACACTTTTAGGCATAAAAAAGAGAGGTCGCCCTCTCTTTAAATCTTTATAAAATTTTCTTCGATAAACTAAAAATTAATCAAAGCCAAATTTTTTTCTCATTATTTCAAGTTCTTCATCAGTTAAGTCGCTTTCGTCTACAACTTTTTCTTGTTCTTCTTCAGCCATTTGTTTTTTTCTTTCTTCAACGATTTTGTCATGTTCAGCAATTACGCTGGCAACAACATCTTGTGGAATGTCAATTGATTTCTTTTCTACTTCAGATAGTTCAACTTCTCCACCTACACAAAGCTTTTTGCCATTTTCAAATTCGTAGACAAAAACTTCAAGTTCACCTGCTGGGTTCTTAATGGAAATTTTATAATCTTCATCAAGACCATCTATATCATCTTCAAGATAATTTATTACTGCAACTGTGCCTGAACCGCAAGAAGATTCTCTAAATAAGGTGTCTGAACCTTCTACATAGACAAAGGGTACGATTTCTAGCTTTTCCTTGTCAAGGAAAATTACTCCATAGGCTTCGTCCTTGTAATCTTTTTTAAGAACTTCAAGGGCATCTTGGACAAATTTTTCATCTTCTTTGCCTTCAACAATTAGATGACTTATTCCAGGTAGTTGAATGAGTTTGTAGTCCCCACCCTTAACTTTTACAGTCTTCTTTGCAAGGGGAGCATCCATTGCTACATAAGCCTTTTGATTTTTCACATCAGCTATTACATCAGTAGTTCCTTCATGACCACTTACATAGACTTCAATGTCAACAAGTCCATCAGTGTCATAGAAACCTGCAGAATAAAGTCCATAGGCCCTAGTTGCGTTGGCACAAAATTCTCCACCCATCATGTCCATTCTAAGTGGTGCGCCTTCATAGGCTGGTGAAATAAATCCAACTTGTTCAACATCCTTATCTATTTGTTCAATTATACACTTTGTATAAGCTTTTCTATAGCCTGGATAAACTGGTGCCACTACAAATCCAGTAATATTACCACAAGGGTTAGCCCTAAAATATTTAAAACTTTTCTTCATAATCATCCTCTTCTCGAATCTAAACTTTAACTTACATTTTTATTATAACATACTAAGTTAGTGTTTTTTACTCAACAAGCTTTTTGTACCCGATTTTTTCTTTTTAACTCACTTATTTATTTTAAATATTTTTTTAAATCTTCTACCCTGTCTGTCTTTTCCCATGGAAGATCTAAGTCATCTCTTCCAAAGTGACCATAGGCTGCAGTTTGTCTGTAAATTGGTCTTAGAAGGTCAAGGTCACGAATTATTGCAGCTGGTCTCATGTCGAAGTTTTCCATAATAATTTTTTCGATTTCTTCGTCAGATAATTTGCCAGTGCCAAAAGTTTCTACATAGACTGAAGTTGGTCTGGCAATACCAATTGCATAGGCAAGTCCAATTTCAACCTTGTCTGCAAGTCCTGCTGCCACAAGATTTTTTGCAATGTATCTTGCATAATAGGCTCCAGATCTATCTACCTTTGTTGGATCTTTACCTGAGAAAGCTCCTCCTCCATGTCTTCCAAAGCCACCGTAAGTGTCTACGATTATTTTTCTGCCAGTAAGCCCAGCATCTGCCATTGGTCCACCAATTACAAATCTGCCTGTTGGGTTGATGAAAAATTCTGTGTCCTTGTCAATTAAGCCTTCAGGCACAACTTTTTCTACAACTTCTCTTATTATATCTTCTCTAATTTGTTCCATTGGAACTTCTGGTGCGTGTTGTGAAGATACTACAACATTTTTAAGTCTTAGAGGCTTGTCGTCTTCGTATTCAACAGTTACTTGAGTCTTGCCGTCTGGTCTCAAATAGTCCAGTGTGCCATTTTTTCTCACTTCAGTAAGTCTTAGTGCAAGCTTGTGGGCAAGAGAAATTGGAAGAGGCATTAACTCTTCAGTTTCATTGCAAGCAAAGCCAAACATTATTCCTTGGTCTCCTGCTCCAAAGGCGTCAAGTTCATCAACTCTAGCTTCCTTAAATCTGTCAACGCCCATGGCAATGTCAGAAGATTGTTCTTTAATTGCAGATAAAACTGCACAAGTTCTTCCGTCAAAGCCATACTTAGCTCTGTTGTAACCAATATCTTCTAGGACTTCTCTTGCTGTCTTTTCAAAGTCAACATAAGTGTCTGTTGAGATTTCTCCAGTTATAACTATCATTCCAGTGGATGCCATAGTTTCGCATGCCACTCTCGCCTTTTTATCTTCTGCTAAAATTTTATCTAATATAGCATCAGATATTTGGTCACAAACTTTGTCAGGATGTCCTTCAGTAACGGACTCTGAACTAAATTGCCATTTTTTCATTTTTAATTCCTCCATTTTAAATACCTTTGATTTAATGTATGAATTAATTTTTTGCCTTTATATTTATTTTGAAATACTAATCCATAAAAAAATCCTCACGCAAAAAGTGAGGACCATTAAACCTCATCTTTCAGATAAAAATCTGTGGGATTTAGCACCAACTAGGTTGCCGGGTTTCAAAGTGCCCATTCACTCCACCACTCTCAATAAGGTATTATTTTTATTTGTAGCTTGATTATAACATCAACATTTACTTAGTGCAATAGATTAAAATAATTCATTAAAGAAATTCCTACAGGATAGGTAATAATACTCATGATAAAACTTAAAGTTATTACCTTTGATGCAAATTCATAGTCGGATTTCATTTGCTTTGTGAAAATAAAACAGTTTGCCGCACAAGGTGTCGCCCAAAAGACATAGGCTATGCCCAGTTCCATGTTTGTAAAGCCAAGCTTAACTCCAATTGGTATAAGCAGTGCCGGAGCTATAACTGTCTTAATAAAGGCAGAGATAAACATGAGCTTAAAGTCGGACTTTGAAGATTCAAAATTTAAACTTGCCCCAATTAGTATAAGAGACATAGGCGTTGAAATTTTTGCCACCATCTCTATTGCCTTGTCCACTCCTTGATATACAGGAAGCTGCAAGAAATTAAAAATTGCACCCACAACAACGCCGGCAATCATTGGATTTTTTAAAATTTTTATAAAAATATCAATAAAGGAAATGCTCTTGTCCTCTGCTTCGCTGTAATAAGTTAAGAGAATTATTGCAGATATGTTATAAAGGGTGAGGCCAAAGGCAATTATGACTATCATGTGCTCCATGGAATGCGCACCATTATAAATTATGTCTAAGATTGGAAAGCCAACATAGACAAAGTTTGAGCGATAGGCGCAGTGGACAAAGGCAGATAATTTTTTCTTGTCCTTAATCCTCAAAGCCTTGGCAATAATTATTGAAATAAAAATTACAAAAATTACTCCCAAGAGTATATATGCCACATATTTTGGATGCAGGGAGACAATCCTTGCATTTTTTATGTCGTAAAATAATTTAAAGGGCAGGGCTAGGTAAAAGACTATCCATGTACCCTTGTCCACAAAGTTATTATCTATGTATCCCCTTTTTTTTGCGAAGTAGCCCAGGAGCAAGACAAAAAAAACAGGTGATACAATATTAAATCCCATTAATAAGTTTTCCATTTCATCACCACTATAAATTATAGGTTAAATATTTTCTCTTGTCGAGAGCCATCTTTTAAAATACAATAGACTTGGGAGGTAATAATATGAAAAAAATTCTAGCTGCTGTAGTTTCATCACTTATTTTATTTTCAAGCATAAATGTCTTTGCTGGCGCAAAAGTTTCTAGCCAAAGCATTGTGCTTGACGGCAAAGACACTGGCGTTAAGGGCTACAATATTGAGGACAACAATTATTTTAAACTAAGAGATGTTGCTGCACTTCTTGATGGAAAAGATGCTGAGTTTAGCGTTAGCTACGACCAAGAGAGGGAAACTGTCATCATAAACAGCAAGTCCGACTACACAAAAACTGATTCTGATTTAAGTCCCCTAAAGGATAGTGACAGCGAAGTAAAAAAATCCTTTCACAATATTATTGTAAATGGAGTGAGACATTCTCTTAATGTCTACACTATTGACGGCTACAATTATTTTAAGCTTAGAGAGTTGGGACAAACTATTGGCTTTGTAGTTGACTACGACCAAAAAAACAATAAGGTGACAATTGACTCAAGGTCGATTGAACCCAAGGCCATTTTAAACAATCAAGTTGAAATAAAAATACTTGATTATAGAGCAAGCTATGGAGATAAAAGTCTGGACATCTTAAAGGATCCAATCTTAGATATTGATAAATTTTTAGGAAATATCAATAATAGTATTCTAGCTACCAAGGATGAAGGACAAGTTAACGGCGAGGCGAAATACATTAAGTCAGAAAATATTGTTGAAGTTCTTCCAACTTCAACTAAGTATAATGGCAAATTCACTTACAAGCCTTATATTCAAGTAAGTCAAGGTGAAAAATCTGAAGTCTTCCCTTATGAAGGCAAATTTGAAGTTGCAAAAACTTTGGCTGCCAAGGGTTTTGATTCTACAAGTGAATTTGAAATCTCTCTTGGTGGAAAGACTGAAAATAATTTTATTAAATACTCATCTTTTAAATATAAATAAGATTGGGTATAATCTAATAGGAGGTGTTTACATTGGAAATTAAAAAAGAAATGTTAATTGGAGAAATTCTTTCAAAAAAGCCTGAATCAATTGGCACTTTAATGAGCTTCGGCATGGGCTGTATTATGTGCCCATCTTCTCAAATGGAATCTCTTGAAGAAGCTGCCATGGTTCATGGTATAGATCCTAATATGCTTGTAGCTGCACTTAATAAAGATAGCAAAGAAGAAGCAGAAGCTTAATTTAAGCTAAGTTGAAGGGGCAGAGGCCTCTTCTTTTTTTACATAGATACTTTAATACTTTAATAAGGAGAAAAATATGAATAAGAAATTAATTTTAGCTAGCACTTTACTTTTACTTACAAGTACTTGTTACGCCAGTGTAAATAGAGACCATGCAGTAAATGAGGTCTCCAAATATATTGAAACAGATGAGGCAGTGACCCTTGAAGTTACAGAGGCTGAAAAGAAAAAAGTTGAAGAAATCAAAAAGATTTTTGACATCACTGGAGATTATGAAAGCTTTACTATTTCCAGTGACCCAATGAATAGTGATAGTGGAAGTGAATACTTAAATAAGCTCATAAAAAATAAGTCCATTACTACTTACAGGTGGTCTGACGAAAAGTTAGGCGAAGTCAGCGTCTCCTACACTAGCGATGGAGAATTTATTTCCTATAATAAGTGGAGAAATTCTAGTGATGAGAAAAATAATAAGGAAAAATATTCAAAGGATGAAGCTCTAAAGGCAGCAGAAAATATTTTAAAGAAGGCAATAAAGGATTTTGACAAGAAATATATTTTATCTGACTACAGCATCTATCCTGGCAGCAAAAATATAGATTTTTCTTACCAAAGACTTTTATCTGGCATCCCTCTTGCTGATAATTATTTGAATGTCAGCTTTTCAACTGAAACTGGCGAAATTACTGACATGATGCTCATGGGTTACAATGCCTATGCAAGTACATTTTTAAAGGACAAGGACTTTAAAGAGAAGGCAAAAATTAGTCCTGAAGATGCTGAAAAAATATTTTTAGAAAAATCACCTCTCACTCTCTCCTACAAGGTAAGTAGAGACGGCAAGTCTGTAGAAAAAGTTTTTTCAAGTGAAGTAGTTGATATTGACGCCCTTACTGGCAAAGTTTTTAAAAATGATTTTGTAGATTCTTATGTGCCTTATGCAACTGAAGAAGCAAAGGATTCAGCTGGCTTAAGTGAAGTTGAAGTGAAAAAAATTGACGGTCTTAAAGACTTAAAGAAGAAGTCTCAGGCAAAAAGTAAGGCTCTTGAAATTGTGGGCAAGTCTTATACAGTTGAAAGTATTGCCCTAACTTCTGACAAGGACAATTATTATTACAGAATAATTCTTGAAAAGGAAAAAAATAATGGCTCCATAGTATTAAATGCCAAGACTTTAAAATTAGTGGGCTTAGATATTTGGGCTGACAAAAGGGATGTCAAGACTGTGGTAACTGATGAAGAAGCTAAAAAAATTGCCCTAAGCTTCCTAGAAAAGTATGGCGACAAGACTCAACTTAATTTAGAAAAAATTGATGTAAAGAAATTTGACTACACTACTATCCTTAACATACCAAGGTATGCGAACTCTCTTCCAGTCCTAGATGAAGGCTTAACCATTGCTGTTGACGACGAGAAAAATGTTGTAACTTATCAAAAAGATTTTTCAACAGCAGATTTTAGCAAGGCAAAAGATATAGCTCTTACAAAGGATGAGGCAAATAAAATCTATCTAAATTCTAAAAACTTTGGTCTCAAGTATGAAATGACTGAAAAGGGTCCTAAGCTTCTCTATGGAAAAATAAAAAATGTTGTGCCAATAATTGGCGAAGATAAAATTTTGCGAGACAAATTTGGAGATATAGTTAACTTTAAAGACCAAATATCCTATGAAGACTTTGATAAGGCAAGGGATAAGGATGCAATTAATTCCTTAAAGGACATGGAAATTGGAACAATCGGCAAAAAATTATCTGACAAAATAACTTACAAGGAATTTTTAGGTCTCCTCAATGGAAGATACCAAGGCGACTATTTCGACTTTGACCGCTATGATTTAGATGAGGATAAGGTTAAGGACAAGAAAATTCCTGAAAAAGATGCCATAAAAATTTTAGTAATATACAGGGGCTATGAAGACTTCACAAAGGCAAAGGGAATTTTTAAGGAGGACATCTTTAAAAATCAAAAATCTTTAGGCGACTATGAAAATTATTATATAGTGGCAAAGGGCCTTGGCTACATTGATAAGGAAATAAATCCAGACAAAGAACCAAGTCTTGAAGAAATTTTATACCTTATCTATAACTCAATAAAGTAATTGTAATTCTTTTGTAATTGCAAGTTTACTCCCACTGATGTATATTATCAGTGGGAGGTTTTTTATGACCCAAACAAATTACGATGCAAAGGCTTATGCAAATAAAAATTCAAATTATGATAAGAGAAAAAAATTAAGAAGGCAAAAGGCTAGAAGGCGAAAGAGAATAAGACAGATAATTTCTATTTCAATTTTTGCCCTAATCCTTATTTTTATATTTTCAAAGATCTTTTCTGCCATAAAGAAACCAAAGGATGAAATTTCTCCTGCCCTTATGTGGTACTATGCCAACGAAATAAATAAGGACAGACCGAGAAAATACTATTATGATCCAGAATATATATCAAATGTTGCACTGGATCCCCTCCTTCGCATGGAAGATGAATTTATAGTCAAGGGGTCCAACCACTTGAAAAAAGCTGACAAGTATGCCTATGATGCAAAGGAAATTCGCCACTACATTACGAAAAATAATTATGGCGGGGACAAAAAAATTGTATTCTTAACCTTTGACGATGGACCAAATAATTCTATAACTCCACAAGTTTTGGACATCCTAAAAAAAGAAAATGCTCGCGCAACTTTCTTCTTAGTAGGCAAGTCCATAGGAGATAAAACTGCAGGTCAAGTTCGCCAAATTTTAAGAAATGGAAATTCCATTGCCACTCACTCCTTTAGTCACGACTACGACTATCTCTATCCAGGAAGAGTAGTTAGCCCTGAAAGAGTTTATGAAGAAATTACAAAAACAAATGAAAGGCTAAAAAATATTCTAGGACCTGACTTTCACTCCAGCGTCTTTAGGTATCCTGGCGGCGAAATGTCTTGGCAAAACACAGAGGCAAGTAACGCCCTCTTGGAATCCAATGGCATACACTGGATTGACTGGAACTGCCTTGTCGGCGACGCAGAAAAAAAATCTGTGAGACCAACTACAGTAAATGGTTTTGTAAATTATTTGGACAAGAGTCTTAATGAAAATAAAAATACAAAGATTGCTGTTGTTCTTGCCCACGACGCAAGAAATAAACAGCTAACTGCTGACTCACTAACTTCTGTAATAAAATATTTCAAAGACAGAGGCTATGAGTTTGGAGTTTTAAAATAATTCAAATTTTCTCAAGAACTTCATAAAAAATAAGAGGACTGATTTTTATTTTCAGTCCTCATTTTTATTTCTCTTAAATTTTATCTACTTCAAATTAAAGTGAATTTTTAATTTTTTCTGCTCTTTCAATTAGTTTATCCTTTCCTAAAAGATAAATAATATTTTGCATTTCTGGTCCGTGAACATTTCCAGATATTGCTGCCCTTACTGGCATGTAAAGTTTTTTACCCTTTACTCCAGAGTCCTTTTGAACTTCCTTCATTAGTCCCTTGGCAGTTTCCATGTCTATTTCGTCATGAGATTCTACAATCTTTATAAAAGATTCAAGTAGTCCCTTTACATGATCTTGCCCTAATTCTTCCTTAGCTGAATCTTCTGTTATTTCAATGTCGCCAAATAAGAAGTCAATGTGTTTTGGAATGTCTTCTAATTTGTCGCAGGCTTCTCTTACTGTGTCAATTAAAATCTTATACCATTCAAAGTTGCCTCTTATTTCTTCTTCAGTCAAAAGTCCAGATTTTGTCACAAAAGGAATTGAAAGTTCAGATAATTTTTCTAAGTCATAGGACTTCATATAGTGAGAGTTGACCCAGTTTAGTTTGTCTGTGTCAAAAATCCCTCCAGACTTCCCTACTCTTTCAAAGGAGAACTTTTCTATTAATTCATCCATGGACATAATTTCTTCGCCATCTTCTGGTGACCAACCAACAAGAGCAAGATAATTTACAATTCCTTCAGGTAGGTAGCCCCTATTTCTAAAGTCTTCAACTGAAACATCGCCTTGTCTCTTTGAAAGTTTTTTTCTGTCCTTGTTTAAAACTGTTGGTAGGTGAACAAATTCTGGCGCATCCCAACCAAAACATTCATACATAAAAACATGCTTTGGAGTTGATGGTAGCCATTCTTCTCCCCTTACAATGTGAGTGATGCCCATTAGGTGGTCATCCACAATTACAGCCAAGTGATAAGTTGGAAATCCGTCAGATTTCATCAAAACTTGATCGTCAATTTCGTCTGTGTTTATTGTAACTTTTCCACGAACTGCATCGTGAAAAGTTATGTCCTTGTTTTTAGGAAGTTTTAGTCTAACAACATAGTCTTCGCCAGCTGCAACTCTTTTCTTTGCCTCTTCAAGAGGAATGCCACGGCAAAGTCCATCGTACTTAGGCACCTTTCCCTTAATTCTTTGTTCTTCACGAAGATTGTCTAGTCTTTCCTTAGAACAGAAACAATAATAGGCGTAACCCTTTTCAATTAGTTCATCAACATATCTTTGATAAATTTCTAGTCTGTTTGATTGGATATAAGGACCGCAGTCGCCTACATCTGTAATCTTTCCATCTTTTACAAAGACACCTTCATCGTGAGTGATGCCTGCCCATTCAAGGGATTCAATTAGGTTTTCTATGGCACCTTCCACATATCTTGTCCTATCTGTATCTTCAATTCTCAAAACAAACTTGCCGCCATTTTTCTTGGCAAATAAATAATTGTATAGGGCAGTTCTTAGTCCACCAATGTGTAAATAACCTGTTGGTGATGGTGCAAATCTTACTTTAATATCTGACATTTTTTCTTCCTCTCTCCTTATTTTGCTGTGATTTCTATTACTTGATAGTAGGCCCAATGTTTTCTATCTATATCTTTAAATGGGTTCTTTGAATATTTATCTAAGAAAGATTTATTTATCTTTCTATCTAAAACTTTGTTAAAAATTGTGGCAGCCTCTGCCCTTGTGATCTTATCATTTGGTTTAAATTCATTTTTAGATTTACCAACCATGATGCCCTGACTTGAAAGTGTGTTAATGGCATCTCTTGCCCAGAAGTTCTCCTTTACATCCTTAAAGTCAATGGGATTATTGCCCATTGGAAGCTTCAAATAATTTGCCATCATGCTGGCAAATTGTGCCCTTGTCATGGCTTCCCTTGGTCTAAAAGTTCCATCATCATAGCCAGAAATTAAACCAGCCTTTTCAATAAAGACAATATTATCGTAAAACCAGTCGCTTTCCTTTAAATCTCTAAAGGAAGAAATATCATTGGCAGATGCCTTGTCATCTATTACCCTTTTTAGAACTGAAGCAGCTTCAGCCCTTGTGATTTTTTCGTCGGGAGCGAATTTATCCTTAGCAATACCTGACATATATGGAAGTCTAATTACTTCAATGGACTTTTGAAGTTCCTCAAAGGATTTATTTATTTCATCAGAGGACACTTCACTTTTTACAACAACATATTCAGCTGATGCAATGGCAGCGCGAATTCTTCTTTCATTTTGAATGCTTGCCTTTGCTGTTGAAAGATTTTTTGCAAAATCAACATAATCTGTCAATTTTTCAAGAGTCTTAATAATGCTGTAAAGTTCCTTTTCATCGTTGTTGTCATTAACAAGTTCAGTGGATTTCT
Source organism: Peptoniphilus grossensis ph5 (assembly GCF_000311825.1). Classification (GTDB taxonomy): domain Bacteria; phylum Bacillota; class Clostridia; order Tissierellales; family Peptoniphilaceae; genus Peptoniphilus_A; species Peptoniphilus_A hominis. Next base: position 62,317 of record NZ_HE978566.1, on the reverse strand, counting down.
TTGACTCAAGCTTTGCCTTGACAATGTAATCTAAGCTCGCCTCTTTTTCCTTATTTGCAGCAACAATTCTAATTAAAGAACCTTCTTTCAAATCTAAATTTTCAATTTTAAAATTGCCTTCCCCATCAGAAATAGCGTTGGCAACAACTTTTTTGTCAATGGCAAGTCTAACCATGGCATTTTTTTCAGTCTTTCCAACAATTTCACTGGAGCCATCGTAAACATCCTTTATAGAAAGAACTCCATTTTGCGTCTTAGTAGAAGACTCAAGATTTTTTTGGTCGCTCTTAGTTTCTCCTGCCTTGTCCACAAAACTTAGGACAAAGGAATTTTTAAGATTGGAACTTGAACCAACATCATTTTTAACCCTAGTGTCGATTTCAAGATTTAATTTGTCACCCTTGATGACAGAAAGGTCGTTGGCATTTATAGTGACAATATTTTGGTCCTTGCCCTTAATAGAAGTCTCTCTAATGTCGAGTTTGCCTTGAGACTCCTCTCCCTCTAAAAGCTTTGTGCCCTTAACCTCAATTGCCTTGTCAAACAAAAGAGTAACAGAGAAAGAAGAATACTTTTCCTTGTAATTATTTGGCAAATTGACAATTAAATTGTACTTCAAGGAGTCGCCACTCTTCACTTCAGAAAGAGCAGGTTGCTCCAAGACAACTTGAATATCTTCAGCTGCAAAAACATTTACAAAAAGTGTAAAAGCCATAAGTATGTATAAAAACATTTTTTTCATTAAAAACGCCCCCTTAATACTTTAATTATACTAAAGGGGCTTAAACAATTCAATAAATGTGTGTTTAAATGTCATTAGCTTAAGTTTTAAAATAAAATTTTAAAGATTTTCATAGTGAGTCCACATACTAATAATTTTTACGACCTTCTCCTCTTCATAAACTTCATAGACAAGTCTATGCTGGATGTTAATTCTTCTGGATATAAGTCCATCAAGGTCGCCCTTTAATTTTTCAAAGGATGGCGGACTTTCATAAGGATTTTTAGAAATTAGTTCAATTAAATTTTTTACTTTACTTTCTAAAGCCTTGTTTCCTTTAATTTTTTCCTTGTCCTTAAGGGCAGCTTTGGTTATTAAGATTTTATAAGTCACCACTTAAGCTCCTGGCAGTCATCAAGGCTTGCCTTTTTTCCATCAATTAATTTTTCCTTCATACCAGGAATTGACAATAAATAGACAGTTTCTACTAAGGAATTATATTCATCTTCGCTTATTACAATAGCATTTCCATTTTTTGTGCTGATATTTATTACATCGCCAAAGGAAACTGCTGAGTTTAAGTATTCAAAAATATTTTTTCTAAAATTCGTTGCATTTACATTTTCCATATAATCACCTCGTACACTTTCATGTACATTATATAAAATTTAAAATTTTTATTCAATATTTTACTTCATCATTCTAAAAATTCTTCAAAAAAAGACCTTAGCAGTAATTGCTAAAGTCTAAAAATTAAAGATTAAAAAGGTAGTATTGGTCTTAAATATCTAAGTGTAAAAATAAGTGCCAAGATATACATTACAGGGCTAACTTCTTTTCCACGACCTGTTGCTACTTTTAATATTACATAAGAAATCATACCAACTGAAATACCTTCTGCAATTGAATAGGCAAAGGGCATTGTAACCATTGTCAAAAAGGCTGGCACTGATTCTGTGTAGTCGTCTAATTTTATTTGGTTAATTGGACTGATCATAAATAGTCCTACCATTACTAGGGCAGCTGATGTTGCTTGGGCTGGCACAATAGAAAATATTGGGAAGAAAAATAGTGACAAAAGGAAGAAGAAGGCACAGGATAGTGATGTAAGTCCAGTTCTTCCTCCGTCAGCTACACCTGATGCTGACTCAACAAAAGTTGTAACTGTAGATGTTCCCAAGAGTGCTCCCACAACTGTACCAATGGCATCAGATAATAGGGCACGACCAACTCCTGGGAGGTTTCCATCTTCGTCAATTAAATCTGCCTTTGTTGCAACTCCAGTAAGAGTTCCCACTGTGTCAAATAAATCTACGAATAAAAATGTAAACATTACTGAAAACATGTCAAAGGTAAATAAATCGCCCCAGTGAAGTTTAAAGGCAACAGGAGCAAGTGATGGTGGAAGTGAAAATAACATTCCTCCTGGAAGATGTGTGACTCCTAAAATAAGTGCAAGAACAGTTCCCGTTACTATTCCATATAAAAGAGCTCCCTTGACATTTTTTGCTGTCAAAAGTGCCATGACCATAAGTGATACTATAAAAACAAAGGATGGTCTTGATGCAATTTCTCCAAGGGCAACAAGAGTTGCGTCGTTATTTACAATAATTCCTGCTGACGTAAGTCCAACTAGGGTTATAAATAAGCCTATACCAACAGATACTGCATTCTTAAGTGACATGGGTATTGAAGTGAATATCGCCTCACGAATGTTGAAAAAGCTCATGACTATAAAGATGACACCTTCTAAGAATACTGCAGTAAGTGCATAGGACCAATCGTGACCCATAGATAGGACTACTGTGTATGTGAAAAATGCATTAAGTCCCATACCTGATGAAAGTGCAAAGGGCAAGTTTGCAAATAAACCCATAAAGAGCATAGCAATAATAGATGCAACAATAGTGGCAGTGAAAACTCCACCCTTGTCCATTCCAGTTTCAGATAACATGTTTGGATTTACAACTAGAATATAGGACATGGTCATAAAAGTTGTAAGTCCTGCCAAAAATTCTGTCTTGGCATTGGTCTTTCTCTCACTTAGAGAAAAATTTCTTTCTAAAAAACTTGAATTTGTTTCCATTTTTTCCTCCTCATATAAATTCATTTTCATTCTATCACATTGAGGGGCAAATGACACAAGTATGGTGAAGTTTTGTTTTATAAATTAACAAATTAAAAAGGACTCTTGAAATCAAAAGTCCTTTGAGTCTATTAATAATTAAAAATCTTTTTTCTCCGCGATGATTCTTGAGGCGGCATAAATTATTATAATTAAAATAATTAAAGATAAGGATAAGGCTATGTTACTACTTCCTTTAATTATTCCCACGAAAAATCCTGCTGGATCTTTTCCAAACTTATCTAATATAGGAAGAAGAGCTGGTGAAGATGTAAACATTGTTCCCATGCCACTTGTTTGCCCAAAGTGAAGATAGATTGGAATACTTATAAGATAGTATGCCATTAAAAATAAGACAAAAAAGAATCCTAGCCTAAAATCAACGCCATTTATTTCAACTTCTCGCATGATATAAGAAATTAAAATTGAATCTATTATAAAAATCATAAGTATCTTTAGAAATTTTACATTTATTAGGTCAGCTCTTCTTGCACCAAGTGTCAAAAGGTAGGGCTTGCTTTTGTCCACTATCATTCCTTCGCTGGATATTATATATAGAACATAGTGAACTAGGAGGGCTGACATAAATAATAGGGCGAAGGCCTTGTCTGCAAAGAAGGAAAATTCCTCAGAGAAAAGTCCAAGAGTCTTTAAGGCAAAAATAATTGCAATAAATATGAAATAGGCGATGATAAATTTTTTTCTAATTTTAAAATCATTTAGTAAGAGTAATTTCATAGGATTCTCCTCTCCCTCAAATATTTTGTGGAAAACTTGTAGTCTAACTTAAAGGACAAGATGCAAATTATTATTGATCCTACTATAAAGGCAGGTCTGTAGTTTAATAAATTTTCGTAATAGGCTGCATAGGTCATGCCAAAAAATATTCCTAAGCCTACAATCAAAATAGTGTAAAGAAATACAACTATTCCCTTTTTATATTTTGTAAAAACAATGTGGCTGAGGCTAAGTGACATAAAGTCTAGGGCTATAAATATGCTTAGATAAAGATTTGTCATAAAATTTTTGTCTTCATCAGTGCTAATAATTATTCCCATTAATAAAACAAGTGAAGTAATTACAAAGATTATTAGGTTTTTTAATATCTTAGCGAGAGAATAGTCCTCAATAGATACTGGCATAGTCACAAACTTTTGAAAATCTTTAAAGTTATCTCCAAAAACACTTTGTGCCCTAATGATAAATATCATTGTAAGAGTCCATTGGCTAAAAAATCTGCTGAAGACTTGTCCTGTTATCAAAAAACCAATAAAAAGTATGGAAGTAATAAATATAACAATTGGTAGGGCAATATTCTTTACAAGTTTAAAGTCATTTATTAATACTGCTTTCATACTATCTCATTCTCCTTTAAAAGTTTTGATGAGAATTTATAATCCACAAAAACTGATATTATTGGTAAGACTATGGAAAGAATTATAAAAATTATTTTGTAATTCAAAAGATACTTTGTGTATTTAAGCATTGGAAGCCCAACTATTAAAACTGATATCATATAAATTATAAAAATAAAAGGTTTTTGATATCTTGAAAAAATTACGTGGAAGATGCTCATTAAGCTAAAATCAATTGCTAAAAAATAAAATATAAATCTTTTTATAATTTCCATTGTAATATTTTCTTTAAAAATTACTAAAGAAAAAAATGCTGTCGATGTTATTACATAAACAATTATATTCCTCATGATTTTTCCAAGGGTATAGTCATTAATAGAAACTGGCATTGTTAGGAACTTACACATATCACTATACTTATCACCAAATATAATTTGACCTCTCAGTGTATAAGTAACAATCGCTATGCAGTAGTTAAGAAGTCTGTTGTCTCCTCCCCTATTATTAATAAAAATTAAGAGTATTAATGCCAATCCTACTATTGATGCTAAAAAATAATACTTAAATATTTTCCACTCATTTATTAATACTGCTTTCATTGTCCACCTCTTGATAAAAATATCATTATATCCTCCACATTTACCTTATCAACAACTTCATTGGGATAAAATTCTTTAAAAACCTGGACATTTTTTATGAGAGCCTCTGTGGAATATTTATTTTTTCTTGTCTTTAGAATAAAATCTCCATATTTTTCTAAATTTTCTTCAGAAGTTTTTAAGATTCCATACTTTTCTATGAGGGCGTCCTTTTCGTCGTATAAGATTAGTCTTCCTTCGTGAATGTAAATTATATAATCGGCGATTTTTTCTATGTCAGACAAGATGTGGGATGAAAATAAAATTGTCTTGTCCCCGTCCTTGATGTAATCAAAGAGAAAACCTATAATCTCGTCACGAATAACTGGGTCAAGGCCCGAAGTTGGCTCGTCAAAAATTAATAATTCTGGCTTATGGCAAATTGCAGAAATTATCTTTAGCTTCATCAAGTTGCCTGTAGAGAGTTCCTTTAATTTTTTGTCCCTTGGCATCTTAAATTTATCTGCACAGTCATAAAATCTTTCTTCATCAAAATTTTTGTAGGCAACTTTTAAAATGTCCACAACATCTTTTATCTTAAAGGTATCGTTAAAGAAGGAGTCAGGTATCACTGCCCCAATTTTTTCAAAGGACTCCTTGTGGATCTCTTCTCCAAAAACTTTTATGTCTCCATCATACCTATAGAGGTCCAAGATGCATTTTAAGAGAGTTGTCTTGCCTGCACCATTTTCGCCAATGAGACCTATAACTGCCCCTTCTGGTATTTCTAAACTATCTATATCAAGTTCAAAGTCCTTAAATTCTTTTCTCAAATTTTTTATTTCTATTACTTTCATACTTCACCCACTTCGTCTAATGTCTTTAAAATTTCTTGCAATTCTTCTATGTCAATGCCTGCAGACTTAGCAACAGTCATTGCGTCAGTAAAATATTTTTCTATCTCTGCAAGAGCATTTTCTCTTACCACTTCTTCATTTAATTTTTTCACAAAAGACCCCTTGCCCGTCATGGAATAAATGTAGCCCTCTTGCTCCAAGTCGTTGTAGGCACGCTTTGTCGTTATGACAGAAACCTTTAGGTCGCTGGCAAGAGTCCTCATGCCTGGAAGAGCTTCGTCTGCCTTTAAGTCTCCCGAAACAATTTGAGCCTTGATTTGATTTTTTATTTGCTCGTAAATTGGAAGACCGCTATCATTTGAAATAATAATTTTCATATCACACCACCCTTAAGTGTATATACTTTATATCTACACTATAGTCCCGTCAAATAATTTTGTCAAGGCTTTTAAAAAATTTTCTCCAATAAAAAATGCCGGCAGAGAATTTCCCCTGTCGGCTTTACAATTAAATTATTTATTTTTTCTTAAATCTAACTTTCTTTTGAATTTCTCCAGCTACTAGTGGTATAAGTGATGATCCAAGAACTACTGCGATTTCTCTTGGTCCAAGATCCATGAGTCCAAAGGCGTCGTTTAAGACTGGCACATAAATTACTACTAGCATTAGCATGAAAGAAAATAGAGTCGCAAACACTAATTTTTTGTTTGTGAAAACTCCAATTTCAAAGACAGTTTTGTCAATTGATCTTGATGAGTAAGCTCTTAGAAGTTCACAAATAATTAGTGTTGAAAATGCCATTGTCCTTGCGTGGTGTAGTCCTTCCGCTTGTCCATACCACTTAAGTCCAACTAGGTATGCAAGAAGTGTTGCCACAGTTATGGCAATAGATTGAATTGCAACTGTGATTTTTATTTCTGTATCTAGAATTGGCTCGTCAGGGTCGCGAGGTGGCTCATTCATTATGTCGGCTTCTCCTCTTTCAACTCCAAGTGCTAGAGCTGGGAAAGAGTCTGTCACAAGGTTAAGCCAAAGTAGTTGAATTGGAATAAGTGGCACTGGCAAGTTCATCAAAATTGAAATTAAAACTATTAGAACTTCTCCCAAGTTACAAGAAAGAAGATAAGCCACGAATTTTTTGATGTTGGAATAGATTATTCTTCCTTCTTCAACTGCGTTTACAATTGTGGCAAAGTTGTCGTCTGTCAAAATTACTTCAGCAGTGTTTTTTGCAACATCTGTGCCTGTAATTCCCATAGCAATACCAATGTCTGCCTTTTTAATTGCAGGTGCGTCATTTACACCGTCACCAGTCATAGCTGTTATGTGACCATTTTGTTTTAGGGCTGTAACAATTTGAACTTTATTTTCTGGTGAAACTCTAGTGTAGACAGATTTTTCCTTTACGATTTCTCTAAGTTCTGCCTCAGACATTTCGTTAAGTTCTCTACCCATTATTGCTTCATCGTCATGCTCAGCAATGCCAAGGTCCTTTGCTATAGCAAGTCCTGTTTCAAGATAGTCGCCAGTAATCATAATAGGTCTAATGCCAGCTGACTTACATTCTTTTATGGCTGTCTTGGCTTCTGGTCTTGATGGGTCAATCATTCCAGTAAGTCCAACAAAGACCATGTCCTTTTCTATGGCATCTGATGTGATTTCACTTGGCATATCGCTGTGTTTTCTATAAGCATAGCCCAAACATCTTAGGGCTGATCTTGCAAATTCACTGTTCTTTTCTAAAATTTCTTTTCTTAATTTTTCGTCAAGTTCAACTTCTTTTCCATCAATTAAAACTTTTTCGCATCTGTCAAGGACAACATCAGGTGCTCCCTTGGTAAAGGATGCAATTGCATCAAAAATTTTGTCATGGAAAGTTGTCATCATCTTTCTGTCAGAGTCAAAGGGAATTTCTTCCAATCTGTCAAAATTTTTATAAAGATTATCCAGTCCATTTCCAGCTTTTTCTGCAAAAGTAAGAAGGGCTCCTTCAGTAGGGTCTCCAGTGATAGAAGCTTCGCCATCCTTTAGCTTTAATTTTGCATCATTAGTTAAGGCTGCAATTGATGATAAAACCTTTAAATTTTCATCTTCATCAATTGTTACAATTTCATCTTTTTTAGTGACATCCCCTTCTGGAGAGTAACCAGTTCCAGATACATGATAAACTTGTCCGTCAGTAAAAACTTTTACAACTGTCATTTCATTTTGTGTAAGTGTACCAGTTTTATCAGAACAAATTACTGTTGTTGTACCTAGAGTTTCCACTGCCAAAAGTTTTTTTACTATGGCATTTTTTTCTGCCATCTTGCCCATGCCAATTGAAAGTACAATAGTTACAATGGCAGGAAGTCCTTCAGGAACAGCTGCAACTGCAAGGGAAATTGCAGTCATAAACATATCTAGTGGGTCATGCTTGTAAATTAAGCCAACTCCCATTACCACTGCACAGATAACTATTACTAAAATTCCAAGAGTTTTGGAAAGTTTTGCAAGTTTTCTTTGAAGTGGAGTTTGCTCATCAGAAACTGTTGCAATAGAAGTTGCAATTTTACCAATTTCTGTCTTGTGGCCAGTTTCTATAACTACTCCCATGCCTCTTCCATAAGTTACAATAGTTGAAGAATAAGCTAAGTTTTCTCTATCGCCAATTTCCATTTTGCCATCATAAACTACATCAAAGTGTTTTTCAACTGCCACAGATTCACCAGTAAGTGAAGACTCGTCGATTTTTAAATTTGATGATTCAATTAATCTTAAATCTGCTGGGACAATATCTCCCGTTTCAAGAACAATAATATCTCCTGGCACTAATTTATTTGAGTCAACTTCTTCATGGTCGCCATCTCTTATGACCTTAGCCTTTGGAGAAGACATCTTCTGCAAGGCTGCAATGGCCTCTTCTGCCTTGCCCTCTTGATAAATTGAAAGAAAGGCATTGACAATAACAATGGCAATGATAATTCCTGCATCAAGGCCTTCTCCTACGAAGACAGATACAAGGGCTGCTGCAATTAAAATAATTATCATTGGGTCAAAAAATTGCTCCTTTAGTTTTTCGCCAAAGGATTTTTTCTTTTCTTCTGCTAGAGCATTTTCCCCATACTCTTCTAGCCTTTTTTTGGCTTCATCTTCTGTTAGTCCCCTCTCCTTTGTGGTGGAAAGATTTTTTTGGACTTCATCAGGCGACTGATTATACCAATTTTTTTCCATAATTCCTCCTTATAAATGCTAAATAAAAATATTTAATAAAAAAGAGACCGATTGTTACATCGGTCTCACATACTTAATAATAAGCTTTCCAGCCGGGCTATGCCGTAATGACGACTGAAAATTTAAAAGTTACTCCCCAAAGCCAATAAATTATATCAAATTATTTTGCCTAAAACAATCTAAGTATATATTACCCAAATAAATTTAATTAAAGTGTTTTTTAGCAAATTTTATTTATTTTTTGGCACAATTTTTTCCATGCCGCCCATATACATTTGTAGTGGCTTAGGAATTTTAACGCTGCCATCTTCTTGTAGAAGATTTTCTAAGAAGGCAATTAACATTCTTGGTGGTGCAACTACTGTGTTGTTTAGAGTGTGAGCAAGATATGTGCCATCCTTGCCACGAAGTTTGATGTTAAGTCTTCTAGCTTGTGCATCGCCAAGGTTTGAACAAGAACCAACTTCAAAATATTTATTTTGTCTTGGAGAAAAGGCCTCAACATCAAGGGACTTAACCTTTAAGTCTGCCAAGTCACCAGAACAACATTCAAGAGTTCTTACAGGAATTTCTAGTGAACGGAAGAAGTCAACTGTGTTCTTCCACAATTTTACAAACCATTCTTTAGAATCTTCTGGCTTACAAATTACAACCATTTCTTGCTTTTCAAATTGGTGAATTCTGTAAACTCCTCTTTCTTCGATGCCGTGAGCTCCAACTTCCTTTCTAAAGCAAGGAGAATAAGAAGTAAGGGCAAGAGGCATTTCTTCTTCTGGAGTTATTGTGTTGATGTATTTACCAATCATTGAGTGTTCTGATGTACCAATTAAATAAAGGTCTTCACCTTCGATTTTATACATCATATTTTCCATTTCAGCAAAACTCATTACGCCAGTAACAACATCTGATCTGATCATAAAAGGTGGAATGTGATATTCAAAGCCACGATCTATCATAAAGTCTCTTGCATAAGATAAAATTGCAGAGTGAAGCCTTGCAATATCGCCCTTTAAATAATAGAAACCTGCGCCAGAAGTATTTCTTGCTGAATCTAAATCAATTCCGTTAAAAGTTTCCATGATATCAACATGATAAGGCACTTCATAATCTGGAATTACTGGTTCGCCAAATCTTTCGATTTCAACATTTTCGCTGTCGTCCTTTCCTATTGGCACTGAGTCGTCAATCATTTGTGGAATAACTTGCATTCTCTTTTTAAGTTCTTCTGCAAGGTCTCTTTCAGCTGCTTCTAGTTCTGTGATTTCTTCATTTATTTCAGCAACTCTTTTTTTAGCTTCTTCGGCTTTGTCCTTTTCGCCCTTTTGCATAAAGCCACCAATTTCTTTTGAAGTTTGATTTTTTTCTGCACGAAGGTTGTCGCCCTTAGTCTTAGCTTCCCTAAGTTCTTCGTCGATTTTTATAACTTCATCAACTAATGGAAGTTTGTCATCTTGGAATTTCTTTTTAATATTTTCCTTTACTGCTTCTGGGTTTTCTCTTACAAATTTAATGTCTAACATAAATCCTCCCTTAAATTAAAAAAAGCCCCTCAATCCCTAAAGGGACGAGAGACCCGCGTTGCCACCCTAATTAACCAAATGGTTCACTTAAAAATACATAGACTATGAGGTGGATTCATTTTATGAGTTTACAGATTTGCACCAGCCACCTGCTCTCTAAAAAACTTTCTAAAATTACTATTCTCAATTATCGCCTTTTTTAGTTTTTTTTATTATACCATAAGGAAAAATAAGTTCAAGCTTTTTGGCTAATAAAGTAAAGTCAATTGATTGATTTGTTTCGAAAGATTATAATATGTATGAGGACATACAGATGGTCGCCCAATTTAATTATTGGGAGGTGCTTTTATGAGTGATTATGAAATTTTAAGTATAATGCTTAAGTTTTTAACACTTATAATCGCCATCCTAACACTTTGTAAAAATAAGTAGTTAGAAAAAACCACCTGTATCGTCACTACAGGTGGTTTTATAAATTATACTGCAGGGCGACCGTCGCTTGTGCCCGAATGGGTATTAACGGTGTCCTCTTTATCATTATTATACCATATCCTTTTTATTTTTAAACCCTTCGCGGGTTTTATTTTTTAGAATTGTTGCTAATTAATTGATGAGAATTTGTAAAACATGTATAATGTAAGTGAGGACATACTAAGGTGGTTAGCCTTCTATAAAGAGGGGGTGGTGCTATGAGTATATTTGAGACTCTGTCTTTAATGATTGCTTTTGGCACGCTTATAACCCTTATCATTAAAAAAGATAAGTAAGATATGAGAAAGCCACCTGTATCACTACTACAGATGGCTTAATTAAAATTTAGTCATTAAAGGGTGACCGCTTTTAACGGTGTCCTCTTTATCTATATTATACCATATCCTTTTTATTTTTAAACCCTTCTCGGGTTTTATTTTTTTAAGTATTTTATAAGGGCAAGGATTAAAACTATTATAAGGACAAAAATTGCTAATCTAAATAGCACCGAGAATGTAAGCACTAAATACATAAAACCTGCAAATTCTTTATTCATGAATTTACCTCCTTAAGCAAAAACTATTTTTTTAAGTATTTTATAAGGGCAAGGATTGCCAAAACTACCAAAACTATAAGTAAAAAAATTCCTACATAGACCCCAACAACTAAAATAAAATCCATAAGTAATCTAGGTGTAAAAGCCAAAAGTATTTCTCCTTTCATTCTTTATTCTTTATTCATGAATTTAAGCTCCTTAAGCAAAAACTATTTTTTTAAGTATTTTATAAGGGCGAGGATTGCCAAAATTATAAGTACAAAAATTCCCACATAGACCCCAAAACCTAAAATTAAAGCAATAAGTGATTTAGATGTAAAAGCCATAAGTATTCTCCTTCCTTCTTTACTACATTATAACAATAACATCTTCCTTTTACAAAATTTATTGTCCACACATAATCCACCTTTTTGTTATAATACATTTGAGGTGATGAAATGAGAGAGTTTTTACTTTCACAAGGCGTTTCAGAAGATCTACTTAAGGGAGTAGACAAATTTATAGAAAAACATGATTTAAATAAAGAATATGAATATAGAATTCCAAAAATAAAATACAAATATTATGGCAAAAAAACTTGGGAGAAGGCAATTGCTGCAATTTTATCTGGCGACAACATCCTTCTATCTGGACCAAAGGCGACAGGCAAAAATGTATTGGCAGAAAATCTTGCCTACCTCTTTAAGAGACCCCTTTGGACAGTTTCTCTTAACATTGCATCAGACCCATCAAGTTTAATTGGCTCTGATACCTTTAAGAACAACGAAGTAACTCTTAAGAAGGGTCCCGTATATGAGGCAGCAGAGCAAGGTGGCTTTGCAGTTTTTGACGAAATAAATATGGCAAAAAACGAAGCCCTTTCTGTTGTCCATTCAACTCTTGATTACAGAAGAGTCCTAGATATTTCTGGCTATGACAGACTAAATCTTCACGATGCAACGAGATTTATTGCCACAATGAACTACGGCTACATTGGCACTCGTGATCTTAACGAGGCTCTTGTCTCAAGATTTTTAGTAATCGACATGCCAACAATTGCAGAAAGTGACTTGGCAAAATTGTTTAAAGAAAATACAAATTTAAAGGATAGCGCCATAAAAATTTTCACAAAATTATTTTTAGACTTGCAAGAAAAATCTCTAAATTCAGAAATTTCTTCCAAGGCAATTGACCTTCGTGGACTTCTTTCTTCTATTGAGCTTATGAATAGGGGCCTAGGCATAAGAGATTCCCTTGAGCTTGGCATTGTGGATAAGACTTTTGACTCCTATGAGAGAGAAATTGTCAAAGATGTAATTGACACCCTCTTTGCAAGGGACACTAAGAGAGCTGATTTATTTGAGGGATGAAAATAGATTAAAAAATATTTTTTGGACTCTTTCAGATTTTTACGATTTTGATATTTTTAATTTTTCCCTAAAACCAAGGGACGCCTACGAGGCTTCAATCCTTGGCTACGGATCAAGGCACTTTGATTTTTATGTAATAGACGATTTTTTCAAAAAATATATAAATAATTTAAACAACAAAAAGGACCTGTGGGAAATTTCAAAACTCATAATGGAAAATATTTTTTCAAAAGAAATGATTTTGGAAAGACCTGGCACCCTTGATTTTAAAAAGTCCCATGGCGAAGAAATCTTAAAAAAATTAAATAGGCGAGAAATTATTTTGACGACGGAGCTTAAAATTGGCTACATCAGAAAAGAAAGAGGAAAGTATCCAAAAATTCAAAGAGTTTTAGAAGAGATGTTAGATGAAATTTATAATTTTAAGGAAAAAGACACCTTTATGTATCTCGACTTCTTAAAATATCTCTTCAAAAAATACTTTCACATTAATAAAGATCTTCCCAAGGACCTTGATGAGACCTATGAGGAGTTTAAAAAAGAAAAAAAGTCCAATTCATCTTCCAAGAAAAGTGCCCCATACAAGAGAAAAAATTTTGTAGACAAGGCCTTCCTGGAGAGGTACAACATTGAATCTGCAGAGTTCACTTTTTTTAACGACGACTATAGGGACATCAATGTAAGGGAAGATAGCTTAAAAAATAATTTTGGCGACCAAAATATTTATGAAGCCCTGGAAAAACACTACGGCATAGAAAAAGTAAAGAGATATGTGTCTGATAAAATTTCTGAGGAAATTTCCACAGGCATACACAGAGACATTAAACTTTATTTCCCCAGCGGCCAATTTAAAAATAAAAATTCCTACTTTGCCCAGGAAGAAAAAAATAATTACCAGGATAACCTAAAATTTTACCAGGACAAGAAGCTTCAAAATCAGCGAGCCATTCGTGAGCTTGCCGGCGTCATAAAAAATTCTCTCTTAAAGGAATCTGAAGATGAAATTGTAAAATCAAATTCAGGAAAAATTATTCCATCAGAAATTTGGAAGTCAAAGGAATTAAATGAAGACAGAATTTTTAGAAAAATAAATAGAAAGGACTCCAACGAAATTTTCGTGGACATCCTCCTTGACTCCTCTGCATCGCAAAATGACAGAAAAGAAATTGTAGCAACAGAATCCTACATCATAGCAGAGGCTCTAACAAGCCTAAATATAAAAACTAGAATTTTTTCCTACAATAATTTTTACAATTATCTGGTCATAAAAAAATACAGGGATTACAAGGACCCATCTTCCAAGAACAAGGACATCTTCAAGTATTCCCCAAGCGGGTCTAATAGAGATGGCCTTGCTATAAAATTTATGCGCCACTTGATTTCAAAAAATCAGGACGCAAGAAGATTTTTAATAGTTTTAACAGACGGCCTTCCCTTTGACGAAATCGACATAGGAATAGTTGGCGCCTCAAAAATTCCTGGAGAAAATTATAAAGAGGATGAGGCAGTAATGGACACATCAAAGGAAGTGCTTTTAACAAGACTAAAGGGCATTAACTCCTTTGGAGTCTTCACTGGCGAGGAATCAGAAAGCACAAACATCAAAAAAATTTACGGCAGCGACTATGCCTATATCACAGACATGGCTCGATTCCACAAAGTCGTTGGCATATTTTTAAAAACTTATGCAAATAAAATAGAGTAGGCTCTTTTTGAACCTACTCATTTTTTAATGTTTTTGTTATATTAAATCCTGCCTTCACGAGAGCCACAGAATAAATTATTCTTAAAATCAAATCGCCATTTTTTTCAGTCCCTGAGAGTAAAATTGACGCCGCTGCAAAAATAAGAATATTTAAAAGTATTATTAAAAATTTTCTCATTCTCAAAAATTTTATTTATTCATGAAGTGCTTGCAGGCTTTTTCCACCCTGTTTAAGCCTTCAACAATGTCTTCATAAGAAGATGCGTAGGAAAATCTTACAAAGCCTTCTCCTGCACTTCCAAAGACAGTGCCAGGAACAATTGCAACGCACTCTTCGTCGAGAAGATACTGGCAAAATTCTTCTGAAGAAACTCCAAGGTCCTTGATGTTAATAAAGGCATAAAAAGCACCGTCAGGAGCATTTAGGCTAAGTCCCTCAATAGAATTTACTCTTTCTACAATGTAGTCGCGTCTTCTCTTGTATTCCTTCACCATTTCTTCTGCGCCTTCTCTTCCTTCTTTTAAGGCAGTAATGCCTGCATGTTGAACAAAGGAAGTTGCACAAGAAGTGTTGTGTTGGTGGACAATATTTAAAACTCTAATAAATTCTTCTGGTGCTGCAATATAAGCAAGTCTAAAGCCAGTCATGGAATAAGTTTTTGAAAAACCATTAATAGTAATAGTTCTCTCCTTCATTCCATCAATTGAAGCCATAGAGATATGTTCCTTGTTTCCATATACAATTTGTTCATAAATTTCATCGGCAATTATAAGTAGGTCCTTTTTCTTGGCAAAGTCAGATAGTTTTTCAAGAGTTTCCTCAGAAAGCATTGAACCAATTGGGTTTGATGGAGTGATAATTACCATAGCCTTAGTTTTTTCTGTGACAAGTTTTTCTAGCTCATCAAAGTCAATTTGAAAATCATTTTCTTCTGCTAAGCTGTATCTAATAGGATTTGCCTTCATAATGTGGGCAATGTTGACATAATTTGGCCAGCATGGATTTGGAAGAAGGATCTCGTCGCCTTCTTCTAAAATTACAGAATAAGTATCGTAAATTGCCTCGCTTGCCCCTGCAGTTATTAAAATTTCTTTGGCAGAATAGTCTAAATTATTTTCATCTCTAAGTTTTTCAGCCACAGCCTCTCTTAGTGGCATAATGCCAAAGTTTGAAGTGTAAAAAACATCTCCTGCCTCAATGCTTTTTATAGTTGCATCCTTAATCACCTTTGGAGTATCAAAATCAGGTCTACCAACTTCAAAATGGTAGATTTTCTTGCCAGCTCTTTCCATTTCAATAGTTTTTTCGTTGATCTTTCTTATACCTGATGGTGCTACCTTATTAAATTTGCTACAAATAAAATCCCTCATAGCTTCCTCCCTCATGAATTAATTATTTTTTCAATTGAGCTGGCTTCCACATTGCCCCCTGTGATGATTAGAACCAGCTTGTCCCTGTCATCATATTTTATTTTGCCCTCAAGGATTGCTCCAAGACCAATAGCAGAAGATGGCTCAACAATTAATTTCTCTTTATTATACAACAAATCAAGTGCTTTTTTAATATATTTATCTTGGCAAGTTACCACATGATCAACAAGATCCCTTACAATTGGAAATACATGATCACCAGGCTTAACAGAAAGAAGTCCATCAGCAAGAGTTTCTCCTCTTTCCACATCAATTGGTCTTCCTTCCTTTAAAGAAGCAGTAAATCTTGCCACATTTTCTGGCTCAACACCAATTACCTCAGCCCATCTAGTTACACCCTTAGTGTACATGGCAATGCCAGAAATAAGTCCGCCACCACCAATGGGCACAATCATCTTCAAGTGATCCATCTTATTTAAAATTTCAACAGCTATAGTGCCTTGACCTTCAGACACATCTAAATCGTCAAAGGGATGAATAAAAGTCATGCCTTCTTTTTCAGAAATTTCTTTTGCAACTTCAAATCTTTTTTCCACTGTTGTAATTACAACTTCAGCGCCAAGATCCCTTATCATCTGCCTCTTTAATTCAGTAGAAGTATCTGACAGGACAATCTTTGCGGGAATTCCAAGCATCTTAGCACAAGTAGCAATTGCCTTGCCGTGATTGCCAGAAGAAGCAGTTACGACACCCTTTTCTAGCTCTTCAGTGGAAAGCTTTCTAACCTTATTTAGAGCTCCCCTAATTTTAAAAGAATTTGTCCTTTGCATATTTTCCATTTTGGCGTAGACAGAAGTACCTAAGGCTTCGGAAATATAGTCAAGCCTAATAAGAGGTGTGTCATAAACATAATCCCTAATTCTCTCTCTCGCCTTTATTGTGTCCTTGTATCCATTTCTATAATCCATTTATTTCTCCTTAAAAATTCACTAAATTAAATACTAATTATTAAGATTATAATATGCTAAAGTGAATTTGTAAAATATATTTGCCCCTTCTTATTAAAAAGCTATCCAAACTTTAAGTATTATTTTTTTATTTCACATCAATCCTATAAATTTTTTCAAGAAAAATTGGAACAGAATTTTCTGGCTCAATATTTTTAATTTCTCCGCCAAAATAAACTTCAACAGTTTTACCTTCAAGACCTTCTGTAGTAACTTTTCCATCTTTAGAATTATCTAAATTATCTATTGATAGAGAGATGGGCTTTGTCATTATTTCTTTAAAATAAAATCTGTCATCAATTTGAGTCGCTTCGACCATAAGTGAGTCTTCTTCTGCCTTTATGACCTTACCTGTAAAGTGAGCAACCCACTCAGGAATTTCTCTGCTTTCATCTTTTAGGTCAAGGTCCCTAAATAAAATCCACCTATTGTCAATTTGAACATTTATATAGCCCTCCTCCCAAGTTTGGTAGCCATAGCCCTTGCCAAAATTAGATTCATCGTCCTTACTAGGCATCTCTCGCCCATCAACAGTAGTTTTTATTTGACCGTCTGCTGTGCCGCATGTGACCATAGCATTTTCATAGCCTGTGTCAACATAGGTTTTGCCCTTAACCTTAACCATAGGCGGATAAGTGCTTTCAGCTTTATTTTCACTTGGACCTGTCTTATTGCAAGCAGGAAGTACAAACATTAGGCACGCCATTAAAAGTAAAAAATATTTTTTCATAGAACCCTCCTTTTTATGTAGCTTTTAAAATTTTGTAAATAAATTTTTTGCCAATAATTATATAACAAAAATTTCTGCACATTATTATATCCAAGAAAAATTTCCGCAAATTATTATATCTACAAAAATATTATATAATATTTTTCAAGTTACAAGGCAAGAAAAAATCGGCACAAAGATTACTTCATGCCGAATAATTTTTTAGATAGTGAATCCATCTTAAGGACTCCTAAAATTTTAAGTTTTTAAAATTATTTAACTTCATTTAAAAAATTTAAGGCAATTTCGTACATAAGGGCAGCTCCCCTATATAGAATATCTTCATTTAAATAAAATTTATTACTATGAAGAGGATAATTTTTCTCTCCTTCTTTGCCAATTCCAACCCAGTAAAAAGCTCCTTTTATTTTTTGAAGATAGAAGGCGAAGTCTTCAGCTGTCATAGCGGGCTTTTCTATTTCTAAAATTGAATCTTCTCCAAATAGCTCAGCTACGCTCTTCTTAACTATTTTTACTGAATCTTTCTCATTCATTACTGCTGGATATCCAAAACCATAATTATACTCACAATCACCATGATTCACTTCTGCAATTGCTTTTGCAAGATTTCCCATATCTTTAAAAATTCTCATCCTATCATCATGTGAAAAAGTTCTGCAAGTTCCATCAATTAGGGCTTCTTCTGGCATAACATTATACCTTGTCCCTGATATAAATCTTCCAACAGTTAAAACTGCAGAATTCATTGGATCAGTATTTCTGGATATTAATGTTTGCATTCCATTTACAAATTGTGAACCCATAACAATGGCATCAACACCTTCGTGAGGTTTAGCTGCGTGAGACGATGCGCCAATAAATTTTATAGTGAAATGATCAGAGTTAGCCATCATAGGACCTTCTTTTATAGCAATCTTTCCAAAAGGAAGATCTGGCCATACATGTGAGCCAAAAATTGCATCTACATCATCAAGAAGCCCTGACTCTAAGATTTTAGGTGCTCCACCAATTGGCGAAAGCTCCTCCGCTGGTTGAAATACAAGTTTTACTTTGCCTTTTATTTTGTCCTTGTTGTAATTTAAAAGCTTAGCTGCCCCAAGAAGAAAAGTCATATGGGAGTCATGCCCACAAGAATGCATTACATTTTTATTCTTAGATTTAAAATCAATGTCATTCTCTTCCTCCATTTCAAGTGCATCCATGTCAGCTCTTAATGCAACAGTTTTTCCTGCCTCATCTCCAACAATTTCAGCCACAATTCCATGACCGCCAACTTCACTTTTATATGGAATATTAAACTCGTCAAGATATTTCATTATTATCTTTGATGTTTCAACTTCATTTTGTGAAGTTTCTGCATTCATGTGGAGTTCTCTTCTTATTTTAACTAAAAGCTCTTGGTTGTTTTTTGACTCTTGTAAAATGCCACTCATATCAATTCATCCTTGGCCTTACTCCGTCTGGAATTGGTGAAATGAATTTTTCTCCACGAACCTTAATAAATTCTTCACGAGCCTTCTCGATGAGTTCAGGATTATCAAGGAAGCTCATAGCTGCCCTTGCCATTACATCAGATGCCTTTAGCATTCCCTTCATTGCAATTGAAGATTTGCCTTGAGCAACTTCTTGCCAAGAGTGTGCAGTTGTTCCTATGGCATAGCATGCTGTTATTATTTGAGCTGTTGGCACAACATTAGAACAATCACCGACATCAGATGAACCCATCATTATATCATTTGATTGTTTGTAATCTAAAATTTTGTCATACAAAATATTTTCTTTCAAATAACTTAATTCTGCATTTTTATCTTCTGAAAATCCTATTGTAGTTTCGCTTTCAATATTTTCAATTGGATAAGTTTCTCTAAACTTTTTAGCATATTCTATTTCTTCTTCTGTAAATTCTATTGGTCCCTCTTCCAAGAAGGCCTTGTAAAGTTCTTCTTCGATTACAGGGTTAGGAATTACATTGGAACAAGCCTTGTCAAAAATAATTTCTGGTTCAGTTTCAGTCATAAGACCTGCGCCCTCAACTATTTTTTCAAATCTTTCATAAAGTCTATTTACATGTTCAGTATCCTTTGACCTCAACAAATATATTCCTTCAGCATAAGGCTGAACAACATTTGGAGATGCAGAACCAGGATCTATTATTGAGTAGTGTATCCTTTCAAAGTCTTGCATGTGCTCTCTCAAAAATTGTACGCCAATGTTTACAAGTTCAAGACCATCAAGAGCAGACCTTCCTAGGTGTGGAGACCCTGCAGCATGGGCTCCCCTGCCCCTAAATTTTACATAAACTTGCTTATTAGCTAGAAGAGAACCTGTGAAGATTGCATTTCCATTAAAGGGGTGCCAAGTTATTGCAATATCTAAATCATCAAAGCAACCAGCCTTCGCCATAAAGGCCTTTCCACTTCCCCCTTCTTCTGCTGGACAGCCAAAGTAAATTACTCTAGCCTTAAGATTGTTTTCATAAATATAATCTTTTAGTTTAAGCGCTGCACCAATAGATGCTGTCCCCAAGAGGTGGTGACCACAACCATGACCACATGCACCCTCAATCATTTCCTTTCTCTCAGCTAAGTCTTCAACTTGAGAAAGTCCAGATAGGGCGTCAAATTCACCTAAAAATCCAATTGTAGATCCCTTAGAATCTCCGTATTCTGCACTAAAGGCAGTTGGCAAATCTGCCAAGTTGTCATTTATTTTAAAACCATGCTTTTTTAAAATTTCTTTTTGGGCTTCAACGGATTTATATTCCTTCCACTTAATTTCCGCATATCCCCAAATATTTTTAGCAAGTTCCATAAGTTCATCGTTATATTTGTCCATATTACTCTCCTTAAAAAATCATTTTCCAATATCTCAATCTTTTAAAAGTAACTTAGATGAAATAATTGTTGCAATTATTCCAATTACTGTAAGTCCACTTGTCAAAATAAAAGCAGTACCTGGACCCTTTGCCAAAATAATATTTAAAATTAACGGCATAATGGCAAAGGTTACAGCAGATATTATTGAGAAGGAAATTGAATAATTTCCTAGTGCTGTACTTTCTGAATCTGGATCGCAAATCTTTAATAGCAAAAGACCAGTTAAAAATACTCCAGTAGACATACCAAGAGTTGCTATCATGTGTTCAAACCAGTCTACTTTTAGGTATCTCTTGCATAGGAATAAAAGAATTCCTACAGTTCCAATATACCCCAATATAACCATTACCATAATAGGCACAAAATAAGTAAATACCGTTTTTAGAGGAAGTGATGCAACAGCACCAATAACTGCAAATTCAGTTAGAGATCCTGTTATTTTCCCTTTTACATTTGAGTCAATTAAGAAGTCTAGATTTAGCTTTTTAATAACTGCCCAAATAACAAACATTACTAAGATACCATAAGCCCAAACTGATATTGATTTAAGTCCTGGAATATTGTATTTCTTAGAAACTGCTAAAATCCCATAGGCAATAAGACATCCTAAAAATATTACTGCTGCGTGAAATGTAACTGTATCCATAGATGCAGACTTTGTTGTTTCTCTACCAAGAGAAGCTTGTTTAGTAACATCCTTTTCATAACCGATTTTAACATCTTTCGGAATGTCTCCAGGTTCTTTAAGTATAGCTGTTTCGCCCTTTCTTGCAGCCCAGTTAATCAATACCATACCAATTAAGATACCACCAACTAGACCAAAAGTAGCCATTGTAACCGCAACACCTTGTGCAGTTTCCCAATAAGGAATATTAAGTTCACTAAGCATATTTCCGAGAATACCTGCAGTACCGTGACCACCAGTATAACCAATACAAAGTTCCCATCCAAAAGTATCATATAAATCTTGACCCATTGATCTAAATAGCTCGTTAGTACCAAAACCAATAGCATTTTGAAGATAATAAGCTGCAAACATTATAAAAAATAGTGGAACTGCTGGCTTAAACTTCTTCATTCCATTTTTTCCACCTAAATCAAGACCAAGTGGTGTAGCTGTAACAACTGGTACGATTAAAATACCTGGTATAAGTGACCAGATTTTAATCCATTCTTCTGGAATTGGAAGAATACCAAAACCTATTGGTCCAAGTAATAAAAGGATAAATCCTCCAATTACGCTGGCTGGTATAAAAGTTTCTTGAAAAGCTTTAATTTTCGCCCTCAAGAAAAATCCTATTAATAAAAATAGTGCTAGAAAGCAAACACTCTGAAATAAAGTAGTTAACATTGCGCCTGTCATATAATCATCTCTCTTTCTTTTTTATTTCATAAATCTCTCTTTAATAATAACCCAATTTTAATTCTCTTGAAATCATCTCTAACATCTTAACTCCAACAACTGAATTTCCTGAGCTGTCTAATCCTGGGCAGAAGGTGCATAGACCAATATCTTTATTAGTAGCTGCCATTATGCCTCCGCCAACTCCACTTTTTGCTGGAATACCAATATTAATTGCAAAATCTCCTGAATAGTCATAAGTTCCACAAATTGACATAAGTGTCCTTAAAATTCTCGCATGGTCTTCCTCCATTACTCTTTTACCATCAAGTCCTATTCCATTTCTAGAAATAATAGATGCTAAAACAGCTAAGTCTCTTGTGTTCACCATGAGGCAACATGCTAAGTTGTAAATATAAAGGACGTCTTCTATTTTTGTTTCTTTATCAATACTACCATGCTTCTTTAATATATAAGTGAGAGCTAAATTATTATCTCCACCATTGCCTGCTATTTTAAATAGCTCTCTAGCATAATCAATATCTTCATTTCCTGTTAAAATTTTTGCCTTTTCAAAGAGAACATCTATAGATTTTTCTTTAAATTTTTTGAAAATTAAATAAGAAGACATTATTGCCCCTGAATTTATAAAAGGATTTACTGGCTTTCCATTTTCCATTTCCAGGTCTAAAATTGAATCATAGGGTTTTGAAGAACCCTTAAAGCCAATATATTTTTTTATTTCTTCGATTTCATAATTTTCAAGGACAATTTCGAAAAGTATTACTTTTACAATGGACATTATTGCAAATTTTTCTCGAGATTTTCCTGCTTCATAAACTCTTCCGTCTTTGTCAATAAGGCACACTCCCATAGCAGTCTTATCTGCGTCTTTTAATATTGGAATGTAGTCCACCAATTTTCCTTCATCAACGAAATTTTTTCCATATTCTATTACTGAATTTAAAAAATTATCCATAATTATTTTTCCTTCTTTTCTAATTTAACAATACCTGACTTAAAAAAAGCGTATGAAATTAAAAGCGTTACAACTAACATAATTAACATTGCATATCCTTCTTTTCCTGCTATTGGCATTACTAAAAAGTTAAAGGCATAAACTATTGCTAATGCAACAATTGCTATAAGTGGTTTTTTTGGAGCCTTGTATTTTGCACCTGCACTAGTTGAAACAAAAGCAGAAATTCCCATAGATCCGTAAAGTGCTGGTAGGATATACATCGTCGCTGTTGCAACTGATTCTGTTTGAAGGATTGGCTTAAGTGGTGTAAGTAAAACTACTCCAATAACTATAGTAATCATAGAAACCATTCCTGAAACTGTTACTGCTATCATTCCCATAACATCGGCTTCTTCTGTACCAGGAGTTGCGTCAACTGTTGCTATTGCTGATAAGTAGCAAGGAAATTTAATATTCATTACATTTCCTAAAATTGAATTTAGATAACATGTTGTTCCACCAATAGGAATCATTGTAAGTTGTTCTGCAAGTGCTGTTGGCACGAAAAGTGCAAGTAAAGGTCCTGCAACTGATCCAATTAAAGACCATTCAGGCCACATTCCATAAATCGTACACATAATAGCTGGTATGCCAAGCATTAGTGCCATGGCAAGTAGCGTTGCGATAATACCATACCTATAAGTATTCTTCATATAATTTGACATTTGCATAATTAACCTCCTATTCCCATGTTAGTAAATATGACTGATGCTGCCATTGCGCCTATAAGTGCAAAGGACATAGTAAAATCATTTAACCAAGTTACCTTGTACTTAGTTGCAATTTTTTGACAAATTAAAGTTATTGCCATGCTGACAAGAATTGTCAACAAGTGGATAGTTGACTTAACAGATTGTACAGGAACAAATACTGACATCATTCCTATTACAAGAACAGATAGAGCTAAGTCAACAAAAGGAGTGTCCTTTTCTCCTGCCTTTAGTACGCCCGTATGTACCCTCTTAAGTGCAAAGATATTGAATACCATTCCTGCCATAATAGAAATACTCATGACAAACATTATTGCTCCAATAACAGTTGGTGTTCCATTTGCCAAGAAGTCTTCAAAGCCTGTGAATCCTGCTCCCTTAACAGAAAGGTCGGCTGCCATTAGTTCATAAGGTAAAGAACCTACTACTGAAAGTCTAAACCATGGCCAAGGCACTCCAAGGATTGGTGCAAGTGTAATAAGTCCAATAATAACAGAAACTGATGGTACTATTGAAAAGACTACAGAAGCCCTTATTACTGACTTGATCTTGTCATCTGAAATGTCTAGTTCTCTTGCTCTCTTAATTGCTCTTCTGCAAAAAAAGATACACATAACAAAAATAATTGCTAGTGATACGCCTACTAATAAATAAAGTGGTTTTGAATTTAAAATACTTAATAAATCCATAAAATCATCTCCTCTTTTTTTATTTACCTACTTATGTAAGGAGCAATTTACAAAATAGATATATAAATATTATATCTAATTTCGAGCATAAATAAAGTAATATTTTATCAAAATGAACTAGTAGAGCACTATTTTGATTAATTGTACTAATTTTGTTTTTTATGGC
>NZ_HE978566.1:22196-36654 GCF_000311825.1 Peptoniphilus grossensis ph5 | reverse complement strand
TTTTTTATTAACACAATAAGTAAAAAAATCTCGGAAAAAACCGAGATTTTGTAATTTATTTTTATCTGCTCTTTAGTCTTTCTATTTCTTTATTTAGGCTGTCGATTTTATTGGACATCTTTATGATCTCTGCGTTAAGATCCTTCACATCTTCCTTGCTTGATGGCTCCACAAAATTCATGTAGTCCATGTTTAGTTTAAATAATTCTTCTCTCAAAGACTTAGTTTCTTCTTCTGCCTTCTTGTAAATTTCCTTGAATTTGTCTACATCAAATAGTTTTTTGTATTGTTCCTTGGTTTTTTCTTCAAAGAAGTCATAAACCTCTTGTGGGTCCTTCTTCTTTGCTAATTCTTCTAAGTCAGTCCTGTACTTTTCAAAGGTAAACTCAGAAATTTTTGCAATTTCACCATAAATTTCCTTGTAATAGTTTACATAAACTTCAAAATACTTCATTGATTTTTCGATAAAAGTTTTTTGGAATTTTAAAACCTTTGAAGTGCTGGCAAAGTATTCATTTCCACCAAATAATTTTTCGTATTCTTCTAAGTTACTTAGCATTTGATGTGAAAATTTTTCCATGTTTTTGAAATAATCCATTTTGCCAAAGAAATTATCTGTCATAAAAGGCATATTTCCAAAATTAGGAATCATGAAGTTAAAATTGCCAAAAACTTTTTGGTTGAAGTTCAAAATTTCCTTTGCCTTGTCTCTCACTTGTTCTGGCATAAAAATATTCATGTAGTTTTCTTGATATTTTTTGTAAGAATTAAAGAGGTCCTTGGCAGCAATACTGTAATCTTCTACAAACTTTCCATTGGCACTTAACATTGGAAAATAATTTTTAAAATTATTCATAAAGTCACCATAAACTTTATTAGGCTCCTTTAAATTGTCGGCAAAAAATTTTTGAAAATTCATAAAATTTTCGAAGTAAGGGTTTACTTCAAAAAGTCCCTTCATTTTTTCATTAAAATCGCTATTGAAAGGACTGTATTTACTCATTGTATCCATGTAATTTTTGGGCATTTCATAAACATTTCCCACCATTTTTTCATTTATTCTTGCCATCTCTCTGAAATAATCTTCTAAGCTTAAATTTTCTTTTTCATTCTTTTCTGTTCCCTGATTAAAAGATTTTAATAAATTCATTTGGGCATCGTATATATCCTTGTATAAATCAAACATATTGGTACCTCCTTTTAGTGTACTAAATTATTACCACAAAAAAAGACTTTCTAAACGCTAGAAAGTCTTAAATATTTTATACTAATTTTTTGATATAGTCCTTTATATTTTTATTCTTCTCTTCTAAATACTTTTCAAGGTCAGAGATGATTTCTGCTCCTGCCTTGGGATTCATAAAATTATAGGTTCCAACTTCAACTGCAGTGGCTCCTGCCATTAAAAATTCAAGGACATCCTTATAAGATGTAATGCCTCCCATGCCGATTATTGGTATGTCAACTGCTTTTGCCACTTGATGAAGGATCCTTAGAGCAATTGGCTTTACTGCTGGTCCTGATAGTCCTGCGTAGGTGTTATTAAAGACAATTTCTTCTCTATCAAAATCAATTGCCATGCCGAGAATTGTATTTATTAGTGAAAGTCCTGTGGCGCCTTCTGCTTCAACTGCCTTGGCTATGCCCACAATGTCCCCTGCATTGGGAGAAAGCTTCACAAAAACTTTTTTGTTTGTAACTTTCATGACCTCACGGGCAACTCTTGCTGCAGAATCCTTGTCCATGCCAAAAGCCATGCCACCTTCTTTTACATTGGGGCAGGAAATATTTAATTCAATAGCAGCAAAATCATAGTCATTTAAAATTTTTGTGGATTCAACATATTCTTCAATGGTATTGCCGCCAAGATTTACAAAAATTTCTGTGCCAAGGCCTTGCATTGAAAGGATTTTTTCTTTTACAAATTCTTCCACGCCTGGATTTTCAAGTCCAATGGAGTTCAAAATTCCTGATGGTGTCTCCCAAATCCTTATGCCTTCATTTCCTTTTTTTGGATGCCTAGTAATGCCCTTGGAAGAAATTCCCCCGAGAATTTTTGGGTCGTAGAAGTTTTTAAATTCTTCCCCGTAGCCATAGGTTCCACTTGCCATAATTATTGGATTTTTTAATTTTATGCCTGCTAAATCTATTTCAGTCCTAGAAGTCAAGTAAATCACTCCCCTTAAAAATTGGTCCTTCCTTGCAAGATCTTTTCCTGCCGCCCCTTGTGTCGCAGGAGCAAGATAGGCAAGCTCCCACTCCGCAGCCCATTCTCTTTTCAAGAGACACATAGGTTTTTATGTCACGAGCCTTTGCAAGTTCCACAACTTTTTTCATCATAATTTCTGGTCCACAGGCATATATTAATTCATGCTTTTCAAAATCAATTATGTCTGTAATAAAGCCGCCTTTTTTTATTTTTATATGGCACTTTACATCTTTAAAGGCCTTTTCAAGTTCAAGCTCTTCCCTCTCCCCTATGTAGAGGGTGATTTTTGACTCAGGCTTTAACTTTTGAATTTCCTTAATTAAATAGTGGAAGGGTGCCACGCCAACTCCACCACCAACTAGGGCAACTTCGTCAACATTGGCGTAAAAAGTATTTCCAAAGGGACCGTAAAGTTTTATGTCATCGCCAGCTTCTAATTTTTCAAGAATTTCTGTGCCTATTCCTCTTTTTTCTACTAAGAAGTCTACACCCTCTGTTACATCATAAACTGAAATTGGTCTTGAAAGTGTTGGATAATTTTCCCAAGCCCTTAGCATAAAAAATTGCCCTGGATAAATCTTTGTCTTAAAATCCGTTCTAAGTATAAAATAATCTTTGCATACATCAATATTTTCTAAAATCTTTGCCATTTTACTCTCCATAAGTGGTAACTGTGTCGCAGTATTCGCACTTATATTCCTTTTTGTCTCTGTCGTAGAGATAAAATTTATGACCTGAAATTTCCCTTTCGCTATTTGTTATACATCTAGGGTTTTTGCACTCCAATACACCTTCAACTACTTCAGGAAGTTCCATGCGAATTTTTTTCACTCTCTCCCCATCTTCTATAAAGTTCACTGTTGTATGTGGAGCAATTAGTCCCAAGACTGTGAAGTCTAAATTGTAGTCCGTTTCTATTTTTATTAAATCTTTTTTGCCCATGGAAGTAGAAAAAATATTTTGCATAAGAACAACTGCGTCAGTAACTTTTTCCAGCTCCAGTGCCTTATAAAGGACATGAGCACGACCTGCCTCGATGTGGTCTAGGACAATTCCTTTTTTTATTTTTGAAACATTTATCATTTGTTAGCCTCCAAAAGTTTTATAATAAGTGCCATTCTGCCATACATGCCAAACTTTGTCTGTTCAAAATAAACTGCACGAGGGTCCTTGTCCACTTCTGGTGCAATTTCATTTACTCTTGGAAGTGGATGAAGTATATACATGTCATCCTTGGCTAATTTTAATTTTTCTTCTGTTAAAATGTAGTAGTCCTTTAATCTTTCATACTCGTCAGATGATACAAATCTTTCCTTTTGAACTCTTGACATATAAAGTATGTCTAAGTCACTTATGGCGCTCATGAGGTCTCTGGTCTCAGTGTAATTTTCCTTGTCAATGAAGTTTTTAAAGGGCTCTGGCATCTTTAATTCTTCAGGGGAAATAAATACAAATTTTACATTTTTGTAGCGGTTTAGGGCCCTCACTAGGGAGTGAATAGTCCTTCCAAATTTTAAGTCTCCGCAAAGCCCAACTGTCAAGTTGTCAAAGGATTTTTTGTAGTGCCTAATTGTTATTAAGTCGGCAAGAGTTTGTGTTGGGTGAAAGTGTCCTCCGTCTCCTGCATTTATTATAGGCATCTTGGTAACGACCTTTGATGCGAGAAGGGCTGCCCCCTCCTTGGGATGTCTCATGGCACAAATGTCTGCATAATTTTCTATTACTCTAATTGTATCTAAAAGAGTCTCGCCCTTAGTTGAAGAGCTAACTCCTGCATCAGAAAAACCAATTACCCTTCCTCCAAGTCTTAGCATAGCTGTTTCAAAGGAAAGTCTCGTTCTCGTTGATGGTTCAAAAAAAAGACTGGCCAATAACTTATTTTCGCAAAAATGAGAATAGTGAATAGGATTTGCGATAATGTCATCAACCAGACTAAAAATTTCTTCGTATTCTTCAATTGTAAAATCTAGTGGCTCTATTAAATGTTTCATCTTGACCTCCATCTAATATTTTATCTTTTTTATATTACTTCAAAAATTAAAATTTGTAAAGTTCTTTTATATATGTGTTATACTTGTAATAATAAATTTAAAGGAGAGGCTATGATTTACTTAATACTTGGACACTCTGGCTCTGGCAAGAGCACACTTAGGGATGAACTTGCAAAAGAGGGTTTAAATAAAATAATAACTTACACAACAAGACCTCCTCGTCCCAAGGAAGTTGACGGTCTTGATTACAATTTTATAAATATTTCTGATTTTAAAAAAATGGAAGAGGAAAATTTATTTATTGGCTCCACTTGCTATGCAGGAAATTATTATTCAACTTTAAAAGAAGATCTTGAATTAAATAATAATGACAAAAGAGACTGCGTAATTATAGTGGATAAAGAGGGCGTCCTTGCCATAAAAAAGGAATTTAAAAATGCTCTCTCAATTTATTTAAAATGCTCCAAGGAAGTTTTAAAAAAGAGAATGATAAAGAGAGCTGAAGATGAAAGCGTCATAGAAAAAAGACTTTCTGTCCTAGAAAATTTAGACTCTTATGCAGATTATATCATCGACAGCGACAGAGAAATGGACCAAGTCTTAAGTGATGTCCTAAAAATTATTAAGAGCCACAAGTCAGGAAAATGATTTTTCTTTTCTTGACAATTTATAATCTAGTGATATCATAAACTTATAAGTAAATAAAATTCTTCAGGGCGAGGTGCAATTCCTCACCGGCGGTAAAGTCCGCGAGCGCAAGCTGAATTGGTGCAATTCCAATACCGACAGTAAAGTCTGGATGAAAGAAGATAAATTTAAATTTTTGAGCCCTGTTTGGGCTCTTTTTTTATAGGTGATTTAATGTATGTAGAAAATTTTAACGACAGCTTTTATATGCTTCGTGCCCTAGAACTTGCAGAAAAGGGCATTGGTCACACAAAGACTAATCCCCTTGTGGGCTGCGTTATTGTAAAAGATGAAGAAATAATTGGCGAGGGCGCCCACTTAAAGTTTGGCCAAAACCACGCAGAGGTAAATGCCATTGAAGATGCGAAAAGTCGCGGCAATGACCTTAAGGGTGCAAGTCTCTATGTAAACTTGGAGCCTTGCTCTCACTTTGGCAAGACTCCACCCTGCGCAAATAGAATTGTGGAAGAAGGCATAACAAGAGTTGTAATTGGAACCACTGACCCCTTTCCAAAAGTTTCTGGCGGTGGCATAAAAATTTTGGATGATGCTGGGATTTCTATAACAGAAGGTGTTTGCCAAGAAGAATGTTTGAAGTTAAACGAGAGATTTTTTACCTATGTAAAAAATAAGAGACCCTTTGTTGTCCTAAAGGTTGGTATGTCCCTTGATGGAAAAATTGCAACAGAAAGTGGAGAATCCAAGTGGATAACATCAGAATTTTCTAGGGCTTACTCTCATGAGCTTCGAGGAAAGCTTGACGGAATCATGGTTGGCATAGGAACAGTTCTTGCAGATGATCCAACTTTAAATGTTCGTCACGGCAAATACAGGGTCAATCCAATAAGAATTGTAACAGATTCAAGGCTTAGAATTCCCCTTAATGCAAAACTTCTTGCAGAGGATTTAGAAAGTCTTGCAATAATTGCCACTACAAAAAATTGTGACAAGGAAAAACTTGAAAAGCTTAAAAAAATGAAAAATGTTGAAGTTTTAATATGTGGCGAAAAAAATGGCAAGGTTGATTTAAAGGACTTAATGGAAAAATTAAAGGACTACGACATTTCCTCCATCCTACTTGAAGGTGGAAGAACTCTTAACGCTGAGATGCTAAAAAATAATTTAGTGGACAAATTTTATTTTTTCATGGCGCCGATCTTGCTTGGCTCAAAGGGCATTCCTGCCCTTGGCGACTTGGAAATCCATGAATTAAAAGATGCCATAAAAATAAAGGACATGAAGTGCGAAAAATTATTTGACGACATACTTGTCACTGGAAGGTGTGATTGAAATTTTTACGGGAATAATAGAAGAAATTGGAAGACTTGCTGACATAAAAAAGGAAAAGGACCTCTACACCCTAAAAATTTCCTGCAAAAAAGTTTTGGAAGGGACAAAGAGAGGCGACTCCATTGCCACAAATGGCGTCTGCCTAACTGTGACAGAGCTTGGCGATGATTTTTATAAGGCAGAAGTTATGGTTGAAACTATAAATTCAACTAACTTTAAAAATTTAAGCAGGGGTCAAGCCTTAAACTTAGAGCGTGCTCTTAGTCCTACAAAAAGACTTGACGGTCACATAGTCCAAGGCCATGTTGATGGAGTTGGCGAAATCGTAAATATTTTAAAGAGGGGTCACGAAATTGTCTACAGGATAAAATTTGACTCAGATAATTTTAAATACATTGCCGAGAAGGGGTCTATTGCCCTTGATGGCATTAGCCTCACTGTATCAAAGGTAGGCGAAAATTATTTTGAAGTCTCAATAATTCCAACTACAATAGCTGACACCAATCTTGCAAGTAAAAAGCTTGGCGAAAAAATAAATATTGAGACAGATATTATTGGCCACTATGTCTACAATTTTGTCAATACTAAAGAAGCAAGCAAGCTAACAAAGAATTTTTTATTAGAAAATGGATTTTAAGTAAATTTATAAAATCGAGAGGAGAAGACATGAAAGTTAACACAATTGAAGAAGTTGTTGAAGCCTTAAAAAAAGGCGAAATTATAATAGTAACAGACGAACCTGACAGAGAAAATGAAGGCGACATGATTCAAGCTGCAGAATTTGCCACTGGTGAAAGTTTAAATACCATGGCATCTCTTGCCAAGGGACTCATTTGCATGCCCATGTCAAAGTTTTACGCAGAAAAACTAAAGCTAGATCAAATGGTTGCCGACAACACTGACAACCACGAAACTGCCTTTACAGTTTCCGTTGACCACATTGACACCACTACAGGAATTTCTGCTTGGGAAAGAGCCTTAACTGCAAATAAACTTGCAGAAGATGATGCAAAGCCAGAGGACTTTAGAAGACCTGGTCACATGTTCCCTCTTGTTGCAAAAAAAGATGGAATTTTTGTGAGACGTGGACACACTGAAGCAACTGTCGACCTTTTAAAAATTGCTGGCTTAAAAGAAGTTGGTCTCTGCTGCGAAATTATGCAAGATGATGGACATATGATGCGTGGCGAAGATTTATTTAAACTTTCAAAAAAATTAGACATGAAAATTACTACAACTGAAGAACTTTTGCTTTACAGAAAGAGACATGAAAAAATCGTAGAAAAAGTTGCTGAGGCAAAACTTCCAACAAAATTTGGCGACTTTAGGGCTCATGCTTATATCGACAAGGTTACGGGCGAACACCACATTGCCCTTGTTAAAGGCGAAATTGGCGACGGCATGGATGTCCTCACAAGAGTTCACTCTGAATGTCTAACTGGCGACTGCTTTGGCTCATCAAGATGCGACTGTGGCAACCAACTTCACCTTGCCATGAAAAAAATCGACGAGGAAGGCAGAGGAATTTTGCTTTACATGCGTCAAGAAGGTCGTGGCATCGGCCTTGTAAATAAAATTCGCGCCTATGCCCTACAAGACCAGGGCATGGATACAGTTGAGGCAAATTTGGCTCTAGGCTTTCCTGAAGATGCCAGAGATTATTCCACTGGCGCACAAATCTTGCAAGATTTGGGAGTAAAGGAACTTCGTCTTCTTACAAATAACCCAGACAAGGTTTACTCTCTTCAAGAATTTGGCATGATTATAAAGGAAAGAGTGCCAATTGAAATTCACTCAACAAAACACGACGAATTTTATTTGAGAACAAAGGCAGAAAAGATGAACCACATCTTGTCTGAATTTAGCAAATAATTTTAGAAAATTTAATGACAAAGAATAAAAAATATTAATCACAAAAAAATAAATGGAGGAAATATGAAAATTTACAGTGCAAATTTAAAATCTGAAGGAAAAAAATACGCCATAGTTTTGGCAAGATTTAACGAGTTTATAGTTTCAAAGCTCTTAGACGGATGTATAGACGGACTAAAAAGACATGGAGTTAAGGACGAGGAAATCGAAGTGATTTGGGTGCCAGGTTCTTTTGAAATTCCCCTAGCAGCAAAATCTCTTGCCATGACAAAAAGATATGACGCAGTAATTGCCCTTGGAGCAGTTATTCGTGGAGCAACTACTCACTACGAACTTGTATCAGCAGAAGTTGCCAAGGGAATTGCAGCTTCATCTCTTGAAACTGGCGTGCCAATAATTTTCGGCGTAATCACAACAGAAAATATTGAACAGGCCATTGAAAGAGCAGGCACAAAGGCTGGCAACAAGGGTTTTGATGCTGCCACAGCTGCGATAGAAATGGCTAACCTATTAGGTGAAATTCGTGGCTAAGCTGGCAAAAGAAAATTTGCAAAATAAAAATGGTGACCTCAAAGATGTGAAGTCCATAATTTTTGACTTTGACGGCACCCTTCACAACACTCTTAAAATTTATTATCCAGCTTTTTCTACTGGCGTGAAATTTTTGCGAGAACATGGCTTTGCAAGGGACTTTGAACTTTCAGAAAAAAATGTGGCAAGATTTTTAGGCGAGAAACCAAATTTTGCCTACGACCTAATTGCAAGGGGTGCAGATGACTCTTTGAAAAGAGAAGTCATGGCTCTTGTAGGTAAAAAAATGGATGAAAACATAAAAAATGGGCTTGGAGAACTTTATGAGGGCACTATAAAAGTTTTAGAAGATCTTTTCAAGAATTATGACCTCTACATTCTCTCCAACTGCCGAGAATCTTATCTAGACACTGCACTTGATGTCTACGGCATAAAAAAATACTTCAAAAAATATTTTTCCGCAGAAACTTATGACTTCCTTCCAAAGGAGGACATTATAAAAAAAGAAAGACAGAATATAAAAGAAGAGATCATCTTTGTGGGCGACAGACACCATGACATGGAAGCAGCAAGAATTAATAATTTAAAGAGCATTTTTTGCAGCTACGGCTTTGGCAGTGAAGAAGAAGGAAAAGATGCAAATTACAAAATTTCTTCCCTTGGAGAACTTTTAGAGCTCTTGTAATAAATAATTTTAAACAAAATTTTAAATCATTTAAAAATTTAAGCGAAAAATTTTATAAGAAAAACCCTAACAAAAAGGAGGACTCAGCGTCCTCCAATTTTTTTATCTTTATTTAGCTTTATGCTTCTTCTCTCTTCTTTCTACTTTCATCCCAAAGTTCATTTGCCTTTTTATTCCAAGCCATTGCATAAGGTGTTGTCTTAACTTGCAACTCTTCTGCACTTTCAGGAGCAATCATATCAGTGTTTCTTGCACCAGAATCATTTACAATCTTAGTAAGTCTTCCTGGGTTTTCCAACATTGGACATGGCTTTAACAAGTTTTTGTTAAAAGGTTGGTTGTCGTGGAAGCCCATAAATAGTGGACTCATTAGACATTCCTTAATAGTATTTTCTCTAATATTTGAATCAGAATAGTGAATGAATACACATGGTTCCATGTCACCAAGAGAGTTGATGTGGAAATAATTCTTGCCGCCAGCTATGCAACCATTAATAAATTCACCATCATTTTGAAAATCAATTGTAAAAATATTTTGAGGATATTCAGCAGATCTTATCTCCCTAACCTTGTGGTAAACGTGCTCTCTTTCTTCTGGAGAAAGAAGTAGGCTTACATCTGCATCCTTTCCAACTGGCATGTAGTGGAAGAACCAAGCAAGCTTGCATCCATGGTCTACCAGCATTTTTATGAAATCATCGTCAGTTACATATTTATAATTTTGGCTTGTGTAGCAAATAGAAGCTCCGTATAAAAGTTTGTGCTCTTTCATTAAGTCCATTGCCTTCATAACCTTTTGGAAAACTCCGTCGCCTCTTCTAAGGTCTGTGGATTCTTCTGTTCCTTCAATACTTAGGGCAAAGGAAATATTTCCAGCTTCAACAACTTCTTCGCAAAATTCATCGTCGATTAAAGTTCCATTAGTAAAGATATGGAAGGCAGAGTCATTAAATTCCTTTGCAAGTCTAATGACATCATCCTTTCTAACAAGTGGTTCTCCACCAGTTAAAATGAAGAAATAAGTTCCAAGTTCATTGCCTTGTCTGACAATGCTTGCCATTTCATCGTAAGTTAAATTATTTTTGTGGCCATATTCGGCAGCCCAGCAACCAGTGCACTTTAAGTTGCAGGCAGATGTTGGGTCAAATAAAATTACCCAAGGAATGTTGCAATTATATTCCTTTTGCAATTTGTTTCTAAGGGCATTTCCCTTATAGGCAGCGTTATAGCCAATAGTTTTGACAGAAGTCTTGACAATATTTTCGTCGATTCCATTAACAATGTCAGTACCAAAGGATACCCACTTAGAGTTAGGATCGTTAAGCTCATTTCTAACTCTCTCTAAGCCATTTTTCGCAGTGTTAACTTCACTTGATTCAGGCATCAAATATTCATCGAAGACATCAACTATCTCTATCATTCCCTTTTGAGGGTCCTTCTTTAATCTCTTGTAGGCTAGATTTACAGCCGTTTCGAAAACTTTTTCTTTTGTTTTGTCTTTAATTGCAGTATTCATCTAAAAACCTCCCGTATATTTATAAAGTGATAATCTTAATTAATAAAATACATTAAAATATTTTATCTGAACATTGTTCAATTTCTTATTTATATTTTACTACATTTCAAATAAATTTTAAAGCCTTTTTTATAAATAATTTAAATTTTAAATATGTTCATTAGATTAATTGTGGATAGTAGATAAAGAATGGCTTGTTTTAAAGAAAAATCGCCTAAATTTTGTGTGATTTTTAATAAAAAAATAAAAAAAGCACCTAAATTAATAGGTGCTAAGTGATAAATTATACAAATTTTTATTTACTTTTAGACAAATCTTTAGATTTTACTAAGGGATAATGCTTTGTAGGCCTATCCCCTAAAATTATTATTTATATTAGTGGTTTCAAGAGAACTTAGGGCTCCCTCTTGGTAGTCATCTATGCTTTTATTTGCCTGGCTAAAAATAAAAATATTTATAAAGAAGAGGGCTGCCAATAAAAAGTAAAGTGGAAGCTTTAACTTTCCTGATTCTTTCTTTAAATAAAAATATAATAAAGCCAGAGAAGGAATTATTAATAGATTTAAAGCATAGAGAAAGTTGTAGTCGTAAATTGAGTAGTCTCTTAAATATCCATTTAAGTAAAAATTAAAGGCAATTAGTAAAAGCAAAAGTCCATAGGCTGATGATAAGACGATTTTATTTGTTTTAGTTTTATTCATATTTCCTCCCATATCTAACTTTTAATATCAAAATATTTTAAGGCTTCTTTGCCTTAATTATATAAGAAATAAGAATTTTGTCAATTAACTTTTGTGCAAAATTTAAGTCAAGCTTTTATCCTATCCTTACA
The DNA here is from genome assembly GCF_000311825.1 of Peptoniphilus grossensis ph5. GTDB lineage: Bacteria > Bacillota > Clostridia > Tissierellales > Peptoniphilaceae > Peptoniphilus_A > Peptoniphilus_A hominis. The sequence goes on along the minus strand of NZ_HE978566.1, from coordinate 25,041 downwards.
TCAAAAATTTTTAAAAGGAATCAATTATTCCAAGATCCATAGCTTTTTTCATAAGTTCTTGGTAGTTGTTGATGTAGAGCTTTTGGTAAATGCGATTTAACATAACTGCAAGGGACCTCTCGGAGATAAAAAGCTCCTTGGCAACTTGACTTCTCTTTAAGCCTGAGCAATAGAGGTTCACTATTTCTATTTCCTTTTCTGTCAAATTTTCTATAATTTCCTTTTCCTTAAAAAATTTTTTATCATGAAGGTAGACTTCTCTTAATTTATTCCTAAGGCTTTCCATGTCCTCTTCCTTGGAGATGAAGGCATAAGCCCCAAGGCTTTTTGCTCTTTCGCCATAAAAAAATAAATCATAGCCAGATAAAATCACTATTTTTATATTTTTATCTTTATTTAAAATTTTTTCTGCCAAGTCTAATCCGTTTAAGGATTCTTCAAAGCCCCTTAAGTTTATGTCCACAAGCAAAATATCATAGGAGCTTAAAAAGTTTATGTCTTCTAAATTTTTCAAATCCTCTAACAAATCAATTTCAAAAAAATCATCTTTTTCCAAAAATTCCTTTAATGAACTTGCCATCATCTTATGATCTTCTATTAATAAAATTTTCATTTACAATCTCCTCTTGAATTGGCAGCTTGATAATAAATTCCACATAGACTTGGTCTTTTGACTCTTTTTCTATCTTATTTTTAAGTATTAAGTCTCCCCCATAAATTTTTAAGGTCTCCTCCATAAAACTCATGCCAGAGTGATTTTTCCTATTAAAATCTTCATCAAGGTGGTCCTCAAAGTTTTTAATAGTCAAAAATATTATTCCATCCTCAATTTCCAGCCTTAATTCAGAAAAATGCCCCTGGGAATGTTTGTAAAAGTTGGTGACCATCTCATGAATGAACTTATAAATTACCTTGTCATAGGGACTGGGCAGAAAAATATTTTTGTCGCAGTAAAATTCAAGGAGCTTGTCATCTTGATACATTTCCTTTAAAAAATTTATGAGGTCCCTGTAAATTTCGTAGTGACTTATTCCCTCTCTAAAAGCTGGCTCTATTAAATTTATTTTTAGCCTAATCTTTTTAATGAGGCCCTTGTGAATTTCTAGGGACTTGCTCATATTTTTCTCATCTTCTAAAAACTTTTTCGACAAAATTATATCTTGCAAAATGTCGTCGTGGAGAAAGCTCAGACTTCTTCTCTCAAAATTTTCTGACAAATTTTTCGCCAATTTATTATTGTATAAAAATTTTTCGTAGGCTGACTTATTGTTTGCTATCTTCCTAAATTCTATTATCAGCTTAATATTTGCCATATTTAAGGAAATCATCATGGCATAGAGCAAGGCTAACCTATAATTTTTTACAAAACTTTCAAAAAATAGTGTGAAAATAAAAATGAAAATAAAATTTGTGGGATTCCAATAGAAATCTAAAATTACTTTTTTCAGGTTTTTATCCATGGAAACTACAAAGATTAAAATTGAAATTTCCGCCACAAATAAAATTATAAGTTCCCTAAGGTAAACATAAGTTAAGACTTTTAAGAAATTCATTAATAGAAATAAAAACAAGTATATAAGGCTTATAAGCCAGACATTTGAAAGAAGTTTTTGGCTATATTTTTTTATTTCTTTTCTATATGTAAGAACAAGAAGTAGTGGAAAAACTGCAATAAAAAGCCTAGAAAATTTTACTAAGCCCATGTAAAAAGTACCGTTAAAATAATTAAAAATAAAGACCAATAACAAAATAATAAGGGCAAAATAATTAAAATATTTCCACTTTATCTCCTTAACCCTGCTTAAAAATATATAAAAATTATAAAAAATTAAAAGATAAATAAAGGACAGACTGACTTCAGAAGTATATTTAAAATTTATTTTGTATTTGTAGAGAAAAATATAGTCCAACAAAATCCACAGAGAAAATAAAACCACTAGAGAGCTATGGTCCAGGATAATTTTTCTGTCATCAGCTAATAAAAAAGTTAAAAGAGAAATGTTATTTAAAAGGCTTAGGGAAAATAAAAAATACATACCACTAAAATCTCTAAGCTTATAAATTTTTGCAGAATAAAATAATATGTAAAGCCCTATAAAAACATAGGCTATTAAAATACTTGCCATCAAAAATTTTTTGTCCCTAGTCATATTTCCCTCCCTCTCCAATTTTACTTAAGCCTGATTTTATTATATATTATTTTTAAATTTAAAAGGTCCTAAATTAATAGAACCTTTTAAAAAATTAATTATTTGAAAAAAGTATATCCATCTTTTTTTACTCTTCCAAAATATTCTCCGTAATAAATATTTTTGTCCATTTTAACTGAGTCTGGATTGAATTTTAAGTCTCCCCTGTATCTTACCAAGCCCTTATTTGTCGTGTAAGTTATGTATTCAGGAAAGCTGTAGGCATCGTATCTCCTCTTTACACTTGTAATTTCCATTTCACTTTTAAAGCCGTTAAATAAAAATAATAGGGCTAAAAGAAGTAGACCTCCTAAAATTATCTTTGCACTTTTACTTTTTAATTTAGAAATCATAGTAACCTCCCCAATAATTTTTTCCTTACCTTCATTATATTATTTGAAATTATTTTGTCAGTTAACTTTTGTGCAAATTTATTTGAAGCTAAAGGCTTCTGGTCTTATTGTGCCCCTGTATTCTGCGTAATACTTTTCAGAATTTGGATCCTTTTTTATATTGTTTTCATTTAATTTTAAATCAACCCTATATTGGATTAGACCCTTTTTATCTTTATAGCTAATATATTCTGGGAAAATTCTTCCATAGCCACTTTTAACTTTTGTTATAGACTCCTCTCTTGGCAGTCCAAAAAATAAAAA
>NZ_HE978566.1:8543-20957 GCF_000311825.1 Peptoniphilus grossensis ph5 | reverse complement strand
GCCAATAAAAATAAAGTTAAGGTGGATAAAATTAAAATTGAAAGAAAAATATTTTTTATTTTCACCTTTGTCATATCATCACCTTATAAAAAAAGAGAAGGCCCTTGCCTTCCCTTAATCTCTTTAAAATTAATATTTGTAAAATCCTTCGCCTGTTTTTCTTCCAAGAAGTCCTGCTCTAACCATTTTCTTAAGAAGTGGATGAGGTCTGTATTTAGGGTCGGCAAATTCAGTGTAAAGAACTTCCATAATTGCAAGAACTACATCAAGTCCTACTAAATCTCCAAGAGCTAGAGGTCCCATTGGGTGGTTTGCGCCAAGTTTCATTGCTGTGTCAATATCTTCTACTGATGCAATGCCTTCAGCGTAAATTCCAATTGCTTCGTTGATCATAGGAATTAAAATTCTATTTACTACGAAACCAGGAGCTTCGTCAACTTCTACTGGAGTTTTGCCAATTTCTTTTGAAAGTTCGATAATCATATCTTTAACTTTTGGATCAGTTTTCTTTCCTGAAATAACTTCAACTAGTTTCATAGCTGGAACTGGGTTAAAGAAGTGCATGCCAATTACTTTTTCAGGTCTTTTTGTTGCTGCGCCAATGTCAGTTATTGAAAGAGATGAAGTGTTTGATGCAAGAACTGTCTTTTCTTCACAAGTTTCGCAAAGTTCGGTGAAAATTGCTTTTTTAATCTTAGGGTTTTCTGTTGCTGCTTCTATAATAAGATCGCAATCTGCTACATCTTTGATGTCAGCTGATGTTGACAAGTTAGAAATAGCTGTTTCCATTTCTTCCTTAGTCATTCTTTCTTTAGCAAGGTTTTTTTCATAACCTTTTTTGATTCTTTCCATAGCTTTTTCAAGAGCTTCTGGTGCTATATCTCTTACAATTACCTTGTGATATGGTGCAAGTACTTGAGCAATTCCTGCTCCCATAGTACCTGATCCAATTACTGCTATTTTCATTTTATTCACTTATTCTCCTTTAAATTCAGTTTTTCCCTTATTTAAAAATGCCTTCATGCCTTCTTTTTGGTCATTTGTTGCAAAACATAGGCCAAAGTGAGTTTTTTCGATTTGCATTGCTGTGTCAATATCTGTTTGAGATCCATTTATTATTGATGCCTTAGAATATTCTACAGCCTTTGGTGCATTTTTTGAAATCTTTTTTGCCATTTCAATTGCTTTGTCAATTAATTCTTCAGGTTCATAAACATGGTTTACAAGACCTATTTCCAAAGCTTTGTCCGCACCTATCATTTCTGTAGTATAAATTAATTCCTTTGCATAGCCAGGTCCAATTGTCCTAGAAAGTCTTTGAGTTCCACCAAAGCCTGGTGTAATTCCAAGACCTACTTCTGGTTGACCAAATTTTGCCTTTGTAGATGCAAGTCTAATGTCACAAGCTATGGAAATTTCGCATCCACCACCAAGAGCAAATCCGTTTACTGCTGCAATTACTGGCACTCTACACTTTTCAATTTCCATGAAAGTGTCCATGCCAAGTTTTGCAAAGTCATAGGCTTCACTGGCAGAAAAGTTTGCCATTTCGCTAATATCTGCACCTGCTACAAAGGATTTACCTGCACCAGTTACAATAATACATCTAACATCATCTTCTACATGTGAGAAGAATCTGTGAAGTTCCTTCAACATTTCAGAGTTAAGGGCGTTTAAGCTCTTTTCTCTATTAAGTGTCAAAAGAAGAATTCCATCACCTTTTTTTTCAACAATTAAATATTTGCAGTCCATATTAGTCCCTTCCGACGATAAGAGCAGTTCCCATACCTCCGCCGATACAAAGTGTTGCTAGACCCTTCTTAGCGTCTCTCTTTTGCATTTCAAATAGAAGTGTAGTTAAAATTCTTGCTCCACTTGCTCCAATAGGGTGACCAATTGCAATTGCTCCACCATTTACATTTACTTTATTGATGTCAAATTTCATAACTTGGTTAACTGCACAAGCTTGAGCTGCGAAAGCTTCGTTTGCTTCAATTAAGTCAAGGTCATCTGCTGTAAGTCCTGCTTTTTCAAGAGCCTTTGTAGATGAAGGAATAGGTCCAGTACCCATGATCTTTGGATCAACACCAGCTGTTGCATAAGAAATAATATATGCTAGAGGAGTAACTCCAAGTTCTTTTGCCTTTGATTCTTTCATTAGTACAAGCATAGCTGCACCGTCATTAATTCCAGATGCGTTACCTGCTGTAACTGTACCGCCATCTTTTTTGAAAGCTGGTCTAAGTTTTGCAAGGCTTTCTACTGTTACGCCATCTCTTATAAATTCATCTGTATCCACAACTGTTACATTGCCTTTTCTGTCTTTTATTTCAACTGGAACGATTTCGTCTTTGAATCTTCCTTCTTTTTTTGCTCTTTCTGCATTGTTTTGAGATCTTGCAGCAAGTTCATCTTGCATTTCTCTTGTTATGCCATATTTTTCAGCTACATTTTCAGCAGTAATACCCATGTGATAATCATTGAAAGCATCCCATAGACCGTCTTTAATCATTGTGTCAACAACTTTTTTGTCGCCCATTCTTGCTCCCCATCTTTCGTTAGTAAGAGCATAAGGTGCCATTGACATTGATTCAGTACCACCAGCAAGTACAATTTCTGCATCTCCAGCCTTGATAACTTGAGCTGCTAAACTTACTGCACGAAGTCCTGATCCACAAACGATGTTAATTGTAACTGCTGGAGTGTCAATATCTAGACCTGCTCCTAGAACAACTTGTCTTGCAACGTTTTGTCCTTGAGCTGCTTGAAGAACATTACCAATGTAAGCTTCATCAACCATATCAGGCTTTACATTAGCTCTTTTAAGAGCTTCTTTAACTGCTACTACTCCAAGTTCTACTGCTGAAGTGTTTTTAAATTGACCTCCAAAACTACCTACCGCTGTTCTTGCAGCTGATGCTATAACAATTCTATCTTCCATTTTTTCCTCCTTATTATGCGCGTGGTGGCAATACTGTAGCCACACCATCTAAAACAATTTCTCCCTTTTGATTTGTACAAGTTGTTTTGAGTTTTAAAATTTTGTCTTTAATTATCTCAATTGCTTCAACTTTAGCTGTAATTGTGTCTCCAATATAAACAGGTTTAGTAAACTTCATTTCTTGACCCATGTAAATTGTGCCAGGTCCAGGAAGTTTCATGCCAAGAACTGCTGATACAAGGCCTGCTGTAAGCATTCCATGTGCAATTCTAGTCTTAAAAGATCCCTTTCCAGCTTCAACTTCGTTGATATGGGCAGGATTTAAGTCGCCGGTGATGCCAGCGTAAAGATATACATCTGTCTCAGAAATTGTCTTTGTAAATTCGGCAGTGTCGCCAATCTTAATTTCTTTTATAGTTTTTCCCACGATATCTACCTCCTAAAACATCTACTAAAGTTATACCCATAATTTAGTCAGATAAATTATTATCCTAAAATTAATTCATCTTCTCTAAAATATCAACGATTTTCTTAGCTGCATGACCATCTCCATAGGGGTTGACAGCCTTTGCCATTTCTTCGTATAAGTTTTTATCATCTAATAAACTAATTATACTGTCATAGACATCTTGTGAATTTGTGCCCACAAGTTTAGCTGTCTTAGCCTCTACGCCTTCCATTCTCTCAGTCTCATTCCTAAGAACCAAGACTGGTTTACCTAGAGCTGGCGCCTCCTCTTGCACTCCTCCAGAATCTGTCACGACAAACTTTACTCTTGCCATGAGATTGGAAAAAGGCAGATAGGATAGAGGTTCAATGAGGTGAACTCTGTCTAAATCAGAAAAATACTTTTTCGCAGTATTCCTGACAATTGGATTTAAGTGAATTGGAAAGACAATTTCAATATTTTCTCTTTCCAAGACCACTTGCCTTATGGCAGAAAAAATATTTTCCATTGGTTCTCCCCAGTTTTCTCTCCTATGTGCAGTTAAAAGTACTACATCTTTATTATAATCCAAATTGTTCAAAATTTCATCGTCAAATAGGAAATCTTCTTTAACTGAATACTTTAGTGCATCAATAACAGTGTTTCCAGTGATAAATATATTTTTATCATCATAACCTTCCCTCAAAAGATTTTGTCTATTGGACTCTGTTGGTGCAAAATGATAATTGGAAAGGACTCCCGTTAGTTTTCTATTTGCCTCTTCAGGATAGGGTGAATATAAGTTGCCTGACCTGAGACCTGCCTCAACATGACCTATCTTTATTTTCTTATAGAAGGCTGCAAGTGCTGCCGCAAAGACTGTTGTCGTATCTCCCTGCACCAAAAGTATGTCTGGCTTTAATTCATCTAAAATATCTTCAAGCCCCAAAAGTGTCTTTGTAGTTACATCTGTAAGGGACTGACCTTTTTTAAAAATATTTAAGTCATAATCTGGCTCTATATCAAAAATTTCCAGCACTTGGTCTAGCATCTCCCTGTGCTGACCTGTGACACAAGTGTATGACTCAAGATCTTTTCTCTTTTCTATTTCTTTTATAATTGGTGCCATTTTTATGCCTTCAGGTCTTGTACCAAATACAAATAATACCTTCAATTTATTCCTCCTTATTTTTTAGCATGCCTGCAGCTACTCCAGTAAAGACTATTATTAAGATAACTCCTATGGAAATAATAAGCCCTATGGATGAGTGGAACTTTGAAATTACATTTGCAAGTATACCAAAGATTGCAGAAATGGAGTACAAAATCACAACTGTTTGCCTTTGATTTAGACCCATTTTTAAAAGTCTGTGGTGAAGATGACCCTTGTCTGCTTCTACTATGGACTTGCCTGATAATTTGCGTCTTAGCATTGCAAAGGCTGTGTCAAATACTGGCACTCCTAAGATTACAACGGGCACGAAAATCATGAGTATTGCCGCTTGTTTAAGAAAACCTGAAATACTTATATAGGAAAGCATAAAGCCAAGATATAGGGCTCCTGTGTCTCCCATAAATATTTTTGCAGGGTTAAAGTTAAAGGGCAAAAATCCAAGGCAGGCTCCTGCCACAAGGGCACAAACTAGGCTCACTTCATGTCTTCCCATTTGATATGTTATAAAAAACATTGAAATTGCACATATCATAGAGACACCTGAGGCAAGGCCATCAAGCCCGTCTATTAAGTTTATTGTATTAGTAATGCCGCAGACCCAAAAAATTGTAACTGGTATGGAAAGCATATTTAAAATAAAAAGTGCATCCTGTGAGTCAAAGGGATTTGTGAAAAATTCTATTTTCATTCCACCACTTATAAGCACTATGGCTGCAAGGATTTGAAAGCCAAATTTCAACTTTGGACTTAGGTCGTACTTGTCGTCATAAAGTCCAGAAAATGCAATTATAAGAGAACTTATAATTGCCATAACAAGTGCCTTATCTATTTTCAAAAATACAAGCATTAAAATAGTCACACTTATTACCATGGCAATGCCACCACCTACGGGAATTGGCTTATTGTGAACTCTTCTCCCATCCTTTGGCACATCTAAAAATCCCATTTTTTTGGCAAGCTTTATGACAAAGGGCATTTGCACAAAGGTCAAAATAAAAGCTGCAAAAAAAGGAACTAAAAAATTATACATATTAACCTCTTACTTCGTTCCAAATAATCTGTCTCCTGCATCTCCAAGTCCAGGAACTATATATCCGTCTTCATTTAGCTTTTCATCAAGAGCAGCAATGTAAATTTCTACATCTGGATGAGCTTCCTCAACTGCCTTTAAGCCTTCTGGTGCAGCCAAAAGATTTATTGACTTAATATTTTTTGCACCATTTCTCTTTAATTCGTCAATGGCTTCTATAAGTGAGCCACCTGTTGCAAGCATTGGATCTACTATAATCATTTGTCTTGATGCAACGTCTTTAGGTAATTTTGAATAATAAGTAACTGGCTTTAAAGTTTCAGGATCTCTATACATGCCTATGTGACCAACTCTTGCTGCTGGAATTATAGTAAGTAGACCTTCAACCATGCCAAGACCTGCTCTTAAAATAGGAACTATGCCAATTTTTTTGCCAGAGATTCTCTTTCCCACAGTCTTTGCTATAGGAGTTTCGATTTCAATGTCTTCTGTTTCAAGATCTCTTGTGACTTCGTAGCCCATTAAAGTTGCAATTTCATTTACAAGTTGTCTAAATTCCATGGAGCTAGTTTCTTTTTTCCTAAGAATTGTCATTTTGTGATCAATAAGTGGATGTTTTATTATTGTGTATCCCATTTTATTCCTCCTCGATTTTATTTACTCTATTTATGTGTCTTCCGCCTTCAAATTTTTCATCTAAAAAGGCTTCTACTATTTCTATTGCCATGTCGTGACCAATTAGTCTTGCTCCCATGGCAAGGACATTGGCGTCGTTGTGGCGTCTTGCAAGTCTTGCAGAATAGGGCTCAGAGCAAAGTGCAGCTCTTATTCCCTTAACTTTATTTGCAGAAATTGAAATTCCAATTCCTGAGCCACAGATGACTATGCCAAAGTCCATCTTATTGTCTATAACTTCGTGACCAACTGCGTGACCATAGTCTGGATAGTCTACTCGGCTGTCGTCAAAGGGTCCCATGTCCTTAACTTCAATATTTTTTTCTTCTAAGTACTTTATTAGGTCTTGTTTTAAATAAAATCCTGCGTGGTCAGAACCAATTGCTATTTTCATTTTTCCTCCTAAATTCTCATTACAACTTTTCCGCTACAAGCCTTGAGAAGTCTATTCATAATGCTTAGACCTATTCCCCTAAGTTCAAAACCCTCTGCGAAAATAATGTCTACATTTTCATCGTCACATCTTCTCAGTGCGTCAAAAAGATTTGCCGCAACTTCCTCAAGATGGTCTCTACTTCCCAGGTTAATTAAGAGTTTTATGTCTAAATTTTTGTATTCGTCATAAGTTTCATCTGTTGCAAGGACTGCAATTTTTTTGTCCTTATTTTCTTCTATATTTTTTTTAATTTCGTTGACAACCTTATCTAGTCTTCCACCAAAGCAAATTGCCTCTGCCCTTGGAGCGTAGTGCCTGTATTTTTGTCCTGGAGATTTTGGAATTTCTCCACTTTTTGCATCGATTGTGGCATTGTCAATTCTTATATTTTCATCAATTTTCCTTAAATCTTCTAGGGTAATCTTGCCAGGTCTTAAAATCATTGGGGGATCCACTGTCACATCTAGTACAGTTGACTCAATGCCAACTACAGAGTGACCACCGTCCACAATTATGTCTACCCTTCCATTTAAATCTTCTATTACATGTTCCACCTTAGTTGGAGATGGTCTGCCAGACAAGTTTGCAGAAGGAGCTGCCACTGGAAAGTCCACTGCCTTTAAAATAGCATGGGCGATTTCATTGCTTGGCTCTCTTATTGCCACTGTTTCAAGTCCACCTGTAGCTTCGTCTGGAATAAGATCAGATCTCTTAAAAATAATAGTGAGAGGTCCTGGCCAAAACTTTTCCATACATTTTTTTGCCACATCTGGAATTTCTGCAACTAAAGGTTCTAGCTGTGAATTTTCTGCTATATGAAGTATTAGTGGATTGTCGCTAGGTCTGCCCTTGGCTTCGTATATTTTTTTGCAAGCTCTCTTATTAAGTCCATTGCCACCAAGTCCATAAACTGTTTCTGTTGGAAGGACAACAAGACCTCCTTCTCTTAAAGTGTCGCTGATTTTTTTGAGATAAATTTTATCCTTTGCATTTCCTTTAAATTTTATAATTTCAGTTTTCAAAAAAACACCTCTATTCTTTACATTATACCAAGAACAGAAGTGTTTTTTAATAGTTAATCCTTATTTAATTCATTGTGAGGGATAATTTTTCCACTTTTAATGCTTTCTTTGAACTCTTTCATTATTTTTTCATAAATTTCGTCATTTTGTAAAATTTCTATGCCAACTTCAACTATGGCTGCAATGACTTTTTTCATTTGGCTAAAGGCATAGTCTGTCATAGTTGCATCTCTTAGCTCTACTGTGTGTCCACTTACGCCTTCATCTGCAATTTTAAAATAGCCGTGAAGAGTTGGGATTTCGTGTGAAAAGTTTCCTGCATCTGTTGAGCCCTTGTTTAACTCTTCATCCCTTATCTCTTCGTCAAGATATTTTTCCATTTTTTCTCTTAAAACTTCGTTGAAGGCAAGGTTTCTCACTGTATTGTCATTTCCCTTTTCATATTCGGAAATCTTAAGCTGGCAACCTGTGGCAAGAGCTGCTCCCCTTGCACAATTTTCTAATTTTTCTAAAATTTCTAAGAGATCTTTTTTCTCTGGACTTCTTGCGTAAAATCTTGAATCAGTGTAATCGGGAATAATATTTGCCGCCTTTCCGCCATCCTTTATTATGCCGTGGATCCTCGCCCCATCCTTAGTCTCTTGTCTTAGGGCGTTTATGGCAGAAAATAAAACTATTTGCGCATCAAGAGCATTAATCCCCTTTTCTGGTGCATCTGCTGCGTGAGATGTTTTACCAAAAAATTCAAACCTTCTCGTGGCAAGGGCAAGGGAATTTGGAGTAAGGGCATTATAAGAGGCTGGGTGCATTTCAATGGCAACATCCACATCATCTAGTTCATGAGAGTTTGCAATTTCAATTTTTGTGCCGCCAATTTCTTCTGCAGCGGTTCCAAAAACTATTACTCGTCCCCCAATATCATCTATTAATTTGGAAAGGACTATACCTGCACCAGTTGCCGTTGCTCCTAAAATATTGTGGCCGCAGCCGTGACCCATGCCTGGCAGTGCATCGTATTCTGACAAGTAAGAAATTGTCCTTCCCTCTTTTTTTGAATCGTAAACTGCCTTAAAGGAGGTTTCGCAATCCATGTAGGGGCATTCAATTTCAAAGCCGTGTTTTTTTAATAGGTCCCTATGAGCCTTGGAAGACTTATATTCTTCAAAGCCTAGCTCTGGATTTTCGTATATAAATTTTCTGAGCTCATCTAGGTCTAAAGAAATCTCTTCAACTATTTTTAATATATCCATAATTCACCTACTCATTTATTCTGTAATACTCGTACTTCTTGTAATCTTCGTAAGCTTCCTTAACTTCGCCCTTGACTTCATTTCTTGGATAAGTGTTGACTCCGTCAAAGACAAAATTTCTTGAAATAATTGGAAGTTTTTTCCTAAGCTCAGAGTTATAGATAAAGAAATTATCAACTTTATTGTAATTTAACATGTCAAGAACCATTGAAGCAAGATAGTTGGCAGAAACTGCATTGCCATCTTGGATTTCAACATTTTCTCTATTTAAAAATGCCCTTCCACTTTCATTGGCAAGAATTACATAAGGAGTTGAGTAAAATTCAATTTCCTTTTCCAAATCGTCGTGAGACAATTTTATTCCAATTTCATCAAAGGCACTGGGATCATTTCCAAGACCAGGAAGATGGTCGCCATAAAAGACCATAATAGTTGGCTCATCTAGTGACATAATCATGTCGTAAACTTCACCAAGCATTATGTCCATGTCCTTTATTCCCAAAAAGTAGGAGCCAAAATTATTTGCAGCCTCTTCTGATAGGGAAACTGTACATTGATAAGGTAAATTTTTTCCATATTTATCATAAAAATATGGGCCATGGTTTTGAATGTCAAGACCATAAGAAAAAATTGGCTCATCGGAATTTTTTAGGGCTTCTAAAAATCTATTTCTAAAAATTTCTGAAAACTGTCTTTCAGAAACATAGCCGCCCTTCATTTCAGGCTGGTCAATATTTTCTAGGAAATAATTATCTTGAAAGCCCAGTTTTGGATAGACATCTTGTCTTCCATAGAACCAAGCAAAGCCTGGGTGAAATGCCATAGTCTTATAACCAATAGTATTAAATAGACTTGGCAAAGATGACACATCTCTTTTAATTGCATTAAAGGCAAAACTTTCATCAGGCGCACAGTCAATAGTTAAGGCTCCAGTTAAGGCATCAAATTCTGTGTCTCCCGTTCCTCCACCAAAGGATGGCGTTACAATTCTTCCATGCATGATGGAATTTTTTTGTAATTTTTTAAAATTTTCATTTGGATCATTGCCAGGCGCAAAAGAAAAATGTTCATCTTGAGATAAGTCTGTAAAGGCCTCTCCCATTATCCAAATAATGTTAGGTCTTGGATTATATTTTATTACAGAAATATCTTCGCCGTGGTCAACTCTTTCACGTTTTTCCATTTCCTTCTTGTCGTAGCCTTCTGGTGGTCTTACAAAAGATTTTTTTAAGTTAAATAAAAAAGTGTAGTTAAATCCCTTGGAATTAAAGTGGTCTATTAGGTTAAATACATTTCCATTAAGAGGAAGACTGTTATAAATTTTGTCCTTTGAGTAAACAAAATTAAATAAAAGTAGTGAGGAAATAATAATAGAAAGAATTCCCATTAACCTGTCCCTTACTCTTAATTTTTCGCTCTTAAAAAATCTTGAAAGAAAAATTAAAATAATAAGGCTCACTATAAAAATTATTATAGAAGTAGAGTCCGGCTTGTAAGAGTTCTGGGACATTTTAAGTGCCTCAAAGGATAGGGCAAGGTCTGAAACTCTAAAGGGTGCATTCCTATAAATTACCTTAGTCCTGTGGACTGTAAAAAATATTAAATAAAATAAGGAGTTAAGTATAAGGGCAAATCTTCTCCTGCCAAAAATTCCCTGAAATAAAATTCCCGTAAGAAAAATTGGAATAAAATTTAAAAGTAAAACTAGGGGGCTTCTCGTGATTTTCTCCATAAAGGGTGCGTCACTCGGTGCCAAAAGCAACATGGCAAAAGTTAATAGGATAGCAAATAAAATTTGACTGATAAAATCTATAGAATTAAAGCCTCTGGACTCCAAATTTTTTTCTTTATTGAACATAAATATCACCTTCTAGTAGACAATTATATAATATTTTGTAAATTTTTGGAAAATTTTTTGTAAATTCAGGAACCTTTTTATATTTAGGCAAAAATAAAAAGCCCCTAAGGACTTTTTATAAATTTTATTTTATTGGCAAGGTATTTTTTATTGTCTTGACAGACTTATTCCACTTTTCTCTTTCTTCTTCATCTAAAACTAAGTCATAATGGTCAAGAATACCATCTCTACCAACGAGAGCTGGATGACCAATGTAGCATCCGTCCTTTTCTGAATAAGATGAAACTGGCAAAATTGTCTTTGAATCTTGGAAAATTGCTTCAATTACTAGGGCAGTTGAGTTTGCAATTCCGTAGGATGTGTAGCCCTTAGCCTTTATAGTTTCAAAGGCCCTAATCTTTGTCTCTTCTTCGATTTTTTTGCACTCTTCCCTGTCCAAAATTTCATAAATTGGTTTTGTTGCTATGGAAACTTGTGACCAGGCAACGAATTGGCTATTGCCGTGTTCTGCAATTACATAGCCGTCAACAGAGTTTGGATCCATGTTTAATTTTCTTGCAAGGGCATTTTTCATCCTTGCTGAATCTAAAATTGTTCCCGTTCCAATGACTCTTTCCTTTGGTATGCCAGTAAGTTTTTGCAAATAATCTGCTATTACATCGCAAGGGTTTGTAATGCTTACTATGATGCCCTTAAACTTGGATTCTTTAATTTTTTTGCCCCACTCTTCAGCGCAAGTCTTTGTGTATTTAAACTCCAACATTCTGTCATTGTTTTTTTGCAAAATTGTAATGTCTCCTGGAGCAAAGACAATTATGTCTGACTCATCTAAATTTTTTAGTTCTCCTGCAAAAATATTTATGTGTCCATTTCTATTTACATAGCCATCAGATAAGTCGCTTACCTCTGCTTCAGCAAGTCCTTCCTTTTTGTCAAATAAAAAAAGTCTGTCGCAAAGAGATCTTTCAACAATTGTGTGGGCTACAGTTGCACCAACATTTCCTAAACCTATTATAGATATTGTTCTCATTTTATCCTCCATTTTTTCTATAAATAATATTAACACTTTTTTGTGGGATTATAAAATTTTTCTCAAATTAAATTTATGAAAAATAAAATATTTTAATTTTCCTTTTATAAATTCATAAGATATTTATTAAAGTAAAAAAGACTGCCGAAGCAGCCTTAGTTTCTCTTTTCAGAGTGAAGATTGGTATAATTTTATTATTAATCTTAGGAGTTATGGGGTGTCCCAAAATCATTCGTTAAATGACAATTTCTATCATTAACTGTCCTTATTATATTATAGAATTTTTTATTTGTAAAGGGTTTTTGATAAAATTTATCAATTTTATATTATGAGAATTTATTTAAAATTTAATTTTGATCTTCCAATAAAGTTTTCTTTGAATTTCCAATAAAAAATTAACTTTGATTTTTCAAAAAAAATTTTTAATTTGTTTTCTCAACAAATATTAGCTTTGGTTTTTCAAAAAAATTTTTAATTTGCTTTTTCAACTAAAGAATTCCCTTTATTTTTTCCAAAATAAATTTTAATTTTATTCTCCCAATAAAAATCTTTAATTCCTCGCAAAAAAACC
>NZ_HE978566.1:0-7231 GCF_000311825.1 Peptoniphilus grossensis ph5 | reverse complement strand
TTGCACCCAAGGAGGTGGGTGCAAGGGGATTCCGGTAATTGTGATATTAAGGAAAAAAGCTGGTAAACTATAAGGGATTCTTAATAAAATATTTCACAATTATCTTCTACATAGTATATAATAAAATTATTACAAAATAAATTAAGAATTATTTGTATTGATGACAAAATATTTTTGATAGGAGGACTTATGAATTTCGAAAGTATTTATTATTTCACAGAGCTTGCCAAGACACTTAATATGAATGAAACTGGCGAAAAACTTTATATATCTCAACAAACTCTATCTAATCACATAAAAAGACTGGAAGACTACTACGGCACAAAATTATTTTTCAGAAAACCTAAGCTAATGCTCACTCC
The DNA here is from genome assembly GCF_000311825.1 of Peptoniphilus grossensis ph5. Classification (GTDB taxonomy): domain Bacteria; phylum Bacillota; class Clostridia; order Tissierellales; family Peptoniphilaceae; genus Peptoniphilus_A; species Peptoniphilus_A hominis. The sequence goes on along the minus strand of NZ_HE978566.1, from coordinate 6,869 downwards.
CATTGGAGAAGAGTATTTGAAGTATGCAGAAAAACTTTTAACAGCTGAATCTGACATGATAAATAAAATTCGCGACATGGAAAGCGAGGACAGGGGCAAGCTAATAGTTGGTGCATCTTCTCCCAGGGCGGACATTTTTATTCCATCAATTATTGAAAAATTTACAGAGGAGTTTCCTCAAGTTGGACTAGTCCTTTACGAAAAGCAGTCTAATGAACTGGAAGATATGTGCCTGGAAAACAAACTTGACATAGCCATTAGCATTGACGAGAATTATAAAAATGAAAACCTAAAGTCTCGCCTCCTCTTTGATGAAAAATTATACCTCTGCGTAAGCGACAGACTTTTGGAAAAATATGTTGATGACCTTGAAGCCTTAAAGGAAAAGTCTCTTGAAAAAATTGACTTAAGGGATTTCGAAAAAGTTCCCTTCCTCCTTTACACTCAGGATAACAGAATAAGAAGTCTAATAAATCAAAGCTTTAAAAGTGCAGGTGTTAGACCTATTGACTACATCGAGACAGCTTATTCTAGAATTGCCCTTGCTATTTGCAACAAGGCCCTTGCCGCAGTTTTTATTTCCCAAATGAATATAAAAAGATGGATGGAGGAATTTGGAGATGACATAAATATTTTTCCTCTCTATGTAAAAAACAAACCTGTAAGTCTTGGCATCTACGCCATAAAAAATAAAAACCGCTACATCACAAAGTACACAAAGAGATTTGTTGAGCTTTTGGAAGAATATTTTGAATCAATTAATGCCGAAAAATTAGAAAAAATTGCAAAAAAATAAAGTGGCACCAAGAGGTGTCACTTTTTTAAATTTAAAATCCATTTTCAAATTCTTGTCTAAATCTGTTAAATATATCTTGCTGTTCTTCTTGTCTCTTTTGATATTCCCTAGCTCTCGCTTCTTCTTGAGCCCTTATATCCTTTTGGGCTTCCTTGTCCCTTTCTATTGAGTAATCAGAAAACTTAACTTCAGTTTTTGCTTCCTTGCCCTTTCTTACATAGGACACTTCAGCGCTGTCCCCTTCTTGATATTTGTAAAGAATTGACTTAAGAGCGTTGTTGTCTGAAACTTCGTCCTTGCCAATTTTTGTTATAATATCTCCTGCAACAAGACCTGCTTCTGCTGCAGGTGATCCTTCATAAACCTTGTAGACAAAGATTCCCTTGTCGACTTCAGTCTTGCCGTTAAAGACTTGGGCTGCTACATTTAAATTCATTGTCAGCATGCCCATGGAAATTTCCTTGTAGCTTCCTGTCTCAATTACTTGCTTTACAATTGGCTTTATAAAATTAATTGGAATGGAAAATCCAAGTCCCTCAGCAGATTGAACCTTTACAGTGTTGATGCCAATGACTTCACCCTCTGCATTTAAAAGTGGTCCGCCAGAATTTCCCCCGTTAATTGATGCGTCAGTTTGGATAAGTCCAGTCATATATCCTCCGCCGCTTACTGCCCCAACATACCTGTCCAGTCCAGATATAATTCCTTGAGTTACAGTTTGTGAAAATTGTAGTGAAATTGGATTTCCAATTGCAATTGCTGCGTCACCTATGGAAAGTGCATCGGAGTCTCCCAGTGTCGCTACATTTAATTTTTCCTTGGTATTTATTTTTACAATGGCAAGGTCAACATTTTCGTCTGCCCAAATAGTTTTTCCCTGGATGTCCTCTTCGTTATTGAGTCTAACTGTTACATCTTCCACAACCTTGTTGTTTAATTTTACAACATGGGCATTGGTAAGAATGTAGCCCTTGGGATCCACTATTACGCCAGAACCAACGCCTTGGACTTCCACTTGACCAAAGAAGGATTGTTGCACTCCCTTAGTTGTAATTCCAACAACTGATGACATTGATTTTTTTGCAACAGCTGAGGCAACAGTCATATTGTCCTTGGCAGAAATTGTTATATTTGACTTGTCTTCATTGGAAGTACTTGAGCTCTCTTGTGGCAGCAACTTATAAGTTGTGATTGCTGAGCCAATTATTCCGCCAATTAGTGAAAAGACTAGGGCAATTACTACAATAATTTTTCCCCCGCCTGAATTTTTATTTTCTCGTCTATTATTATCCATAATTTTCCTCCTAACAATTTTGTTATATTTATATTAGTGTGATTATGTGAAAAATTGATGATTTTATTATCAAAGCTTTTTGAAATATTTAATATTTTTTGAAAAATTTAGGAGAAATTTTTCTCTAATTACTTTATCTTCAAAAAAAAGAGACTCCTCAGAGCCTCTTAATCTTATTTTCCAAAGGCAGGTATTACTGCGCTCTTGAATTTTTCTTCTATTAATTTTTTAGCTGGGTCAGAATTTAAAATTTCAATGAATTTTTTGAATTTTTCTTTATCAGCATCTTCTTTTCTAATGGCAATTAAGTTTGCGTAAGGTGAATCCTTTGATTCTAAGAAAATTGAATCCTTAGTTGGGTCAAGTCCTTGTCCAATGGCAAAGTTTGCATTTATAACTGCAGCACCTGCATCCTTATAAACTTGGGCAATTGATGGTGCATCCATTGCTGTGAATTTTAAATTCTTTGGATTTTCTGCAATATCTTTTTCTGTTGAATTTAGGTTTGTCTTGTCCTTTAACTTAATAAGACCTGCATCTTCAAGAAGTATTAAGGCTCTTGCTCCGTTACTTGGGTCGTTAGGAATAATAATTTCTGCTCCATCTTCAATTTCATCAACTGATTTGTATTTTTCAGAGTATAAAGCCATTGGTTCAATGTGAACATATCCAAGTACATCAAGATCTTTAATTCCTCTTTCTTCTACAAAACTGTCAAGATATGGTTTGTGTTGGAAGTAGTTTGCGTCAAGATCCTTTGCTTCTAGTTGCAAGTTTGGTTGAATGTAATCATCAAAATTTACAACTTCAACATCAAGTCCTGCCTTGTCAAATTCATCCTTTAGGCCTTCAACGATTTCGCCATGAGGTGTAGGTGACACGCCAATTACAATTTTGTTGTCGCCATCCTTAACTTCTGCTGCAGCCTTATTTCCTTCTGCCTTTGCTTCTTCCTTCTTTCCTCCACCACAAGCTGTTAGTGTTAGAGCTAGCACTAGTGAAAGTGCCAAAATAATTTTCTTCTTCATTTTTTTCCTCCTAAATTTTTTTATTTATATTAATTCTAAGAAACTTAGAAATAATACCTATCTTTTGTCAATATTTTCTGCGATTTTATTTCCAATAAATTGTACAATTTGCACAAGAATTATAATTACTATTACTGCTGACCAAAGTATTAGCGGTTCATTTCTTTGGTAGCCATACCTGTTGGCCACATCTCCTAGTCCGCCGCCACCCATGACACCAGCCATAGCAGAATAACCAATTACATTAATAAGTGTCATAGTTATTCCACTGACAAGCATAGGCATTGCCTCTGGGATTAAAACTTTAAAGATAATTTCTTTATTAGTTGAGCCCATGGATTTTGCTGCTTCAATTATTCCTTGATCCACTTGAATAAAATATCCTTCCATTAGCCTTGCAACAAAGGGGGCAGCTGAAAGCGAAAGGGGAATTATCATTGCCGCTGTCCCATAGGACTTGCCCACAATCAATCTTGAAAGTGGAAATACAACTATCATGAGGATTACAAAGGGAAAGGACCTCAAAACATTTATTATTCCATCAAGTATGGAATAGACTTTTGCGGACTCATTAAGACCGCCTGGCCTTGTGTTAGTCAAAACTATTCCCAGGGGAAGACCTATTAAGAGGGCAATAATTGTTGATGCCAAAACCATAACTAGAGTCTCTGGAATTGCTGGTAAAACTATATCTATTATTCTTTCCATTTAAAGCACCTCCACATTTACATTGTTTTCTTTTAAAAATTCAATTGCCTTTTTTCTCTCTTCTTCCTTGCCAAGAATCTCAACTGTAAGATAGCCAACGCTTGAAATATTTAATTTGTTAATATTTCCTGAAAGAATGGATACATCAACATCAAATTTCTTGACACAGTGGGAAAGAATTGGCTTGTCATAATTGTCGTCGGCATAGGATAGTCTCAAGACATCGCCCTTGTAGTCGGCTCCATTTAAATAACCTTCTTCAACTTCATCTTCCAAGTTCTTTATAAAGGACCTTGTCACAGAAGTTTTTGGATTTTTGAAAAGTTCCTTTGTTTCATTTTCTTCGATGATTTTTCCAGCCTGCATTACAGCAATTCTGTCACAAATTTCCTTTGCCACTTCCATTTGGTGAGTAATCATAATTATTGTCATGTTGTATTCTTTTACAATTTTCCTCAAAAGATTTAAAACAGATTTAGTATTTGCCGGGTCTAGGGCTGAAGTCCCTTCATCTGAAAGAAGAATTGAGGGATTTGTGGCAATGGCTCTTGCTATGGCTACTCTTTGCTTTTGTCCACCAGATAATTCAGATGGATAAGAATTTTTCTTTTCCTTTAAATCTATAAAATTAAGTAGCTCATCAACTCTCTTATCAATGTCGCTTTTACTTACTCCAGAAATTTCTAAAGGAAAGGCAATATTTTCTGCCACTGTCTTTTGCATAAAGAGATTAAAATATTGAAAGATCATTCCAATATCCTTTCTCGCAGCTCTAAGTTCCTTTTCATTTAAATTAATAATGGACTTGCCGTCAATTAAAATTTCTCCACCAGATGGCTCTTCTAGTCTATTGATGCACCTGACAAGAGTTGACTTGCCAGCTCCAGAAAGGCCAATTACGCCATAAATTTCTCCCCTATTTACTTTGAAAGAAAGGTCATCTAGGGCTCTAAAAGTTCCATCCTCACTTTTAAAATCCTTAACTAAGTTTTTTACTTCTATCATTTTTCCTCCACTAAAACAAAAAAGAGCCTTCATCCCTAAGGACGAAAGCTCGTGTTACCACCTTAATTTATCACTTCCTCACGAAAGTGACCTCTTCAAGTACTATCATACTCTACTTCTATAACGGGAAGACCCGTAAATACCTAATATCGATATTTCCTAGAGAAGGCCATGTTCACATAAAACTTATCCACTTCTTTCACCAAAACGAAGCTCTCTTTGCTCAAAATTTTAAGTTACTCTTCTTCTCAAAAAGTTTATTTATTAATTGTTTTTTATTATAAGATTAAGAAAAATAAAAGTCAAGACTTTTTATTAAATTATTAAATTTTTTATATCATCTTCAACATTTGTAATGCCAGCAATATTAAATTTCTCTACTAAAACATCTGTAACATTAGGAGATAAGAAAGCTGGGAGACTTGGACCAAGGTGAATATTTTTTACACCAAGTGAAAGTAATGCAAGTAAAACTATAACAGCTTTTTGTTCATACCATGCAATATTGTACACAAGCGGAAGATCGTTGACAGATTCCACTCCAAAAGCATCAACTAGGGCAAGGGCAATTTGAATTAGTGAATAAGAATCATTACATTGACCTGCATCTAGAACTCTTGGTATACCATTTATGTCCCCTAGATTTAATTTGTTGTACCTATATTTTGCACAACCTGCTGTCAAAATCACTGTAGACTTTGGAAGCTTCTTAGCAAATTCTGTGTAATACTCTCTGTCAGCCATTCTTCCATCGCAGCCAGCCATGACAATAAATTTTGTGATGTCGCCCTTTTTTACAGCTTCAATAACCTTGTCGGCAAGTTCCATGACTTGACTGTGAGCAAAACCACCAACTATACTTCCCTTTTCAATTTCTTCTGGAGCCTTGCAAGTCTTTGCAAGTTCAATTATTTCTGAAAAATCCTTGTGACCCTTTTCATCTTCTTCTATATACTTGCAGCCAGGGTATCCTGCAGCACCAGTTGTAAATAATTTGTCTTTATAGGAATCCTTTGGAGGCACTATGCAATTTGTGGTCATTAGTATTGGTCCATTAAAGGCTTCAAACTCATCTCTTTGCTTCCACCAGGCGTTGCCATAGTTTCCCACAAAGTTTTCATATTTTTTAAAGCTTGGATAATAATTTGCAGGAAGCATTTCTGAGTGAGTGTAAATATCCACGCCAGAATCCTTAGCTTGTTCAAGTAGCATTTCAAAATCCTTTAAGTCGTGACCAGAAACTAAAATTCCAGGCTTATTTCTCGTGCCAATATTTACATTACTTATTTCTGGATTGCCATAAGTCTTTGTGTTCGCCTTATCAAGTGTCGCCATAGCAAGATATCCCATAGAACCAGTTTCAAGAGTAAGTGCAACTAAGTCCTCTAGGCTCTTTTCTCTTAAAAGTTCAGCCATTGTAGTTAAGATAAAATTATTTACCTTCTCACTTTCATAGCCCAAAACTTTTGCATGTCTCGCATAAGCAGCCATGCCCTTTAGTCCATAAGTTATTAGCTCCTTTAAACTTCTTACATCTTCATTTTCTTCAGCTAAAATAGAAACTTCGCCTGAACTTATTTTTTCCTCTATTTCAGAAAAATCCTTTGATGACCACTTTGCAGCATGGCTATAATTTTTATCTTCTCTCATAGAATTCATCAGATCAACAGTCTCTACAATTCTATCTTTAATTTGCTCATCATCAAAATTTGCATTTGTAATAGTTGTAAATAGATTTAAAATAACTCTGTCCACAACTTCTTTATTTTCCCTTCCACTTTTTACTGCAATTTCAGAAAGTCCCTTAGAAATCCAAATCAAAAAATCTTGCAAATTTGCAACTTCACTTGTCTTTCCGCAGACACCTCTTTTTAGGCAGCCAGAATTTTTAAAAGTCTCTTGACATTGAAAACAAAACATACTCATAATTATCCCACCTTTTAAATTTGTAAGTTCTAACTTCTAAAATAATTCTAATATAAAAATTAATAACTTTCTGTTGCATATGCAACATTTAAAAATTTTATCTACAAATTTT